>NZ_CP104854.1:1480000-2080000 GCF_050916235.1 Maridesulfovibrio sp. FT414
GATTACTCTTTTTAACATCGTCATCTTCCTCCTATTCCACTTCCGGCTTTTCCATGAGTTCAAAGATCAGGTCGCCGAAGAACTTAATATCCATACCCAGTTCATAATAATGAACCAGATCTTCGAGACCGCCGTGACAGTTGTGGCAGGGAGCGAGAATGGTGTTTACGCCGGTTGCCTTGAGCTGCTCGGCCTTGATCCTGTTACCTTTCATGCGGACATTCTTGAACGGAGGACCGCAGTTGATAACACCGCCACCAGCAGCACAGCAGTAGTTGTGCTCAAGGTTGGGGGTCATCTCAACCACATTTTCACACAGGGCGTGAGCCAGCTTGCGGGACTGTTCCATCAAGCCGCGTCCGCGGATGATGTTACAGGGATCATGCACGGTGATAGGCTCCTTGAACTTCTCACGCAGCTTGATCTTACCAGCCTCGAAAAGCTCCCAGAAGAATTCCACGGAGTGGACTACTTCGATAGGATAGCTGGCCCAGGCATCCCAGCGGTTGCCCTGATCGTAAACGGAACGGAATGCGTGACCGCACTCACCCATGACGATGCGCTTGACTTTGAGATCGAGAGCGGATTCGAAATGGCGCTTCTTGAGCCGGCCCATCATTTCAAAGTCACCGGTGAACATGCACATGTCGGAGTTGTCCCAGCCCGGCTCAGTGGGCATGGTAAAATCAACTCCGGCCACGTTCATGATGTAGGCGGCCTGATAGATAAGCTGGGTACGGAACTTTGGTTCCGGTGCGATAACTGAATAATAGATATCCGCCCCTTCCTTGCCCAGCGGGATACGCAAAGTCGGCAGCTCGTCACGAGCTTCGTCTTCCTGCCACTGCAGGGTATCCATCCATTCGTCGTCCTTGAGCCACATCTGGTTCATGGTTGATGAGTGGGAGTGGGCGGTATCCTGAATGTACTGCGGGGTTACGCCGAGCTTGTGGCACATGCGGCGCACCATGCTCATGATGTAACCGGTGTCGATTCCCAGCGGACAGAAATGAATGCAACGGCGGCAGAGGTTACACTCGGTGTAAGCTATCTGGGCCATTTCATAGATTTCTTCCGGGGTCACTTTGTAGTTCTGGCGCAGAATTCTGCCCAGAGTCTGATGCACCTTACCGGCCGGAGAATAACTCGGATCCCCATCGTGGGACATGTAATAGTGACAGGCCTCGGAGCACATGCCGCAGCGCATGCAGGTTTCTGCATACAGCTTGAGCTTGGCCCCGGCTTCTCCTTCGATTACCTGTTTGAGGGTATTTGAGATGCGTTCAGGGGTCAGGCGGGAAACTCCGCGGTTAAGCCCTGCATCTTCGATTTTTCTGTCGAACGTCATTTTAAGATACTCCTTGCGGGGCTTTGGTTACCAGTCCTTGCAGTGACGTACGCCACCGAACTCGGAACCGATGTATGCTCTGGTGAACAGACCGAACAGCATGTGGCTCAACCTGGTGAAGGGAATGCTTACGAGCATGATTTCGCCGCACAGGATGTGCAGGATAAGCATGAACTTGGCATCACCGATCTCGTGAAAAGCCATAACTCCGGTTGCAAAAACCAGAGTGGGAACAACCAGAGCAATCCAGTCCTTGGCAGTGGTCAGATAGGCCACATCTTTCTGCAGAAAACGGCGCAGACCGAAGTAGATGCAACAGACAACAACGAGGATGGACATAATGTCAGCAATGGTATCAGGCAGGGTCGGCCAGCTGATTCCAAAGAACTGATCCCAAAGCACCACGTGTCCCAGAAGGAACAGGGGTACGACTACAAGACAGATGTGAAAAACAAAGGTCATCATCGCAGTCCAGGGATTGCGCTGCCAACCGAGGGTTCCGGACGGGTTGAGCCATGCCATAATGGAACGCATGCCCCATTTGAAGCTCATATAATGCATGGACGATGCGTCCTTTGCCTTGGCAAGCTGGTACATTGAAACCAGCCTGTAGGCGGAACCGAGAATAAACACGCCCCAGGCGAACCACGCCAGAGGACCTACCACGAATGCATAAACACTGTTCATGTGCACTTCCTCCGGGTTAGAATTCACTCACATCGGCAACGATGCGTACAAACTTGCCGCCATTAATGGCACGAATGAGAACCTTGGAGCTGTCAGGGCTGAAAGCGGGCTCCCAGCACTGGTCGAAATCCTGTCCGTAAGGCTTGCCGTCAAGAATTACGGTATAACGGCCGTTTTTCTCGACTTTGGCTGCAACCTTGGAACTGTCAGGGCTGAAAACGGGTTTCCAGGCCATTTCAAAAACACCGGGCCAGACTTTTCCGTCACACATCACAGTGTAGTCACGGTTATCCTTGCCCAGTGCCGCAGCACGGTTGCCGTCAGGGCTGACTGCCAGATCAATGACCACCGGAGCGGTTATTGACCAGGGCTTACCGTCAACTGCAACAGTAAACACGCCGAATGTGGGAGCAATAATAGCCCAGAGTCTGCTGCCGTCCGCGCTGAACTGCTGGTGCCAGCAGTTGGCGAAAACGTTTTTCCAGAGCAGCTCTCCGTCCTGAGCCATTCCCCACTTACCACCCATGCGAACAGGAGCAACAAGCGCGCCGGTTGCAGGGTTGAAGCTGGGAGCCCACACGCACTGGTACTCGCGCTGCCAGATCTTTCCATCGACTGCGATGGTATAATCATAGAGAGTCTTGCGTATCTGGCAGGCAACCCTTTTACACTGCGCATCAAACACCGGAGTGTAGCAGTTCATGAAAACGTTGTCCCAGGCCTCGCCATTCACAGCAACGGAGAAGACACCTTTCTGGAAGGTTTCAACATCCGCCTGACCAAGCGACTTTACCTGAACAACAGCTGCGGTGGATTTACCATCGCCGCCCACTGAGAAGTTGTTTGCATTCTCAAAAAAGTTATCCCAGAGGACTCCGTCAACTCCCATGCCGTATTCCATATCCTGCTGTACAGCACAGATGATGGTTCCTTCAGGCCCGAAAGTTGTCTTCCAGATATAGCCGTACATTTCCGGCCAATGCTCTCCGTCTACCGACAGAGTCCATTCTCCCTCCTGCTGGGCAATTCCGGTCAGCCTTCCGTCGGGCGCAAACTTGGGGTAGAAAACCCTGTCATAACGCTCCTCCCAGACTTCCCCGTTCACACAAGCAGTGAATTCCATTTCGCCCGTCTTTACGACCGCTCCGACCTTTTCTCCGTCGGGGCTGGCATGGAACTCTTCCACCCACTCAAACTTATCGGTCCAGGATCCTGTGTCCTGAACCTCTCTTTTACCGGGATTCCAATCCCACGTGGACGCATCAGGCATCTCACGCCTCCTCGTTCCGAATGATCCGGTTAATCCGCCAACGCCCCGGATCGGCTCGGTTTTTAGGGTGCAAGCACCCTGTTTTTCAAACCAACATTAGTCCCGTCTTTGGTCGAAACAAACCTAGTCACACCAAGGCCGGAGACCCATCCGACCTTATACCTGCCAATTCACTCGCACATTTTAACGACTAGTACAATACCGTCCTGAGCCTTTTGCCGACTGAAAACAATAAAAAAACAAAGACGCCGAGGCAGCCACGGCCCCGGCGTCAAATAAAATTATACTGTATATTAAGATGGTTATATCTTATTTATTTTATAAAAAACACCTTCACTCATTTAACAAAAATGATCAAACGATTTTTTTATTCCTACTATAACAGTTGGTTATAATACCAACTCGAAGGGGAGGTAATCACAGGTCCAGCTCAGCCATCAGATAGTCGTAATCGAGCTCCGAATTGACCAGCCCGGCGCCATGATTAATCTTGATCATATCGCGCAGTTTATAGCTTTCCTGTATGGCTTCCATCTTCTTGGCAACTGCATAGGTATCATCGCGCACAACAATTACCGGAATTTCCAGAACTTCGGAACGGGTGAGAATAATGTCGTTGGGGTAGAGGTTACCGGTAAGGATCAGACAGGGGCAGTTCCCCTCAAGAGCCACAAGCTGAACATCCGCCCGGTCCCCACCGACGATGACTGCAGAATTCTTGTGTCTTCTGAAGTGAGTGATAAAGTTCTCAACCTGCATGGTTCCGATGAGAAAATTCTCAACTACCCGATCAGCCTTGGCGTGTGCGGAGATGATCTTTCCGAACAGCCTTTCCGCCAGATCATTGACCTTGATAGCGCCCATGAGCGGATCTCTCGGGATGATGCCCAGAACCTTTACTCCTCTCTTTTCAAGGAAGGGAACCAGCAGTGAAGTAAGCTCATCCATGAAATGTTCAGGAACGTCATTGAAGACCACGCCCAGAAAATCATCCCCCAGCTCCTTGTGGACCCGCAGCACGTAATCGTAACGCAGTTCCTTGCTGTACCTGTCAACAAGAATGGTCTTGGCTTTCAGGGAACGGGCCACGTCGGGTCCGCTCACGCCGCAGTAAGTCCCGGAACTCAGGTAGCTCCCGGAACCGCCGATGATCATCACATCCTTGCCCCGGCTGAGTTCCTCATAGGAATCCACGATGGAAGGCATCAGGTCGCCGAGATCCTCGGAAAAGGCCTTGATAGTGAAATCACGGGTGACCAGCACAGGTGTAACCTTGGCGGGATCCTGCTCCAGACCCAGCACCTGCTGAATAAAGGCGGCATCGGCATCCCCGGGTTTATCACCGTCCATGTGCGGCACCGCGCCTACCGGTTTCATGTATCCTACGTTCAGTCCGCTTTCGCGCAGCTTGAGACCGAGCGACATGGCCAGAAGGTTCTTGCCGGAGTATCCGGTGGTGGAACCAATATATATACCTACCATCTATGCCTCCTTATTCAGGCTCAGCAACAAGTCCCCGCACGGTTGCGCCGCCAGGGCCGGGATCGACCACGGTCATCCTCGCATCTGCGACCAGGGCCTCTTCCGCACTTACCAGCACAGGGTTGAATTCAGCTTCATAAATTTCAGGAAAATCTTCAGCCAGACATGACATCCTGATCAGGACATCGGTAATCGCATCGAAGTCAACGGGCTCTCCTCCCCTGACTCCCTTCAATAACATATAGGAGCGGATTTCCCGCACCATATCTCCGGCATCCTCCACGGATAGAGGCGCCAGACGGAAAGAAATATCCTTGAGGATTTCCACATGGACCCCGCCCAGACCGAACATGAGCAACGGTCCGAACTGCCTGTCCCTGCGAAATCCCACAATAACTTCTCTTGACCCGGGTGAAACCATCTGCTGGACCAGACACCCGGCAATATAGACATCGGGACGCAGACGCTGGGTACGGGCGGTAATATCCCAGAAAGCCGCCCTGACCTCTTCTGCGGAATTGAGCCCGACACGGACACCGTCCACATCGGACTTATGGGAAATCTCGGGGGAGGCAATCTTAAGAACAACAGGATAGCCGAGCTGTCCTGCTATTGCGGCAGCCTCGTCGCCGCTTCGGGCCAGATCGGATTCGGGAGACGGCAAACCATAGGCAGTGACAATATCACGGGCCTGAAATTCCACCAGCTCGGCCCGCCCTGAACGCAGTGCGGACTCGACCACATCACGTGCTCCATCCACATCCCTTTCCGGGATTATGTAGGTCCTTGGGGGACGCCCTTTCCAGGCGGCATAGCGATACATGCAGTCCATAGCCCGCACCGCCTGCTTGGGGAAGTCATATACCGGAATCCCGGCAGAAGCAAAGATTTCCCGAGCCTTCTCACTGTTCCTGCGCCCCATAAGACAGCAGAATACAGGCTTTGGAATCTCGCCTGCGGTCTCGGCTATCGCCCCGGCAACTGCGGCAAGGTCAAGACCGGCTGAAGGAGCAACAATCACCAGCAGGCTGTTCACACCGGGATCATGGCCCACTATACGCACGGCACGGCCATAGCTCTCGGCATCAGCAGTTCCGAGCAGATCTACTGGGTTATAAAGCGATGCATAACCGGGCAGCATCCGCTGCAGGTCACCGATAATATCCGGGGAAAAAGTGGGCATACGCATCCCGGACTCCCCGCAGGCGTCCGCGGCCAGAATCCCGGGCCCCCCGGCATTGGTAACTATCCCCAGATTCGGCCCAAGGGGCAGTTCCTGGGAGGAAAAAGCTTTGGCAAGATTGAAAAGATCATCAAGACGGTCAACCCTGATCACCCCGGACTGCCGGAATGCGGCGGCACAGGCTTTATCGGACCCGGCCACAGCTCCTGTATGGGAGGAAGCCGCTCTTGCCCCGGCCGGAGTCGTTCCTGCCTTCATCATTATGATCGGCTTTTTCATGGACACCCTTGCGGCATGTTCCATAAATACGCGCCCGTCATCAATGTTCTCCACATACCCGAGAATGACTTTCGTCTCCGGATCATTGCCCAGATACTCAAGCATGGCGGCCTCATCCAGCACTGCCTTGTTGCCGAGGCTTATAAACTTCGAGAAGCCTACCCCTGCCCCCATGGCCCAGTCGAGCACCGCAACGCACAGGGCCCCGGACTGGGAAAAAAATCCGATCTTGCCCGGCAGGGGATTTCCGGTTGCAAATGAGGCATTGAGTCTGGCGGCGGAACTTATCAGCCCGAGGCAGTTGGGACCCAGCAGATTTACTTCATGCTTTCTGGCCAGCTCGGCAAGTTCAGATTCAAGCAGCCAGCCGTCGTGATCCACCTCTTTGAAACCGGCACTGATTACTATGACCGACCGTACACCGACCTCAATCAGCTCCTTGAAACAATTCAGAACCATATTTCGGGGAACAGCAATTACGGCAAGATCAACAGAACGGTTCAGCTCAGCAATACTTTTGACAACAGCAAGGCCGTGAATAGATCCGCCGTGAAGGTTCACAGGGAATACTTCACCCTTGAACCCGGCCTGCAAGATATTGGCAACTATGGTGTTTCCGATCTTGCCGGAAACAGATGACGCACCGACAACGGCGACTGAGGTAGGAGCAAAAAGACTATCCAAATTTTCTCCAGAAACCCGAAAACCCGGCCCTGCGGGATGGTTATAATGAACACAAACTAAACCGTAACCAGAAATCAACGTTCACCGTATAGAAACTCTTACAGATGATGATATGAGCACCTGAACAAATGAATATAGTCAGAGTGAGCCCATCATTGCAAGCAGGAGATATCAGCTGTGGACGATAATGCATTCTACCCGGACTGCCTCTCGAATCCACTAAAAACCGAATTATTTTTCATAAAACGCCACCTGCCTTAACTGGATTATCACAACTTAAGCTTTTAAAACAATAACTTACCACCCGAACATTGCAGTTGCCCAAACCGGATATTTAATGATAAAAGCATGATAGGGGTGGGAAATATAACCAGCAGAACCGTTGAAGAACACAGAAGAAAACAATCCAGTACAGCATGCAACAAAAGAAATAATTTTCGATTCTGCGCAAACAAGAAATATGGCAGAAGTGGAGTCTGCTACGGATATGGCTCATGATAAAGATTTAATAGATGAAAGCTACTGCTCCATTCCGAGCAGAATATTCAAGCTGCTGCCCAAAGCAAAGCTTGATTTCAGCTTATACAAAATGAACACCGCCAACGGGAAATACTACCCTTTGACTGTTCCGGGGGCACCCATTGCCCATAACGAAAGGCAGAGCATAAGTCAGGACTGCGACGACGGGCTCATTTTCATCAAAAGCACAGAGATACATCACTGTATACCTGTTTTTGCCGTCAAGCTGAACCTTGTTTTGCAATCCATAGGCGAGTCCATTCCGGACCATGATCTTGCGCTATTGATAATCCACGGTCTGAAAATATCTTCAACCAGTATCTTTGTTGATTCAGTTAAACTGAATTTCGACGAGTTCAACGATACGATAGGAACCGTGGCGGAAATCCTGCATAGAAGGCCGGACCTGCTCTGGCTGATGATTCCCCTGCTGGACAAAACCCACTCGCTGGTCAACAAGTCCGTTTCCACCGGGGTCATCGGTGCTGCGGTAATTCTTCTGGGGAGAGATCTGAAACCGGATCTGAATGTGTTTCGGGATGCGCTGAGCGCCCTGCTGCTTTGCGACATCGGGATGCACATGCTGCCGGAATTCGTACTGGGCAAAGAGTTCTGCCTGACCCGCGACGAACAGAAGCGTATCCGCCAGCACCCCATAGGCTCGGTCAAGCTGCTCAGTGAAACCAAAAAAATAAACAAATCCGCGCTGCGTGCCATTCTGGAGCATCATGAACGCATGGACGGATCAGGCTATCCCAGAGGAGTCACCAACGAACATCTTTCCTGGCTGGGAAAGCTGTGCGGGGCTGTTGACTCATTCGTGGCCATGACCATGGAAAGGCCGGGCAAGAAAAAACTGCCGATAGTGAATGCCCTTAAAATACTCTACAAGGAATCGTCCCAGTACGACCCCAACATTATTTACGCGCTGGAGAAAGTCACCTACCGGGACTAATCCATGCACGTAAAAAAGCCCCCACACATACACGCATAAGGGCTTTATTTCTTTCGGTCTTGATTACTGCCTGTCCATGTGCAGGTAAAGAGATTTCAACTGGTCCATCTCCCCTTTCAGAATCATTTCATCCATCATGAAATTTACGGTGTCCTGCAGCCTTGAGTCCCCAGCCGGCATAAGATATCCCAGCTGGCTGCGGGTGAACAGGTTGTCCAGCATGGGAGCTGCAAGGGCCGGATTGGTTGCCGCATAAAAAATGGCTTCAACACTGTCGGTAATCATAACATCAACCTTACCGTCGGCAACCGCGGCAGGAATTGCCAGATTGGACTCAAAAACAACGATTTCCGCGTTTTTGATATTGGCCCGTACAAATTTCTCATTGGTCCCGCCCGGATTAACCCCGATCCTGACGCCCTTGCGATCAATGTCAGCCATGGTTTTAAAATCAGCAGCTTTTGCGGCTGCAACCAGCGGGGTCTTGCCGAAGGTTACGTAACCCTGGGAAAAGCAGGCTTCCTTCTGGCGGGCAATGGTTCTGGTTATTCCGCTCATGCCGATATCGTATTTTCCGTCCTTAAGATCCTGCATGAGTGTTTTCCAGGTAGTAGGAACGAACTCAAGTTTCACACCAAGCTTTTCGGCAAAGCTCTCTGCAACAGCAATATCAAATCCTTCATATTTACCGTTATTATTGTAGGAGAAAGGTTTATAGTCTCCGGTAGTGCCCACCCTTAGAACCTTGGAGGACATTATTTCATCAAAGGAACGGGCCTGGGCGATACCTGCCCACAGGCAGGTCAACAATGCGGAAGCCAGAGACAATGCAAGTATGCGTTTCATAAATACTCCTTGAACAGCACAGAACTGTGCCTTTCGAAATGTGATGTGGAAATTGATTGGCCGGATGCAGGAAGCGTCCGGATCTGACATGATCAGGCAACATAACGTCTTGCCCCGGCAATGTCCACTGGCCGGCCTCGAACACACAAAAACATGATGGATTTACCCGTACTTTTATGCAAAAATCAAAGACGTCCTGCAGGATGATAGCGACCTGCTTCACAATTTATCTGAGCTGAAGACCGGCTATGATCGATAAACCCGACAATACCAAAGCAAACCTCAGCGCGGCTATTCTGGCCGGCGGAGAAGGCCGCCGCATGGGCCGGACGGATAAATCATGTCTGGAAATTTCCGGACAGAAACTGGTCAGCAGGATCATCCGGAGCCTGGAAGGCCTTTTCAACGAGATCTTCGTCATCACCCGGACACCAGAGAATCATCCGGACCTGAAGGTCAGGCTCGTGGGTGACATTTTTGAATTACGCAGCTCGCTGACCGGATTACACTCGGCCCTGTACCATGCCCGCACGGACCATGTTTTCATCACCGCCTGCGATTCTCCTTTTCTGAACCGGGAGCTCATCACCGCGTTCCTAAACCATCTTCAACCTGATGACGATGTCCTGATCCCCATCCACCCCGACGGCATGTACGAACCGCTGTGCGCGGTATACTCCAGACGCTGCCTGCCCTTCATCGAACAGAACCTTGAAAAAAACATTTTTCAGATCATCCGTTTCTTTCCGCAGGTCAAAGTCCACACCGTGGATACCGACTTCCTGCAGAAAAAGGATCACGATCTGGAAACTTTCATCAACGTAAACACCCCTGAAGAGCTGGACAGGGCCTGCAAAAGGGCTTCACATGCCGACAGATAAAGGCCACAACTTTTTTCTACTGGATATTCCCCGTGCCGAAGCCCTTCATATTCTAAAGGAAAACATCAGCCCCGTTCAGCCCAGATCGGTATCCGTTACAGACTGCTGCGGCTGCATAGCCGCAGAAACCATAACTTCGGCCATATCCCTCCCCGAGAATGACCGCTCGGCCATGGACGGCTTTGCCGTTTCAAGCGCGGACACAGCCGGGGCAACAAAAGAATCACCCGTCAGAATGGCTTTCTGCGGGGAAGTGCGTCCCTCGGAAACACAGAAATGCTGTGCCCCCGGAGAATGTGCGGTAAGAGTCCTCACCGGAGGCATTGTCCCGGAAGGAACCGATGCAGTTATCCCCTTCGAGAAAGTAACCATTGAAGATGACACCATAGGAATCAAAGGTCCGGTGCGGGAAGGGGACTTCGTCCGCAAGGCAGGATCGGACATCATAAAGGGAGAAACAATAGTTCCTGCTGACAAGAGAATCTCGCCGTGTGAGGCTGCACTGCTGGCCTATACCGGAATCCGCTCCGTAAATGTACGCCGTCCCCTGTCCATAGGTGTGCTTGCCGTCGGTAACGAACTCTGCGACCCGGCTCTTGAAAATGCCTGCGGACTCATTCCTGCCGACAATCTTATCCTGATGAAATCACTGTGCGGCAGGGTCGGGGTCAATAACGTGGACATCGCCACCTGCGCCAATTCACCTGAATCAATTTCCAAAGCAATCTGCGGCAATTCTGGCTGCGACCTGATCATAACCACCGGGGGAACCGGTCCCGGAAACCGCGACTTTGTATTCAATTCGGTGCTGGATGCCGGAGGGAAACCTTTATTCAAAGGGCTGGCCATGCACCCGGCCAAATCCGTTTTCGCTTTCCGTATGGATAGCTGCATTGTCATCGGGCTGCCCGGCCCTCCCAACGCCGTAAACCTCGCCTTTCACACCATCATCAGGCCGGTCATCAACATTCTTCTGAATGTTCCTGAAATCTCCCCGGTCAAAACCGCCCTGCTCAAAAGTAGCGTAAAAGGGGCCGGAGGAAGGGAAAAAATGCGTCCCTGCTTCATCGGCGAAGAAAACGGTTATATTTTCGCCGACCCCCTCACATCCGGACACCTTTCACCGAGAAAAATCATGTCCCTGAGCAACGGCATCATCATCCTCCCCTCTGACAGCGGAGAGCTGGAGGAAGGTCAGCCTGTTGAAGTCATCTGCTACGGCTGATTGGCTCCGGCCCGGCTTCCCTCCACTTTCAATGACAATTTCATTTCCTCCGGCTTCTTCACGCAACTGTCACAAAAACGCATTCTGATCGGAGAGCGCCAGTTCTCCTGCCGGTGTAAACAAATCTCATGTACCAAAATGCAGCAGGAGCTTCCTGCCGAACCATCGACAAGACATCATTGATGTTTCTTTCTTGACCGGGCGACCCAGACAGGTCGCCTTTTCCTTTTCGCCCAACCGTCAACCGGAAGTCGAGGAATCATGGGACAGAAAAATTTTGTACTGGACACCAACGTACTTATTGAAAACCCCAAGTGCATCACAGCACTGCGGAACGGACAGGATAATATGGTCCACATCCCCTACACAGTACTGACCGAGCTGGACAAGCTGAAACGCGACCCACGCATCGGCCATATTGTTTCGCAGGCGATACACTCCATCCTGACGGACGGGAAACTAACCATACTTTCCCCGGAATATGCAGAGACAATCGAATCGCAGAACCCGGACGACCGTATCCTCAAGGAAACACTCAACAGCGGCATTGAATCTCCCATACTCGTTACCAATGACCGCATCCTGCAGATCAAGGCCGGAATATACTCCCTGCAATGCGAAGAGTACAAGGATTCCGATCCGTTCAGATCTGATTCACAGCTGTATACCGGTTTCACCGCAGAAGGAGAAACCCCGGCGGTCAACAGTTTCAGCTGGAAAAACGGAACCCCGGTCTTTAACGGTGCTCACGGAGAAAAACCTGTTACCTACACCCACGAAGTATGGGGAGTGAAACCGCGCAACATTTACCAGAACCTTGCACTCGAACTGATGCTGAATGACTATATAAACCTTGTCTCGATACAATCTGAGGCGGGATACGGTAAAACATTTCTGGCCTTGGCATCGGCACTTTATCTGGCTCTGGAAAAAAAGAGCAACCCCTACGAAAAAGTGTATCTTGTCAAACCGATATGGGAAATAGGGGCCAAAATGGGCTACCTGCCGGGGACTGTCGAAGAAAAAATGCAGCCGTATATCCGCTACATAAGAGATCTGGCTGTGAAGCTGCACGAGCAGCGTCCGGCAAACCGAATTTTCATGGACACGGATTCCGAAAAATTCCGCTTCAACCAGAAGAAATTCGAGATACTGCCCATCGCCTACATCCGCGGAATGAACCTTGAAAACTGCGTGGTCATCATTGACGAGATGCAGAATATGTCCCGATCCGAAGTCCGCTCACTGCTGACCCGCATGGGTGAAGGCGTCAAATGCCTCTGCCTCGGAGATACCAGACAGGTGGACAATCCCTATCTGAATGAGAGCAACAACGGTTTGAACTGGGTGGTCAAAAAACTTCGTAACAATAAGGAATACGCGCACATGGTGCTAAAGGGGGAACGCTCCAGAGGACCGATAACCGACATGGTATTGAAGACCGGGCTGTAACCCTTCTACTGCGATTCAACAGTTTTCACCCGCTGAAACTTATTCATATAGAACTTCCTGGCTCACATAAAAAACAACAAAGGACGTGTGACTGAACAGTCATACGTCCTTTGCTTTTATACTAAAAAAACAACCGGCAAGTTTACGATCCAAAAACAGCACAGCCATGCCGAAGAGCCCGGCCCCCCTCGGCTCTCTGTACGCCGGAGATTGAATCAGATTAAAGCGCGCCGGGCATCAAATTCTCTAATAATCGGCCAGCCAGTTATGCGGGATGGTCCAGCAGCCGTTCTGCACGGTCTCAACCAGCGCATCAAGCAGTCTGGCGACACCATACTCGCGGCATGACGGAATGTGCAGATCAGCAGCGGGCAGGACTTCGGGTGCGGCATTGGCCACGGCCGCGCTGATTCCGACATGGCCGAACAGGGTCAGGTCATTCTCGCTGTCTCCGATGGCAATGGAGTTGAGATCAGGCCAACCGGCTTCCTTCATGATCTGCATTGCCGCGGAATGTTTTCCGTGTCCCGCAGGTCCGATTTCAAGAAACTCCTCGGCAGTCCGCACGCAGCTGAGTCCGTGTTCGGCCGCAAGGTTGCGCACGAATTCGCACTGCTCAGTCTGGTTGCGGTGAGAGAAGGTCAGAATCTTGATAGCTCCGCTATTTCCGGGAGTGTCCCCGTATTGCGGCAGGACCTCCCCGACCATGGTAAAGGCATGGCGTTCTTCCGGCTTGAGTTTAGCACGGGTCCAGATTCCATCGGTAACATAAGTCGCGTAATTCACACCCTTTTCAAGCAGGGCATTTTCTATGGCTTCAAACGGCCCAAGAACATCGCCATGCAACCGAATCTGCCCGTTGCGGACAATTACGGACCCGTTGACCCCGGCATGGGAATTATGGCTTCCCACACTGCTGATAAGCTCAGGCACACTGATCATATGCTTGCCGGTGACAAGGGAAAACCGCCCTCCCGCAGTTGTATAACGGTTGATTGCTGCAAGAGTGCGCCGGTCAATTCTTGCTCCGGGAGTAATCAGGGTGTTGTCTATATCGCAGAAAACCCATGGCAGATTGCGGCCCTGCTGGCGGGCAATGCCATCGGCATAGGAAGCCTGTACCCGGCGGGCCACCGGCAGGGTTGCGCGGGCAATCCAAGGTGGAATCGAATCCGCACCGAAGCGGTGTTCGAGTTCAGCGATACGCTGCCCGAAGGTAAATGGTTCGCCTACGGGAGATGTACGAAAATCGCAGTAACGCACCGCATCATGAATGATTCCATCCAGCTCCGGCTCAGGAAAGCGGTCATAGAGAGTCTTCATCTCCGGCATGGATTCAATTTCAATCGGTGTACTGGAATGCCAGAGCACGGCCTCGATGACCTCTTCAGGAGCGTTGCAGTGGGCAAGAAATACGGCTCCATCAAGGGGGTGAAATCCGGTGCTCCGCAATTCTTCAGAATAGCCTACATCATGGAAAAGAGCAGCGGTTACTATCTTTTCGGCAAGAACAGAATCATAGCCCAGCTGATTAACAAGCCTTTCGGCAGTACGGCGGGCCTGCCGCATGTGGGCAAGGCGGGTTGAATCCGCCGGGAAGAAGGATGCGGCAAATTTATCATCAAGCACCCCGGCGACCGGTGCCAGAGGCTCCGGAAATATTTCTTTCAATATGTCGGACAATTTCACGGAATGCTCCGCTGGGAATGGTATTTGGTTCATAAGAGTGATGTGTTAGTAACGGCTGATGCAAAGTCAAGCCGCCTTTGACCCGAAAAAACCGCAGGCCGCCCGGACTTCTGTCCAAGCGGCCCGATAAATTCAGGATTTGAAAAAGGTTCTAATCGTATATTTTTTTAACTTCTTCCACCAGACGTTCAAAGACTCCATGAATGTCGAGCCTTGTGGTATCGACAATAATGGCGTCTTCAGCAGGTCTGAGCGGTGCAACCTTGCGATTACGGTCCTGTTCGTCGCGAACCCTGATCTGCTCGGTAAGTTCGGCGAGATCGGCAGGCTTACCCATTTCCTGCAACTGGAGGAACCTGCGGTGTGCACGCTCCTCCAGATCTGCATCCAGAAAGAACTTGCAGGCGGCCTGCGGGAAAATGACCGTTCCCATATCGCGCCCCTCGGCAATAAGCGAGGTGGTATGGCCGATCCCGCGCTGGGCGATCTTTTGGTATTCGCGAACAGCCGGTATTCTGGCCATGTTTGAAGCCCACATACCGACTGTTTCCGTGCGGATTTCATCGGTCAGGGGAATCCCGTTCAGGCTCAGCACTGAATTGGACCCACTGCCGGACAGGGCGAATTCAAGAGAATCCAGTCCTTCCTTCAAGCGTTCCTCGGACCATTCCCACGACCCCTCGCCCAGTTTCCAGGCAGTGCCGCGGAACATGGCCCCGGTATCGAGATATGCAATTTCAAAGCGGTCGGCCAGACGCTTGGCCAGGGAGGATTTTCCTACCCCGGCAGGCCCGTCAAGGGTAATGATAAAAGGAACGGGCATTAAAGGATCTCCCTGATGGTCTTGAGGAAGACTTCGTTCTCATAGTCGGTTCCCATGTTTACACGGATGTATTCCGGCAGACCGAAGCTCTTGAGCGGACGGACAATAATGCCGCGCCTCAACAGCTCCTCAAAGACCTCCACGGCATCGCGGGTAGGCTTGAACATAACAAAGTTGGCCTGTGAATCCAGCACTTCGCAGCCCATCTCGCGCAGACCGGAAGTAAACCGCTTACGGCCGCGCAGTACCACATCCAGAGTGGTGTTGTAAAAAACCTCATCCGCGAGAACTGCAATGGCAGCCTCCTCGGCAAGCAGATTTACGGTGAAGGGAGCACGGGCACTGTTGATATAACCGGCCAGTTCAGGACTCATGATCCCGAAACCGACGCGCAGTCCGGCCAGTCCGTAAGCCTTGGAAAAGGTTCTGGTCAGCACGATGTTGGGAAATTCGTTGAGCAGCCCGCGCATGTCGTAGACTTCTGCCGGAGTTGCGAAATCTATGTAGGCCTCATCAATCGCCAGTATGGTATGCTCCGGGATGGACGCGGCCATTTCACGGACCTCGGCGGCAGTAACGGCAAGCCCGGTGGGGTTGTCGGGGGTGGTAAGGAATACAATGGCAGTCTTTTCGGAGACAGCTTCGGCAAGAGCCTTCAGAGGCTGCCGGTATCCTTCCCCACGGGGTATCTGGCGGAAATTTATGCCGCACAACCGGGACATGAGCCGGTACATGCTGAAGCAGGATTCATAAGTCAGCACCTCATCCTGTCCCGGCTGGGCCTTGATGCGCACCAGCAGGTCAATAACTTCATCTGATCCGTTGCCACTGATGATCTGGGCCTCGTCCACGCCGACACGCTCGGCAATGGCCCGGTTCAGACGCGGGTTGCCGTTGTGGGGATAGCGAAAAACATAGGGGGCATGGCGGTTAATGGCCTTCTGGGCCAGAGGGGAAGCCCCCAGCGGGTTTTCGTTGCTGGCGAGTTTGATTACGGTATCGAGGCCGTACTTCTGCTTGATTTCATCGATGGTCAGCCCCGGAGCGTAAGGGGTTGAATCCATCATATCTGGGCGGACCTTGATGGCTGACATACTGGAATCCTTTTTTAAGTAGACTTTGATGCGCTATGCGCTTTTGACAGGTGATTTCGCCTCCGGCGGCCAAAGGAGCAAGCCCCTTTGGAATCCCCATTAGTTGCAGTCTATTAACAGTAAAACTGCCGCAAAAATTTATGCTTTGCAGAGCTATGGAAATAGCCATATCAACTAAAACAGAACTATCCGTTTCCGGTATGTCATCCAGGAAAAACCAGAAAACCATTCATTGGGGAAAAGCTCTGCGATTTCAAACTGAATAAATTGTTATTCACTACGGCTAGGGCTTGATAAAAGGCTTTTCCGGCCCCGGATGGGACCGCCGGTAGGCAATGTAGTTGGGAACGGGAGGTTTGTCAAAACTGAGCGGGCAGAAAAAGGCTGAAAAAATGCGCCCCCCGCCTGATGCTGGGACGGGGGGCTCTCGGGGTTAGGAGGTCAGACCGAAAGACTTGGCACATTGCCTTTCTCCGGCCTGTCTGAGGTTGTCTTTCATGATGGTCTCAAAACATCATCACATTAAGACGGGCATCCGGTTATGCGGGCCTGATGGTCAGAACCGGGCACTTGGCGGACTTTACCACCTTCTCAGCCACGGAACCGAACAGAATCCGGTCTATTCCGGCACGACCGTGGGTGCCCATGATCACAAGATCGATGCCTTCGCTTTCAGCGATGCTCAGGATTTCCTCGGCAGCATAGCCGGTAACGACCTTGCCGTTTACGTTCATACCCTTGAAGTTTTCCTCAATAAAAGTCTCCATTGTAGAATCTGCACCGGTCACAATCTCACCGACAAAATTTTCAATGGAGCTGGGCGGTACATGGAATCCCACATACTGATCCAGAGACGGGGCCACGTACAGACACATGATCTCCGCTCCCATTGTCTTTGCCAGAGTGCTTGCGTAGTCAGCTACAACAGGGCTGTGATCGGAAAAGTCCACTGCGCACAGAATCTTCTTGATGGTTGCCATATTAGTCCTCCCTGTTATCAGTTTGAATATGGAAGAAAGTGCATTTCAAAATTTCTTACTTCAAATAGTAACGGAAAATGCAAGGCATGGACAAGCATTTTCTTATGTTTTATCATTCAGGTGGAAAAAAAGTCTTCCCTTTAATTTTGTTAAGCTTTCTTGGGAATTTTTTTCCGACCTCACATAAAGACAAATACTACGAATTCAGCCACTTAGTGTAAAGTCTAGACTTTGGCAAGCTCATTGCATAAAGATCTGCGAAACCACAGGCTGAGGAGTAAGCATATGAAGATAAGTCCTGAACAGATTGAAGCCTTACAACAGCAGCAACAGCAAGCGAACAAGGCAAAGAAGGTGAACGGGGCGGCTTTCGGAGAATTCCTGAATCAGGAAGTACAGCAGGGCGAAGCCCAGAAGACTGCTACTCACACTCCGTTACCGGGTCTTCAGGCCATGAACCCCCTGCTGCAGTTGCAGCAGACAGCGCCGGTACAGACCGCTCAGATCAGCGAAGGCGAATTCGTGGGCAAGGTCGAGGAACTTTTCGGTAAGCTGGAAACCTACGCACAGCAGCTCGGATCAGAAGGCGGGCTCAAGCAGGCATACAGTACTCTCGAAGGAATTCAAGGTGGAGTTGAATCCCTAAAGAAGAACTGGCCCGGTGTTAACAGCGAAAACCCGGAACTCGGTTCCATTGTCTCCGAACTGGAAGTCATGGCTGCGACCGAACAGATCAAATTTAACAGGGGAGACTACGCGTAGAACACGCAGAACTTTCCCATGTGCAGGCAAAACTGCACAGAAAAACCGCAAACCCGATATGGGTGAGCGGTTTTTTTTATGCTGTGATTTTCAGTGACAGACATATCGTCACCGAATGATTCCAACCTACAACCTGTATTTTCGATTATTTCTACGGGGTGTTAAATCGCCAGCCAGAACTATCTTTCCTGAAAACAGATGAATTGAAGATCTGAACCTCAGTCGCTTACACCGAACACCGGAGTGCTCCGAAAAGATTATCCAGCTGCGGCAGGAAAGGCGCAGTCCTGAGCTCGTATTCATCAAAGCCGAGCACGACTGGTTCCGCATCAGGTGAGGATCTCACTTCCATTGCCCCGGGATTGAAGGAGATGAGCATGGGAACAATCTCCTTGTCCCCGTCCCCGCACAGGGACTCCCGGTATTCGGGAATGAATGAAACCTTCCGTCCGGAACTGTGCGTGGCGGAAACCGATGTAAGGGTAGTCACCAGCCGAAGCACCTCACCGTTGTCTCCGAACACCAGAGACCCGGAATCGCCGTTAATACCCACGGCATCCGAGTCGTAGGCAGTTATGATTCCTGCCGGAGTCCTGACCTGTACCGGTTCGGCAGGTTCCAGCGAAACCAGCCTTCCTTCCGGGCTGAAACTCATACCTATTCTGGTCTTCACGGCTCCGCAGGGAGTTTTCAGCGTGACGGTTTCACCGGGCCAGAGGGTGATGGACCGCAGCGCACCGCTCTCATAAAAACAGAGCCCGATAACCTTTACATTGAGAGGTCCGGCCGGGGTCTCAAGTGTCAGTCTGCCTGCCAGCTTTTCCTCGTCTTCCTGTGTCCAGTAGCCGGAAAGCTTGCCGTTCAAAGGAAATACTCTTTTAACCCGCCCGGATTCGTAAAATGTGACCATCTCTGCCGGAATTATTCCCGAAGGGGTAAACACCGGTGTAATCCGCTCAAGAGGAAGGGTTTTCACGTTGCCGTTCTCATAGAAGTGAACGGCCTGCACAGTCTTGCGTCGCAGGTCGTCAGTGGAAAATTGGGGGGTAAGTTCTCCAGCTTCGGTCAAAAGTACACATTCTTCCACAGGAGAACAGGAGCGGACAACTCCGCTCCTGTAAAATTCAACAGTACCGGCCACGGGAATCTGCCCGGCTTCAGTTATGCATAAGTTCATCAACTGCCCTCCTCAGCTCAAGGGAAATAGTGCCTTCTCCAAAAGATCCGTTCACCTTCCCTGTAGAAACTTTATATTTTACATTCAGATACGTCATTCCTTCACCCCTTCCTCTGACCAGCAGATATGTTGCGTATGCCGCCACAACCATCAGAACCAGCCCGGCAACAGGATACGGTTCAAGGAATGTCAGTAAATCGGTGATATGTATTTTCAACATGCTTTACCCCGCCTGTGCATAAATGTTCAGGAGGCGTCCCGGTCCGCCCAGGGTGTACAGCTGCAACGGATACGGGAACGGCTCCATCAGTCAGTTCTTTCTCCTGCGAGCATTGTCGCAGCTCGGCAGAATAGACGGGACGGGCCATCATAGCGATCCAGAAAAATATCAGAATACTGCGTTTTATCAGACTCATGACAGTAACTCTCCGTTGCTGAGTTTAAGCAGCTCACTGCGGGTCAACGGACGGCTGAGCCTGCAGGAAAGCTGACGCACAGCCTCTGTCAGAGTGGCAAGATCTGTTGCGGAGCTGTCCACTCCGCACTCGTTCAGGGCACTGCGAACCGCAGCCCGGCCACTCTTTCCACCCACGGCCAGTTTGCGGGATATGCCCACGGACTCGGGATTGTAAGGCTCGAAAAGATCCGGAGACTTACTGAGTGCGTGGGTATGCAGTCCTGATTCACATGCAAAAATGTCGGTTCCTACAACGGCCTTGGTCCTTGAAACAGGTACCTTGGCTGCAGCGGATACAAGCAGACATACATCCTTGAGGACATCGGTCGAGTAACCTTCATGTCCTCCACGCAGGGCCAGGTGGGCCACAAGCTCCTCGGTGGCGGCAATGCCCGAGCGCTCACCGATGCCAAGGACAGAAACGTCCGCATAATCCGCACCAGCTTCAAGGGCGGTCACGGAGTTAGCAGTCGCCATACCGAAATCGTCATGGCAGTGGACCGCGATGTCTATGGTGATCCGGGACCGGAATCTTGAGACCAGCTTTTCCATGGCAAGCGGGGTCAGTTGCCCGAGAGAATCCGAAAGCCTGACCCTTGAAGCTCCGCACACTTCCGCATGCAGGGCCATGGACATGGCAAAGTCGGCATCCGCGCGGGATATATCCTCAAGACCGACCGAAACATATTCGAAGCCGGCTTTTTTGGCGGTACGTATGGCAGCTGCAAGCTTGCGCAGCATGGACTGCCGGTCCGACTCCAGACGCTTTTCAATATGCAGGTCGGAAACAGGCACCCCGATACTGATGCGGTCAACAGGCAGTCTGGATGCAGCCAGAATATCTTTTTCACGGCAGGGAGACCAAACGCTCAGTCGGGTGTTCTTATTTACTGCGCTCAAATGCTGTGCAAACTCGATGATACCTTCCTGGCCGACCCAACCGATCTCAATCTCTTCCACGCCCATCTTCATGAGCCCGTCGGCTATACGCATTCTGGTTTCAACGTTGAAGTATGCTCCGAACAACTGTGCGCCTTCACGCAGGGTGGTATCTATCAGCATTTCATCATCCTCCACGGGATTAACAGTTCACACTTCCCTTGAGCATAATTGATGCCAAAATCAATCCGGACCATATCTTCATTAATTTATATTAAATACTGCCAGTTAGACCATTTTTGACAGAATACAGAAGTGTAGTCTGCTACACTTTTGCGTACATATTTAGTTTATTCCTACAATTTTGTCGCCTGACAAAGACACCCCGCACACCAAAATAAATTTTATAATTTCAGTGAATTACGCACTGCATCGTCATTTGGCACGCACCTTGCCTTAAGGGCTACAGCATCAACGACAACAATCCAACCCCATGGAGGAAATTATGAGAAAGGTAGCAATTTACGGAAAAGGCGGAATAGGAAAGTCCACAACCACCCAGAACACCGTTGCAGGTCTGGCAACAATGGACCGTAAAGTAATGGTCGTTGGCTGTGACCCCAAGGCCGACTCAACCCGCCTTCTGCTCGGCGGTCTCGCCCAGAAGTCCGTACTCGACACCCTTCGCGAAGAAGGTGAGGACGTTGAACTTGAGGATATCCGCAAGCCCGGTTTCGGTGAATCATGGTGTGTTGAATCCGGCGGCCCTGAACCCGGTGTAGGTTGTGCAGGACGCGGTATCATCACTTCCATCAATATGCTGGAAAACCTCGGTGCCTACGATGAATCAGAAAACCTCGACTATGTTTTCTACGACGTTCTCGGCGACGTTGTATGCGGCGGATTCGCAATGCCCATCCGCGACGGTAAGGCAGAAGAAATCTACATCGTATGTTCCGGTGAAATGATGGCCATGTATGCAGCCAACAACATCTGCAAGGGTATCATGAAATACGCACAGTCCGGCGGCGTTCGCCTGGGCGGTCTTATCTGCAACTCCCGTAACGTAGACAACGAGAAAGAGATGATCGAAGAGCTGGCCCGCAAGCTCGGCACCCAGATGATCTACTTCGTTCCCCGCGACAACGACGTACAGCGTGCGGAAATCAACCGTAAGACAGTTATCGAGTGGAACCCCGAAGTAAAACAGGCCGACACATACAGGGGACTGGCCAAGGCTATCGACGAAAACAAAATGTTCGTCATCCCCACCCCGCTTGAAATCGACGAACTCGAACAGCTGCTCCTCGATTACGGCCTGATGGAAGCTTAATTCCCCTATTTTTAACAGCACACAAGGAGAGACGAAAATGATGATCATGGTGAGAGCAATTGTAAGACCAGAGAAAGCTGACGATGTCCTTGCGGCACTTATGGACAACGGCTTCCCCGCCGTAACCAAATACTCAGTAGCCGGCCGCGGTAAACAGCGCGGCATCAAAATCGGCGAAGTGACCTATGACGAAATCCCCAAAACCATGCTCATGAGCGTGGTCAAGGCAGAAGACAAGGACTTCGTTATCAGCACCATCATGGATGCGGCACGCTCAGGAACCAAAGGCGCATTCGGCGACGGAAAGATCTTCGTAACCGATGTTGAAGACGTCTACACCATCAGTTCCGGTATCAACGAAGCGGCCCCGGCAAAGGAGGCCTAGTATGAAGGAGATCATCGCTGTCGTGCGGATGAACATGATGAACCGCACCAAGAAAGCCATAACCGCAGCAGGCGTTGACGCCTTCTTCGCCCACGAGGCCCAGGGCCGTGGAAAAGGCTTCGTCAACACAACCGTGCTTGAAGGGGCTGAAATGGGATACGAGGAAGCAGCGGCAGTACTGGGAGAAAAGGGCAACCTCTACCCCAAAAGGGTATTGACCGCAGTGGTCCCCGATAAAGACGTGGACGCAATTGTCACTGCCATCATGGAAGTTAACAGGACCGGAAAGCCCGGCGACGGAAAGATCTTCATCTGCCCCATCGGCGATGCAGTAAGAGTAAGAACCGGTGAGACCGGCGCAAAGTCCATCGCTTAACACCACAGGAGAATATGAAATGACTACCAAGACCAAAGTGGTGCAGTGGGACCCGGCGGACGTCAAGGATGAGCTTCTCAAGAAGTATCCGCCTAAAGTGGCCCGCAAGCGCGCCAAGCAGATAATGATCAACGAGGCGACCGAAAGTGAAACTCCGCCGGAAATTGTAGCCAACGTGCGCACCATCCCCGGCATCATCACCATGCGCGGCTGCACCTACGCAGGCTGTAAGGGCGTTATCATGGGCCCCACCCGCGACATCGTGAACATCACCCACGGTCCCATCGGCTGCGGATTCTACTCCTGGCTGACCCGCCGTAACCAGACCGACGCAGGTCCGGACGGCGAAAACTATATGACCTACTGCTTCTCCACCGACATGCAGGATCAGGATATCATCTTCGGTGGAGAAAAGAAGCTCGAGGCAGCAATTCAGGATGCATACGACCTCTTCCATCCCAAGGGCATCTGCATCTTCTCCACCTGCCCGGTAGGCCTGATAGGTGACGATGTACACGCCGTTGCCAGAAAGATGAAAGCAAAATTCGGCGACTGCAACGTCTTTGCCTTCTCCTGTGAAGGTTACAAGGGTGTATCCCAGTCCGCCGGTCACCACATAGCAAACAACGAGGTTTTCACCCACCTGGTGGGAACAAATGAAACCCCGCGTACCGAAGAGTACAAGATCAACCTGCTCGGAGAATACAACATCGGCGGTGACGGTTTTGAAATCGACCGTGTTCTCAAGAAATGCGGCATCACCAACCTCGCCACCTTCTCCGGCAACTCAACATACGACCAGTTCGCATCGGCCCAGCATGCCGACCTGAGCTGTGTAATGTGCCACCGTTCCATCAACTACGTGGCAGACATGCTGGAAACCAAATACGGCATCCCCTGGATCAAGGTTAACTTCATCGGAGCTGAAGCCACCGCCAAGTCCCTTCGCAAGATAGGTGAATACTTCGGCGACAAGAAGCTCATCGACCGCATTGAAGAAGTAATCGCCGAGGAAATGCCTGAAGTGGAAGCAGTTGCTGCGGATGTACGTTCCCGCACCGAAGGCAAGACCGCAATGCTCTTTGTCGGTGGTTCCCGTGCACACCACTATCAGGAACTGTTCAATGAAATGGGCATGAAGACCCTGTCCGCCGGTTATGAATTCGGTCACCGCGATGACTACGAAGGCCGCCGCGTAATCCCGGATATCAAGGTCGACGCCGACTCCCGTAACATCGAAGAGCTGGATGTAGTGCCTGATGACAAGCTTTACCGCCCGCGTAAAACCGAAGCTGAAATCAAGGCCCTTGAAGACGCAGGCTACCAGTTCAAGCATTACGAAGGCCTTAACCCGGATATGGACAAGGGGACCATCATTATCGACGACCTCAACCAGTACGAGGCTGAAAAACTGGTTGAACTGCTCAAGCCGGACCTCTTCTGCGCAGGTATCAAGGAGAAATTCTCCATCCAGAAGACCGGTGTCCCCTTGAAGCAGCTTCACAGCTACGACTCCGGAGGTCCTTACGCAGGATTCCAGGGCGCGATCAACTTCTACAAGGAAATCGACCGCCTCGTCGGCAGCAAGGTCTGGAGCTACATGAAAGCACCCTGGCAGGAAAACCCGGAACTGACAGCCACGTTTGTCTGGGAATAGCAGATAAGGAGATATGACATGTTACTCAGACACACCCCCACTGAAATAAAAGAACGCAAGGCCCTGGTCATCAACCCGGCCAAGACCTGTCAGCCGATCGGAGCCATGTATGCGGCTCTCGGCATCAAAGGCTGCCTGCCCCACTCACACGGTTCGCAGGGCTGCTGTGCCTACCACCGCTCGGCTCTTACCAGGCACTACAAGGAACCTGTATCTGCAGCGACCAGTTCCTTCACCGAAGGTGCATCGGTATTCGGCGGTCAGGCCAACCTACTGCAGGCCATGGACAACATATTCACCGTCTACGAACCCGAGATCATCGCGGTACACACCACATGTCTCTCGGAAACCATCGGTGACGACCTGAACCAGATCATCAACAAAGGCCACAAGGAAGGAAAGATTCCGGTCGGAAAAACTGTAATCGGCGCACCTACTCCCAGTTACGTCGGTTCCCACGTCACCGGATTCTCCAACATGGTCAAGGCAATGGCCGAACTGGCCGAGCCTTCCAGCAAGAAGAACGGCAAGGTCAACGTCATCCCCGGCTGGGTTGAACCCTGTGACATGGAAGAGATCAAGAGACTGTGTTCGCTCATCGGCGTGAACATCACCATGTTCCCCGACACCTCCGGTGTACTCAACGGTCCCATGAACGGCGAGTACAAGATGTTCCCCGACGGTGGTGTAACCGTGAAGGAACTCAAGGAATGCGGACAGGCAATCGGCACTCTCGCCCTTGGCGAATGGTGCTCCGCCGATGCAGCCCGCTGGCTCGACTCCAAGCACAAGGTGCCCTGTTCCGTGCTGGATATGCCCTTCGGTCTCAAGGCGACCGACCGGTTCATAGATGTACTGCGCACCGTAGCCGGCGCTTCCATCCCCGAGTCCATCTCCGTCGAACGCGGACAGCTCGTGGATATGATCACCGACATGCACCAGTACTTCTACGGAAAGAGAGTTGCCATCTACGGTGACCCGGATCAGCTGATCTCCATGGTTGAATTCCTGTGCTCCATCGATATGTGCCCCGTATACGTCATCACCGGCACACCGGGCAAAAAGTTTGAAAAGCGCATCAAGGAAATCACCAAGGATATGCCCTTCGAGGTCAAGGTCAAGGCAAAGGGCGACATGTTCACCCTGCACCAGTGGATCAAGAACGAGCCCGTGGACCTGCTCATCGGCAACACCTACGGCAAGTATATCGCCCGTGACGAAGACATTCCGTTCCTGCGCTGGGGCTTCCCCATCCTGGACCGGCAGGGCCACCAGTACTTCCCCACCGTCGGCTACAAAGGCGGCCTGCGGTTGCTCGAAAAAATACTCGGCCTGCTTCTCGACCGCATGGATCGCGATGCACCCGAAACCAAATTCGAACTGGTTTACTAAACGCAATCAATGCCATGCGGGGCCTTCGGCCACCCTCCGGGGGCCCCGCGAGGCTTTGGTCGGAACTAACCCACCAAGCCACAACCAATGCGGAACAACTTAAACAAACATTTAAACCGGGAGCTTTAACATGACTTCATATTCTGCCCATCCCTGCTTCGGACCGTCCGCCAAAGCTTCCGTGGCCCGCATGCATCTTCCTGTAGCACCGCGATCCAACGCCCGCATCCGCTTTGCTCCAGACAGCAAGGCAGCGGCAGCAATGTCCCCGGAAGCGGCACTTTCAATCCTCGACCACGCAATTGAAGACGGAAGAAAAATAAAAGTAGTCGGCATTACCGGCCCCGGTGACCCTTTGACCGCCTTTGAGCCCTGCTTCAGGACTCTGGCAATGGTTAAGGACAAATACCCGGACATGAAGCTGTGCCTGACCACCCTCGGCCTTGACGGCGAACGCTACGCCGAAAAGCTGGCCGAGCTCAAAATTTCCCACATCACTGTTCTGGTAGACGCGGTTGATCCCGGTGTTGCCGAGACCATCTACGCCTGGATCCGCCCGTCCACCAAAACAGTACCCCTGCCCGAAGCCGCAAAAATACTGGTGGAAGAGCAGGCCAAATCAATCAGAGCCTTCAAAAACGCAGGACTGACCGTGAAAGTGAACACCACGGTCTACGCGGAAAATGCGGATCACATTGAGGCAATTGCACGAACCGTAAAAGAATACGGTGCAGACATAATGGCCGTAACTCCCTTCCTGCCCGAAGGAGACAGTGATTTTCAGGCTGTAAGTACCGAGCAGATTGAAACAGCCCGCACACTTGCCGCCAACCATATCGAGCTCATGGAACCATGGGTCAAATGCGGGGCGGAGATTGAGGTTCCTCCGACTGGCGCTCTGCCCCGCTCCACCAGGGAACGGCCCAATGTTGCAGTCGTAAGCTCTTCGGGAATGGATATAGACCAGCACCTCGGCCAGGCCCATCAGGTACTTATCTACGGTCCCCGCAAAGACGGGCTGACCTGCCTGCTGGAGACCCGCCCGGCCCCTGAACCCGGCAGCGGAGAACTGCGCTGGGAAACCCTGGCCGAAACCCTGAAGGACTGTTTTGCGCTGCTTACCTCCAGCGCCGGAGCTAAACCCAGGCAGGTCCTCGAATCAAAAGGAATCAGGGTCATCATCTCCGAGGAAAACGTGGAAGGCACAGTAGACGTACTCTACGGCGGCGGAAAGAAAGGAAAATGCAAAAAATAAGTCGATCGGAACAGACTCAGCCGCAAGCATCTTTCAAAAGCGCGCAAGCGCACAAACCCAGCCCTGCAGGGTCGCCAAAGGCCCCTAAGGCACAATTCATAAAAAAAGCACAAGGAGAGGAAATATGGCTACCCCGGAGAAAATGATCATTTGTTGTCAGAGTTTTCGTGCAGCAGGAGACCCGAAAGGTATCTGCCACAAGCAGACCGACGGTTTTCTGCAGTACATCGAGGAAGAAATCATCGACCGTGGAATAGATGCACTTGTTGTGGCCACCAGTTGCCTGAAGCAGTGTGACAACGGTCCCATCCTCGTGGTTCAGCCCGAGAACTGGTGGTTCAAGGGAGTTGATTCCGAGGCTGCCATTGATGCGATTCTTGACGGACTGGAAGACGGCGAACCCTGTGCCGATTACCTGATTGATTAGGGAAGGATAGACACATGCCGGCCACCGCAACCATCCGCACAGCCAGATCCGCAGACCTTGAACCCATGGCAAACCTGCTGAAGATGCTCTTCTCCATCGAAACGGACTTCTCGGCAGATCGCTCAAGGCAGCTTACGGGGCTCAGAATGCTGATGGGAAACCCACGGGCCCGCATTCTTGTCGCGGATCACGGCGGCGAGGTGGTCGGCATGTGCACCGGTCAGATAGTGATTTCCACCGCAGAGGGCGGACCTTCGATACTGGTGGAAGACGTAGTTGTCCGTGAGGACTTTCAGAACCGGGGCATCGGACGCCTGCTCATGCAGGGCCTGTACGAGTTCGCAGAAGAAAACAGAGCAACAAGGCTGCAGTTACTTGCAGACTGCGACAACCAGCCGGCGCTGAATTTTTACGAAAAAACAGGCTGGGGCAAAACAAAAATGATCTGCCTCAGACGAAAGAACAGTTAACCAGAGCAACCTGATTTTAACACAGTGTATAGACCACGGAGTCAGCCATGAATGAATACATCCTTGACGAACGCAAAGACCAGATTCACCGCACCGGAGAAGGCGCACTGGACATGGCCTGCAACCGTCCCTCCCTTGCAGGGGCCGTCAGTCAGAGAGCATGCGTTTTCTGCGGATCAAGGGTTGTCCTTTATCCCATCGCCGATGCCCTGCACCTCGTGCACGGTCCCATCGGGTGTGCGGTGTACACCTGGGATATCCGCGGCGCGCTTTCCAGCGGCCCGGAACTGCACCGCCTTTCCTTTTCCACCGACCTGCAGGAAACAGATGTCATTTTCGGAGGCGAGAAAAAACTTGAGGCCGCTCTCGACGAGCTGATCGACCGCCACAGCCCCAAGGCCGCCTTCGTATATTCGACCTGCATAGTCGGCCTTATCGGCGACGACCTTGAAGCAGTCTGCAGGAAGATGACCGAGAAGAAGGGCATCCCCGTACTTCCCGTACAGTCCGAAGGATTCAAGGGCAGCAAGCGCGAGGGATACCTCGCCGCCTGCAAGGCCATGTTCAAGCTCGTCGGAACCGAAGACACCTCCGACATTTCTCCTCTTTCCGTGAACATCCTCGGCGACTTCAATCTTGCAGGAGAAATCTGGATCATCCGTGAATATTTCAGAAAGATGGGGGTGGAAGTTGTCGCCAACATCACCGGCGACGGACGTGTAAAGGATATCGGGCGCAGCCATGGCGCGGCCCTCAACCTTGTACAGTGTTCCGGGGCGACATTGGATTTGGCAAAGATGATGAAAGAGGAGTACGGCACCCCGTTTATGCGCGTCTCCTACCTCGGCATCGAAGATATGGCGGACTCCCTCTATCAGGTTGCTGATTTCTTCAAGGATGTCGACCCGGACATTGTCAAACGCACCGAAGATCTCGTTCGTGATGAACTCTCAAAGCTCATGCCCGAGCTGGCCCGCATGCGCAAGGACCTCGAAGGCAAGAAAGTTGCCATGTACGTTGGCGGCTCCTTCAAGGCATTCTCGCTGCTCAAGGCTTTCCGCCATCTGGGCATGAAAGTGGTCATGGTCGGTTCCCAGACCGGTACCAAGGAAGACTACGAAGAACTGGCCCGCATATCCGATCCCGGAACCATCCTCGTGGATGACGCAAACCCGCTGGAACTGTCCGCATTCATAAAGGAAAAAGACGTGGACATCTTTGTAGGCGGAGTAAAGGAACGCCCCATCGCCTACAAGCTCGGCGTCGGCTTCTGCGATCATAACCACGAAAGGAAGGAAGCACTCGAAGGCTTCGAGGGTATGCTCAACTTCGCCCGCGAAATCCATTCCTCGGCCATGAGCCCGGTCTGGCAGTTCGCACCCCGCAGGGCGAAACGGAAGTAATGTGATTTGATGCGCTATCGCGCTTTTGATGATCGCATTCACAGTTCTTTTAAATGACATTTTCCCGCTGACAGCGACGAAACCTAATAAAAGGTTTTGGGATTCTTAAACCCTTTTGCAAAAGGGTTTAAGTCCCCGGAGGACCAGCCGCAAGGCACCCGAAAAGGTTGCAAGAAGCGATTCAGGAGTTCAGACATGACTACCAAGAGTAAGAATTACACATCCACCACCAATGCCTGCAAACTTTGCACCCCCCTCGGCGCATCCCTGGCCTTCCGCGGCGTGGAAGGAGCCATCCCGTTCCTGCACGGTTCACAGGGCTGTGCAACCTACATGCGCAGATACATTATCAGCCACTTCCGCGAGCCGGTTGACATCGCATCTTCCGCACTCGGCGAAAAGCACGCCATCTACGGTGGAGCCCCGAACCTTAAGAAGGGCATCCTCAACGTAATGAAGAAATACGAGCCGAAACTCATCGGCGTGGCAACCACCTGCCTCACCGAAACCATCGGTGATGATGTTCCCAGATATCTTTTCGAATTCAATGAAGAATTCGGAGACCTCGAACTTCCGGAAATCGTGGAAGTTTCCACCCCCAGCTACAATGGCACCCATACCGACGGCTGGCACGGTGCGGTCCGATCCCTGGTGGATCAGCTCAACATGAGCAAGGTGGAGAGCAACAACTCTGTAAACATCCTGCCCAACATGATTTCCTGCGAAGATATCCGCCACCTGCGTGACATCTGTGAGGACTTCGGGGTTGAAGCAACAATTTTACCCGATATTTCGGAAACCTTGGACGGTCCTGCACTGGAGGATTACGTGAAGATCCCCTCCGGCGGGACCCCCATAGCATCCATAAAAAAGATGTCCGGCGCTGATGCCACCATCGAATTCGGCCGCTGCCTGCCAGCTGAAACCGGCGGGACCGTGCTGGCTTCAAAGTTTGGCGTGGCGAACCATCGCATAGGCATTCCCATGGGACTGCGTGAATCGGACACCTTTTTCGAAACCCTTGAAGCAGTATCCGGCAGCAGCATGCCTGCACGCTACGAACGCGAACGCGGCAGGCTGATAGATGCCTATGTGGATGGACACAAATATGTGTTCGGAAAACGGGCTGTTGTGTACGGCGAAGAAGACCTAGTAACCGGACTCTGCGCATTTCTGGCAGAAATTGGCGTTGATGTAATCCTTGCGGGGACCGGTTCAAAGAAAAAAGGACTCACGGAAGCCGTTACCGCAGTTACCGAAGGTGTTGCCCGCCGCATACCGGAAATACACGAAGGCGTGGACTTCCACGACATCGCAGAACGTGCCGGTGAACTGAAGCCTGACCTGCTCATCGGCCATTCCAAAGGCTACCGCTATGCAAAGGAATGGGGAATCCCCCTTATCCGCGTCGGCTTCCCTGTGCACGACCGTTTCGGCGGCCAGAGGCTGCTGCATATCGGCTACAAGGGTGCATTGAACATGTTCGACCGCATAGTCAACGCAGTGCTTGAAAAGAAGCAGGCCGACAGTCCGGTCGGATATGGCTACATGTAAAAATTCAATCCTCATATACAAATATAAATCACTCCGGGAGACAGATCATGAAAGATACAACAAAACACCCATGTTTCAACAAGGAAACCGCAGGTTCGTGCGGTCGTGTACATCTCCCTGTTGCACCCAAGTGCAACATCCAGTGCAACTACTGCAACCGCAAGTATGACTGTGTAAACGAATCCCGCCCCGGAGTTACCAGCAGTGTTCTCAAGCCCTTTCAGGCTGCGGAATACATGGATGCAGTTCTGGAAAAGGAACCGCGCATAACCGTAGCCGGTATTGCCGGTCCCGGTGACCCGTTCGCCAACCCCGAGGAAGTGCTTGAAACCATGCGCCTGCTGAATGAGAAGCACCCACAGCTCCTGTTCTGCCTCTCCTCCAACGGCATGGGCATACTGCCCTACCTTGATGACATTGCAGATCTCGGCGTATCCCATGTGACCATTACCATCAGTGCAGTCGACCCCGCCATTGGCGCTAAGATTTATTCATGGGTCAAGGACGGCAACGTGGTCTACCGTGGAGAGAAGGGAGCTGAAGTCCTTCTGGAACGTCAGCTTGCAGCAATCAAGGGACTCAAGGAACGCGGCATCGTGGTCAAGGTGAACAGCATCGTAATTCCCGGAGTGAATGAAGACCACATTACCGAAGTTTCAAGAGTTGTGGCAGAACTGGGTGCTGATATCCAGAACATGATCCCCCTCAAACCCACCGAGGGAACCCCGTTCGCGGAGATCATCGAACCTGGGCACGAGACCATCGGTCCCCTGCGCAAGGAAGCAGGCAAGGTCATAGAACAGATGACCCACTGCAAGCGCTGCCGCGCCGATGCCGTAGGGCTGCTAGGCAACGACCAGTCGGCTGCCCTCTGCGGAACCCTCAAGGCCTGTTCCGAACTCAGGCCCATCGACATCAATGCACCCCGCCCCTATGTCGCAGTGGCTTCGCGTGAAGGCATGCTTATCAACCAGCATCTCGGAGAGGCAAAAGAGTTTCATATCTGGGGCAAAAACGAAGAAGGCGGATTCAAGCTTGTGGAAAAGCGCAATGCCCCCGTAGCCGGGTGCGGTCCCAAGCGCTGGACTGATCTTGCAGCCACATTGAGCGACTGCCGGGCAGTGCTTGCAGCAGCCATCGGCGAAACTCCATCACTCATGCTGGAGGAAAACGGCATCATGCCTTACGTGGTCAGCGGATTTATAGAAAGCGCACTTGAAACCGTATATAACGGCGGCAACATGGAAGTCCACAAGGGCAGACGCGGTTCAATTGCCGACGCCTGCTGTACCGGAACCGGCACCAAGTGCGGCTGATCCGGATCAAGGATTCCAGATCAAAATATTCACGACCTGAAAATGGATTTTAAGAGTCCGGAGGAGCTTCCAAAAAGTTTCTCCGGACCCGGATAGCCCCGAAAGCTCTCCGGATGCATCATATAATATAGATAGAAACGACTCCGTTTCCATACACTGCGAAGCCCCGGCAAGTTGCTCTGTCCGGGGCTTCAACCTTTTCAGACGGGATCAGTCCATGCCGGTCAGGTATTCATCTCTGGTAAGCCAGAGCTCCTCCATTCTGTACATGTGCCAGTGGTCGTGCATGAGAATGTGCCGGGCAAAAATGAACAGCCCGTACTGCCTGTATTCGGGATGCACGGCCTTGCGCTGCCAGTCCTCAGGGGAAGCCTGCTCCAGAAGCTGCACAATCCTGACTCGCGCGGAGTGGAATCTGCTCAGGACATCCTTCATATCCGGCGGAGGTAACAATTTCGTATTATCGTCTTCTTCGGGCAGGAAGGGTACAAATTCAGGATTATCCTCGTTCAATATCCTTCTGATCCGTTCTTCCCCCATAGGCTGAACATCGGCCAGATGGGCGGCATGTTCCGCGATAGTCCAGAACCCATCCCCTCTTCTGCAGTGCAGAACTTCGTCAGGAAGGTCTGTTACAAGTCCGGACAAAATAACATGGCTTTCACGAAGCCCCTTCAAGACCGCTTCAATCTGAACATTAATCAAGCTTGTTTCCATTATGCAAAACCTCAATCTTGAACTGTTGCCTGTCTGAAATTAAAATCCCGCGCATATCCCGGCACACTCGGTATGCCCTGTCAGCCGTATTCAAAAAATTCAGGCAACCCGGATCCAATTATTACCTGCAGGTCACTCCGGCAAATGCAAATGTGTGCTTGCCCTCTTTCTTAGCCTCGAACATGGCACAATCAGCAGCCTGAAGAATTCGTTCCGGGTCATCTCCGTCATCAGGGAAAATGCTTATGCCTATGCTCACTCCCACGGAAACGCTTTCACCGAAACATGTTATCGGCCGTTCCAGTTTTTCTATCAAGTCTGCAGCAAGCCCGGCACAGTATTCACGGTTTCCGGAACTGCGCAGCAGAACTACAAACTCATCGCCACCGATCCTGCTCACGGAATCGGCATCTCTGCGGACCAGATCAACCATGCGCTTTGCCGTATCGCGCAGCACAGTATCGCCGCCCGCATGTCCGACACTGTCATTGACCTCCTTGAATCCGTCGAGATCAATATACATCACCGCAAAGGCATCCTTACCGCGCCTAGCCTGTGCAACAGCCTGTTCCAGTCGGTCCATGAACAAGGCCCTGTTGGGAAGTCCTGTAAGCGGATCATGATAGGCAAGGTGACTCATCCGCTCATAATTTGTCATATCAAGGATGACGCCTATCACCTTGCGACTATCCCCGATCAGCATGGACCGGCCGTGGACCTCGACAATATTGCGTGACCCGTCCTTGCGTAATCCGGTAAACGTATATCGCATCTCGTCACGCTTGCCGGACTGCCTTTTCTGAACGTTACCGGAAACCAGATCCCTGCATTCCGGGGCAACCAGCTCTGTTATGGGGAACCTGCCGACGATCTCTGCTGGAGAATCATAGCCGAATATTAGTGCGAAGGACTTGTTCACGTACGAAAACCGGCCGTCTTCGATCACATAAATCCCTACCAGAGACTGGTCCAGCAACCCGTTAAGAAAATCAACCGCATTTGAATTTCTGGACAATTCCAGCCTACAGGCTTCCAGTTCATCTTCCAGTCTCTTCTGTTTTTCTTCGGGATTATTGTTCTGTAGTTCATCCATATGAGTAATGTTTCGAAGTTTCCTTTTTTTTACTTTCAATCAACACTTCTACTGACCATTAATCACAGATAACACTTTTTGGCCTGATCTTCCACAGAAAGAACGAAAAGGACTTTGCTGTTCACCCCCGTACATGGCAGATACAGATGGACAGAAGGTTATGAAAAACAATCCGTTGCTCATATAACTATGGCAAAACTCCATAAAAGTGATTACTGTTGCTTTTAAATTCCATGGAGAGACCTTATGAGAAAAAACATTATAATTTCATCACTATGTACTGTTTTTTTACTTACCACAGCCTCATTTTCCCTCGCCCGGGAAGTATCGAAAGCTCTCCAATGCCCTCCGGGATGGACCGAAAAAGAAAACAACCCAGACGAACATCTTCTGAAAAAATGTATCTCCCCGGCTCACGATGCTTTTGTCGAACTATACCGGTATCCTGAAATGGGACTCTCCGTTAAGCAGATACTTGACGGCTGGACCGCTGAAATGTCCCGCAAGGGAATGCCCCTGCAGAATATGGTTTCCGAATCAGAGGACGAAGTCTCCGGAAGCCCGGCCCTGACCAGAACCTACGAAGGCTCCACAGGCTCCGGAACACAGTTCAGCTCGATCATAACCTGCTCCGGTTACAAGGATAAAAACTACATTCTGCTCGGGATGAACCTGACCGGTCATCAGGTCCAGCAGCAGGAAGTAATGCACACCATGTCCGTATGGAGATTTCCCGGTCAGGCGGAGTCAGACGCGACAGACTCCGGCGACAGCGGCAGCTTCAAAAACATTGGTGCATGCTGGGCCTGGGGACACTGGAAGGATGCCGCAGGCAACTCCATCCTGATCCTTCCTGACGGAAGAATCGTCTTTAACGGCAGCCTTGAAAAAAGGTGGAGACAGCAGAACGAGGATTCGATTGTAGTGGAACTTTCGCCTGAGCTGGGCGGAGGCACAGCAGTATGGAGCCATCCGGAAGGCAGAAATGATGCAATTATCCGCACCGTTCAACTTAATGAACAGCCGGATATAAAACCCATTCTGTTGCGCGCAGCATGGCAGTACAAGTACAAGGGAGAGTCATTCAGGGCCTGTCAGCACTAGCCATCAGCCTCGAACCGATAAAAAACAGGCACAGTTAAGCGGCAATTCACCCCGAGAGAATTTAACACCGGCCATGGACTTTCCTGTCAGAGCAAAAACACTATTCATTTCATCTTACAAAAAACAAGAATCCCCGCACCACGCGGGGATTCTTTATTCGCTGCAATCCCGATGATCGCAGCTCAAGCCAGTCAGGAAATCTGTTAATCTCTTTTCATGCGCCTCAACCGAGCCCGTCCTTCAGCAATCATGGACTCCAGCCCGTATCTTTTTACACGGTAGCCCATCTGGCGGGCAGACAGACCGAGACTTTCCGCAGCCTTGTACTGGATCCATCCGCTACGCTCCAGAGCCGCGACAACCTCATTTCGTTCAACCTCCTTGAGGGAGGAACAATGCGGAGGAGCATCTCGCGAGGGACTGGAACTATCCGCAGCCACGGCAGCAGACGAACCATTCTGGCTCGGAGCCAGATAGGATTTGAGAAATTCCAGGGTGATATATTCCGAATCGGACATGATCACCAGTCTCTCAATAAGGTTCTGCATCTCGCGGACGTTTCCCGGCCAGTCGTAAAGAAGCAGCGCATCAAGGGCTGCCGGGGTAAAGAACATCTGACGTCCGTAATCCTCGGACATCTTCTGCAGGAAGTGATTCAGGAGTCCGGTTATATCTTCCTTGCGGTCACGCAGCGCCGGAACGGTTATGGGAAATATGTTCAGGCGGTAATAAAGGTCAAGCCGGAACTCGCTCCGCTCAACCAGCTCGCCGAGATCACGGTTGGTTGCTGCAAGGATGCGTACATCTATGTTGCGGGTCCGGTTGGAGCCCAGCCGCTCAAATTCCTTCTCCTGCAGAACCCTGAGCAGCTTGGACTGCAGGTTCATGGGGAATTCGCCGATTTCGTCAAGAAAGATTGTCCCGCCGTCAGCCTCCTCAAAACGGCCCTGCCGGGTTGAATTGGCTCCGGTAAAAGCACCTTTCTCGTAACCGAACAACTCCGATTCAAGCAGGTTCTCCGGAATGGATGCACAGTTGACCTTGATGAAAGGATGCCCTGCGCGAGGAGAAAGTTCATGGATAATGCGGGCTATCAAGGTCTTTCCGACCCCTGATTCGCCCAGCAGAAGAACCGTGGCCTTGGTGGGGGCAACCTTCTCAAGCTGCCTCTGGACCTCAACCATGGCAGAACTCTGCCCGACAATGAACAGCCCCTTGCTCTTTTTGGAAATCTGGTACTTGAGCGAAGTGTTTTCCCGCTTAAGCACCGCCTCGCGCTCCATGATCTTTTCATTAAGACTTATGAACTGGCCGATCAGGGTTGCTACAATCTTCAGGAAGTCAATGTCCTCTTCAGGACCGACGTCATCGCCGAAAATGCGGTCCACATTGAGCACGCCGATAGACTCGCCATGCAGGATGATGGGGACACCGATAAACGAAATTCGGCAGCGCTGGATCTTACGAGATCCTGTTTTGTCCAAAAAGAGCGGTTCCTTGCTAATGTCGGGGACATAATAGGGCCGACCGGTCTGGAAAATACGCCCGGTAACACCCTCATCATGCCTGTAGACGCCTCTCTGCTTTTCTTCAAGCGTGAGACCGTAGGAGGCATTGATTGAGAGCTGTCCTGTCTCCGGATCATAAAGCGTTACCGTAGCCCTCTGCATGCTGAGATTCTCTGAAAGAATACTGAGCACACCATCTAGGGCTGATTCAAGGTCAAGCGCCTGCTCAATGGCCTGACAGATGGCCAGCAGCGCGGAAAGCTTTAATCCGTGCAGTGATGGGTACATACCCTACACAAGCAAAGGCAATGCCACTTTTTAAAAAACAGTATTTACCAATAAAAACAGCATGTTGACTTTTCACTCACAAACACATACTTTACACAAATGTAATCAAACACCCAAGACTATACATATTTGCAAATCATTTTTACTAAAATTTGTAAATTATCCCTCGCCCAAATCGACCACAACGTATCTAAAAACATGTTCGGGGCATGAAAAAAAAGATTTCGATCCGTGCACACCTCCCTTCAAGCGCAAAAGCACTGCTACCGAAACCGCATCAGGATTCGCCTGCCGCAACTTCAGCCTCTTTTTCCTAACATGCCAGTAACAGCCATACAAACATGAAGACAGCGTAGACAAAAAAGCGGAACCACCAGGGTTCCGCTTAAAAAGCTATCCAATGATCATCTGCTGCCTTGCACGGCCTACTTTCCAAACGGACATTTCGGGAAAGTGCATGACCGGCAATTCAGACAGAGCCCGCCCTCGGCCATGCGGGCAAGATCCTTGCGAACAATGCTCTGTCCGGCAAGCACCCTCGGCAGCAGCAGGTCAAAACTGGTGGTCTTGTAGAACAGGGCACAGGCTGGAACCCCCAGAACGTCGGCATTGCCGATCTTCCCGATCAGGAGCATGGTTCCCGGCAGTGCGGGAACTCCGAACAGAGCATCCCGCAATCCGGCATCAAGCAATCCGGCTCGGGTGGCATCATCCGGGTCAACGGAAAGTCCGGCAGTGGTCACAATCAGGTCGGCCCCATTGTCCAGCAACCTGCGCACTCCGTCTGCAATGGCCTCCCGGTCATCCGGGACAATTGTGCTTCCGACGACTTCGCAATCCATCCGTTCCACCTTGCCGCTGATGATGGGTACGAACTTATCCTCGATAAGCCCCTGAAAAACTTCCGTTCCAGTCACAAGAATACCTACGCGGGCCTTACGCAACGGGAGAACATTCAGCAGCGGTCCCTCGTCCAGCACATTAAGCGCATTACGGAACACCTCCCCTGAAAGATGCAGGGGAATGGCCCTTGTGCCGGCCACAGGCTTGCCATCGTCCACAAGAATGTCACCCTGCCTGGTTGCACACATGACGTCAGGCAACAGATTAAAACGCTCAAGAATCACGCGGTTGACGGTAAAGAGTCCCTTGGCTGCAGCGCAAAAACTGACCTTGCCTTCCTCCGGCGGAGTTTTAAAGACTATCCCCTCCCCGGCCATCCGTTCGGCAAAAGCTAGAGCCGCATCGTTCTCATGAACCAGTCCGTCGGAAGAAATATCACTCTGAACAAAAACCCTGTTGCGCCCCATTTGCTGCAGACGGCAGACATCTCCTGCAGTAAGCTCCTGCCCGGCCTTGAATTCCGGTCCCTTGGACACACCCGGCTCAATTCTGGTCATGTCGTGCAGTGCGGTGCGCCCTACGGCATCTTCAACATCCACGGCAACAAGGCAATTTTCACGGTGAACCTCACGCGACCCGCCAACGTAAGGGACTTCCCCCTGACAACCGCGGCAGAGCGCCCCGTCACTGACCGGATAAGCCTCCCTGCAGGAAGGGCAGATTCCGATTGCACGCATGTGCTTATGTCCCAGAAAATCCGATGCAACCTGTACCGGAGCGACGGAACAGAAAGATGGTCCGGCCATGCGTATTTCAGCGAATAGCTTTTCAGTGTTCTGTTCTTTCTTGGGCTTAAGCTTCAGGAACCACGCTTCAATCTCAGGCCATTTCTTCAATTTTTCAGTATCAATATGAATACGGACCCCTTCACCGGTGTACTTGTCATAAAGGGAAAGAGCATACCGCCCGAGCTTCAGGACCTTCATCCAGCCATTGCCGTAGGAACAGAGAGTCAGCAGCTGAACCGCGTCCGGCAGACATTTCCCTGTTTCCACAACGGCATCAAAAAGAGTCTCTGCCGGAAGATGCCTTCTGGCCTCCTCCACCATATAACCGCCGATGAGCAATCCCGGTGCCGGATACCCATGAAACCTGCGGGCAACTTCCTTGAACTCTTCAAATGTATGCGGTCCTATATTCATGAATTACTGCTGTCCTTACATTTTGGTATAAATCGCTGAACTGTGCGGCAATGCCGGTACAACCTTTGATGAGATCATCAATTCAGGTAAACATTACAGACAAAGACTAGCCGTGACTTTCCCTGATGCCTTTGGATTCCTTGAATGCTTCCCACTCATCATGGTCAATCGAACCGCTCTTGTCCGCATCGGCAGCCCCAAAAGCCTGCCCAGACTCGGGAAGTGCAGCAGAAAACTCTTCCTTGCTGACAGCATCGTCGCCGTTACGGTCCATGCTGTAAAAACAACGGTTGTAGTTGTCTTCTGCCAGAGCCGCAGAAGCCAGAACAACGACCATCAACACTGCAAATACTATTTTTTTCATCCTCATTTACCTCCGGTAATTACTTCATTTCCGCTATCAACCCATGTTCCGGACCTGCTCCGCGAGGAGCATCAACCGCCTGACGGATTCTGACCGGACATTGGGCTGTATCGGAACAGAAACGTTATTCCTCATCACCGCTCAATGAACTCTGATCAGTACCCCGGATTGCTGCTGCCCAACTTAATCCATGTAATTGGTCAGCACTTTCACAAACTTATCCATGGCCTCAACCGGATCCTCGCTTTTCTCCACGGATTCGGCGTAGCACTTGAGCAGATACCTTTTCATTATCAGCTTGCTTGACGATTTAAGGGCAGATCTTGCTGCCTTCACCTGAGTCAGAATGTCTCCGCACTCCTTGCCGTCCTCAATCATTCCCTGAATACCCCTGATCTGCCCCTCAATACGCTTCATGCGCTTGAGTACTTCCTCTTTGATTTTTTCCTGCTCCGCACATGCATTGGGCATACAAATCCTCCTTAATCATTGTACCTACATGAAATTTTTAGTATATTTTGCCCATGACAGATAAACATAACAATTCCGCAAAGGGAGCTGAAAACGAATCCGCCAGGATTTGCCTGCTCAACTGTATTGAGCTGTGCACCATCATTTTCCGGGGCATCCGGAACACAGAATGTTCAACAATTCTGGAAGATGCACTGCCCGCACTGGCTACACTTTCAGCGGAGTCACTGCAATCCCTTTCAGTTCCTGTTTCAGCTCTGGCCGGGTCCTGCCCTGCGGAGACGGACAACTTCTGCTCCCAGCTTGAAACGGAATATGTAAGACTGTTCATAAACAGCCGGGAAGGAGTTGTCGCTCCCCTTTACGAATCCTGCTACGGTCCCGGTTTCGCCCGGACCATGGGGGAACCGGCCCTTGCCATGCGCCGTCTCCTTGAGGAAGCCGGGCTCACACCTTCCGGAAACATGGATTCGGAACCGCCGGACCATCTGTGTATAGAGCTTGAATACCTGTACGTGCATCTCGTTCAGGGCTGGGGCAGCTCCGATGAAGAGAGTCTCCGGTCCGCCCGTGCATTTGCAGGAGAAATGCTTGTCTGGACCGGGAAATTCCGGGACAAGCTAGCCTCCGGGGGAGCCATGAAATTTTACGTGCAGGCTGCAGCCCTGCTGGTCGCGGTTCTTGAGGAGGTCACTTCTTCCTGACACATTTTCGCCCCGGCTTTCCGCTGAGGGCATCATTGAATCTTTTAACCAGCGGAGCCGGACCGGAAACAAGGTCTCCGCAGATAAACATTGGTGTAAAACCGTTGTCCTTTCGTGCAAGCATGAAAACTGCCGGCAAATCCGTTTCTTCGGCCAATTCAGATGCCTGCTCAAGCGGATCGGCCAGAACCGGGAACCCCGACCTGTTCCTTTCATGGAAGTGCATGGCCTCCCGGCGGCTCATCCCGTACCCGACAGCAAGATATGCTACATCCGGAGTACAGCACTCAAGCTCCTTGCGGGCAGCATCCATTGCCTCCATAGCCTGAGAATTTTCAGCATGACCTTCCGCGACAAGCAGAATTAGAAAATATTTCGCATCAAGACTTCCCAGCCGGACTTTTGATATTCCTTCACCAAGCCCCAGCGCTGTCCGTTCTTGCGCACTGCCGCTGAAAAAAAACTCCATATCAGGATAAAAAAAATTCTCGCCGGACTGCTTTGGCGGTGGATGTTTTTCCACCCATCCATACCAGCCGTAAGGATACCGATATACGGAACTGTATCCAAGACGCGCTGCCCGGCGCGCCGCAATTGAGCTGCGAAGTCACCTGAAGCTCCGGCAGTAGATGACCACCGGACGGGTAAGATCGGGACCAAGCAAAGCCCTTAAGGCCTGCTCCTTTTCCCTGGTAATGTACTGTTCCTCACTGAGATCGAACTCCAGATTCACTGCTCCGGGAATGTGCCCGCCCTCGTACTCATAATCGGCCCGCACATCCAGAAGCAAAGGAGGCAAAGATGCCTTCAGCATTTCAGCAAGGGAATCATCATCCACAATCATGAAACCATAGCGCCGACCCTCGACCTCGGCGTCCTTCCACCAGCCGGGGCCGTCCATAGCCAGGCCTGCCTGTGCACAAGCAAGAAGCAACAGCATAAACAGTACGACTTGCCATGTAAGTATTCGGCTCATGACTGCTCCCGAAAGAAATGGGTCGGAAGTAAACTTCCGACCCGAATAAAGAGACCAGACTACTTCTTGGGAGGATGGATAATAAAAGATCCGTCCTTGTTGAAATCAACTTCAGCTTCAAGATAATAGACATCCTTGATATCAGGACGCATATCCTTGACCATGTAATAGGATTCGCCGCTGCGTGCTCCGGTAGCACATACAAAGACAACCGGCTTGTCCGCAGGCAGCTTCTTGATGTCCTTTTCAAGCTTATCAACAGGAATGTTAACCGCGCTGGGAATATGACCGGCCTTGTATTCGTCGGCATCACGGACGTCCACCAGCATGATGGAATCGGGCTTTTCAGCAATTATCTGCTTGAACTGATCGATGTCTATGCTGCCTTCCTCACCGCCTGACTTGACCTGCACGCCACCGGAAGCACCGTACATTTCAACCCAGCCGGGGTAACCGGCTTCAGCAACATGTACGTTCCTGTAACCAATGCCCTTGGCCCTTTCAGCAGACTTGTGGCTCAGCTTGCACTTGTAGCCCTGACAGTAATAAATGAGCATGGTCTTCTTGTCTGCGGGAAGAAGGCCGGTACGCTTGGCAAACATGCTGTCCGGAATGGAAATGGCTGAAGGAATGCTTCCTTCCAGAAACTTCTTGGTGGGGCGGGCATCAGCAAGCATGTACGGCTCACCCTTGGCCATCATGTCAGCCACAACCTCAAGGCCTATGGCACCATAACGCCCGGACTTCATCCAGCCGGGATAGCCGTAAGGATACACCTTAACGTTCGTGTATCCGAGTTTAACTGCCTTGGCGGCGGACTTATGGCTGAGTTTGCACTTGAGTCCCTCGCAATAAAAAATGAGCAGGGTATTCTTATCCTTGGGCAGCTTGTCGGTCATCTTGTCGAACTTGGAGTCCGGGATGGAAACCGCAGTCGGGATGTAGCCCAGCATGTACTTGCCCTCGTAAGGACGCGAGTCGATGATCATAACGCCTTCCGGCTTTGGCATCTTGGCGTACTTGGCAATAAAATCCGTATCCACCAGATCCGTGAACATCCAGTCCTGCATCTTGTCCGCGGGGACAACTTCCTTTGCCATGGCCGGTGCGGCAATGAACGCCAGACACAGGACCATCACCAGAGCGGTGAAAAACTGTTTCTTCCTCATGTTACTCTCCCTTTCCTCAATGTTTATGCATGACGCGCAATGCGCTTGTTTCTGTATTATGTCTCCGGCGGCCCTCCGGGGGCTTAAACCCTTTTAGTAGGCTTCGCCGCAGGGGTATATTCAGCTCGGAATTGACATTACTGAATCTCTTCTTGCCTCTATTCTGCCTTTGAAGCGGGCTTATCCTTTACCCGTTCATACCAGAGCCGATGATGGTGCATGGCGTAATCCTCGGGCACATGCCCGGTGAACATGGACCTGAATCCGGGCTTCTCTTCCGGGGAAATTGCCGCCATGTAGATGTGGACCAGCAATCCCGCAAAAACCAGACCCACGGACAGGTAATGCAGGGTTATGGACCAGCTTACCAGCGCAGTGTGTTCCGGACCGAGCGTACGGTCTGACAGGAACAAGATGATGCCGGTCACGACGATCACTATCCCGCCCACGACAGAAGCCTGAGCAAAAGCCTTCTGGCCCATGTTGTAGTACCCTTGGTCGGGCAGGGAGGAATTCTTTCCCAGCAGCTTCGGCCCGGCGGTCATCAGAATCATCTTGCGGATCATCCAGCTTATATCCTGGGCCGGGCTGACCATGAAGACCTCTTTCAGGAAGAACATGGCCCCCCTGAAATTGATCAGCAGATAGAAGAGGAGCCCTGCAACCCAGACGAATCCAAGTGTCACATGGATAGTCAGCAGGTTTGCCCCGCCACCGACCAGTGAGCGCAGAAAAGCCGGATAACCGGAACCAAGCGGGTCTATTTCCGGATTGCCGAAAAGGCCAAGCCCGGTGACCAGCAGGAGCAGCCAGCAGGCCGCATTGAACCAGTGAATGAAAATGTCCGAGCGGTCATGCCGCTTGTACTGTCTCTGACTCATCATGCATCACCTCCCTTGTTCTGGGAGTCGTCGTGCGATTCGGAACCGACCAGAAGCTGACGGGCCAGCATAACAGCCACCCCCAGACCGGACAGTCCCACCACGGTCTTGACCAGCGGATTGACCGCCCCGGTAAGCATGGCCATGGCCGAAGGCATCTTTGCCTCCACAGGCCAGTCAAGGGGAGCGGTTTCACCGAGATAGACCATGTTGGGTTTGGTATCCGACCGGGCATTTATAACCCGGACCAGCCTGCCTTTGTTTTCCCTGAGCAGTATTGCCGCTTCGGAATTCGGATCATTGATGTTGCCGAAAACTCTGGCCTTGGTCGGGCAGGTATCCACACAGGCTGGAAGAAGCCCCTGTTCGCGCCGTTCCGCGCAGAAATTGCACTTATCGGCCTTGCGGGTGATCTCGTTGCGGAACCTTGCCCCGTACGGACAGGCCGGTATGCAGTTGCCGCAACCGATGCACAGACTTGAATCGATTCGCACAGTACCGTCCTTCTTATCCTTGAAGGTTGCGCCTGTGGGGCAGGCCTGCACGCAGGTGGGATTGTCGCAATGCATACAACCGCCGGGCTGGAAATGGGTGCGTGGACGACCGGACGCAAAATCAGGCACGGACGCCTTGATCCAGTTGCGCCACTGACCGTCCGGCACATCGTTGGCAACCTTGCAGGAGGCCATGCAGCCCTTGCAATCTATGCACTTTGACGAATCGATGACCATTGCGAGTTGAACGGGACTGCTCATGAGGCCACCTTCCTTGTTACGGAAACGAAAGTTTCATGCATTGCAGCGTTGCCGCAGATTTCATCGTATTCCCCGGTGAGCACTGCCGCCATGCTGGCCCCTTCACCGAAAATAAGACTGAGCTGCGGGGAAAGTGGGCCGAAACCGGAAAGCATGTACACGGTATCTTCACGGATGCCGTCGGTTATCTCCACCTTGAGCTCTCCCCTTCCGGTAGAGCTGGAGACTTCCACGGTGTCTCCTGAACTTATGCCAAGTTTTGCCGCGGACTTCGTGTTCAGCCAAAGGGTATTTGCACCGGTAAGCTGGTGCAGCACCGCGTTGTTCTGGGAAGAACTCTGGGTGACCAGTGCACTGCGCCCCAGAACCATGCGGAACCTGTTCTCAGGAACCCTCGCCGGAGGAGAATAGACCGGCATGGGATCGACCCCCATCTTCTCATAGCGCTGGTTGTAGAACTCGACCTTCTTGCTGAGGGTCTTGTAAACCCTGTCCTCGTAAATGCCGTAAACCTTGCTGGGATTGTAGTAGACCCCGTCCTTTGCAAGGGCCTCGGCTGCTCCGGGCAGTTCGCGCAACTGCTGCCTGCGGTATTCCTCAATGGTGAAATCAAAGTATTCTCCGAGTTCCAGCTTTCCGGCCACAGCCTTGAGTACGTCGAAAACGGGACGGGATTCATAAAGTGCCGGGACAACCGGATCACGCTGGACAACGCAGGCACAGGCCACCGAGCCCTGCAGACCGGAAGCCGGGTCCTGCCGTTCCAGATAGCTGGGTGCGGGCAGAACGAGATCGGCCATCCAGGCGGTATCGCTCATGGCGATGTCCACCACGGCCATGAATTCCATGGCATTGCACATCTCTATGGTCCTGGCCCGGTCAGGAGCCGTTCCCAGCGGGTTGGTCTTGTAAACAAACCAGCCCTTAACCGGATATGGCTTGCCGGAAAGAACCGCATCGCGGGTGATGAGGAAGGAACCGTCATGCTCAAACATCATCGGAACCTTGTGGGCATCCACGCGGTCGCCGGGATTGTCGTCGTACCACGGGGCATCATAAGGCACGCCCTTGAGGCCTACTTCGCGCGCGGCAAGCAGCCCGCCGGGACGATCCCAGTTACCTAGCAGCCCGTTGACAATGGCGAAACTGCGGCGGATCTGGGTGGAATTCCTGTAATCGGAAGTACGGCGGCCCGGATAAATCATGGATGCAGGTGCGGCCGCTGCCAGCTCACGGGCGATGCGGGCTATATCCTGCGCTGGAATTCCGCACTCCTCGGAGGCAAAACGGGGATCATACTTCTGCACATGCTCGCGAAGCTGCTCGATGCCGTAAGTTTTGTCGGCGATCCACTTTTCGTCATAAAGCTTTTCGTTGATGATCACGTGGGCCAGAGCAAGCATGAAAGCCATGTCCGTCCCAGGTCGGATAGGATACCATTCATCTGCCAGAGCGGCAGTCTTGGTGTAGCGGGGATCAAGGACAACCAGCTTGGAGCCCTTCTGCATGGCGGTCATCAGGTCTATTGAATCCGGGGTGACAAGGGCCTCAAAACGGTTGGCCCCGGCCATTACAATATATTTGCTGTTGAGCACATCGGCAAAGGGAACCTCACCGAAGGTATCCAGAAAGGCCCGGCTGCCGCTCAGCAGGCATAAGGATTCATGGGAAGTGACATTGTACGAACCGTAGACTTCCGCAAAACGGCCCACAAACTGGGACTGCAGGTCGGTACCGGCAGTGAACAGATGCCCGCAGGGGGTATATTTTTCACGGATTGCCTGCATTTTAGTCGCCAGCAGATCAATGGCCTCGTCCCACGGGATACGCTGCCACTTGCCCTCGCCGCGAGCTCCCTTGCGGAGCAGGGGGTGCTTGAGGCGGTCTGGATCATAAAGCTGGGCAACCCCGGCATTACCGCGGGCACAGAGCATGCCTCTGGATTTGAGAAATTTGGGATTCGGATCAAGTTTTTTGACCACACCGTCCTGAACCCGGGCGATGCAGCCGCACTTGTTGAAACACATGTCACAGGCCGAGAAGGCCGATTCCCAGTTGCCGACTGACTTCTTCGACTGCGCCGAAGCAGTTTCCAGCCCGCCAAGAACCGGAACGCTTCCGGCTGCGGCAGCGGCCAGCATCCCGGAGGCCTTGAAAAAGTCGCGGCGGGAAAGCCTGGTCTTATTGTGAGCCACTTCCACCTCCATGTTAAACACAGTGGAAAGGAGTTAAAATTGCTGCGCGGCGGAAGCACAATTCCGCCGCGCAGGAAAAATCCTTAACTGCACTTTGCCGGAGACGGAGAGTCCTTGGCGTAGTCATGCAGATAGGTAAAAATATCATTGAGATCGCCTTCGCTTACTCCGCCCCAATCCGGAGAACACTTGATCTTGGAAGTATCCGAAAAGGTTGCAGTCCATTCGGCCTGAGTCTTGGTGCTCGGACTCAGGTCGGAAGCAGTCTGTCCGTGACAGGAACGGCAGTGCTTCCTGTACAGAAACTTGCCTTTACGTGCATTTCCGCCACCCATTGCGGTAGCCATACTGGCCATAGACAGGATCATAAGGACACAGATCAGGATTCCTATTACCTTGCGATTCATTGCAAACCTCCAAAAATTTTCTTTCACCGTAACATCCCTTTTCCGAAAACAAAACACGCAGAGGTGTTTTTTGCTGTACTCTTACAACTCTATATACCCATACGGGGTATGGGTGTCAACATAAACACGATCCACCTCAACGCCCAGGACAAGCAAAGGAGAGGTTTAAGCTGTGTAACATGCTATATTTAAAAACAAAATAATTTGACATTTTTCGCAAAAAAAAAGACTGAAACCAAACATACACACAGATGTTCGGTTTCAGCCCTATGCAACGCCGGATGAAAATCAGATTTACAAACTACTGCCCTCCTAAGGACTCCATCCGGTCCCTGGCCTTGCGAATGCCCTGCGCAGCTGCTTTCCTGTACCAGCTCAGGGCCTCAAGCTTACTCCTGATCACACCGAGTCCCTTTTCGTACATCTCACCCAGGACAAACTGGGACTCCGCATATCCCTTATTCGCCGCTGCGGTCAAAAGCTCCAAAGCTTTTGCATAATCAACCGGAACCCCTTTGCCGGACAGGTACATTCCCCCAAGATTATTCAAGGCCTCTGCATCACCCTTGTCCGCCGCTTTAGTCCAAAAATCGATCGTCTGAGTGTAACTCTGCTCCACGCCCTGCCCGTAATAATATTTGGACCCAAGCGCACTTAGAGCACGCACATTACCGAGATCGGCCGACCGTGTAAACCACCTGACCGCCTCCTGTGCATCCTCCTTCACCCCAAGTCCGTCCTGATAGATGCAGCCAAGATTGTACATGGATTCAGGGTTACCAAGTGCGGCGGATTCACGGTAATACTCTGCCGCCTTTGCGTAATCTGCTTCCACGCAGCGTCCTTTGAGATGCATGTAGCCGAGCTCGGCCAAAGCATACCCATCACTCTGAGCGGCGGACTGCTCCAGCCACCGCAGGGCCGCAGCACAATCCTTTTCCACCCCGGTCCCGTCTTCGTACATCCGGCCCAGATAGTAAGCGGCCTCGGCCTTGCCCTTCTCTGCCGCCTTTGTAAAGAGCTCTGCAGCCCTTGCAAGGTCCACAGGCACTCCAAGTCCCTTATAATACATGTGTCCCAGATTTAACTCAGCGGACGCATCTCCTTGATCCGCCGCTTTGGCGAAAAGCTTACAGGCCAAGCCATAATCCTTTCCGACTCCCAGTCCATTAAAATACATCAGGCCCAAACCGTTGCTGCCCGCCGGATTTCCCCTTCCATCCGCCTTTCGGAAATACATTTCAGCCGTCCTGAAATCCTTGTCCCCGCCCTGCCCGTAGAGATTCATCCTGCCTAGGTTGGCCATGGCGTGGGTCTCTCCGCGCTCTGCCGCCATCTGCAGCCATTTGCGGGCCTCAGAAAAAACCTGCCCGCCCTGCTGCTCCATGAGCAGATAGCCAAGACGGCTCATGGAATAGACATCACCAGCCGCAGCTCTGGAGCGCAGGTCGCTCAATTCCCAGCCAGCCCCTCCGTCTGCAGGTGAAGTTCCGGCAGATTCAGCCTCCAGAATTTCACGGGCCTGCCGGTTTCCGGCTGCCGCGGCCTTCTCAAACCACGCAACCGCCTGCTGCATGTCCGGCGCAACGCCCTTACCGTCCCGATACATTGTTCCCAGCACATATTGAGCGGTGGAATGTCCCTGTTCAGCCGCCTTGCGGTACCATTTCAGGGCTTCGGCATAATCTTTCTCCACTCCCCGACTGCTCAGGTAGCAGGAAGCGAGATTGCTCTGTGCGCTTGCATAGCCGTGCTCCGCCGAAAGGACATACCATTTCAGGGCCTCCTGCATATCCCGTTCAACCCCGGACCCGCGGTCGTACATCAGGCCGAGCGCATTCTCGGCCCGTGCGTTGCCTTCCTCAGCTTCCTGCCGGAACAAGGCAACAGCGCCGGCGTAGTCTCCCCTTTCATACAGCCCCCAGGCCTTATTGTAGCGGGAGTCATCCGCAAACACACCGACTGGAACAATCGCAGCGGCAATCAGCAACCCCATCAGAAGAACCAATGCGTCCTTACAAAATCCCCCTTGCAAACTCATCTGCAAACCCTTTTCAACATGCCCATATCACCTGTTTGTGTTGAAACCGTGTAAATGCCTTGGTGACATCTGCACCTTTAAGAACCCAACAAAGACAAATCCCAGTTTACCGGGAGTCCACATTCTTTCAAGTAACGGTCACTTATTCAATAATTTTCTGTCCTTCACGGACAGAGAAGCAGACACAAACGGACTCCACAAAGCCTTACGCCCCGACTTTTCGAACCGACAAAATCCGCATATCCTTTTCAAAGACTTGAACCCCGGCGTTTAAGACGGTACACCCCAACCGCGTCGCGTGGCTGAAACACGTGACCGCATCCACGCCAAACAGATTCATCCCTGTCTAAATACGGAACGGATGAAGGGGAATAACCAATGAAAATCATACAAGATCGACGGTTCAGACAGGCCAACAGGGAGGCTTTATACGCCCTGGCGGTCTATGGACTGTATTTCGTCTGGTGGTATGTAACAGGATTCGGTCTGGGCAACCGCAACCCGGACGAATACACATATGTGTTCGGTTTCCCGGCCTGGTTTTTCTACAGCTGCATAGCAGGCTACCCGCTCATCACCATTCTTCTCTGGGCGGTGGTGAGGTTCAAATTCAAGGACATGCCACTGGATGCCGAAGAAACAGACCCTCACGAAGATCTCCGCCGAACTGAAACAGATGGAGTGGAACGATGAACGCGAACATGCTGACCATCATTCCCGTCATCGTTTATCTGGCCTTATCCATCGGCGTCGCCCTCTGGGCCCGTAACAGATCGGTATCAAATTCATCACAGGGATTCATCGAAGACTATTTCATCGGCAGCCGCTCCATGGGCGGATTCGTCCTCGCAATGACCATCATCGCCAGCTACACAAGCGCCAGCAGCTTCGTGGGCGGCCCCGGAGTTGCCTACAGGCTGGGATTAAGCTGGGTGCTGCTCGCCATGATTCAGGTGCCGACCACCTTCTTCACCCTCGGAATACTTGGAAAACGCTTTGCCATAATGGCCCGCAAGACCGGAGCCGTGACCATTACCGACTTCCTGCGTGCCCGCTACAAAAGTGACGTGGTGGTCATCCTGTGTTCTGTGGCCCTGATCGTATTTTTCATGGCAGCCATGCTGGCCCAGTTCATCGGCGGAGCTCGCCTGTTCCAGACCGTGACCGGTTATCCCTACGTTGTCGGGCTGACCCTGTTCGGCATCAGCGTAGTTCTCTATACCGCTGTGGGCGGATTCCGCGCCGTTGTCCTGACCGATGCCATTCAGGGGATCGTCATGGTCGTCGCTGTAGTCGTGGTACTGCTGGCCGTCATCAATGCCGGGGGCGGGGTTGAAAAATGCATCACCACCCTCAAGGGCATTGATCCGGGCCTGATCACTCCGACGGGGCCCAAAAACGCAGTGCCTCAACCTTTCACCCTTTCATTCTGGGTGCTGGTGGGTATCGGCGTGCTCGGCCTGCCGCAGACGACACAACGCTGCATGGGCTACCGCGATTCCCGCGCCATGCACGATGCCATGATCATCGGCACGCTGCTTATCGGGTTCATGATTCTCTGCGCGCACCTTGCCGGGGCCATGGGCCGGGCGGTATTCCCGAATCTTCCATCCGGCGACCTTGCCATGCCGACCCTCATCGTGGAGCTGCTTTCCCCGGTCTGGGCCGGAGTTTTCATTGCCGGACCGCTTGCAGCCATCATGTCTACGGTCGATTCCATGCTCCTGCTGGTTTCCGCCGCCATCATCAAGGACCTGTACATCCACTACCGGCTGAAAGGAGATGCCTCGAAGATGCCCGTCACCAGCCTGAAAAAGATGAGCCTGATCACTACGGTCGTCATCGGGCTGCTGGTGTTCCTTGCCGCCATGGAACCGCCTGACCTGCTGGTCTGGATCAACCTGTTCGCCTTCGGAGGGCTGGAGGCAACCTTCCTTTGCCCCATTGTGCTCGGCCTATACTGGGATAAGGGAAATGCCACCGGAGCCATCATTTCAATCATCTGCGGTGTGGCCGTGTTCATAACTCTGACCATAATCAAGCCGGCTATGGGCGGAGTGCACGCCATCGTGCCCACCACAATCGCCGCAGTCGTAACATTCGTCCTCGGCTCATACGCCGGTCAACGAAAAACAGTCTGATTGTTCCGCTATAAAGGAAGCCCCGGCAACACTGCCGGGGCATAGCCAGACAAAATCTCCACTAACATCGCTTGCCGCCGCTGGGATATTCATCCATATCCCACCGTTCCGGCCCATCCCATTCCGGGATTTCAGGCATGGCGGCAAGGTCTTCGGCGACAAAATCAAGCCCCAGTTCCTTCAGGCGTTCCGGCGTGGGACGCCCGGTATCCGGATCATATCCCCGCAGCTCGTAGTAACGGGTCAGATGCTCCTCATGCCTGCGCAGGTCAGCCTGACCTTCCTCGCTGTCGCGTATTTCAGACTTCTGTGGCAACCGGTCATCACGACGTGCAGTGCCCCGACGTATATTGAATGAGTGCTCCAGAGCGTAGATCCTGTCCGCGGCCTCCTCCAGAGAGGAGGCGGAAAAGGGCACGCCCGTGGCAGCGGTCAGAAGCTCGGCCAATCCGTCAAAAATGGGCTTCTTCCAGACCAGCGGCATGGCACTGATCCAGTTGTTGACCGCCCCCTTGCAGCGTCCGATGCTGTCGGTAAGCGTCGTTATGCGCTCTCCGACGATCACTGCCGGGGCCGGGTCCTGATCCGCATTTTCAAGCAGCATGCCCCGTTCCTTCAGAATGGGGAACATATCCGGGTCAGGCTGGCTGAATGCCCATGAACGCCCACGCAAATGGTCGGCCCCGCGGGTGGATGTGGCATGGGAAAGGGCGAACACCCCGGCAGGATACGGACCGCGCGAAAGTCCTTTGACATGATAACAGAAGTCCATGGCCTCGCCGCCTAACCTCCGCGCTAGGGTGTACATGCCTTCGGCAACAAGGTTTCCGAATCCCTGCCGCATGGCCGTGCGGTGGACAAGTTCCACCTGCGCCTCGGCATTTTCCCAGCTCAGGTCAAGGCCGTCCGTCTGTTCGGGACCGAGCAGACCGCGATTGTAAAGATCCTTGACCATGGCGATGGTATTGCCCAGAGCCAGAACGTCCATCCCGTAGGTATCGCAGAGATTTTCCATCTCCATGATGGCAACCGGGTCGGTTATGCCGCAGTTGCTGCCCATGCAGAAAATACATTCATATTCCATTGCCTTGCCTTCCTCTCCGGCCCGGTTGCCCGAAGGGATACGATAGTGGTCCTTGCAGCGCACAGGACAACCGTGGCAACCATGGCGGCCCACGGAATATTCTTTCCACGCTTCGGGACGAAGCTGGTCCGGCACATCCTTCCCGTCCCAGAATTTCTCATAATTGCGGAACCCCGGCTCCCACATCAGCATGCCGATATGGGTCCCGTACTGCGACACCATATCCTGCTGGAACCCGGAGTTGCGGAAAAACTCCCGATCCTCGGCCGCCATCCTGCGGAACTGTTCCACATCGGCCAGCGAAACATGGCCGCTGCCCCGAACCACGACGGCCTTGAGAAGCTTGGAGCCGAGCACCGCCCCGGAACCGCGCGCAGCGGAGGCGTATTTATCGACCATGGTCGTGGCGACCCGGACCAGATTCTCCCCGGCCTGACCGATGCCGGCAACGCTTGCGGACCGACCGTACTTTTCCTTCAGCCGGTCGGTTGCGTCCCAGACCGAAAGGCCCCAGAGTTCCCCGGCATCCAGAAGCTCCGCCTGTCCGTCATCAATCAGCAGGTAACAGGGCTTTTCAGCCTTTCCGGTCACCACAATCTGGTCCAGCCCGGCCCGTTTCATAGTGAAGGCCAGAGCACCGCCCGCATTGCCGTCACCAAGGATACCTGAATACGGAGAAAGAGTGCTGACTTCCACGCGGCTGGTAAGCCCCAGCCCGGTTCCTGAGAGAGGTCCGGCAGCAATACAGTAGACATTTTCCGCACTGAGCGGATCAATGGACAGCGGGATTTCGTTGAACAAAGTGTAGGAGTTGAGCCCCCGTCCACCAATGAATTTTCGGGCAATTTCAGGATCAAGAGTCTGCCTGACTATTGTTCCGGTCTCCAGATCAACCCTCAGAATCCAACCTGCCCATCCATGCATGACTCCTCCTGCGTAAATGTATCACGCGTGCATTTAAGCAAATGTTGCCAGAGACATCTTTTAAAGCTCTAAATAAAAACCAACTGCCATCAGTCGACCCACAAACTCGTAAAGTTGAATGCTTCCACGTCCACAAGCCCCTTGTCGGTAAGCTTGAGGCTGGGGATTACCGGAAGGCCAAGGAACGATATGAGCATGAACGGATTGAAGGAGCAGCCCAGCTTTTCCGTCGCCGAATTCAGACTTTCAACTTCCGCCGCCACATCATCCATATCCTTGTCGCTCATTAACCCGGCTATCGGCAGCGAGAGCGAGGCAAGCACCTGACCGTCCCGGACGGCCACAAATCCGCCGCCGAGAGCTACGGCCTCACGCGCAGCCAATACCATGTCCGCATCATTTGTGCCTGCAACAATCAGGTTGTGGGAATCATGGGCCACGGTTCCGGCCAATGCCCCGCCGGTCAATCCGAGTCCCTGAACAAAACCGGTGGCATGGCTGCCGCTTCCGTGATGCCGCTCAATAACCGTAAACTTGCAGATGTCCCGGGCCGGATCAGCCGCAGGACGGCCGTCTACCACACAGGGCTCCAGAATACGGTTCTCGGTCAGCAACTGCCCGGGCCGGACCCCGATAACCCTGACTCTGCCGCTGCCGGGTTCGGCGGCAAAAAGGGACTCATCAATATTCGTCCCCACGTTCATGCAATTGGCCGGGACCACGGAATTGGCGGTTTCAAAGCGGTGTTCTTCAAGGGGAATGCCGTTCAGAAATACCTGATGGATGGAGAAGTCCTTCAGGTCATCCACCAAAAAACAATTGGCCCGGTATCCCGGAGCAATGGCCCCGTGCCCGGCAAGGCCGAAATATCTTGCGGTATTGATGGAAACCGTCTGAACCGCACGCACGGGGTCCATCCCCAGCGCCACCGCCCGGCGCAGGGCATAATCCAGATGCCCGTTATCACGCAGGTCGAGCACGTTGCGGTCATCAGTAACCATGGACACGTTCTGGGCATTGAAATCGTTGACCGCACCGAGCAGCTCCTCCATATTCCGCTCAAGAGAGCCTTCACGCATCATCAGATGCATCCCGGCTCGGAGCTTTTCCAGAGCTTCCGAGACTTCGGAACACTCGTGATCACTGCGCGGCCCTGCCAGAACGTAGGCATTCAGGTCCATTCCGCCGAGAAGCGGGGCATGGCCGTCCACAACCCGTCCCGCAGCGGAGACAAGTTTTTCAAGCACTCCAGGGTCCTTGAACAGAACACCGGGAAAATTCATCACTTCGGCCAATCCCCTGACACGGGAAGGATAGTTGTGCAGAAAGTATGCGACATCCTGTGCAGTAAGGGTAGCACCGGATGTTTCAAGCGCAGTGGCCGGAACGCAGGACGGAACCATGAAAAAGATGGAGACAGGAAGGCCGTGCGATGCCCATAGCATGTACTCCACTCCTTCGCGTCCCAGCACATTGGCGATTTCGTGCGGATCACAGACAACTGCAGCCGTACCGTGCCCGGCAACGGCTCTGGCGAAATGGGGAGGGGTAAGCAGGGTGGATTCAATATGGATATGCCCTTCAACCAGCCCGGGAAGCAGATAACGCCCGCCAGCGTCGAATTCACAACCCCCTTCATACCTGCCGAAACCAAGGAATACTCCCCCGGCAACAGCCACATCGGCCTCGTGAATCTCGCCGCTCAGGACATTGACCACCCGGCTGTTCCTGATAACCAGATCAGCCTTCCCTGCCCCGCGGGCCAGATCGATAAGTCGCGTAAGAGTGTACTGCATGCAGCCTCCCGCAATTGTCACAAAATCAATTGCTTCTTGAGACCACTATAGCACGGTTCTGCTGGGCAGGACAGGATTTAGACTTTTATCTGTCGTCTATATGACAGATCCTCCTGCAGGTATAATTCGATGAAAATCCTGATACGCAGGTATCAACAAGTATAGATCATACGAAAATACCAGACAGACCGGTTTCATTTATCACTTCCAGTTCAAACACAGCATCCCCCTCTACACCCGACTCCTGCAGGACGCTCAGCATATTTTTCAATGCCTGCCGGGAGTTGGTCACCATTTTCTGACTCCTTAAGCCTTCTCTGGCCGGAGCACTGGCCAGCCCGGTACCTACCAGAATACAGCCTTCCGAATTGGAATACCATCCGACAGAAGTGTCACCGGCCCAGTTGCCGTAATGAATTAGAATATTGCTTCTTCCCGGCACCTTAAAGATGTGCGGACAAAGTCCATATCTAGGGGATACCGCCAGCCTGCACCTGTATAATCCTAACGGTATGCAGGAGACATTTGCGAGGTTCTCTTTCCATGGGAGTTCGACAGTTTCAAGAGGAGTCATCGTGGCTGTTCCGGAATCGTCTACTTTGACCAGCCTGCCGAAGGTTCCCTGATCGCCGGTCTCTCTGCGGGTGAGATTGAATTTAGTTGCCATACTACCTCCTTCTCTCTTTTTAAGTCCAATATATCATTTTGAAATATATTTCACTTCATTTTTATCTATTTCATGGACAATAATATTATGAGTGCTAATATACACAATATAACAAAATCATGTGAAGCCAAATATTGTTTGTTTTCACATCAATAAAAGAATCGGCTGTCTAAAAAAGACACCAGACATCAACAAGGAGGATTCAAATGCCAGACGCAATCGTTGACCAATTCAGAGGTCTGCCCATGAGCGATCTGATCGGGGCCCCGCTGGACGCGGCCTGTGAAGCTCAGATCAAACTCGCCAACGCAACCGCAAACTTCATTCAGGTTGTCGGATTCATGCCGCCCGAGGGCGACAGCAAAACACCTACACAGACCCGGACGGCTTCCTTCAAGTTCAAACGCCCCCAGCAGCAACAGGACAAGACAACAGGGCCGTTGGCTGAAGAAGAAGTGGAAATAACGGTTCCCCTGCTTTCAATTGTCAACGTCCCCAACCTGTCAATCAAGTCTGTGGACATTACCTTTGACATGGAAGTCAAATCCGCGACTTCATCGGTTGAAAAAACAGACAAGCAGGGCTCCTTTTCCGCCGAGGCATCCATAGGTTGGGGGATATTCTCCGCCAAGGCATCCGTAAGCGGATCCATCTCCTCACATAAGGAGAATACCCGTTCAACCGACACGTCAGCGAAATATCACGTTGAGGTACATGCCTCCGATGCAGGTATGCCTGAAGGACTGGCGCGGGTAATGGACATCCTGCAGACAGCCTGCGCCCCGAAGGCCATCACCCCGGCTGCACCGAAACCGGTTACTGATTAAGGAACTGTGGTCTGAAAAATGGACTTAAGCGAAGTAACCTTCGTAAAACGCATCAGCGTGGGAACAAATGACCCTTCTGCGATGCAGAGCAACGAAGAGATTGAGGCGGCCACAGCACTTTTGAACAGGTGCCTGAGCGAATCCCCAAAAGGGCAGATAATTGGAACAGAAAAAAGTTTCACATTACTGCAAATGGGAGAACACCAGATGGTTCTTCAATGGATCGTTTACCACGTGGGGTTTAAACGCAGGCCGCTATGGCTGGAATAAAGCGCTGGAATACGAGATGAATGAGATGAGCCTGAACGCATTCCTGCAAGCACTTCAAAAAGAATACACCTGTGCAGGAAACCTCGTAGCCCGGCAGAGCAGCCTGTCATCTACAACGCCCTCAAACAAAAACGGTCACAGTTGCCTGACACGAAACATTGACGATCTGTTATCCGCAGCTGCATTTCAGGCTGATACGCAGCTGCGGATTTCTAAATTCGCCTTAACACTAAGGGGATATATTGATGAAACATACTCAGGACCTTTCCTGACCCTTGAGCAGAGCCAGCAATCAGGACTCGGGAAAAGAAAAACCGTTACAATAGAAGTATGCTTTGATCAGCATGAGTCAGGGACCGGTGGCATATGGGTTGAAGGACGCATGGTCCTGCCTATTCCCGACAGAACGATCCTGAATTCCACAGCTGGCATACGTCAGCAGAAAACAGGTATATTAACCAGACTGCTGGACTGGATTACCGGCAGGAAAGGATTACGCCTGGCACTGACCAAGGAACAGGCAAAACAATTCCGACTTTCCACTGATCGGGAATAACGACTGCGCCCCCGGACAGGAGCTACGACCTGCTGTTCATTTTAATCCTGCTTTCCGGAATAAAGCAGAGACTTTTTAACACTGCGGCAATACGAGAGAAATTTCTATGTCAAACACACTTAACTTCAGGGACTTCATCCAGGCGATGGCCTCAGCAGTTATAGAAACCCAGAACCGAATAGAAAAACACCAGTTAATGAACATCCGGTCATACTTTGATGTGGATTCGCGTCCAAGATGCATGGAAATCTATGCCCCTTCCATGCACCCGGACGCAGCCGAAAATGAAGAAGACATATACAGGGTACCACTGCTGCCGTTGGTTGCCCCCAACATGCTGAAAGTCAAAGACGTGGAAATGACCTTCGATGTTGAGCTGGCAGGCCTGCTGACAGATGAGGATAGCGACAAGAAAAAAGCAAGCGAGATGCTGTGCGTCAATCTTGCCGGAGGAGACAAGGAACGAGCCAATACACTGCATGTCACATTAAGGGTGGAGACATCCGAACCGAGTGACGGAGTCATGCGCCTGATGAACCACCTCACTCAGACACAAGGCGTATACAAACGTGTTGACTATAATGAGGAGTAAAACTCACCCGACCAACAATCAAAACATGAATATAAATTCAGGAGGCTTTCCCATGATTCATGCTATGCAAAAGTCAATTTCAGTAATAATCCTGACCGCAATCGTTTTACTATACAATTTTTCGGGCTTTGCCTCTGCTCAGGAAGTCTCATGCTGGGCTGCTAAAGGCTGGGAGATGCAGCTTCAGCAAACCGGCAAAAAAACATCCATAGTGCAGCTGCACAATCTCGGAGAACATCCATGCATAAGCAAGGCCCAGCTTTACGACAACACCGGCAGCCTCCGCGACGGGAAAGGATACTGCAAAAAGTTCAACAACAGGGAAATCACTGCTGACGACCAACACGGCAGGGAAGAAATACTTGTTACAATCAAAGGAAATGGTTCCGAACCAGACGCAAGCATCGCGTTCACATTCGAAAGAAAAGCAGAATTACTTGATCCGTCAGATATAGATTACAATCCGACTCCATGTTTCCACTGATTCACCAGCCTTTATCGGAATATGAAACCAGCACAAAAAAAGCACTTAGCTCCGGTTAAGTGCTTTTCATTATGACCGTATTCATGCTGACATTACTCCAACTCGGAATACCGCATGAATAGTTACTGAATTCTATAATGCTGTACCGAAATGCCTTTCCAGAACCGGTCCCAGCTGTGCTTCCCAGTCCCCGCGCACATCCATGAAATTCTCCGTGAGCAATTTGATTCGGCCTACGGTTTCTTCATCAGTTCCGGCAGCGAACAGAGTCGGCAGATGCATGTAGCTACCCTCAACCGTACGGCCGCGCTGCCCGAGATAGACAATGGTCAGATCAATAATACGCGACTGGACATCCGCCAGTTCCGGCAGCGATCTCACGGCAAATGCGGCAGGAGGAAACCAGTCCGTGTGTCCGCCGGGGCAGACTTCCGGGGCGATATCCGAGGAACCGGCAACTCCTTTGGCATGAACAAGGGTCCGGGCAAGAACGGCCGAAGCGTCCACAATCACTACATCTTCCGGCAGCAGACCTTCGCGCTTGAACCGGGCGCAACTTTCCGCCGTCAGGGCAAGGGGCAGCTCGGTACAGCCAAGCACAACCTTTCGGCATCCATGACGTTCATATTCATCTCGGACGACTTCGCAGAGCAGAGTTTCGGACTGGGCTGTGATCTTGGCGGTCTTGATGCCGAACCCGGTATCGTAAATGGCGGCCATGACCTTGCGCTGGTTCTCCGGGGAGGCACCAAAAGCGGAAACCCCAAGATCTTTGAGTGCCTGCTGGTAAAGACCGGATTCCACAAGACTTGTAACACCGAGGACGAGAACCTTTCCGGCTTCACCGGCCATGCTCCTTGCCGTTTCATGGATCATATCCACAAAAAGCATCGGCAGATCGGCCATGACCTCACGAAACAGCTCATGGGCACTGTTGCAGGCCAGCCCGACAGCCCCGCATCCGAGATACTGCATGACCAGCGCGGTATGGGCGGCAGTGGCCCTCTTGCGCAGTTCCGGGCCGTCTCCCGGCAGCCAGATTCGTCCGACCTCTTCCGGTCTGTAGGCCAGGCGGGAATTTCCGTAGACCACGTATGAATTCTGCCCGGAGCCAGGTACAACCGCCATCTTTCGCACCAGATCAACCATGGCCTCGTTACCCAGGCCGCCGATGACACCAACTACATTCTCTCTATTGCCCATGATTCTCCCTGACTCCATTTCACAAATACATACGCTCGAAAACGCGGTGTAAAAAAATATTAACCTTTATTACTTTTTTTGTTAACACCGATACAATCTACTTCAAATCTTATCAACAACTGAATACACAAATGAGCATGAGAAAATATCCGGACACCCTGAACGACATTATTGCCAAAAGCGGACTGAACCTGAACAGCATCTGCAAGCTGTCCGGCGTTTCAAACACCTACCTGACCAAGCTTGGCCGGGGGCTCATCAACCATCCCGGCAAGGACAAGATCGCGTCCATCCTGCTGGCTCTGAACTATCGCATTGCCGACATCAATTCCGTGCTTGCCGAATACGATTACCAGCCCCTGAACAAGCACGACATTCCGGCTATACTTAACAACAACAGGAAACGTAAAATCGAAGGTCCGCTGATGCCGCACTATGACCGGCTGTATTTCGAACTGATGCTGGTGGTATTTGAGCAGATCGGCGGAACCAAGATCGTGGTCAAGGATGTGCCCAGCGGGGTGTACCAGCCGTACATGCTCTACATGATGAAGGAGTTCCAGCTTGAGCTGGACGGCGAGGCGGAACGCTTTCTGTACGAGCTTACGGGACAGGTCGTGCGCGAAAGACTGGCCCTGTTCAAGGAGAACTGCCGCAAGGGGCACAAAATAATAACCTACATGTGCCGCGAATGCCTCGATGAAACCATGGACCGCACCATCAATAAAATAGTCGGCAAAAAGGACATGGGCAGGCTGCAACTCTATGCCCGCTATTTTGCCAATGCGGTTTCCTGTGCCATCAAATTTCCAGATCAGCACCAGTTGCGGGTCACCGAACGCTGTTCCATGTTTGAATTCCTCATTCAGGATGCCGACGGCAGGAAACCTTCCCTCAACTTCACCGGCAGCAGCAAACATTCCTTCAACAACCCCTACGACCAGCACAACCTCGAAGGATTTTCCACCAGTGCCCCGGCCATGCTGAACCTGTTCAAGGTTGAAATAGACATGTGCGAAGCAGCCATCATTCCCGGAAGCTCCCCGCAGGAACTGCGCAGTTACGTTTCAGACAAATTCGGAAAATGGAAGGTCGGGCACTTCTTTGATGAAGCCATGGATGAACTGATGTCTACTCCCGGACTTAGACTCTTTTAGAAAAACAGCTTAAACTATTATAATGCATATTTTTTTACACTGACATTTGCTAGGTTTAATTTTTTTTTAAACCGTATGGACTATTTTTGTTTGACTAAGGCACAACTTTTTCACTAAATTGGCATTTCAGCACATATAACCCACATACAAGACCCTCCAAAATGGAACAAATTGACAAAAAAGAAATTTTAAGAATCCAAAACCTGCAGACCCATTTCTTTTCCTCCGACGGAACAGCAAAGGCTGTGGACGGAGCCACCTTCTCCCTTTCACAGGGCAAGGTGCTTGGGGTTGTAGGAGAGTCCGGCTGCGGAAAGAGCGTGACCGCCCAGTCGGTCATGAGACTTGTTCCGTGCCCTCCCGGTAAAATCGTCGGTGGAGAAATCCTTTTTGACGGAAAAGACCTTACCAGACTGAGCATGTCCGAGATGAGGCACATCCGCGGCAACCGGATCTCGATGATCTTTCAGGAGCCCATGACCTCGCTCAACCCGGTATTCACCATCGGGGACCAGATTTCCGAGATGTTCATCCTGCACCGCAAGATGAACAAGAAAGACGCGCTTGATGCTTCCATAGAAATGCTCGCCAAGGTCCAGATTCCAGCACCTGAAGCCAGGGTATCCGAATATCCGCACCAGCTTTCAGGCGGTATGCGCCAGCGGGTGATGATCGCCATGGCCCTTTCATGCGACCCGGAAGTGCTGATTGCCGACGAACCCACAACAGCCCTTGACGTTACTGTTCAGGCCCAGATTCTGGATCTGATTATGAAGCTTAAGGACGACTTCGGGACCGCGGTTGAAATGATCACCCACGATCTGGGTGTCATTGCCGAAACAGCGGATTCCATCGTGGTCATGTATGCGGGCAAGGTGGTGGAACAGGCCGACACGATCGAGCTGTTCGAAAACACCATGCACCCCTACACACGGGGCCTGCTCAACTCCACTCCCATTCTCGGACGCAGAACCGCAGGCAAATTTGAACGTCTCAATGAGATCAAAGGGATGGTTCCATCCCTGTACAATCTCCCCAAGGGCTGCAAGTTCCGCGAACGCTGCTCCCAGGCCATGCCCATCTGTGCCGAGAATGAGCCGGAACTCACCGAAATAAACGGCAGCCATGCGGTTAGATGCTGGCTGCACATCCCCCATTAGCTTATGAATGAATTTTTGCTGCAAGCTGAAGATCTGAAGGTCCATTTCCCCATCAAAAAAGGTATCCTTTCCCGCATTGCGGGATACGTCTATGCCGTGGACGGGGTAGACCTTGAACTGCGCAAGGGGGAGACCCTGGGTATTGTCGGAGAATCCGGCTGTGGAAAGTCCACTGCCGGTCTGGCCCTGATGAGGCTTATTGAGCCCACCGGCGGTATCGTCCGCTGGAAAGGGCGCGACATGGGCGAGATGTCCGCCGCGGAAATGCGCGCACTGCGCCGGGAGATGCAGCTCATCTTTCAGGACCCCTACTCCTCTCTCAACCCGCGCATGAACGTAAACCAGATCCTGTCCAACCCCATGGATGTGCACGGCATGTACACCGGCAGTGAAAGGGCCGACAGGCTGGCCTTCCTGCTCAAGACCGTCGGCATGAGCCCGGATCAGGGCATGCGCTACCCGCACGAATTTTCCGGGGGACAGAGACAGCGACTGGGCATAGCCCGCGCCCTGGCCCTGAACCCGTCGGTAATCATCGGGGACGAGCCGGTATCCGCGCTGGACGTGTCCATCCAGGCCCAGATCATCAACCTGCTCATGGACCTGAAGAAACAGTTTGACCTCTCACTGGTTGTAATCTCCCACGACCTTGCGGTGGTTGAATACATCTGCGACCGCATCGTGGTGATGTATCTCGGCAAAGTTGTGGAGACCGGATCATACGCGGACATATACAGCAACCCGAAACACCCCTACACCCAGGCCCTGCTCTCGGCAGTTCCCATCCCGGACCCGCGCCGGGCAAGACAACGCCAGATCCTGACCGGGGATGTACCCAGCCCGATAAACCCGCCTTCGGGATGCCGCTTTCATACGCGCTGCCCGAAGGCGATGGATATATGTTCACAGGAAACTCCCGGTGCCACTGACTTCGGTGGGGGGCACAGGGCCGCATGCCACTTGTATTAGAGCGGCATGAAATTAGCGTGTTAACCTATTTCTGGAGGATCAATCCATGAAACGTCTTGCTGTTGTCGCAAGCCTCGTCGCAATGCTGATGCTGCCCTCCCTTGCCATGGCCAAGGCCGACCTGACCATTGCAACGGACGCTCCGCCCAAATCCATGAACCCCCATGCTTACTCTTCCGATGCCAACTACTCCTACATGTCCAACTTTTTTGATGGACTGCTCCAGCGTCCCGGTGCCGACGGAAAGCTCGCACCCGCACTGGCGACAGAGTGGGAACGCATTGACGGACTGACCTGGAAGTTCAAACTGCGCAAGGGTGTTAAATTCCACAACGGCAATGCCTTCAATGCCGATGACGTGAAATTTACCTTCGAACGCATGAAGGACCCCAAGTACTCCCGTTTCCTGAACATGGGTAACGCCATCGCTTCTATCGAAACTCCCGACGAGTACACCGTAATCTTCAAAACCGTTAAACCCGTGCCCTGGTTTGCTGAAACCATGGCCCAGATGTTCATTGTGGACAAAGAGTCATCCATTGGACGTGAAGACGGCGACTACAACACCAAGCCCATCGGCACCGGTGCCTACGTATTTGATGAATGGGTGAAGGGTTCCTACATCCGCATGCATGCCAACCCCGACTACTGGGAAGGCGCACCCAAATACAAAACTGTTGAAATCCGTCCTATTGTTGAAGAAGCAACCCGCTTCGCAGCTCTGGCAGGAAAGCAGGTCGACCTCGTAAACGGTGTACCCATCACCCTTTATGACCGCATCAGCAAGATGCCCGCCATCGAGACCATTTCCCGTCCCGCACGCCGCTGCATCTTCCTGCAGGTTTCCAACAAGCCCGGTACTCCTTTCGCTGACCTGCGTGTACGTCAGGCACTGGCCCACGCCATAAACGAAGATGAAATCATCGCCAAGGTAATGCACGGACATGCCAAAAAGTCCGCCCAGATTCCTGACGCTCCGACCATCGGTTATGATGAATCCATTAAACGTTACGAATATGACCCTGCAAAAGCCAAGAAACTGCTTGCTGAAGCAGGTTACCCTGAAGGCTTTGAAATCACCCTCGCAGGCCCCAACGACCGTTACACCAACGATGCAAAGATCTGCGAAGCCATTGCAAAATACCTCGCCAAAGTGGGTCTGAAACCCAGCCTTGACGTGAAACCCAAGTCCATCTTCTTTGACGAGACTTCCGAATTCAAGCACCCCTTCTACCTGATCGGCTGGTTCGACGGTTCCTACGACTTCGGCCGTACCGCAGAAAAGAACCTGCACACATGGGATAAGGAAAAAGGCATGGGCGCCTACAACGGAGCAGTATACTCCAACCCCGAAATCGATAAGCTGATCATCGAATCCTCCTCCATCCTCGATCATGCAGAACGCGAAAAAGCACTGCAGAAGATCAACCGGATGGCAATGGAAGATGTTGCTTTCATCCCCCTGCACTACCAGCAGGACATGTACGCGGTTGTCAAAGACAAGGGGATAAAGTTCACTCCCCGTCCCGACCGCTGGATAGTGCTTAAAGAAATCCAGTAAAACCTAAAAAATCAGGGGCCGCTCAGGCGGCCCCGTTTCATACATCATGGCATCATATATTTTACGAAGATTGTTGCAGGGCGGAATGGTCCTTCTGGCCGTCTCCTTCATCTGCTTCTGCCTGTTCCGCTACACCGGAGACCCGGTACTCATGCTGGCCGGCAAATACGCCACCCAGCAGGAACGCGAAATGGTCAGGCAGGTATACGGACTGGATCAGCCTCCGCATGTCCAGTACGTCAAATTTCTCGGAGGCGTCCTCAAGGGCGATTTCGGCAAATCCTATATCAGTCAGGTGGATGCGCTGGACGCCATTCTTGAACGCTTTCCGGCCACATTCGAACTGGCCTTTGCAGCGATCCTCATCTCCTTCACCCTGGGTGTGGGCCTTGGCATCGTCGTTTCCATCTGGCCGCGAGGATTCATCAGCAGGACCATAATGTCCGGATCGCTTATGGGGATATCCATACCGACCTTCCTTATCGGTATCCTGCTGGTTATGTTCTTCTCGGTATATCTGGACATACTGCCCTCATTCGGGCGCGGTGACACCGTGACCATAGGATCGTGGCGTACCGGCCTGCTCACCTGGGACGGCATCAAACACATCATCCTCCCGGCCCTGACCCTCTCCGGCTACCAATTGGCGGTAATGCTGCGCCTGACCCGTGCCGGCATGCGCGAAGTAATGGGCGAGGAATACATCAAGACAGCATGGGCCAAGGGACTTTCTCCCTTCAAGGTCATCATGAAGCATGCCCTGCGCAACGTGCTGATCCCGGTAGTGACAATTGCCGGACTGTCCTTCGGGGAACTTATCGCCTTCTCCATCGTCACCGAGACAATCTTCCAGTGGCCGGGCATGGGCAACCTGCTCCTGACCTCCATATTCGAGACCGACCAGCCGATTATCGTTACATACATTATGCTGGCCTCATTTATCATCCTGTTCATCAATATAATGGTTGACCTGCTCTACGCATTCCTCAACCCCAAAATTCGCTACGATTAGGAAGGACAATGAACAGACCTTTGCTGAAAAAACGCCTGCGCAGCTTCAGAAACGATAAACCGGCCATGATCGGTGCGGCCATCCTGCTGATATTCATCCTCGCAGGAAGTCTGGCCCCGCTTCTTGCGCCCATGAACCCCTACGACCTGAGTACACTTGATCTGGGCAATATGCTTAAACAGCCGTTCTGGATGGACGGCGGTTCCATAAGCTTCCCCCTTGGCACGGATGATCAGGGCCGCGGCATTCTTTCAACCATCCTCTACGGCCTGCGCACCTCGCTCATCGTTGGCGGATCGGTTGTCGCCATTGCCGGGAGCATCGGCATCACCCTCGGAATGGTCGGGGCATACTACGGCGGAATCATCGACTCGTTCGTCATGCGCTGCGCGGACACAGTGTTCTCCTTCTCAACCACCCTGCTGGCCGTACTGCTGCTTGGCGTGTTTGAGACAAGAGGAATCGGGACAGTCATCTTCGCCATCTGCATCGCGGACTGGGTAAAATACGCCAGAACCATCCGCGGCAGCGTGCTTGAAATCAAGAACAACCCTTACGTCATGGCTGCCAAGGCTTCCGGGGCGCGGGATTTCCGCATTCTTTTTCAACATATCCTGCCCAACGCCCTGCCGCCTATCTTTGTAGTCATGGCAGTGGACCTTGCGGTTGTAATCATGCTGGAGGCTACACTTAGCTTCCTTGGTGTTGGTGTCCCCCTCACGGAACCTTCCCTTGGTATGATGATCTCTATCGGCAAGAACTACATCTACGCCGGAATGTGGTGGATGACCCTGTTCCCCGGTGCGGCACTGATTCTGCTGGTAGTAGGCATCAACCTGTTTGCCGACTGGCTCAGGGATGAAATGAACCCCAAGCTGGCCCGATAAAGCTGCCCCAAAGCCTCCGGCCCATGCCGGAGGCTTTAATCGTTTCGATCCAGTCCGGAGCAGACCCGGAAACAGCAAATTTCAATGCGGTCCCTCCTGCTGCACACAACCGGCAGAAGGAACCGAGGACTAAACAGAACATCCTAAACGGTGCAAAAATGACAAAACAAACGAATACCTACGACAGATTTCTGAAAGACTTCGAAACTCTGATCAATATCGACAGCGCCAGCGAAAACCTCGAAGGTGTGGCCAAGGTTGCAGAGTTCCTCAAAGAAAAATTAGACAACCTTGGGCTGAAAACCGAGATCACCCGCGAAGGCAAGAACGGAGTTCCCTGCCTCAGGGCCTGTACCGGGAGCAAAAACGGACGCTACGATTTCATGTTCATTGGGCACATGGATACGGTCTTCCCCACCGGGGAAGCGGCAAAAAGGCCGTTCAGCATAGCCAACGGACGGGCAATGGGTCCGGGAACCAATGATATGAAGGGAGGTCTGCTGGTAGCAACCTACGCCATTGAAAAGCTGAAAGAAGAAGGCGCCCTCGAGAACCTCGCCATCTGCGTGACCTTTAACGGAGACGAGGAAACCGGTTCGAAGAATTCCCGCCCCTGGATTGAAAAGAATGCAGCGAACTGCGACCGGGTTTTCGTGTTCGAGCCCTGCCGCCCCAACTACCGCCACGTGATGCACCGCAAAGGAGGCGGGGTGGTGAGAATCACGGCTCACGGCATTTCAGCCCATTCCGGCGCAAACCCGGAACGTGGTGCCAACGCCCTTGTGGAATTGGCAAGCCACATCCCGGTCATTCACAAGCTCAACGATCTTGATACCGCCATTACCGCGCAGTGCACGGTGATCAGAAGCGGTGAGAAACACAACATCATTCCGGACCGGGCCGAGCTTGTGGTGGACGTGCGGGTTGGAACAATGGATGAGATCAGGATCGTTGATGAATTTTTCAAAAAACTTCCGGAGACCAATTACATTCCTGACACTTCCATTACGATTAGCGGAGGAGTTGACCGCCCGCCCATGGAATTCAGCGACAAGACCATGGAACTATGGGAAGTGCTTCATACCGAGGCAGCCGCTTTGGGAATCGAATCCTCATGGATCTCTACCGGAGGCTGCTCTGACGGAAACTGGACCGCGGCCATGGGAATCCCCACCATCGACGGATTAGGTCCGGTCGGGGAAAACTCCCACCGTGAAGACGAATACATGGAGCTGGACAGCATCATCCCCATGATCACCATTATTGCCAACACCTGCCGCAAGGCTGTCGCATAAGCGCAGATCAGACATTCAAAGCCCGGTATCCGCAGAGGAACACCGGCCCCAGAAGCAAGACCGACCCCGTCCTTCAAAGGACGGGGTCTTTTCCTGCCTTGAAGATTTCAAGCGCGCAGGCTTTCGGCTGGCTGCGAAACCGATTTCGTTGCGCTCTGTGCTTCGAACAATCAAAGAAACCGAGCCATCCCGCTTATCAGGCTTCGCAGGACATCCCGGATTCAATCGAAGAGCGAGAATCCCCTACACGGTAAGGTCAGTCCAGAGAACCTGATTGCGCCCGCGCCTCTTGGCCTCATAAAGCATGGAATCGGCGGCAATGGCCAGATCCTGTGGTTTTGAGCCAGTAGAAGGGAAAAAGGTTACACCGCCAAGACTTGCGGTGAGCACCTGCCCTGCCGATGAGAACTCGTGAACAATGCCAAGATCGGCAATCATCACCCGGATTTTTTCGGCTATATACCGCCCACCGGAAGCATCGGTTTCCGGCAGCAGCAGAACAAACTCCTCACCCCCGTACCGGGCGGAAAGGTCTCCGGGCCTGCGAGCCTCCGACAGAAGAACATGGGCCACCTTCTTGAGTACGTCATCTCCGGCGGCATGCCCGTAATTGTCATTGTACTGCTTGAAGCAGTCCACATCCATCATCGCCAGTGAAAGGAGTTCCCCGGAACGCATGCAGCGCCGCCATTCCCTTTCAAGGGCAAGTTCAAAGCTCCTGCGGTTGGGCATCTCGGTCAATCCGTCAAGATTGGCAAGCCCCTCAAGCAGCTTCCGCTGCCGGGAAATGGTCAGGTGATTCTTTAGCCGGGCCTTGACTATCGGCGGATGGAAAGGTTTGCGGATGTAGTCCACAGCTCCGCGCTCCAGCCCCTTTGCCTCGTCCTGCATGGAATCGAGGGCGGTTATAATAATGACCGGTATATCCTTTGTCCGGTCATTATCCTTCAGCCTGCGCAGCACTTCGTAGCCGTCCATTTCCGGCATGACCACATCAAGCAGAATCAGGTCCGGCGGGGTCTCGGTATTTACCCTTTCCAGTGCCTGATTACCGTTCTTGGCAAGGATCACCTTATAATCCTGCCGCAGCAGATCGGAAAGGACATTGAGGTTAAGTCGCTCGTCATCCACAATCAGAATCTTCGGTCTGTCATCCATTTCGCTACCTTTCTGTCAGGTTCAACCCCAATTCCGAAGCAATAGCCTCCAGAACAGCGCAACCTTCGTCAAAATCGTAGTTGTCAATCATACGTGTAAGAGCATCCAGAGATTTCTCATACTTCGCAGGATTGAAGAACTTCCGCAACTCTTCAACCATCTCACAGGATTCCGCCGCGCCTTCCAGAAGCAGCGCATGCAGCCTGCGAATAAGGTTGAAACTGACTTCCTCGTCGTAAACATTGTTCAGGAATGCCGTATCTTCGACATAGTCTATCGCATGCAGTCCGCCGATAACGAGATCAAGTTCGGCCAGGAACGACTCTGAATCATGCCTGTAACTTTCCTGATCCCCTTCCCGCAGATCGCTTTCAAGCACTCTGCAAAGTTCATAAAGGCGTGTGGCCCCGATATTTCCGACCACCCCTTTCAGAGTGTGGAGCAGGACCGCCGCCTCTCCCATGTTATTGTCATTTACCAGCCCGGAAAGTCTGGCGGAAAAGTCACCATAGTCCTTCCTGAAACCGCGCAGAACGCGAAGATACCCTTTAAGGTATCCTCCGATATTTTTAAGACCCGTTTCGGAATCAAGCCCGGGCAGGTCCGGGAGTGACAGGATCAGATCCTGTTTCTGGGCAGCAAGCGGAACATAGGGAGTCCCGCTGCCCGAAAGAAAACGAATCAGAACAAGTTCAAGTTGTGCAGGATCTATCGGCTTGGTCAGGTGTTCATCCATTCCTGCCTCAAGACTCTTTTCCCTGTCCCCGGACATGGCATGGGCCGTCATGGCAACAATGGGAAGATCGTCATAACGCTCATCTGAACGGATCAGCCGGGTGGCAGTCAGCCCGTCCATTTCCGGCATCTGGATGTCCATGAACACCATATCATACATTTTTTCGCTCAGGGCCTCAAAAGCCTTGCGCCCGTTTACGGCAACTTCGACCTCAAGCCCGAAACCTTCAAGCATACGTTTGGCCACCAACTGGTTAATATCATTATCTTCCACCAGCAGGATCCGGGCGTTCTTATTGAACGGCAGGGAAGTTGCGCCTGAACTTCCAGCGACAGGAATTTCTTCTTCTGAGGCAAGGCAGAACTCATTGCGCAGAGACTGATAAAGTGTACGGCGGGTCACCGGCTTGGTGATAAAACCGTCAGCACCGTTCAGGGCCGCCTGTTTTCTGAAAGATTCATCCGCATCCACGGGCAGCATCAAGATAACCGGAGTATCTTCAATCCCCTGCGTTTCTCTTATAATAGATACCGCCTCAAGTCCGCCTATTCCGCCCATTTTCCAATCCATGTAGACAAGGCCGAAGGGGCTGCCCGTTATCGAAGCCTCCTTCAGCGCTTCTATTGCGCCCATTGCGGAGGACTTACGCACAACATCAAGGGCAAGGCTCTTCAGGGTTGAACCTATGAAAACCTGTGAAAGATGACTGTCATCAACAACAAGAACCTTTGTATCACGCAGACTTGCCGGAAGGCAAAAATCACAGGCCCCTTCAACAACGTCAAACCTGATTGAAAAGGAGAATGAGCTCCCTTTTCCCGGCTCACTCTCAACCTTGATCTCTCCCCCCATCTGAGTCACCAGACTGTTGGTGATCGCCAGCCCCAGTCCTGTTCCGCCGTACTTTCGGGTTATGGACGCATCAGCCTGCGTAAAAGAATTGAAGAGCGTCCCCAGTTCATCCTCGTTCAGCCCGATTCCGCTGTCCCTGACAACAAACTCGATGTCCGACTGCTTAGCGCATTCCCCACTGCAGGAGATAAGCAGGGCCACTTCACCCTCACTTGTGAACTTGACCGCGTTGTTTACCAGATTGGTCAGCACCTGCTCAATACGCAAGGGGTCTCCGCTGATCCTGTGCGGCACGCCCTGCTCTACGGACAGGACAAAATCAATTCCTTTCTGCTCAGCCTTCACGGCAACCATGTTGCTGATTTTTCCCAGCACCTCATCCAGTTCGAACTCAACTTCCTCAAGCACAAACTTTCCGGCCTCGATCTTGGAAAAATCAAGAATATCGTCAATTATCGCCAACAGGGACCCGGCAGAAGCCTGAATCTTATCCAGATACTCCTTTTGCATGGCATCCATCTCAGTTCCGCAAAGCAGATGTCCGAACCCTATGATGCTGTTCATGGGAGTCCTGATCTCATGACTCATATTTGCCAGGAACTCCGACTTTGTTCTGGTTGCGGCCTCTGCCGCTATCCTTGCGCGCTGCAGTTCCAGCTCAGCCAGCCTGCGGTCTGTCACGTCGCGAAAACTCCAGACCCTGCCCACAATATCACGACCTATGCGCTGCGGATTGGAGTGCCTTTCGATAATCCGGCCATCGGTAAGTACGAATTCGTCAACCTGCCCGGCAGATGAATCAAGGGAATAATCCCATATATTGTTGAGGCTTGACCTGCCTTCATCCACCTGCGCCGCAATAAATCCGAATATATCGGACACGATCCCGGAGTTCAGATCAAACTCGGAAAGATTCCACATGGATGCCAGCCTGCTGTTCCAGGCCACCACTCTTCCGTATCCGTCCACGGCAAGAATGCCGTCAGCAGAGGATTCAATGGTTGCAGTCAAAAGCGATACCGAGCGCTCAATCTCGCCTTGAGCCTTGCGCTGTTCAGTAATGTCACTGATCGTGCCCTGCAGGAAAATTTCACCCCGAACCTCAAGCTTCCTGACCCGCACCCGGGCAAGAAAATCGGCCCCGTCCAACCGTCGACAAAAAACCTCATAATCCAGCCCGCCGGTTTCAAGAACCGTGTTCATTCTCTTCTCAAACAGCGCCATGGAATTCTGCCCGTCAGGCTGGACAGGAGGCATAAATGCGTCAGGAGTGTTCGAAAGAAGCTCCTCTTCAGATCCGCAGCGGAGCATGGACACAGCCTCAGGGTTGGCACTAACGATCCGGCGTTTTATATTCATAACCAGAACGGCGTCACTGGCATAATCAAACAGGGTCCTGTACTTGACCTCCCGCTCGATGAGAGCTTCCTCACTTGCCTTACGCTCGGTAATGTCGCGCAGGACAACGTGAAAAATATTCTTCTCCCTATAGGCAATGGGAGTGACCAGAACCTCCACTGGAAATATCGAACCGTCCTTCCTGCAGGCAAGCAGTTCAAGTCGATCCCCCCATCTGTCCTTAATCCTGTCTACAATTAACGGCATCATCTGTTTTGAAGAAATGCCCTCAGACTGGAACTCAGGAGATAGATCCAAAGGAGAAAGTCCGAGCAGTTCCTCCTTGGAATCCATGCCGAACATTTTGTAGGCTGCTGCATTGCACTCGGTAACAGTCATGTTTTCCAGCAGAATGGTAGCATCAGCAGAATCCTCAAAAAGGCTTCGAAATCTCTTTTCACTCTCCATAAGTGCCGTTGTCTGCTGACGTCCCTGCTCCAGGAGCTCCAGCCGCTCAAGGGCCAGCCCCACATAGGACGAGATTATGACCAGAATATCCAGATCCTCACGGTCAAGAAGGCTCTTCAAACCGTAGGTATACACTGCAATAACCCCGACAGTTCCGCCTTTGGTCTTAAGCGGTGCACCGATCCAAGAGACGGCTTCACGCCCGGACTGATTTTCCCGGAAGGTGCTGTTATCCATTAGAATATCGGCACTGTCGGCATAAACAGGCTCACCCTTATTCAGAACATGCTCAGTAAGACCGGACTCAATGAGACGGGAAAGGCCGGGCGATCCGGACTCTGCGGAACAATAAGGATAGGAGAGCCGTCCGGATTCCTGACCGTAAAAGGCAACGTACATGTTACGGGCCGGCATAAGGCTGTTGATCTGGGCATGAACAGTGGAATAAAATTCATCGATACACGAAACCCCTGTGACCGCGAGGACAATCCGGTTCAGCACACCGTGAACCTTCTCCATCCTTCTGCGTCTGGAAACTTCGGCATTAAGGGAATCGTTCAGCCGGGAGAGCTTCCTGTTCCACACAAAAACCAGCAGAATTACAACGAACAGAACACCGGTAAGCTGCACAAACCCACTGTAACTTCTGTAGGATAACGTTCTGCCGAAATTTGGGGGAACACTTGTATCCGAAGGCGCACTGGGCAAACGGCTATCCGCGATAACATGCTTATTGCCATCAGCTCCGCCCCCCCTGACCATACCGGAAAAAGAATCGACGCAATGGAAGAGCAGCAGCATAACTACAGAAAATACTGTTATAAATTTCTTTCCGGCTGACAAAGCAAGCACGCCCCCTCCAACATAACACATCTATTTTAATCTGTTTTTTAACATCAGTCGCCCCATAGCTCAAGACTTCAAAACAAGTAGGGCCAAGCCATCATGTTTCTATTCGGCGCTGTTGTTAAAACTCCCCCACTGTGATCAAATGGAAATATGAGAATACAAATTTACGTCATCATAATCGCATCATTCCTGCTGCTTTCACCCGACAATTGCGCCGCCAGAAAACCGGACTGGGGGAACGCCATCAAGCAGGGCAACAACTGCATGCACAGCGACGACTATGACTGCGCCATAAGCAATTTCCAGAAAGCATTGAAGCGGATACCCCGCAACAGCAACAAACCTGCTGCGCAATGCTATTATGGACTTGGCAAGGCATATAAGGCGCAGGCGAAATACGATATTGCCATGGAAAACTTCCAGAAGGCTCTTGATCTGGCAGAAGGGGGCAACGACAAACAGCTGGCCGGACGTCTGCTTATGCACATGGCTGAAATCTGCGGGAAATGGGGTGATCATAAAAATGTGCTCAAACACCTGAAAAAGGCAGCTACCGCACTTGAAAACAGCTCCGACACCAAGACGCTGTCTGTCCTCAACGTCTCCACGGCCATAAGCTATCTGAAAACCAGCCAGTTTGATCTGGCTGAAGAACACATGCTCAAGGCAGTTGAATACGCACAACAGGGAACCTCCATAAAAATTCAGGCCACAAGCTGGAACAAGCTTGGCAATGTATACCTGCGCAACCGCAAACCAGAACAGGCTCTCGAGGCATTCAGCAAGGCTCTAGAAATAAATGAAAAGCTTGGCAACGAAAGCATTGTAGCTCAGGGGCTGAACGATATTGCCAAAATATACATTGAGGGGAAAGAGCTTCAAAAGGCCGAAACCCTGCTCAAGCGGGCACTGCAGATCAACCGGGAACTCGGACGCGACAAGAACATGGCCGACAACCTGCATCTGCTTGGCGTGGCCGCCTATGACCGCAACAACAACCGTGAAGCAATCGAATACCTGACTCAGGCAGTGGAAACAAAAAACAAACTGAGGGAAACAGCGCAAGGCAGAGCCAGACGAACTTATCTGGCAAGCCAGATAAACTCATACAACCGCCTCATAGATGCTTACTCAGCGGAAAAGGAAGCGTCCGGATTCTTCAGGACGTTCGAAATGAGCCGGGCCCGCCAACTGGCCGAAACAATCGGACGTGATGGTGTAGCAGAAGACACGGAGCTTTCAGGTTTTCAACAAATAATTCCTGCTGATACTGCCGTACTGATCTACAGTGTAACCGGCAAAAACAGGCTGCGGATGCTGGCGGTAACCGCCAAAAATGCAGGCGTTAAAAGACTCCGCTTTCAGGAATTCGCCGCAGCAGTGAACAAGGCTGCCCCAATAATGACCGCCGAACTTAAAACTGTTGCCGAGAACGAACGCGGCTTCAAGAGCAGTGTAAGGAAGAAGCTCAAGGAACTTCAGCCGATACGGGACATCAGCGAGGCCATTACCCGCTACCGCACCTTTCTATCCGATCCTGCGGATAACTACGAAAAGGATCGTCTTCACCTTTCCGGTGAGCTGTACAAGATGCTGATCGAAAGCGCGAACGACATCATCACCGGCAAAAAGAGGCTGATAATCATCCCGGATGGTCCGCTGGCACTCATACCGTTCGAAACCCTGCTTTCAGGGAAAGGGGCTTTTCTTATCCAGCAATATGCCGTCGGCTATGTGCAGTCCGCAGGGGTGTACCGCCTTCTTGCTTCACGTAAAAAAAATGACCGGGAACTTTCCATCGTTGCGCTGGGCGATGCCGAGTACGAGAAAGCATACCCCCGCCCGGACCTGCCAAAAGGGATCTGTGAGCAGGAGACTCTTGAAGAGGCCATTGATCAGGCCATTGGCAAAGACAGTTCACTGGCCTTTGCGTACTCCTGCCTTGAATACGACTCCTTCGGCAATCTTCCCGGAACAGGAGAGGAGATCCGCCGGATCGGTTCAATTTTCAAGAAAGCCGACCTGATTTCCGGAAGGGATGTGAATGAAAAGACCATCCGCGAAATGGCCCGCAGCGGGAAATTGAAGAAGGCCGGAGTACTCCACTTTGCTGTTCACGGCATAGCCCTGCCGACCTATCCGGAACTGTCCGCTCTGGTTCTGACCCGCAACGGGGACAACGGTGCTGAAGAGGGCTATCTGAACGCGGCAGAAATCAGGGACCTTGAAATCGGAGCACGCTTCGTCAACCTTTCCGCATGCGAAACAGGGCTGGGGGCACTGGTCAAAGGCGAAGGAGTTGTGGGCCTTACCCACGCCTTTCTGGCGGCAGGAGCCGGGGGCATGTCCGTATCCCTCTGGAACGTGGCCGACGACTCGGCAGTGGAATTCATGACCGATATGTACCGCAAGGCCGTTGCAGGGCAGAATTTCGACGAGGCCATGTCCCAGACCAAAAGGGACTTCATCAACGGACGGTTCGGCCAGCGGTTCAAAAAGCCTTACTATTGGGCCCCGTTCGTGTATTATGGGGAATAGGTTGGATGCGCTTCGCGCTTCAGATAATTTGATTTCGCCTCAGTCGGACAAAGGGGCCGCGATCTTTTTGAATCCCTATTAATTTTAGGCATTAGTTGCAATACTGCCGCAGGTTAATTCTATCAACCAAGGAAAAAGCTATGAAAACCAAACAATGGATCAGTCCGCTGTTGCTCTTTGCCTCTCTGCTACTTATGGCTGCTCCGCTCCTTGCCGGTTCAGGCCCCGCCCTGAAACTTAGCACAGACAAAAAGGAATATATTCAGGGAGAAGACCTGAACATCTCACTTGAAGCGGACAAGGACTGCAGGGTTGTACTCATTTACATCACCGCTTCAGGTGATACAGTGCGCATCCTGCCTTCCGGCACAGGTCCTGACGGCAGGATCATTGGTGGCAAACAATACCGTACCCCGGCGACCGGAGAAGACCGGGGCCTTTATATTTCAGAACCTTTCGGCAAGGAACATATTATTGCCTATGCCACGGACAAGGATCTTCCCCCAATAACCAGTGAGGAGGTCGGGAACGGCCTGTACCTGATTCCCGGAGGCGAAAAAGCCGTGGACAGACTCCTCCCTGACGCAGTCAAGGCCGTGTGGGAACTTGAAACATTCCCCAAGGACGAACGGGGACGCTTCCGCAACTCCCGGCCCGAAGACCCGATTCACATGACCGGTTCCGCAGGGCACTCCGAGGATAAAAATGGCGAAGGACTGAAATAAGCATGACAAGCTACGCACTTTCCGGCCTGCGTCTCAAGGCTTCGCTTGCCGCTCTTACGGTCTTCCTGCTGCTGATCGGTGCCATGCCACTGTTCCCGGACTTCTTCTCTCGGATGGAGTCGGCACTTTACGATCAACGGGTCAGAACGGCCGGTCCTGTTCCGGCCTCACCAGAGATAGTGCTGCTTGATATTGATGACGCCAGCATCAGGGAGCTGGGCAAATGGCCCTGGGACCGTTCAGTGCATGCAAGAGCCATAGAAACCCTGACCAGATGTGAAACCGGACTTATCGCGTACGACATTGTCTTTCACGGCCACGGCAGCAGCAAAGGAGATTCGGCGCTGCAGGAAGCCTTGAAGCGCAACCCACGGGTCCTTCTCCCGGCCGGATTCAGCCTGACTACAGAGCCGAAAGTTGTGGAACTTGATCTGGACGGGCTGCAAAATGCGGTTGAAAAATCCGTCCTGAAAACCTCGATCCCCGGCATCGGGGACATCCTTCAGGCGGACCGTGCCTTTCTGCCTCTGCAGGAACTGGCAGACAGGGCAGCAGCAATCGGTCACATCTCGGCCTCACCTGACAGTGACGGGGTTCTACGCCGGGTTCCGCTGGCAATCGGAGTGAACGGCAGACCTCTGCCTGCCATCGGTCTTGAAGCGGCAATGCGGATGCTGAATATTTCCGAGGTGAGATGGATTCCGGGGTCCTTCCAGCTTAAGGGGAAAAAACTATCCTTCAATATACCGGTAGATGCCGCTGGACATATGGCCATCAATTTCAGTGGAAAATGGGGCGAAGGATTCACCCACCTGTCATTTGCCGATGTCATTGCCGCATCCGGAGACCCAGAGGCTGAGGGAGATCTCCGGCTACTGGTGCAGGGAAAAACCATCATCGTCGGCCACACATCTTCCGGCAGCACGGACATAGGTCCTACCACGGTTTCAGGAGCCGAACCGCTTGTCACCGTCCATTCCAACGGCATCAACACAATCCTGCAGCAGACCTTCATCCGCCCAGCCCCGGTATGGGTTGACCTGATCATCGGTGCAGCCATGATCGGTACGATATGCCTGCTGGCCTTCAGGTTCGGCCCCCGAAGATTTGTGCTGGCCGCCGGAGCACTGATCTTCCTATACGCAGTGGCCAATATGTCTGTATTCATTATCGGAGGCGTCGTACTCAACCTCAGCGGGGTTATCTACAGCTCCATGTGCTGCTTTCTGGTAGCCCTCGGACTCAAGTCCCTGCTGTTGTTTGCAGAGAATGAAGCACGGCGCGTAGAACGGGAGAAACTTCAGATCCAGCTGGACGCCGCAGCCAAAATCCAGTCCCACTTCTGGCCGAGAATACCGGACCTCGGCAACGGAGACAGGATTTTTGCATACTCCAGCCCGGCCCTTTTCGTTGGAGGAGACCTTTACGACATCATCCCACTTGAAGACGGGTCATGGATCATCTATCTGGCCGATGTTTCCGGCAAAGGACTTCCAGCAGCGCTGGTCATGGCCTCCGCATGGACGCAGATACGCTCCAGCGCGGCCCGCAACAGCGAGCCGGACAAACTTCTGGAAGCGGTCAACCGTAACCTCTACCCCTTCCTTGAACGCAACAGCAACTTCGTGACCATCCTCCTGCTGCGCTATTTTCCTGATTCAGGACGCATGCAGTGGGTCAACGGCGGGCACATGAAGCCTCTGATACTTGGACCGGAAGGAGTCCGCGAAGTAACCGGAATTACCAACATGCCCGTAGGAATTTTCGATGAAGCAGAATACCACATGGAAGAAACCACCCTGGAACCTGGCGAATCATGCATCATGATGAGCGACGGAGTCACCGAAGCTGAAGACATCGATAAACAGCTCTTCGGAGAAGAACGGGTCACAACTGCCCTTCTTGAATCACCCCCCGAAACCAGAGGGGAAGTTCTCGCTGAAGCTGTCCGCAAATGGCGTAACGGAAAAGAACAGAACGATGATACCACGATTGTTGAAGTTATGCGCAGATAAGCATCTTAAATGGTTTGTTATCACCACCCAGATACAAAAAGCCAGCAGGCCGGGACACCCCGTTCCGGCCTTTTCTTACCCGCTAATATGGAAACAAAAATGACCATCGGTAAAAAATGATTCCATTTTTCTTATTCTGTCATTTAAAGCATTTATCAAAATGCGGTAACAAAAGCTTCCACATCAACCTTCACATTTCAGAAATCAGTGGTTATCTTTTATCTCAGAACATGACCAAAAAGAGCACCAATTAACGACAACATACTGATTTTACAGTCTTTTCACAGGCAGACACAAACCGAATTCACATTTAGAGAACATATCTACTTTTGGTACGAAAATTGAATTATATATCAGCGAGTTACCCTTTTACACTCACTTAACTCCATCCAACCTCCGTTCATACCACGCGGACGTGATGCATTCAGACCGAAGCATACATATACACTTCTTACTGCAGACACACACAACGTTTCAAAAGAACGCACAAATAAACATAAAGATTGCAAAAGACTCGTCAACATCAGCGCAACGATTATAAACCGACTTAAAAACAGATCAACCTGCATACGGGGACAGGTAGTATGGGCGACATAAACAAATACAAGCTTCTGTTCAAAGACCGGATAGGGATCGTCTTCGACATAACTCAACTGATGCTAAAACACCGGCTGAACATACTCTGTATGGAAGTTGAGCAAAAGGACGGCTATGCCCACATTTCAGTTGAAATCAACGGTAACGAGAACCTCAGCACGGAAGAAATGCTGACTCTGTTTTCAACCCTCCCCGGCATTGAAAGCCAGACGACCCTCAAAAGACTGCCACAGGAAAAACGGGAAAAATGGTTCCGAACTCTCTTTGACGGCATGAGCGAAGGAATCGTTTCCATAAACTCAAAAGGAATCATAAATACTGCAAACAGCGTCGCCTGCAGAATCCTGAACACTCAATACGAAAATCTTGTCAACACTTATGTAGGTGAAATAACGCCAAAAAACAATCTTTTATTGGAGTGCATGCAGAAACGGATACCGGTAAGCAGAAGAAAGTCGGCACTTACCAGCACAGGCAGGGTGGACTTCTACGGCTCGGCCAAACCCATCCATGATTCTCAGGGAGAGTTTGTCGGAGCAGTCCTGCTCATGAAAGACCTCAAGGAAGTGAAGGCCATGGTCGATGCGGTCATGACCCCCATCGACATAAACTTTGATGACTTCATAGGTGAAAGCAAGGCCATCAGAAACCTCATCACCTTTGCCAAAAGAATCGCCGAACTGGATACCATTGTATCCATCACCGGAGAAAGCGGTACCGGGAAGGAGCTGTTTGCCAGAGCCATCCACTACGAAAGCCGCAGGACCGGGGCATTCATCCCCATCAACTGTGCGGCTCTTCCCGAACAGCTTATCGAAAGCGAACTATTCGGCTACATCGACGGAGCCTTTACCGGAGCCAAAAAGAAGGGCAAGCCCGGCCTCTTTGAGGCAGCCCAGAACGGGACCATATTTCTGGACGAAATAGGTGACATGCCACCCGGTCCGCAGGCCAAGATACTAAGGGTTCTGCAGGAAGGTTTCGTCCGCAGGATAGGCGGGGTGGAGGAAATTCCGGTGAACGCCCGGGTCATAACCGCCACCAACAAGAACCTCGGTGACATGGTTGTTGCCGGAGACTTCAGAGAAGACCTTTTCTACCGCATCAACGTCCTGACCATCCAGATCCCACCTCTAAGAGAAAGACTCAGCGATATTCCCCTCATGGCAGGCATGTTCCTGAACCAGTTCAACCGCAAGCTCCAAAAGCCGGAACAGACCATCAGCCCTAGCGCTCTGAAAAAGCTTTCTTCATACAGCTGGCCGGGCAATGTCAGGGAACTTCAGAACGTGATTGAACGGGCTTCGATCATCAGCGATTCCAGTGAAATTACGGCCGAGGCCATACATCTTGATCCCAAACCACTCTGCTGCAGCAAGCAGTGCCAGACAAAACCGATACAAGGGCCCGAGGCCTCGCTGAAGATTCTGGTGGACAGTTACGAGATGAAAATCCTGCTTGATGCACTGAATTCAACATCAAGCATACGCAAGGCAGCAAAAAAACTGGAAATATCACACACCGCCCTGCTCAAGAAAATCGAAAAACACCAGCTTCGCTGCGAGAACAGGACCACCCCCTGGGAATCCCCAGCCATCCTGAACTGATCTACCTCTCTCCACAGCCGCCATAAACAGGCACTTCGTAGCAGGAGTTGGAAAACAGCTCCTGCAATGCAGTGCTTTTGTTGCTTCACTGCAGAGTACATGCAAAACCGCAGTGGTATCTTCTATTACCATATAAATATCCATAACTCTCGACATCAGTCTGGGAGGTAAACATTGGTCTGTTATCGGACCACCTAAAAAAACCAGCGATTTGAACGGTTATAACCGTCCGCCAGAATCTGGCGGTAACAATCCGCACCAAAGATAAAACCTGCCCTCCGTGGACAACCCCCTACTAAATCGTGATTCACTAATTCCAGATCAGGAACCCAAAACATAACTATCTTTTTTTATTCACTATTATCACAAATTGGTGCCGTCAACCACTTTCCCCTGCCATTTGGCACGCGGCTTGCCTTATAGAGGGCAGCCAAAAGCTCAGCGTTTATTAGAAAGGTCCGGTGTGATTGCGGACCTGTTAAAATTGAACTTTTAAACAGGAGAGTTGGAAATGAAAGTTGGTATCTTGAAAGAAATCAAATCCGAGGAAAACAGAGTTGCCATGACCCCCGCCGGAGTCGAAGTCATGAGGGCCAACGGCCACGAGGTCATGGTTGAAAAATCCGCCGGCGTTGGAAGCAATTTTACTGATGAGCAGTACATCGCTGCAGGTGCAAAGATCATCGACACCCCTGCCGAAATCTACGCAGCATGTGAAATGGTCATGCACGTCAAAGAACCCCAGCCCTCTGAATATGACCTCGTACGCGAAGGCCAGATCGTATTTACCTATTTCCACTTTGCTCCTGATGAACCCCTGACCCGCGCTTTCATCAAGAACAAGTCCGTAGCCATTGCCTACGAAACCGTTGAAGGTCCCTCCGGCGACCTGCCCCTGCTGACCCCCATGTCTGAAGTAGCCGGCCGCATGTCCATGCAGGAAGGTGCAAAATACCTCGAACGCTACTACGGCGGACGCGGCCTGCTCATGGGCGGTGTTACCGGTGTCGCTCCTGCCAACGTTGTCATCATCGGCGGCGGCGTGGTTGGGACCAACGCAGCACAGATGGCCTGCGGACTCGGTGCTAAAGTTCATCTGCTGGACATGAACCTCCCAAGACTCCGTTACCTCTCCGAAGTAATGCCCAAGAACTGTTTCCCCATGATGAGCAGCCCCGCACTTCTGCGCGAACTCGTACTTGATGCAGACGTAGTTATCGGTGCAGTTCTCGTAGCCGGCGCCAAAGCCCCCAAACTCGTTACCCGCGACATGCTGAAATCCATGAAGAAGGGCGCAGTCATCGTAGACGTTGCCATTGACCAGGGCGGCTGCTTCGAAACCTCCAAGCCCACCACACACGGTGATCCTGTCTACGAAATCGACGGCGTAATCCATTACTGTGTTGCCAACATGCCCGGTGCTGTTCCCGTAACCTCCACCATGGCTCTGACCAACGCAACCCTTCCCTATGCAGTCCAGATCGCTAACAAAGGCTGGGAAAAGGCTGCACAGGACAACAATGCAATCAAAACCGGTCTCAACATCGTTCACGGCCAGGTCACCTACAAAGGCGTAGCCGATGCTTTCGACCTCGAATACGTCCCCGTGGATAGCGTACTGTATCCCAACTAAAAGACTAGGATCAATCCGCGCTCAAAAGGAGTAAGTATCAAAAAACCAAGGGGATAATATGGAATTCATGACTTTGCTGGACGGAATTGTTGGAAAAGTGGGCGCCTTTGCATGGGGCCCACCCATGCTGGTACTGCTGGTAGGAACCGGAATCTGGCTGACCTTCGCACTGCGGGGGCTGCAATTCAGAAAACTGTGGTACGCCCTTTACCTTGCACTTATCAAACGCAAGGAAGAAACCGACGAACCTGGTGACATCACCCACTTCCAGGCCCTGATGACTGCCCTTTCCGCAACTGTTGGAACCGGTAACATCGCAGGGGTGGCAACCGCCATCGCAGTTGGAGGCCCGGGAGCACTGTTCTGGATGTGGATAACCGGCCTTGTAGGCATGGCCACAAAATACGCAGAAGCCGTACTTGCCGTTAAATATCGCGAAGTGGATGAAAATGGCGAAATGAGCGGCGGACCCATGTACTACATATCCAAAGGGCTCAAAATGCCCTGGCTCGGAACGGCCTTTGCCATCTGTGCATCCGTTGCGGCCTTTGGTATCGGCAACATGGTCCAATCCAATTCCGTAGCAGATGCAATTGAAGCAACATACAGCATCTCCCCGTTTGTTACCGGAATAATCCTGATGGTCTGCACCGCAGCGGTTATTCTGGGCGGCATCAAGAAAATCGGTCAGGTAACCGGATTCTTTGTACCGGTCATGATCCTCTTCTACATGGGCGGCGCTTCCTACATCATCCTCGGCAAGATAGCAGAAGTTCCTGCAGCCCTCACACTGATCATTGAACAGGCCTTCAGCCCCACCGCCGCAGTCGGCGGGTTCGCCGGCTCCACCATCATGCTCGCAATCAGAATGGGGGTAGCCAGAGGCGTATTCTCCAACGAATCCGGACTGGGCAGCGCTCCTATCGCAGCAGCGGCAGCCCAGACCAAGAGCCCCGTAACCCAGGCGCTGGTCTCCATGACCCAGACCTTCATCGACACTCTGATCGTCTGTACCATGACCGGCCTCGTCCTGATCCTCACCGGAGTATGGTCCAACGGTGCAACCGGAGCCGAACTTACCACACTCGGCTTTGCAGCAGGATTCTCCGGCGGCGAACACGTAGTAACCATCGGGCTTGTCCTCTTTGCCTACTCCACCATACTCGGCTGGAGCTACTACGGTGAAAAGTCAATTGAGTACCTGCTCGGCGTCAAGGCCGTGCTTCCTTACCGCATAGCCTTCATCTGCTTCGTCGGCATCGGAGCCGTAGCCAAACTCAGTCTGGTCTGGAACATATCCGACACCCTCAACGGGCTGATGGCTATCCCCAACCTCATAGGTCTGCTCCTGCTGACACCGGTAGTAGTCGCGGAAACCCGCAAATACTTCGCGACAATTCCGGGCAAAGCAGGAAACCTTGAGCCTTCAATGGCCTCTGAAACACAGAAGTAATCCTTCCAAGGATTAAGCCCCCGAAAAGGCATTCTTCCGGACTACCGGATACACCGGAAGAGTGCCTTGCGGGGAACAACTCCCACAAGATAAATGTCCTGTCCGCCCCTCACCGGACAGGACACTTCAGAGCAAAGGGAACGGAGGTGGCAGCAACACATTAAACCGATAACAGCCCGGCGGCACTACGCGATGGACATAGCCGGGCACAAGCGGCCGAATTCCGGCAGCATACAAAAGCAACGCTTGAAGAAAATACAGAGTATAGGATTCTTGCCCGGGCATGTACGTCCGGGATCATGGCTAAGGCGTGTATAAAGCCCGGACTCCCTGTAGGAGCCCGGGCTTTCACTATCTCCTGCTAGAGAAACGGGACGTTCCCCTCAAAAACCGAGGCGAGCACAGACGAAAAATGGTCCGACTCCACGCGAATGGTAAAATTCAGATCAAGCCGGGACTTTCACAGCTTAAAAATTGTACAGACTCATATTGGGAGACTGACTCAAGGGCATATCCGGCCTGATATGTTCCCTAGCCAGTCGGCGGACATCATCCATGGTCTTTGCCGTGGAAAAGATGGCCTGCAGGCTGTGCCCGAATCGGAAATTGGCTGCAAAAAAAACCATGAACAGCTTAAATCGTTTGATTGCGCGAACAGGATCGAATTCCTGCTCAAGGGCTGCGGCCATGCGCAGGACATAGTCCTGAAAAATCATGTCATCGGGCGTATAGTTGCCGGTCCACTCAGCAAAGAGCCATGGTCTGGCCATAGCCATTCGACCGATGGAAATGCCATCGCAACCTGTAGTATCCAGCATATCTTGACAATGCTGCGGAGTTGTAACATCACCATTTCCAAAGACTGGAATGGATACCGCTTCCTTGATAAAGCGGATATGCCCGGTAATGGGTGGACGGGTACGCTTATCCGGGGCCACTCGCGGGTGGAAGACAAGGCAATCGGCTCCTGCAGATTCAAATGCCTTTGCCAGAGCCACTGCCGGGGCAATATCCCTGGACCAGCCGGTGCGGAATTTGACAAACACGGGAATGGACACTGCCTTCCTTACAGCCTCTACCACAGCAACAGCTTTATCCGGTGTCTTGAGCAGTGCAGCGCCCGCCTCGCGTTTGATCATTCCGCGAGCCGAGCAGCCCATGTTGATATCCACGCCAAAAAAGCCTTCGCGCTCCACGCGCTTTGCAGCAACAACCAGCTCCTCAGGGGTGCCCCCCATCAACTGGCAGACCAGACTGGGGAGTTCCCACTCCTGCCACCGAAACACCGAAGATATTCTGGGATTTTCTGTCGGCACGGCCTTTGCGCTGCACATTTCCGTAAAAACAAGGCCGCAGGAACCATAATGGGCCAGAACCTGACGAAAGGCGCTGTGGCTCAATCCGGCCATTGGAGCCAGCCACAGGCGATTGGACACGGTTTTTCCGCCCACGACAATGGGAGTATTAAGCTGAGCCGCCAGCTTGGGGAAATGATAAGGAATGGACATATTCATAAGGACTGCAAGACTGTTTTATGGGTGCCATGGAATGCAGCCTTGCGTATCCTGTTGTTGAACAGGGGGCAAGCTTTGAAGGCTTGAAAAATGAGGTTTTCTATGGGACGCGTTAATTCTGACCGGAGATCACGACTCTGTAATTCCCCACATTCCGGAGTGCATATCACTCACAACGAAGCAAACTGAATCACCGCAAGCTTATCCCGTCTGCCCATTGAATATTTCAAATGACTCCCGGATAACCCCGGCAACTCCTCGTTAAATATAAATCTATCAAAAAAATCCGTAAGATTTTCAGCCTCAACATGATCTTTATTTTTAGATTTCAATTCAGAAACAAAATGCTGAACAGAATGTCCATCAATAAGATCCATCCTGTAGTAGCTATCCAAAATAGAAAAAGCCCAAAAGACATGAGCTCCGCAAATATTGATGAAACTCTCATCAAATACATTTTCACTAATAAATGTCTAGGCAGCACCAAGCAGAGAAAAACCATTCAGGAGATTGTGATATAGGCTATCCTCGGTAGCGAGTATTTGTGCTCGTTCCTCCCTTTTGTCAGGGAAAAGCAGCACTAGCGGATTTGTCTTCAGCAGTATCTTAGAAGGCATCTGCGGGCTGAGCATTCTTTTGTAATCATAGGCTTGGAGTGAGTTGAGCATATTTTTAAAGTTCATTTCGAACACCCTATTTAAATTAATCCTGCAAGCGTAACACGACGATGGGTCCTAACCTGAACCTGTATGATATTATCTGAAAATTCAAGCAGTGGTATCATCTCCAAACTGGTACCAAATTGGTACTCAATTCAATAAAAACAAAAAAGGGCTCACATCCATAAGATGCAAACCCTTGATTTAACTGGAGCCAACGATCAGAATCGAACTGATGACCTACTGATTACGAATCAGTTGCTCTACCGACTGAGCTACGTTGGCTTATTGTTGATATGCCTTGTATATCAAGGACTAAAACCCGGTCAAGCCGAAAATAATCTTATCAGAATTACCTTGAAACGCATACTTCCGAACGCGCAAACCCCAAAAACCCCTCCCCGCAGCACGGGAAGGGGTTTAACCAGTTCTAGCTATGAGCAGGAGCTATACAAGCTTCCTTGCAGCTTCAAGGGCGGAATCGTAATCAGGCTCTTCAGTTATTTCGTTCACGTACTGCACGTACTGCACGACACCGGCCTTATCCACGACGAAAACAGCACGGCTCAGGAGACGGAGTTCCTTGATAAGCACACCGTATGCTTCACCAAAAGAGGAACTCATGTAGTCTGACAAGGTCTGAACGGCTTCAACACCGGCAGCACCGCACCAACGGGCCTGCGCAAAGGGCAGGTCCATGGACAGAGTCAGGATCTTGATGTCAGCACCGAGCTTTGCAGCCTCGTTATTGAATCTGCGGGTTTCCATGTCGCAAACCGGGGTATCAAGAGACGGTACGGCGCTGATGATGAGCACCTTGCCTGAGAAATCAGCCAGAGTCTTGGGAGCAAGTCCGTTATCAACCACGCTGAAGGCAGGAGCCTTGGCACCGACTTTGAGTTCCTCTCCCAGAAGTGTCAGGGGGTTGCCCTGAAAAGTAATTACGCCAGTTCTTTCATTCATAATCTAAACTCCATTGATTTTGTTTTCAGTATTGCTTCTCAATAGCACAAACAAGCAATACCTACAAGACAGTTCTAGATTTTATAGAGTCCTAAAATATTCCAACACAAATACATTGATTTTACAAGTCATTGATACTATTTGATCTTAATTTTAACTATACCGGATAAACATAATCCAAAGGAGAACAAATGAAACATTTAACTAAGATTCTACTAGCGATAGCTATGATCATTATAATGTGTGAAAGCGCATTCTCGCAAAGCAGCTTTTATCCGCAGGGAAGCGTCATTGTACCAGGAATAACGTACGCATATACTCGTGCTGATTACTATGTAAGGCCGACGATTGTTTTGAACAATATAACAGATAAAACAATTCAATGCCGTGTGCGTGTTTATGATCACAATGGAGAAGACAAAACAGCATTAGGAAGAGTATATACAGGAGGAACAAACTATACTATTCTTTCCAGTGGGATTGGTGATTTCGAAATACCTCCATACTCAAGCAGATGGTTCAACATGGACAACATTCCAGTACAATATAGTTTTTTAGGGCATGCAACTATTGAATGGTCTTCGAGCGACCAAAAAGCAAAAAAGGCACTTATGGGTAAAGTGTGGAACATGAGAGTAACCTCAGTAAGTATATGTGATGCATTTGAACCCATCAACAACGGTCAGCCATTTTAATTCTCCTAAACAACGGGCATGGTCGTGAGCCGTGCCCGTTACACCGCATGCAAAACAACAGAAAGGGCCTTGAAACAGAACTCCACCCTTGCGCCTTCCTTAAGCCCTTCTTCTTCAATGCTCCACGATGTAACAAGCGCACACATCTGGGCACCCCCCACAGACTCACCCGAAACCTCGGCCAGAACTTCGGTCCTTTTGATTGATGTGACTATGGCAGAAACACAATTGCGGGAACTGCTTGCACCATCCCTTATAGGGCGGACCGATACCAGCGGAGCCTTTACCGTGGCAGAAACAGGCACCCCGGGTTCCAGATCAAGCTTGTAAAGACTTTCAAGGGTGATGACCGAACTGATGGTGAATCCCTCGGCCGTTGTGAATTCCACATCGGCAAGGACTCCGTCCCTGAGAACCTTGGAAACGTGCCCGACAAAGGAGTTACGGGCACTGGTCTTCAGTGTGGTTTCCTCAAGAGCCATACGGCGCACGATATTCTGAACGTCACCGGACGACCACTCCTGATACACACCCGCAAGATCGGAAGAGGAATGGCCCAGAACCTTGCGCACCACTCCGAGCGGAACCCCACTACGGAGCAGCTCTACTGCACGGGACCGGCGCAGCACGCTCGGTGCCCCCATCTGCCGGTCAAGGCCGCATTTCTCGGCACGCTCGTAAAAGATACGGCGTACATAGCCGGGATCAAAATGAAAAAGCTGTCCCTCAAGCCCTGATCCCATGGGGCCGTGCATGAGTCCTTTCAATTCCCGACAAACGGACTGCGGCAACGGCACTTCCCGCCGCTGGCTGTCCCGGCCGAGGAAGATCACTGCACGGGCCAGATCAATGCCGTCACGCTCATCCAGTCCCAGAATTTCTCCAAGCTTGGCACCGGTGTGGCGCAAAACAAGAAACAGACAGAATGTTCTGGTGCGAGATCTCACATAGTCTGCACGCGTGACTTCACCCTTCCATTTCCGGAATTCATCCTCAAGAGCTGACAGTTCCTTGGAATCAAGATGTCTGACATTCTCAGGAACATCAAACACTTCCGATGGAGACAGTCTTGTTTTCCTACCGTTTTTATCCAATTTTTCCGCCACGTTTCAACTCCACGAAATAACCCTACGAAGAGTCACGTTTTTCAAAATAAACGTGACGGGTTTGTAAGTTTGTCCATTGTCCGCATAAACATAAGACACTGATAAAGCCAATTCATGAAGACCTCAATTTCAAAATGGAGAACAGACAATGAAACGCATCACCCCCCTGATCCTGACAATACTGCTGGCCCTGCCCCTTTCCGCACAGGCCGCAGACCTGATAATCGGACAGGCCGCCAACTTCATGCCGGCCATGAAAGAAATCATCCCGGCATTCAAAACCGCCACCGGACTGGAAGTGGAAGCAACCTATACATCCACCGGAAAACTGTACGCCCAGATCACCAACGGTGCTCCGATCGATGTTTTCCTTGCTGCTGATGAAAAACGCCCCGCAAAACTGTTTGCTGACGGCCTGTCTGAAAAGCCTTTCGTTTATGCCAAGGGCAAAGTCGTGTTCTGGACCAAAGGAAAAATTTCCGAGCCGACCTGGCAGGACGCCGTCAAAAGCGGAAAACTTCATAAGATAGCTATCGCCAACACCGAAACAGCCCCTTACGGAACAGCAGCGATGACCGCTCTCAAGACCGAAGGTCTCTGGGATAAGATCCAGCCCGAACTGGTTTTTGCGCAGTCCATTGCCCAGACCTTCCAGTTCGCTTCTTCCGGGGCTGCTGATGCAGGATTCTGCGCTTACTCATCCGTGTTTACTCCCGCCGGAAAGAGCGGAGACTTCAAGGTGGTAACCGAAGCCCCGCCGGTAATTCAGGCCGCATGTATCCTGAAATCGTCCGAACACAAAAAAGCAGCTGAAAAATTCGTAGAATTCCTTGCCGGACCTGAAGCACTGTCCATCAAGAAAAAATACGGATACGACTAATGGACTTTTACCCTCTTTACATATCGGCAAAGCTGGCAATAGCCACAACACTCTTCATTCCGGTTGTGGCTGCGCCAGTAGCCTATGTGCTGGCCTTCTTCAACTTCAGGGGCAAGAGTCTGGTTGATGCTGTAGTCTCTCTCCCAATGGTGCTCCCTCCCACGGTTCTCGGCTTCGGGCTGCTTATTGTTATGGGCCCGCAGGGACCGCTGGGAGGGCTCTGGCGGGAAATGACCGGAGAACGAATGGTGTTCAGTTTTTCCGGGATTCTGCTGGCCTCACTCGTTTACAACCTCCCCTTTGCGGTCCAGCCCATGCGTGCGGCCTTCGAGAAGCTGGATATCCGTCTTCTTGAAAACGCCGCCGTACTGGGGCTGACCCCGACAGCAGCCTTTTTCCGGGTGGTCCTGCCCAACAGCCTACCCGGTCTGGCGGCCTCGGGCATGCTGGTTTTTGCCCACAGTCTGGGTGAATTCGGCGTTATCCTGATGGTCGGAGGAAGCATACCCGGCTCCACCAAGGTTGCCTCCATCGCCATCTACGAAGCAGTGGAAGCCATGCGCTACGGCGATGCCATGTACATGTCCATGGCCATCATCCCGGTCAGCTTTCTGGCTCTGCTCGCCATCAACCGTCTCAACAGAACCAGCAGGAGGAGATCATGACCCTGACCATCGATATACGCAGAAAACTCCCCAACTTCACCCTCGATGTCTCACTGACCTGCGCACCCGGAACCCTGACCGCCATTGTCGGTCCTTCCGGAGCGGGCAAAAGCACTCTGGTGCGCATCATCGCAGGTCTGGACAAGCCTGACGACGGTACGCTCTCCCTGAACGGCACTGTCTGGTGCAATACCGACACAAATGAATTCCTGCCTCCGCGCAAGCGCGGGCTGGGACTGGTTTTTCAGGAGTACACCCTGTTCCCGCACCTCAACGTCCGCAAGAACGTTGCCTTTGCTGCCGTGGACAAAAACTGTGTGTCCGGGCTGCTGCGCAAATTCGGCATTGCCCACATAGCTGAGAGCAGACCCTGCAATATCTCCGGCGGAGAACGCCAGCGTGCTGCATTCTGTCAGGCTCTGGCCCGGGAACCGGTTCTTCTGCTTCTGGATGAGCCGTTTTCAGCGCTGGACATCGCCACCCGCGAAGGACTGCGCCGTGAGCTGCGTGACCTGAAAAGAGAACTGAACATCCCCATTATTCACGTGACCCATGACCTTGAGGAAGCATTCTATCTGGCGGATTCAATATTTGTCATGGAAAACGGGCAGGCCTCACCGCAGTGGCTGGAAAGGCAGAAAAGGCGTTTCTGCTCCCCGGAGATGTCCCGGCCGCACCTTGAACTGGTTGGAAACATGTGATTTCCGGTAACCCGGCCATTCTCTGAACCACTTCAACCAGCATAGCAATCATCATACGAAACAAGGACTGATCATGAAAATACGCTCGATACTATTCGCGCTCACCTTGATATTGCTGAATCTCCCGATTGCGGCACACGCCAAAATCGTCATCGCATCCGGTGCAGGATACCGCTCTCTGGTAGACAAACTGGCTGACACCTACACTACACAGACCGGCAACGAGATTGAACGCATTTACGGAAATATGGCCCGGGTAACCGCACAGGCAAAGAACAGCGGGCAGGTAGATCTGGTACTCGGAGACAAGAACTTCCTCGACAAATCCGCTCTGGACTGCTGCGCCTCACAGAATGTTGGGCGTGGCAGGCTGGTCATTGCCTACCCCAAGGGGAAAAACTTTTCCGGCGTCGATGACCTGCTCTCCGCTGAGGTAAAACGCATTGCCCTTCCGGACACAAAACGGGCCATTTACGGCAAGGCTGCCATGGAATTTCTGAAGAATAAGGGTGTACTCGCAAAAGTGGAACCGAAACTGCTCATGGTGGCAACAGTTCCGCAGTCGGCATCCTACGTGGTGGCCGGAGAAGTGGACTATGCATTCATCAATCTGACCCATGCCCGCAAGGTAGCTGATTCCATAGGCGGATACGTGGTCGTGGACGAGTCCGCTTATTCGCCCATAACCATCATCGTGGAACAGATGTCCGGCAGTGCCAGGCCGGAGGAATGCCGTTCCTTCATGGATTTCCTGAAGTCAGATACAGCAGCGAAGATAGTCGCCTCTTACGGCATGTAGGTTTTACGGATGGACGTCGCGGCAATTCTCACAGACAGTGCAACCCTCAGCCCGCTGGGGCTGTCGGCAAAGGTTCTGACCATGGCCGGAACCATGCAGCTTCTTATCGGAATTCCGCTGGCCTTCTGGCTTTCCCGCAGCAAAGGCATGCTGCACAACTTTGTGGACACCGCAGTGACCCTGCCGCTGGTTTTTCCACCGGTTGCGACCGGTTTTGTGCTGCTGCTCCTGCTCGGGCGCAATGGCCCTGCCGCCACATTATTCGGAGACAGCATCATCTTCGGGTTCCCCGGACTGGTCGTTGCCGGGTTCATTGCCGGCCTGCCCCTGCTGATCAAACCGGTGCAGGCGGCTTTAAAATCAGCTGAGGCATCCAAACTGAGCGAAGTGGCCGCAGTGCTCGGAAAGTCGGAGCCGGAGATTTTCTTTCTGGTCCTGCTGCCCTGCGCCCGCCGTGCAATCATGGCCGGACTTCTGCTGGCCCTTGCCCGGTCACTTGGAGAAGTAGGTATGACCCTCATGCTCGGCGGAAATGTAATAGGCAGAACCAACACCCTTTCGCTGGAAATCTACAATGCAGTGTTCAACGGCGAATTCGAACGGGCAGCGGTCCTTTCCGCCATAATCGGAATAGCCTCCATTTCCATGTTCACCGTACTCAAAAAAATATCAGATTCAGCATAAACGAGGAGATATACGATGGGAATTTCAGTCCTGAACCGGATTCAGACCGCAGCTTACAATATCTGGCAATCCGAGAATATTCTTGATGAGACCATACAGGTTACCGCACGAACCCTCACCACCGAAGAAGCCATCGGCAACCCCGAGGGTGACGACTTTCCCCTGCTGCGCGGCAAGGAACGGTTGATGGAAGCGGAATTCAGGGGAGCCAAAGGTCAGGCTTTCACCGACCGCTTCGGCAATTTCAGCACCAGCCTGCGCGAAGTAGCCGAAATGGATCTTTCCAACAATTTCCGCCGGGCCATTTTCGTTTCCGCCCTGAATGCAGTTCAGTGCAGTCTCGGACAGGCAAGCAATACGATCCACTGCAAGGATGACGGTCCGGCTCTGTGCGCCCCCAAACTTGGTGACTACATTGCCGAAAAATACGGTTCCCTCAGGCTGGGGCTTATCGGCTATCAGCCAGCCATGATAAAGGCTCTTTCCAGCCGTTTTGAAATGCGCATCGTCGACCTCGACCCGGACAACATCGGTACCGTAAAGTGCGGAATCACCATAGAAGGTCCTGAAGACACTTCCAGCGTGATCGAGGATGTCAACCTGCTGGTTGTCACCGGGTCAACCATTGTTAACGACACCATCACCCGCTTCCTGCGCAAAGACAAGCCGACGATATTCTTCGGAACAACTGTCGCTGCAGCCGCTGATATCATGGGCTGGGAGCGTTTCTGCTGCCAGAGCAACTAGCCATCCCCTGAACATAAAATCCGGCAGAACTGCCCGTCTTGCAACGCCCCTGCAAAGGTTCTGCCGGATCTCGTCAGCATCTGACACACACCCGACACAATGTGTTTCATATCGACACACTCCCCTTCCTTCCGCTTTTTATGTACATTTCCACACATTAAACTTCAAATCATATTCCTGTAATTGGGCCCTGTAAATTTTTTTAAATAATTATTGATCCATTAAAAAAATCTTCTCTTCTCACAACATCCTGTTTTTACTACTTATGTCATTTTGGACCTAATTTTGCTGTATATTGACTTCATCAGGCCCTGTATCTGTCAAGGCCTCTGGTCACAGGACTGAACTGCCAGAACGAGCATTAATGGAGTCATGGTAAAAGCTGCTACTGCCTTCTTGACTTATTCTGTCAGCCCAGACATATAACAACGTAATCAGCTCTTGCGGACAAGTTGTTCTCCGGACCGTTACGCCCTGAAATTATATCATTTTTGATATAATTCTTACTTCAGCAACAGAAGCGGCTAAAACGATCGGCAAGAAAAGCTGATTATCATTTCAAACTTCACGGAGCCTTTATCCATGATGAAAACCGTTCCAGTTCAGGACTCCATCGGCAACGTACTCTGCCACGACATGACCCGCATCGTACCCGGAGAATACAAGGGCCCGGCATTCAAAAAAGGTCACATCATCACACCGGAAGATATCCCGGTACTGCTCGAAATCGGCAAGGAACATGTCTACATCCTCACTCTGGAAAAAGGACAGCTGCATGAAAACGACGCTGCAGCCAGAATAGCAAAGGCCGCAGCAGGTCCGGGCATTACTCTTTCAGACATAAGCGAAGGCCGCATCAATATGAAGGCCTCTCCGGGGCTGCTTTCCATCAATGTGGAAGCACTTAACCGCATCAACTCCATTGACGAAGTGGTGCTGGCAACAATGCAGAACGGCATCCAGATAACCGAACCGCGCGATGTTGCCGGAACCCGCGTTGTCCCGCTGGTGATAGATGAAAATAAAATCATCCAGGTTGAAGAAATCTGCCGCGAATGCGGCCCCATCGTAAGTGTAAAACCGTTCCGCAACCTTAAGGTGGGCCTGATCACTACCGGAAGTGAAGTTTATTACGGAAGGATCAAGGACAAATTCGGACCCGTGATCCGCAACAAATTTTCACAGCTCAATTCGGAAGTAATTCACCAGACTTTTGTCAGTGATGAAGCCGATATGACCTGTGCGGCAATACTTCAATCGATTGAGAACGGAGCTGAAATGGTGGTGCTTACCGGAGGAATGAGCGTCGACCCCGACGACCAGACCCCTGCTTCCATCCGGGCAACCGGAGCCGAAGTTGTAACTTACGGCTCTCCCACCTTTCCCGGCGTAATGTTCATGCTGGCCTACCTGAATGGCGTGCCCATTGTCGGGCTGCCCGGATGTGTAATGTATTACAGGGCCAGCATTTTCGATCTGATTGTTCCGCGGATTGTGGCCGGCGAACGCCCCACCCGCAAAGAAATCGCTGAACTGGGCCACGGCGGTTTCTGTGCAGGTTGCGACACCTGCCGCTATCCGCTGTGTTCTTTCGGTAAATAGGGGACAGTTCGACGCCCCTTCCGGGCGCCTGCTAATAAAAAAGCAGTAATTCAAGGAGGTTCTTTCCATGATCAAACGGACTCTGAAAGTTAACGGCGTTGAGAAATTCATCATTTGTGACAATGATGAATCTCTCGCCAATGTTCTGCGCGAAAAACTCGGCCTGACCAGCGTTAAAATCGGCTGCGGAACAGGACAGTGCGGAAGCTGCTCAGTCATTATTGACGGCAAGCTCAAACGCTCCTGCTCCCTCAAGATGAAACGCGTTGATGATTTCACCGAAATCATCACCACCGAAGGAATCGGTACCCCGACCAACATGCACCCCATCCAGCTTGCATGGATGGCTCACGGCGGCGCCCAGTGCGGTTTCTGCACCCCCGGTTTCATCGTTTCCACCTACGCCCTGATTCTGGCCAATCCCAAACCGACCCGCGAAGACATCCGCGACTGGTTCCAGAAGCACCGCAATGCCTGCCGCTGCACCGGCTACAAACCGCTGGTTGATGCAGTTATGGATGCGGCAGCAGTAATGCGCGGCGACATGAGCGAAGACGATCTGCTCTTCAAGATGCCCGCAGACCAACGCATCTGGGGTTCCAAGTATCCCCGCCCCACTGCAATCGCAAAGGTTACCGGTACTCTGGACTACGGTGCAGACCTCGGCCTGAAGCTGCCCGAAGGCACCCTCAAGTGCGCTCTCGTACAGGCTGAAGTTTCACACGCAAATATCATTTCCATCGACACCAGTGAAGCCGAAGCAATGCCCGGTGTAGTTAAGGTTGTTACCTACAAAGACATCAAGGGTAAAAACCGCATCACCGGTCTTATCACCTTCCCCTCCAACAAGGGTGACGGTTGGGACCGCCCCATCCTCTGCGACGAAAAGATCTTCCAGTACGGCGATGCCATCGCAATCGTCTGCGCTGATTCCGAGAAGACCGCCAAGGCCGCTGCCGCAAAGGTAAAAGTCGAAATCGAACAGCTGCCCGAGTACATGAATGCTCCCGCCGCCATGGAAGATGACGCCATAGAAATCCATCCCGGGACTCCCAACGTCTACTTTGAACAGAAAATCGTCAAAGGCGATGAAACAGCTCCCATCTTTGACAAGGCGGATGTTGTTGTGGAAGGCAGCTACTATGTACAGCGCCAGCCGCATATGCCCATCGAGCCGGACGTAGGTTTTGCTTTCATTGATGACGACGGAAAACTCTGCATCCATTCCAAATCCATCGGCCTGCACCTGCATGCTGCCATGATCGCTCCCGGTCTCGGTATCGAGCTGGAAAACCTGATCATGGTTCAGAACTATGCCGGCGGTACCTTCGGTTATAAGTTCTCCCCCACCATGGAAGCACTGGTCGGCGCAGCATGTCTCGCGACCGGCAAGCCCGTGTACCTGAACTACACCTGGTACCAGCAGCAGACCTACACGGGTAAACGTTCACCCTTCTTCACCGACATCCGTCTTGCAGCAAGCAAGGATGGTAAACTGCTGGGCATGGAAACCGCATGGATCTGTGACCACGGTCCCTACTCTGAATTCGGTGACCTGCTGACTCTGCGCGGTGCTCAGTTTATCGGTTCCGGTTACAAACTGCCCAACATCCGCGGTCTTGGTAAAACCGTTTGTACCAACCACGCATGGGGTTCCGCTTTCCGCGGTTACGGTGCTCCTGAATCCGAATTCGGCTACGAAGTCATCATGGATGAACTGGCTGAAAAACTCGGTATGGATCCCTTCGATCTTCGCGAAAAGAACATCTATCGCGATGGCGACACCACTCCCACCGGCTGCAAACCTGAAGTTTACTGCATGGAAGACATCTTCAAGCAGGCTCGTCCCAAATATGACGCACTCAAGAAATGGGCTGCTGAAGACGCAGCTGAAGGCTTCAAACGCGGCGTAGGTATCGCAGTAGGTATTTACGGTTCCGGTCTTGACGGACCTGACACCGCTGAAGCCGAAATCGAACTCAACGCCGATGGCAGCGTAACCATGTACGCATGCTGGCACGACCATGGTCAGGGCGCTGACATGGGTGTTCTCGGTACCGCTCACGAAGCTCTTCGTCCTCTTGGCCTGAAGCCTGAGCAGATCCATCTGGTTCTGAACGACACCAGAAACTGCCCCAACGGCGGCCCCGCAGGCGGCAGCCGCTCCCAGGTTGTTGTTGGTAACGCAATCATCGCAGCATGCCGCAACCTGCTGGATGCAATGCGCAAGTCCGACAACAGCTACATGAGCTACGACGAGCTGGTTGCAGCCAACAAGGCTGTCCGTCACAGCGGCAAATGGACTGCTCCTGCCAGCGACTGTGATGAAAACGGACAGGGTTCTCCCTTCGCCTGCTACATGTACGGTCTGTTCATCAGCGGTGTTTCCGTTGAAGTCGCCACCGGTAACGTACAGGTAGAAAAGATGGTTCTGGTTGCCGACATCGGTAAGATCAACAACAAACTCGTTGTTGACGGCCAGATGTACGGTGGTCTCGCCCAGGGTGTCGGTCTGGCCCTCACTGAGGACTACGAAGACATCAAGAAGCACTCCACCATGGTCGGTGCAGGTTTCCCCTACATCAAGCAGATTCCCGACGACATCGAACTCATCTATGTTGAAACTGCCCGTCCCGACGGTTCCCACGGTGCTTCCGGTGTTGGCGAACTTCCGCTGACCACCCCGCACGCATCCGTCATCAACGCAATCTACAACGCCTGCGGCGCACGCGTAACCCACCTCCCGGCACGTCCCGAGAAGGTTCTCGCTGCCATGAAAGGCTAATTGAACTTATTAAAAGGACTCAGGCTTATCCGCCTGAGTCCTTTTTTGCATTAGCTGACCCTGCGGGGAATAATTGAATGCGCTTTGCGCTTTTGCTGTTTAATTTCGCCTCCGGCGGCCAAAGGGAATAATCCCCTTTGGAATCCCTATTGGTCTAAATCCCCGGTAGGCCTTTCAGCCTTTAAGGGATGTTGAGAACAGGTATGTCGCTTAAGGCATAGCCTTGGTACAATTAGCAGGTGAACATTAGCTGGATAATCGCCCGCATAACAACTGTCCTGCTGAGAACTGCGCTGCATGATGTGTACTGAATTTTGGGACAGTCTGAATTGAACCCGACTTTTAACAGGGTAAGTGCTTGCTGACATCTGAACAGGACTTTTCACACGAAACAACGTCCTCCACGAAAATCGGCGACAGCAAGTACTCCGTGTTGGAAGTTTTTTGCATGATTGGATATAACCAACTTAAATTTCAAATAAACGACGGCGAATTACCTCAAACAAAAACATCGCAGGACTGCCAGAGGCATCAGTATGGAACAAAAAGATCTTCGAACTTGGGAGGCCCGCTGCACTCAGGAAGAGCCTCCGAAATGCAAGGCCCGCTGCCCGTTACACGTGGATGGACGAGAACTCTGCAAGATGCTTGCAGCAGACCAGGTGGACAAAGCCTGGGCCGTGCTGTGCAAAACCCTGCCGTTTCCATCCGTAAGCGCCCGAATTTGTGACGGCATATGCCAGAAAGACTGCCTGCGCCAGGAAGTGGGAGGAGGCATTGAACTAGCCGCACTGGAACGCTTCTGTGCTGAGAATGCCAAACGCACGCCTCCTTTGAGAGCCCTGCCGGCCAAAGGCAAAAAGATCGCTGTATTCGGAGCGAACCTTCCGGGGCTTGCCGCAGCCTGGGACCTCGGCAAAAAAGGCTTCATTGTTACCATATTCTGCTCACACAAATTTGAAGGCTTTGATGCTCTGCCCGAAGGCAGGGTCGAAAAGGAATTTTTCGAGCAGGAACTTGCGCAGATGAGCAAGATGAACATCTCGATCGAGGAAGAGTCCGGTGTTCAGGTCGAAGATGTATTTACCGCCCTGTATAACTTTGACGCAGTTTTTGTCGATCCCTGCGCACTGGATGCTCAGAAGCTGGGATTGAAGAGTGTGGACCCCACCACCCTGAAGACGGAAAGAGACTTTCTTTTCGCATCTTCGGATATGGCCGGGAAATCCCCTGTTCATCTGATTGCAGCCGGGCGCAAGGGAGCCCTTTCCATTGAACGCGCTTTGCAGAACGCCTCTTTGACCGCAGGCCGGGACAGGGAAGATCCGTTCGAGACAAAACTGTTTACCAACATCAGCAAGGCAATCTCGGTTCCACCTGTAAGTGTGCCCGCACAAGGGTACAGCGCTGAACAGGCCCGCGAGGAAGCTGCCCGCTGCCTGCTCTGCGAATGCATGGAGTGTGTGAACAACTGCGCATATCTCAAGGAATTCAAGAGCTACCCCAAGGCTTACGCCCGCCAGATATACAACAACGCCTCCATTGTCATGGGAACAAGACAGGCTAACAAGCTTATCAACTCCTGCATGCTCTGCGGCCTGTGCGAGGAGGTCTGCCCGGAAAACTTCGCCATGCAGGACCTCTGCATTGAAGCCAGGCAGGATCTGGTCAAAAAGGGGCACATGCCCCAATCGGCCCATGAATTCGCCTTCAGGGATATGGAATTTGCCGACAGTTCCGCCTGTGCTCTGATCAGACATCAGCCGGGACACGCTGCAAGCAGTCAGGCATTTTTCCCCGGATGCCAGTTGGGTGCATCCGATCCCGGAGCTGTGGAAAGAGCCTATGCCAGCCTCTGCGATACCCTTGAAGGTGGTACCGGGTTGATGCTGCGCTGCTGCGCCGCTCCTGCAGACTGGGCTGGACAGCAGGAAATGTTCGACAGGAAAAGCAAGGCCATTGTTCAGGACTGGGAATCCCTTGGAAAACCCCGAATCATCGCCGCATGCCCATCGTGCATGGAATCTCTCGCCAAGGCTCTCCCGGAAGCGGAAATCATCTACCTCTGGTCTGTATTCAGCAAAAAGCTTGTCAATGGAGACTCTACCTGCAAGGGAACGCTGTCCCTTCAGGATCCATGTACCGCACGGCACAATCAGGTGCTGATGAACGATGTGCGCCTGCTTCTTGCCGGCAACGACATCAGTTTCAATGAGCCGGAGCTTTCCGGCAGACTGACCGAGTGCTGCGGTTTCGGAGGGTTGCTTGCCAACGCCAACGAACCTCTTTCAGCCAAGGTGGCAGAAAAGAGAGCCGAAAAACTGTCCGACGACGGCGTAACATACTGTGCCATGTGTCGTGATCTGCTGGCCAAGGCTGGAAAACGCTGTCTGCATCTGCTGGATCTTCTCCTTCCTTCCGGCCATGAAGACCCCGCTGCACGCCCTGCACCGGGTTATTCAGAACGCCGTGAAAACCGGGTCAGACTCAAGGAAACTCTGCTGGAAAATCTCTGGCAGGAAAAAGGTGCGCCACGTCCGGGTTACGAATCCGTCTGTGTCGAATTCACGCCTGAAGCAACCACAATGCTTGAAGAGCGGCGTATCATGATCAGCGACGTGCAGAAAACCCTGCTGGCCGCAGAAGGATCAGGACGGTTCATGACCAATGCCGACACCGGGCACAGGCTGACCAGTCACCGCCCGACAGTCGTTACCTATTGGGTGGAATATGAGCAAAAAGGGGAAACCTACCTCGTTCATCGGGTATGGTCCCATCGCATGCACATTCTGGGAGGGGTGTCATGAGTACCCTTAAAGTAATTACCGAAGATTTTTCCGCGTGGAGCTGCTGCGGCGAAGCATTGCAGCCGACTCCTGTGGAGCTGGAATATATGGACAGCAGATTCAATGTGGAACTGCCCGTCTGTCCGAAATGCGGCATGGTTCTTATCCCGGAGGAACTGGCTCTGGGCAAGATGGCCGAAGTGGAACGGCTGCTGGAGGACAAGTGATGTCGTGCACGGCAACCTCTCCACTCTGGGAACGGGCCGTGCTGCGGGAGACCGCTGGTCCAACGCTCCGTCCGGGTGGTTATCTCCTGACTGACCGGGCTGTGTCACTGGCGGCAATTCCGCAAGGAGCGCGAGTCCTCGACGTAGGCTGCGGACTGGGTGCCACAGTGGAATACCTGCACACACAACACGCTCTTGCCGCCTGCGGAATTGACAACTCGGTGCGCCAGTTGTCGGAGGCCCCCTCGGATCTGCCGCTGATTCTCGCCGACGCATCCTGCATCCCCTGCGAGGACGCATACTTTGACGCTATCTTCTGTGAGTGTGTACTTTCACTCATGACGGATCAGGATCGGACCATCAAAGAATTCAGGCGTGTGCTCAGACCTGGCGGGAAGTTGATCATCAGCGATCTTTACAAGCGCACCCGTGAATTCATCCCGGATGGAGGCTGCTCCTGCTCCAGCTCACCGCTGGACCTCGACAGAACGGAAAAGATTCTTGACCGACACGGCATACGTATAACCTCACTCGAAGATCATTCAAAAATGCTTGCTGAACTGGCAGCACGGCTGATCTTCGCCGGAGAAGCAGATTTCAGGCTGACCGGCAACTGCTGTTCGCGGCCCGGTTACATGCTGCTTATTGCCGAGGCATAAAGATATTTATGAACGACACTGATCTCAGAATTTTACAATTACACGGTTCCGGGTACTGCTGTGCCCAGATTTTCATCCTGCTCTGCCTTGAAAACATGCAGCGGGAAAACCCTGATCTTGTGCGGGCAGCGCAGGGCCTTTGTCTGGGTATGGGCGACTGCTCAGGTCCATGCGGAATTCTCAGCGGCGGCCTTTGTGCCCTAAGCCTCTATGCTGGGAAAGGAACAGATTATGAGCAGGCAGAGGAACAGCTCCCGGTGCTGGCAGAAACCTTCAGGGACTGGTTCAGGGAAAAAGCCACTGTACAGCACGGCGGATTCAGCTGTGAGGCAATTCTGGGAGAAAAAAGCCTGACCCCGAATCCGGAACGTTGCGGTCAGCTGCTGACCGCCAGTTATGAGCAGTTGATAAATATCCTGCTTGAAGCGGGTCTCGATCCTGCTGAAGGAAGGGATGTTGATGAAGGATATTAGTTTCAATGTTCAGGCAACTGAGTCGTTGTGCCCGGTGTGCCTGAAAAAGATACCTGCCCGCAGGGTCATGAACGGCTGCGTAGCTCGTATTGAAAAACAGTGCCCGGAGCATGGACTGTTCAGCACTCCCTTCTGGAGAGGCGAGCCTGCCTTTGAAGGCTGGTCGCGCCCGAAAATCCCTTCCACTCCGCCGATGGCCGAAGAGGGTCGCGAGGGATGTCCTTTTGACTGCGGGCTGTGTGCCGGACACAACCAGCACACCTGTACGGCACTGCTGGAAATAACCTGGCGCTGCGACCTTGCCTGCAAGGTCTGTTTTGCTTCGGCCGGCAAGCCGGTGGCCCCTGACCCATCGCTTGAAGAGCTTGATATCATTCTGAGAAAAGTGCGCTCAGCAGCCGGGCCGTGCAACCTGCAGCTTTCCGGGGGGGAACCGGCTGTACGAGATGATCTTCCAAAGATCACGGCCCTTGCCAAGAAACACGGCTTTCCGTTTGTACAGGTCAACACCAATGGAATGAGAGTGGCGCGGGAGCACGGCCTAGCAGCCAGATGGGCCGAGGCCGGAGTTGATTCGGTCTTTCTGCAGTTCGACGGGACAAGAGATGACATTTATACTGAGATCAGGGGCAAAGCCATTCTTGAAGACAAGATCAGGGCCATTGAAAACCTGACTGCCGCCGGGATAGGGGTTGTGCTGGTTCCCACAGTGGTGCCGGATGTCAACGATGACAACCTCGGAGACATATTGAAGCTTGCCATATCATATTCTCCGGGGGTTCGCGGAATCCACTTTCAGCCTATCAGCTACTTCGGACGCTACCCGCAGGCCCCTACGGACAACATGCGCATCACCCTGCCTGAAATAATGACCGGCCTTGAAGAACAGTCCGGACAGGCGATCAGAAAAACCGACTTCATGCCCCCCGGATGCGAGCATTCCCTCTGTTCATTTCACGCAAATTATCTGTTAATGGAAGACGGCAGCCTCAGGAAACTTTCCGGCGGAAAAGAAGGCTGCTGCTCACCTAAACCTGCGGTTGAAGGCGCTGATAAGTCAAAAGCCTTTGTTCGCAGGCAGTGGGCCGCCCCGGAAACGGGCTGTGCATGCACCTCAGCCGAACAGCTTGATGATCTGGACCGGTTTATCAACCGGGCCAAGACCCATATACTGGCAATTTCAGGCATGGCATTTCAGGATGCATGGACCCTGGATCTGGAACGACTGAAAGGCTGCTGTATCCATGTGGTCTCCCCCGAAGGAAAGCTGATTCCCTTCTGCGCCTACAACATGACCGCCATGGACGGCTCCACCCTTTACAGGAGGATCATTGATGACTGATCGCCCACTGGGAAGCTGGCTCAACCTGCGCATGGGCCGCGATCCCGCAATGGAACCTGTTTCAGTGGAAGAACTGCGTAACTGGCAGTTCGATAAGTTGCGCAAAACCATGTTTCATGCTGTCAAATCCTGCCCGTTTTATCATGACCGGCTGGCCGGAGTTCAAACCGGGGCCGTCCATTCTCCGGCTGACCTCGGCCGGATTCCCTTCACTACTGCCGATGACCTGCGCTCAAATCCCGAAAGCTTTCTATGCGTATCACAAGATGAAGTTGCCAGAGCAGTAACCCTGTCCAGTTCCGGCTCCAGCGGCCCTCCGAAGCGTTTCTTTTTCACTTCCGGCGACCTTGAACGGACCATTGAATTTTTCCGCTACGGAATGTCTCCCATGATAAGGAAAGGTGAAAGCATTCTGGCCATACTTCCGGATTCCCGACCCGGCGGAGTCGGCTCCCTCTTCGCTGAATCAATAGGCAGACTGGGCGGAGAGACCTTTCTGCCGGTCAACCCCTCGGACATCAAAATACTTCTCAACCTGCTGCTCGACTCACACGCCAGCTGCATACTCGGTCCGGCCATACAGATCCACGCTCTTGCTCGGCTGGTGGAAAGCAAGGGACTGTGCATTCCCCACGTCCGTTCCGTGCTGCTCTGCTGGGACATCCTGCCTGAACAGAGCCTGCAGACCATCAACCGGGTCTTCAACTGCAACATATTCACTCACTGGGGCATGACCGAAACATGCCTCGGCGGGGGCGTAGACTGCAGCCCTGATTCCGGTATGCATCTGCGTGAACCGGATTTCTTTGTGGAAATCATCGACCCGAAAACAGGTAAACCGGTTCCGGACGGGGAAAAAGGTGAAATCGTGATCAGCACGCTTTCCCGCAGGGCCATGCCGCTGATCCGCTACAGAACCGGAGACGTCGGGAGCATAAAGGCCGACGCATGTTCCTGCGGACTGCCCCTGAGGCGGCTCGGCTCGGTTGAAGGGCGGCTGGACGAAGGAATAACCCTTCCGGTAAGCGGCAGACTGACCCTCCGGGAGCTCAACGATGTAATTCTTTCGCAGCCAGAGGTTCTGGACTTCAAGGTCGAATACCGCCCCCATCAACTGGAGCTGGATATAAGCCTCGACCTGCTGCCCGGCAATCGCAGGCTCACCCACATACGGGACAGCATCATCGCCTATCCTAAAATCTGGCAGGCCGTGAAGCACCTCAACCTGAAGGTCAAGACAAGACTGGCCAAATGTGACGGACAGATCAACTCTGGCTTCGGTAAACGGGCCATAACCATAACTATATAAGGACCGGCTCCATGAAACAGCTCATCCGCAATATATGCAACAGTCTTAAATCCGGCAAAGACCTCTTTCTGGCTTCAATTGTCAAAAGTTCGGGGTCCACACCTCGCTCATCCGGCAGCAAGATGGTCATAAGACGGGACGGATCCATTGACGGGACCATCGGCGGCGGACTGCTGGAGGCCATGGTCCAGCAAGAGGCTGCCAAACTTTTTCAGGGAGAAGGCAGCATTGCGATTATCAAGGAGTTCGACCTTTCCAACGAGCTTGCCGCCAATGCGGACATGATCTGCGGCGGGCATGTGTCGGTCATGCTTGAGCACCTTCCGGCCGATGAAGCCACTCTTTCCGTTTTCACCTCAGTTGATAAGGCCATGCGCATGGGCAAACATGCCGTGCTTTTCACGGTTACAGGAGAAAACCGTGTTGTGGAAAGGCAGGCCGTCCGGCCCTGCTGCCAGCTCCCTGCACTTGATTCTGCCGATGCAGAAACCGCATCGCGGATGCAGGAGGAGACTATCAAGTCCGGTCTTCCGGTCATGGAAGAGTGCGGGAACGTCCTGCTCATGGCTGAAGCATTCATTCCCCAGCCGGAACTTTTCATTTTCGGGGCCGGGCATGTCTCACGCCCCACGGCCGCACTAGCCTCTTCAGTAAATTTCCGGACCGTGGTTCTTGATGACCGCTCTGAGTTCGCCAACCGGGAAAGGTTCCCGGAAGCGGATGAAATCCGTGTTCTTGCCGGTTTTGAAAACTGCTTTGCAGGACTGGATGTAAATGTTAACTCATACGTAATAATTGTCACCCGCGGACACCTGCACGACAAAACCGTTCTGGGACAGGCTTTGGCCACCCCGGCCCGCTACGTGGGCATGATCGGCAGCAGGAAAAAACGTGACGCCATTTATGAAGCACTCCTTTCCGAGGGTCTTACCCAGAACGATATTGACCGCTGCCACTGCCCCATCGGCCTGAGCATCGGAGCACAGACCCCCGAAGAAATAGCAGTATCCATAGTGGCTGAACTCATCCAGAAACGCGCCGGATAGCAAGTATGAACATTTACGGACTGGTACTTGCGGCGGGATACTCGTCGCGAATGGGAAAACTGAAGGCTCTGCTGCCGCTTGACGGCGGCACGGTTCTTTCACTCTGTATCCGCGCCCTCATGGACGGCGGTGCCGCGGATGTATTCGTGGTCACCGGTCATATGTCGGAAAAAATCGGCCCTGTTGCCGTTTCGCTGGGGATGCACGAAGTGTTCAACCCCGATTTCGAGCAGGGCATGTTTTCCTCGATCAAGGCAGGAGTCAAGGCACTGCCTGAAGACGCCTCCGCCTTTATGGTTCTCCCGGTGGATATACCCCTGATCAGGCCTTCCACAATCCGAGCACTCACATTCGATTATGCAGCCAACCCTGCAGACATAGTCTACCCCTGCTTCAGAGGAGAGAGGGGACACCCCCCGCTCATAAGCGCAAAACTAATCCCGGAAATACTGGCCCACGATGGCGAGGGTGGATTGCGCGCAATCCTTGAAAAACACGAAGACAATGCCCGGGACCATCACATGCCGGACCTCGGCATACTGCGCGATCTGGACACGCCGGAAGACTATGCCAGGGCCTGCCGCATTTCACGCCGACGCATCCCCCAGAAGGAAGAGTGCGAAGCCCTGTGGGAACTGGCTGAAACACCTGTGCAGACCCGCGAACACTGCAAAAAAGTTGCCAGAGCGGCGTGTTTCATGGCCGCGGCCCTCAATGAAGCCCGCAACCACCATAAGGCTCTCGACCTCAACACCGTGCGCAGCGCAGCGCTGATGCACGATATTGCCAAACTGCGCAGGAACCACGAAGCGGCCGGAGCGGCCATCCTGACCGGATACGGTTTTTCCGGAATCGCCGACATTGTCGCGGCTCACAGGGATACTGACATCAAGCCCGACTCCCCCCTCACCGAACAGGAAATCGTCTTTCTGGCCGACAAGCTTTTTCAGGGAACCCGTCTGGTTTCACTGAGTGAAAGGTACGGGCATACCCTGCAACGCTGGAGCAATGATCCTGAAGCAGTGAAAGCCATAACCGAGAGACTGCACCGGGCTGAAGCTCTGATGAAAAGATACGAGCAGGAGGCCGGAGTGGAGATGCCGGCCTTTCTACTCTACAATATGGATAAAGACTGCTGATGATCGTAATGGTTCGGCATGCTGAAGCGGACAAGGCGAAAGGAAGAGCGATCGGTCACACCGACCTGAACCTTTCTCCTGAAGGATTGAAACAGGCCGGAATGCTGGCCGAGGCCCTCGCAGACACCCGGTTCAAGACATTTCTATGCAGTCCGCTGAAAAGAACCATGCAGACAGCCATGGCCCTGCAGGACAAATGGGGAACAAGCCCTGTGCCCTGTCCGGAACTGGCTGAAATCGACCTCGGGGAATGGGATGGACTGAGCTTCGAAAAAATACGGGCCGACTATCCTGAAGAATACCTCCGCCGGGGACAGGATATCACAGCTTACCACCCTCCCGGCGGTGAGAACTTCATTGATCTGAAAGAACGGGTCTCTATTCTTCTGCAGAGACTCTCGACACAGGATTCTCCCGCCATACTTGTCACCCATGCCGGGGTCATCAGGGTGATCATGCACATCGCCCTCGGCTTTCCACTGGAAAACATTTTCCATATCACCCCGGCCCACTGTCACGCCTCAATCATGGTTAGGCAAAACACAGGTTATATACTTAAGGGCTACAATCTGCCCCCCGGTCAGGATCTTTCCTCATTCATAAATAAACTGATGCAGCAGCGGACCTAATTCTCTTTGCCTTGACTTCTTTTCAGCACAGGCGGAGAATGAACACAGTTCAATTATTATAGATTTTTAGACATAATAGATAAAGAACGGAGAAAGCATGCAGATAACCAAATTCGCAATTCCTGAAGTTATCTTCGGCAACGGAAGCATACAGTTCCTGGCTTCCTGCGCGCAAAGGCTGGGAGCCAAAAGAGTACTTCTGGTCAGCGACAAGGGAATCGAAGAATCCGGCTGGGTCGCACTGATCCGTGAAATACTTGAAAGCGCCAAACTGGACTGCATCTACTTCGATGAACTTACGGCCAACCCCCGCGACCGGCAGATCCAGCAGGGAGCCAAACTCTACCGGGACAGCAGGGCGGATGTAATCATCGGCCTCGGAGGAGGAAGTCCCATTGACGCATCCAAGGGGATTGCAACCATCGTGAGCAACGGCGGAAACATTCATGACTACGAGGGGGCCAACCGCATAATCCATCCCCTGCCGCCAATGATATTCATCCCCACAACAGCCGGAAGCGGCTCTGACGTCTCCCAGTATGCAATCATCACCGACGAAAAACGGCAGGTGAAGATGTCCATCATCAGCCGCTCACTGGTACCCAATATTTCCATCATCGACCCGGACCTGCTGGTAACCAAATCAAGGGAGCTGATACTCTCATCGGCGGTTGATGCACTGGCCCACGCAGTGGAATCCTACGTATCAAGACTCGCCTCCCCCTTCACTGAATCACAGGCGTTGACCGCCATCAGGCTCATCGCCGGGAACATCAAGCCAGCAGCAAATTCAAAGAACCGCGAGGCACTGAAGAACCTCTCCATTGCCAGCACTGCAGCGGGGATGTCCTTCAGCAACGCCGGACTCGGTGTGGGGCACGCGCTTGCCCACTCTCTGGGAGGCCGTTACGATGTGACCCACGGCATGGCCCTGCCCATCCTGCTCCCGGCCGTAATCCGCTTCAACCAGCCCAGTTGTGAACGCAAGATGGCGACCATCGCCCATGCAATTTACGAGAGCTGTCCTGCTCCCGTAAGCGATCGCAAGAAATCGCTCAGTGACACACTTTACAATCTGTTTGAAGAGCTTGGAATTCCCATGCAGATGCGCAAAATTGTCCCGGACAACAGCCATATGGAAGAAATCTGTAAATTGGCCGTGCAGGATGCCTGCTCCGTGCCCAATCCCAAGGAAGCCACATGGCAGGATCTTTACCAGATATGCAGCGAGGCATGGTAGTATGGTAAACCACACAAGACTGCACGATCTTATCGGTATTGAGCACCACAAGCTCAACTTCTTTCAGGAACTGCAGCAGAACATCAAGGAACTGAAAGAGATCAACCGGGAGTCGGAAGACCAGCGTTGTGAAATCACCGCCATTCTGGACGGCATCACAGATGTAATGATGGTCCTTTCCGAGAATATGGAAATCATCTCGGTCAACCGCATTTTCGAAAAACTGTTTCCTGGCATCAACCCCATCGGAAAGAAGTGCTACTCCCTGTTCAGGGATACTGAAAAACCCTGCCCGGAATGTCCGGCCTTCAAATCCCTCTCCACTAATGCGGTGTGCAAGGATACAGCTATCTTCCGTATCGACGGCAAAAACATGCAGTTTGACATGATCGCCTCTCCGCTGCGCAACCCGGAGGTCAAGGAAAATCGCATCCTCATCTTCAAGCGCGACGTAACCATGGAAAAGGAATATCAGGCCAAATTCTATCAGGCGGAGAAGATGGCGACTATTGGCGTACTGGCTGCCGGTGTTGCCCATGAGATTAACAATCCAATGGCTGCCGTGGCCGGATTCGCAGAAGGAATCCAGCGCAGGCTGACTCGGCTGGATGAATCCATACCCGATGATCTGGCCGAAGACCTCTACGACTATACCAACACCATTCTTAAAGAATGCCTGCGCTGTCAGGACATAGTGAAAACCCTGCTGTCATTCAGCCGTCCTGTTGCATCCGAATTTCTCCCGGTGGACCTCAATCAGGTTGCCAAAGACACACTGCGGCTTCTGGACCACCAGTTCCGCCGCTACCAGCACATCAACCTGAATATGGAGCTTACCTCTCCCCTGCACCACATTTACGGAAACGAGGCCCAGCTCAAACAGGTTGTGTTGAACCTGCTGACCAATGCGGTGGACGCTGTGGAGGAAAAAGGAGACATCTCCGTCAGAACTTTTGTGGAAGACGACCATGTGGGACTTAAAGTCTGTGATTCCGGCTGCGGTATCCCGGAGGAGAACCGGGATATGCTCTTCGAGCCGTTCTTTACCACCAAAAAAGTGGGCCGAGGAATCGGAATAGGACTTTCCACCTGCTATAATATTGTACGCGAACACCGCGGGGAGATCATTGTGGACAGTGAAGTGGGCATTGGCTCCTGCTTTACGGTCCGCTTCCCCACCAGTGAGAACTAGAACATGCCAGAAATTTACAAAGTCCTTGTTGTTGATGACGAGGAATCCATCCTCAAACTGCTTGGCAAGGAGCTTGCCAGTTCAGAACGCATAGTACATACCGCCAACTGCGCTCAGACTGCACGGGAAATGGTGCGTAAGGAACGCTATGAAGTCATTGTCTCCGACATCCGGCTGCCGGACGGGGACGGGCTCGAACTGCTTACCGAATTCAAGGATATGGAGCCCGATGTTGAAGTCATCCTGATCACCGGGCACGGGAATATCGACAACGCAGTCGAAGCCATCCGCATCGGAGCCTATGACTACATCACCAAACCCTTCCGCCTTGACCGGGTCGAGCTGGTTGTGGACCGGGCCTGGCAACGGGTCTGCCTGACCCGCGAGAACCGCAGCTACAAGCACTCCCAGCGCTGCGACACAGCCAGTTCCCAGTTGATAGGCAGTTCTGTACCCATCAAGCAGATCCGTCACCTGATCAACAAGGTGGCGCCCACCAACGTTCCGGTTCTCATCACCGGTGAGTCCGGTGCGGGTAAAGACGTTGTTGCACATGCCATCCACTGTGCCAGCCAGCGGGCCGGCAAGCCCATGATAGTAAAAAACTGCGCCACACTGCAGAAGGAGCTGTCTCGCAGTGAACTTTTCGGGCACACCAAAGGTTCATTCACCGGAGCGACTGAGAACTGCGACGGGCTTATGACCTTCGCGCATACCGGTACGCTCTTCCTTGATGAAATAGGTGAACTGCCATTTGAAGTGCAGGCCTCGCTTCTGCGCGTACTGGAAGCGCACACTTTCAGGCGTGTCGGAGAAAAAGACGAGCGCACCGTTGATATCCGCTTCCTGTTTGCCACCAACCGCAACCTGGTCAGGGAAGTAGAGGAAGGGCGTTTCCATGAAGCCCTTTTTCACCGCATAAACGTCTTCAACATTTCCCTTCCTGAGCTTAAGGACCGTCGAGAGGATGTTCCTTTATTAATAGACTTTTTCCTGCACAAGATGGGCCTGCAGATGGGTCAGGGGGAATACACGGTCAGCGAGAGGGCCATGCAGTGCATGCTGTCCTATCATTGGCCGGGTAACGTGCGCGAGCTGCGCAACGTGCTTGAGCGCAGTATCATTCTGTCAGAGAATAACGTCATAACCAGCGCCTGCCTGCCCAAGGAAATTGCCGACCAGCCGGAACGCGAGGGCGAAGCCGGTATTCTTTCACTTGAACGCATGGAACGTGAACATATCATCAAGGCTCTGGACTTCTTCAACGGAAATCGCCAGAAGGCCGCGCAGGCGCTCGGCATCGGCCGCAAGACCCTTTACCGCAAAATCGACAAATATACTCTGTAATCCGAACAGGATTATCTTATAAAACAAGGCCGTTCCGGGAAACCGGAGCGGCCTTATCTATTTCATCTCAATAAAAAGCATTCATACGCTCTTTATTAATCTTTAATAAAAGGGTATGATCAACAATTTTTCATACAATTGATGCGCCAATCAATGTAAAAAAAATATAAAATAATGCAAAACGACCTTACACAGTTGCTCGATAGTATGCTAAGAAAAGCACAAGATCCTTCTGACACATTTGTTGCTGTTGCTGGTTCAAAACGACACACGCTCTTACAATACCTTACAGCACAACACAATTGTCACTTTTGTTACATTTTTCACATAGAAAAAGCTGATAAAAAAGGACACAAAGGAATTAAACATGATTCACAATGCCCATAGGGCTCAAACTACAAAGCTTTGAAATTAATTGATTTTCTGTTTGGCACGCGACTTGCCTTATAGAAAGCGTTAATAAGTACAAGACTAGGCCCAACCTTCTAAAAACCTATTAAGCTAAAGGATGGTCTCAAATGGCAGTACGTGAACAAGTTTACGGTTTCTTCATTCCCAGCGTAACCCTGATCGGTATCGGCGCTCACAAAGAAATCCCCGCTCGCATTAAAGCTCTTGGCGGGAAAAAGCCCCTTCTGGTTACCGACAAAGGTATTACCGGCTGCGGAATCACCCAGCAGATCGTTGATATCCTGAAAGCTGACGGAATGGATTGCGTTGTTTATGACGACACCATTCCCAACCCCACTGACAACAACGTTGCCGCAGGCGTAAAAGCCTACCAGGACAACGGCTGCGACTCCCTGATCACCCTCGGCGGCGGTAGCTCTCATGACTGTGGTAAGGGCGTAGGTCTTGTAGTTTCCAACGGCGGCACCATCCACGACTTCGAAGGCGTGGACAAGTCCACCAAACCCATGCCTCCTTATGTTGCGGTTAACACCACCGCCGGAACCGCGTCTGAAATGACCCGTTTCTGCATCATCACCGACACTTCCCGCAAAGTTAAGATGGCTATCGTTGACTGGCGCGTTACCCCCGGTATCGCTCTTGACGACCCGCTGCTCATGATGGGCATGCCCCCGGCACTTACTGCTGCAACCGGTATGGACGCTCTGACCCACTCCGTTGAAGCATGGGTTTCCACCATCGCTACCCCCATCACCGATGCATGTGCTGAAAAGTCCATCAGACTTATTAACAAATATCTGCGCCGCGCTGTTGCAAACGGCCAGGACATCGAAGCCCGTGAAGGTATGTGTTACGCACAGTACCTCGGCGGTATGGCCTTCAACAACGCTTCCCTGGGTCACGTTCACGCCATGGCTCACCAGCTCGGCGGCTTCTACGACCTGCCCCACGGCGAATGTAACGCTATCCTGCTGCCCCACGTTGAACAGCACAACCTGATTGCAAACGTCGAACGTTTCGCAACCATGGCTGAATGGCTCGGCGTTAACACCGCCGGCATGGATACCCGTGTCGCAGCTGACGCAGCTCTCGACGCTATCCGCACTCTCTCCGCCGACGTAGGTATTCCTGCCGGTCTGATCGCTCTGGGCGAAAAGTACGGCAAGAAGGTTTCCGCCGACGACATCCCCACCATGACAGCAAACGCTCAGAAAGATGCCTGTGGTCTCACCAACCCCAGAATGATGACTGACGCAGCTGTTGCAGCTATCTACAAGGCTGCCCTTTAGCATAAAGATCCATCCGGTCCCGGAATCTGCAAGCCGGGACCGGATGTACAAGATATTCAGGCCACGGAAAGACGGTAATCTTTGTATAACAGAGGTCATGGATTGGTAGAGGCTGATTCCGTTTTTTCGTAAATGTCCGGAACTGGCGAGCAGGTGGAGCTGCTAACTTAACTCCGGAACGGCCCTGTATTTCCGAGGGGGATGGCCCCATCCCCCTCAGACTTGAAATTTCCCGAAGGACCGGTTGCTTCAAAATAAAACCGCACGCTTAGAACGCTTACGGACCTTAAACCCCACACAGCTTCAATGGAGAAGGCTCCCCACCCTGAGAGCCTCCCAACCCCAGCACCTTGGAGCAACCGAAGCAACCGGCCCCTTCAAAAACCTTCCCCGACTGTATCGCTATCTTTTCATCTTTCTGTACATGTACAGATTCCTTTCATACGGTTAGCTGTCTTATTTACAAGTACCGCTGTGCTGTCTTATATCTTCTGCAATTCCATCCAAGGACACTCCAATGATCATATTAGAAAAACCGTATGTTTCCGATTTCCTGAAAAAGACCCTGCTTGAACTTGCCCCGGTGGTGCTCGATAATGATTCGGCCCGAAAAGCGCTTGGAGGCATCAGCATCAAGCTCACGGCGGAAAATGATTTTGCCCTCCGGTACAGGGATAATCCGCATCAGCCGGTATATTCCAACTCCGAGAACGCAATAGACTGGATCGACAACAACCTAGGCGGAAACGGGCTTCCGGGAAAAGTCCGCCTGTTCAAAGATAAAGGTGCGTTCAGGAAGCTGGTCCGCGACATGTTTCCGAATTTCTTTTACCGCACGGTAAAATTCGAAGACCTCGCCGGAGTTGATTCCGCCACTCTGCCTATCCCATGTGTAATAAAGCCCAGTGTCGGGTTCTTCAGCCTGGGAGTGCACATGGTGGAATCCGTGGACGAATGGGACAAGGCCGTTGCCGCCATACAAAACGAAGTGGAACACATCCGGTCCATGTACCCGGCAAAGGTGCTTGAGCTGGACAATTTCATCATCGAAGAATGCATTAACGGAGAAGAGTTCGCTGTAGACGCCTATTACGACAGCGAAGGCAGTCCGGTAATCATCAACATTCTCGGCCACCTGTTCGCATCCAGCGACGATGTCAGCGACCGCTGCTACATAACTTCTTCTGAGATAATTGGCGAACACCACGACGAATTCATCGCCCTGCTGACTGAAATCGGAAAAAGAGCCGATCTGCGCAACTTTCCCATACACATAGAGCTGCGCAAGGATGACTCCGGCAATATCGGCGTAATTGAGGTAAATCCCATGCGCTTTGCAGGCTGGTGCGTAACCGATCTGGCCTGGTACGCATACGGCATCAACCCGTACAAATATTTCCTTGAAGGCCTGAAGCCGGATTGGGACAAAATAGTGCCATGCTGCAAAGGCAAGGTCTACGCCATGATCATCGGCGACATCGACTCCTCGGTTGACTGCTCAAAAATCAAGGCTGTCGACTACGAAGGGTTCAAAGCCAACTTCACCAAGCCACTTGAACTACGGAAGATAGACTACAAAGAATACCCAGTATTCGCATTTGTTTTTGCCGAAGTAGCGACAGACAACATGGACGAGTTAAGAAAAATGCTGCATGCGGATTTTACGGAGTATCTTAAATTTTAAAGATAGATGACTTTTTAAAAGAAATAACGGCGGGCCGCATGAACTGCGGACCGCCTTTGCAATTTTTGGGTTTCAGGAATAAGTTAGAAGGGTTGGCCGTTGTTGATGGGATAGTTCCCATAATAAAGTGAAGTACCTGTTCCACCAGAATTCCTGGCTGTACCAATTAACGCTTTATGTGGCTTCTTATCTTCGGAGCTCCACAATATTTCCGCGCTACAATATCTATAGGAGCCATCTATGCCACTATCTAACTGGAAACACCGTGTTGAATGGGCAGGGATATCATACTCGGCAGTCCCAGTTGCAAGAACTATCGTTCTACTCCCGGCAGATCCGGTATAAACCTTGGCAAGGTGAGTAATATCGATTCCATCATGATCATAAAATGTAACTTTACAATGCACGACTTCATTCGTGACATTAGTTATGTCCAAGCTGGTGTTTTGAACATACGAACCGCTACGACCAAAAATTAAACCATTGACCATAGCCCCGCCTTGAGCACTAAAAGAACTCTGCGCAAACACCCCACCGCACATCAAAACCACCATGACCGCAGACATCAGACCCGCACGAACTAGATTTTTCATTTCTCCTCCTTTCTAAACTTAAGAACCTAAACAGATTGAACATATTTCTAACATAAAAAATATATGTCTATACAATAAATCAACACCAGGCAAGGCAAAGCAATGTAGCGTAACTACTCATTGTATCTAAAATTTTAAAGAGGAATCACTTTTTAAGATAAATAAAGGCGGTCCGCATGAACTGCGGGCCGCTGTTGTTTGTTGTGGGATTTTAGTTAGAAGGGCTGGCCGTTGTTGAGGGGAGAGCTTACAGCGTACCCCAACCCGGAGCCCATAGTTCCTTTGTGCCATTTGTCCACCAACAGAGCTTTAGTCAGCTTCGTGTCATCAGCGAACCAACTGATTACTGCATGCCCAATTACACCAGAATGAGTAGCAAGAGTCATAATACCCCCGGCAAAGCCGGGGGCTTGTTTTTGTGAGCCACTCGAAGTGGCTTTAAGAACCGCCTAAAGGCGGAATTTCAATTGTTCAATCCGTTGGTCTTCTTTTTCCTGATTCCGAATGTACTCCCGAATCACTTTTTCATCACGACCCACGGTAGAAACAAAGTATCCTCTGGCCCAAAAGCTTTGCCCAGCGTAACCGCGTGCTCGGCCTTCGATTTCACGAGCAATATGAATTGCGCTCTTACCTTTTATAAAACCAACAACTTGGGCTACCGAATATTTGGGAGGGATAGCAATATACATATGCACATGATCGTTGCATAAGTGGCCTTCCAGAATCATACATTCGCGCTGTCGCGCAAGTTTATGAAAAACCTCGCCCAAGTAGTTTTTCAGTTTGCCAAACAACACCTTGCGTCGACATTTCGGTATCCACACAACATGATACTTGCAGTCCCATTTTGTATGGCATAGGCTTGAATTGCACTTCATAGAGCCTCTCCTCTGCTCACTTTGAGCAGCTCACAAGGAGAGGCTTTATATTACTCCCGCATAAGTCAAACTTTACTGGTCCCCCAGCATAGCTGGGGGGTTTCTCAGTGGACTAAACACATACTGCCGGGAACCATGCGCAGGAATGTCAAATTCGTTTCCAGTGCTGACAACAGTTATTACCCCATTGGTTGGGCCGGAAATTATCTGAGCATGAGAACTGACGTCATTTCCATTTTGATCATATACAGTAACCTTGCAATAAACAGTGCTACCAGTAATATTATTGATAAGCAGTTCAGTCTGTGTAAAATTAAGTGAATGGGTATATTGTGCAAACATTGGTGTTGAACAACTTCCTTGAGGGACAAAATCAGTAGCAAACACCCCACCGCACATCAAAACCACCATGGCTGCGGACATCAGGCCCGCACGAATCAGATTTTTCATTACTTTCTCCTAAGTAATAAGGCTGCTTGCAAATTATTATGCAACAGCTTCAATTAAGCTATCTGTTGAGATACTAGAAGGGTTGGCCGTTGTTGATAAAAGCCGATGACGAAAAATTGCCAGTTGAACTTGCTCCGGTTAACCACAATGCACCGACAAGCGCTTTATGAGGCTTGGGGTCCATAGAACTCCACCGGATATCCGCATGACCAAATTTCCACGCGTCACTTGGAAGAGAATCTAGTTGGAATATTCTGGTACTATGAGCGGGAATATCCCACTCCCCCGATCCGGTCGCCAAGAGTAACGGAGCAGAAGAGGCTGACCCTGTATAAACTTTCGCCAAATTATTAATGTCGTTTCCATCCTGATCATAAAAAGTCACATTGCAACGCACAACTTCATTAGTAACATTGGTTAAAAAGATTGATGAATGAACAATATATGTCCCAGCCTTAACATACGTTATACCCGGGACAATCATCCCTCCCTGTTGGACAAAAGAGCTCTCAGCAAACACCCCACCGCACATCAAAACCACCATGACCGCGGACATCAGGACCGCCCGAATCAATTTTTTCATTTTCTTCTCCTGTTGAATTGTTAATACCGCCTATCTAGGTAGTATTTTAGACATACTAAAAATGCGCTTATACTCAGCGACAACTTTAATCAACAAAAACACAGTAGAAGCAGATCCTATGCCCGGCACCCAAGCTTGATATTCACCTTTGACAAGTGCGGACATTTGCGGCAATTTCCTGATATTAGTTAATCAACCCGCCAAGGAGACCCAATGAGTTCAACAATTGAAGACCTGACCATACAATACGAAGAGAACGGCGAAATCGTTATCAAGGAGCTGGACAAGGTCGTGCTTACCAAAGGCGCATGGACCACCATCATGTTCCGCTACAAACAGATAGACAGCAAAACCGGAGACTTCGGCAAGGATCTTTATTCCATACGCCGCTACCGCAAGATGAAAGGCGAATACCGCCAGCAGTCCAAATTCAATATTTCCAGCCCGGATCAGGCCCGCAAGATTATCGATGCACTTGAGGGCTGGCTTAAGGACGTTGAAGAATAACCCTGCCCTTGATTTTTCTGCCCGGATACGGGCAATAAAAAACTCCGTCCGGGTACCCGGACGGAGTTTTTTATTCCAATATAACAGCGCGGCAACTCTGACTATTCAACAGGATCTATTGGAAAACGTAGGATAAAGGTTGTTCCCTCTCCTACCTCTGACTCAATATCGATTATTCCACCATGCTTATCAACCACAATGTCGTGCACAATGGCCAACCCCTGACCTGTGCCTTTACCGACTTCCTTGGTGGTAAAAAACGGATCATAGATCTTCATGATATTCTCCTTGGGGATACCGCATCCGGAATCCTTTATCCGGACTTCAACAAACGGATGCTCGTACATGGTTGAGACAGTTATCTGACCCTTTTCATCCCCCTGCACCTTTTCCATTATGGCATGGGCAGCGTTGACTATAACATTAAGGAGCACCTGATTTATACCTCCGGGATACCCGAAGACAAGGGGCAGCTCCTCGTCAAGGTTCGTTTCAAGGTCCGCCACATATTTCCACTCGTTTCGAGAGACTATGACGGTATTCATAATCGCTTTGTTAATATCAACCGATCTCGGTTTTTCCTCTCCGGGATGTGAAAAATTCTTCATGGCCAGAACAATTGTGGCAACGCGCTCTACCCCTTCAAGGGCCCTGTTGCAGGCCTTGGGAGTTTCCTCCAGCACAAAGGCCATATCCAACTCATCCTTGAACTCTTCAATTTTCTCAAGCTGCGCCTTTTTACCCGCCCAATCTCCTGAAGATTCCAGCACAGTGTCATAAAGTTCCAGAAGACTGTTTGTATCCTCAAAAGCTTCCTTAACGAAGCGAACGCTGTCTCCAACATACTGAATGGGGGTATTTATCTCATGGGCTATGCCGGATGCGAGCTGGCCTATGGACTCCAACTTCTGGGCAATATTGAGTTTACGCTCAAGAATCTTGCGCTCGGTTATATCAAACACAACCTGAACAAGATGGCTGCGTCCGCCGAGGTGGACTTCGAACAGCCTGCGGGAAACGGGAAGAGATCTGCCTCCCGGCATGGCCAGAATCCCCTCTTCATAAGTTCCCTGCTCATGAACATCCGGGCAAAGCAGGTCTTTCCCGGAATCAGAAGTAAATATGTAACGTCCCTGCGAGTCCGGGTCCAGAATCTGGTCAGTGGAGAGGGAAAGCAGCTCCTCCCCGACTGGATTGCAGTCGACAACAACGCCCTGCATCGGGTCAAAAACAAAAATGGCCGCACCGATCCCCAGAAACACCGTATTTAGAAATTCCTGATATTCCTGCTGCTGCATCTGAGCCTGTAATTGTTCGGAAATATCACGGACAGTTGCCAGGATAGACGTGTTGCCGCCAATATCAATGCGGCATAGAGCCACTTCAGCATCAAATTCAGTACCGTCACCGGGACGTCTGGAAGTCCAGTTGAAAATCACATCCTCTCCGCTCAGAGCCTGCTCCCAGCGAGCATTGAGGGTATCAAACTGATTTTCCGGACCAGAAAGATCATCCACAACCGTAAGGTGCCGAACCTGATCAGGGGTGATTCTGAACATCTCCAGCATCCGTTCATTCACATCAAGCACCCGCCCATTAACATCATGGATAATAAGGGCGTCATAGGCCCGATTGAAGATAACCCGCATGGCGGCTTCAGCTTCACGCCGCTCCGCAACTTCACGGACAAGCTCCTCATTGGTCCGCTCCCATAGTGAATTGAAGCGCTCGTCAGGACGCTCACCGGGACAAGGGTCTTTACCGGACAAACTTTCGCCAGAAACATTCACGACATTTTTGCCTTCTTCAGGATTTATACTGCTTCCCTGACCGCTACCTGACCGCTGCATTCCTGCCTCCCATATGCAAATTCAAATCAATACCTTTGCCCCGGACGACCGCTTTACATAACTTAAAATTATTTCCCAGCGGGAGGCCGAATATCCTGTGTATCAGGCCACCTGTTCAACCGGCACCTTCACTCTTATCCTATCCGGAAGCCGCTTGGTCTTGGCAAAATTACTTATACGAATAAGTGCAGCCTCAGTTATCTCTGTTCCGTCTACCATGATATATACTTCGTCCAGGCTCCAGAGGTCCTCATCAAGCAGCATCCCAACCCTAAGCTCGGAAAGGGCGATCTCTCTGCGGACATAGCCTTCCTCCCCGGCAGTTCCTTTCTCGAGAACCGTCACCATCTTTGGATCGTAAACTCCTTCCCGGGCCCTAAGGGCATCAATGGCGTCCTGTTTTTCCATTCCCTGCTGAACAAGCAGGTCGTAATCAAGGCATAGCCTCAAAACTCTCGATTCCACAGGCTGGGTCGGATTGACAGCCAGCGAGTCCTGCATGTGGAGTATAATCTCGGTAACCTTTTCCATACGGGGAATGTTGGAAAGCATTCCAACAGTGATCGAAGGATGCATATCAAATATCTGTTTCTCTTCAGGACTTAAATCCTCTCCCTTGAGAACCTTCTGTAGAACAGTTTCCGGCAGGGTCACACATCCGAGCTGGCAGAGCATTGCAGCAAGGTCAAGATGCAGGGGCTGCGCGAGACTAAGACTCTGCCCGAGAAATCCGGCAAGTCTTCGCACCCTTTCGCTTCTGCCGAAAGCTTCAGGATTGACAAGGGATAAGATATCCATCAGCACCTTGATGCTTCCGCGAAGAGTCCCGCGTAAGAGCTCTCTTTCCGCCACAACCAGCGAGTACTGTTTCACGGCTACGGTGAGGGTTCGGACCATTTCATCAATATGACTGGGCTTGGTCAGGAACCGGAAAACGGAGCCTTCGTTTACAGCAGCAATGGCTGAATCAAGGTCAGCATGTCCGGTGAGCATGATCCGAACTGTATCCGGAGATAGCTCCTGCACCTTGTTAAGAAATGTCACTCCGTCCATCTTGGGCATTTTCAAGTCGGAAACCACAACTGCATACGGACCTGATTTAACGATCTTTTCAAGCCCCTCCTCCGGACCCAATGCAGTTTCAACGCTGAAACGCCTGCGCAACGAGGCCCGGTATGAATCAAGGATATTCTGCTCGTCATCAACAAAGAGAATCTTTCTAGGAACGCTCATTCCCTTCCTCCATGCACCTGATACATTCTTCTTTCCATACCTCAAGCCGATCAAGCAGACCGAGCTTTTCAAGACATCCATGTTCCATCTCAGAAAATGTATAATTGGATTCAACCACACCCAACTCGTGCTGCAGACAGTCCGCGACATGCACAACCAGCGATGGAGTCAGGGACTCACTGCAGTTATTAAAGGAGTGGTGGCTGTACACGCTTCTTACAACCTCTTCGCTGAAGCCCCAAAGACCCAGTAAATAGGCCCCGACCTCCGCGTGGGTTGCTCCAAGAAGGCGTTCTTCCTGATCAACGACTGGCCCGCCGAACTCATTTACTGCATCAAGTACTCCTCGATACATTGAATCCACGTTGGTCAGGAACACCAACTTGCCTATATCATGAAGCAAACCGCTGACAAAGCAGCAATCAATAAACTCCCTGTCATTTGACTCGCATACGGCAATAGTACGGGCAAAATACCCGACCTGCAGACAATGATCCCAGAGTTTATCCACCGAATACCCCTTAAGATTTCCCACATCGATCTCTTTCAGCAGACGAACGCCAAAGACAAGTCCCTTCAAAACCTGCGTTCCCAGATAGACCACAGCCCTGGAAGGAGATGTAATCTTCTTGTAGAAACCAAAGAAAGTTGAATTCACCACTTTGAGGATGGTTGCTGAAGTCCCGGCATCCTGTTCCACCAGCCGTCCGACCTTGATTATATCCGGATCAGGCTTTTCGAGTTCAGTTCTGATCTGAAGGATCAGTTCCGGGATGGATGGCAGTGAGTCCAGACCCGAAACAACTCTGCGAAGATTACTGCTGGTCAGAATCTCCCGCAGGGCGGTCACCCGCCTGATCGTATTGATAACGGTTTCCGAACTGCATGGTTTGCTGAGGAACTGGTGGGCACTTCTGGTCGACTTCAACTGAGCCTGCATGTCAGAATAGCCGGACAGGATAATTCTCACCGCACCACTTTGCTTCTTTTCCACTTCTTTGAGAAAATCTGACCCATCCATACCAGGCATGCGCATATCAGTCACAACCACGTCAAAAGACACCTCATCCACAAGTTGCAGTGCTTCGGTCGTGCTCAAGGAATAATGACACTTCCATTCTTTGCGCATGGCATGCATCATGGTCCTGAACCCGGCCAGAATATTTTTATCATCATCAACAAAAAGTATATTCAATTTCATTACAGTCCCCGAAATTCCAGGATTTTCCAACCCAATGGTAATCAGCTTAGCATCAAAAAGACTTCTTTACAAAATAACATTAAAAGACTTTGCCTTCTGGCAACCGCTTTAAAATCAACAGAGGATATATCCCATATCATACCTCCAATAACAACCATCATCCCAGCCAAAACATAAAGCCTCTTCCCGGAATAGACTCGGGAAGAGGCTTTATTTATACAAATCTCAACTGTAGCTCGAAAAAACTATCAATTAACCGTATAAGTCCCACCAGGCTCCACCTTGAGTACGGTTGAATTGGTTATGGTAAACCAGAGGAACTCGCTGAAACGGTTACCAAGTTCATTCTTTTCGCTGTACGTGCACCCCACCAGCCAGCCGGCATCAGTGTAGTAGCAATCCGTCGCACTTTCCATCTGCAGCGTCTCAGGGAACATGGAGTTGCCCTTCAGGTACTTTTCAACTTCCGCATATGAATTTCCGTCATCCGAAAGCTGGGGCCTGGGCCCGAACTTCTCCAGCTCCTTCATGAACTCATCGTATTTTCCTTTGTAGCGCTCGTATTTACTTTTATAGAGCTGTTCATCAGGATTAAGCTGCATAAGCTCTTCATAAATTTCCATATTGGCCTTTATATCGTCTACCGGCAGAGCCTGAGCCTGGGCGTAAAGCTTGCGCTCCAGCTTCTTGCGCAATTTCCGGTCATACCCCTTCAATTCCTTACGATACCTGCTGTTTTCAGGCTCAAGAGCTGCAAGCTCGGCGTAATACTTGGCCAGCTCGGAATAATTCCACTTTGAAGTTCGTTCTACCCTGTTCAACAGATCCTTCTCCGTAGCAAGATGGATCATAGCCTTCAGCTCGTCATTCATAAGATCCCGGTTCTTGTCCGCAACAGCCAAAGCCGTTTCGGCATGTCCGGTCTCAATGAGCTTCTTCATGCTTTCAATGATCCTGGCCCGCTTGGCGTTCTGTTCATCCTTCAGAATCCGCTCCTGCTCAAGGCGCTGCTGTTCGGCAACACGGGCTCTTTCAGCAGCTATGGACTGCTGGATAGAATATATACCGTAGCAGGCGGCAATGCTCAGGATTGCGGCAGCGACTACAGCAAGAACAATCTTCCTTGATACTATAAATTCTTTGATTTGATTCATATTCATGCCCGCAAAGATACGGTCAGCTATTTTATCCGTCAACCGGGACAAACAATTTTGCGCCCTTTTTTATCTTCGCCCTAAACGATTTCATGGAGCAAACCGATAAGATACTCAAGAAGGAACAACGGTAATGATAATTGACGCATCGGCAATAAAAAATAATCTGGGAGTACCGGGATTACTGGACAACGGTTCTCCGTTTCAGGGCGGGAGCCGGACTTCCGGCGTTAGAGCGACGCGCCTGAACGTATCGGCTCCGCCTGTAAATACTGCCGACCAGTTTGCTGAAATGATCGCTCAAAAGACCGTTGCACCCGACCAGACTGGTAAAACTCAGAAGGGGGCCGAAGAAGGCGAACAGACCTCCAAGAACCCCTCTGAGCTGACCGGGGCCCTGTCCAGAGCGGCTGAATTCATTGAAGGCAAGTTCGGCAGCGAGGCCGCAACAGCCTTCAAGGGAATAGTAATTGCCAATTCCGGGGACAGAATCACGGAAGAATCCCTGAGCAACGGACTGCTCAAGTCTGTTCAGTTCATTGACCGCAACTTCGGCTTTGCCGCCGGAGACGCGGTAATGGAACATTTCAATTCCGACCTCAACACCGCCATAAACGGCTACTTCGAAAACGGCCTTCAGGAACATTTCTTTGCAGCTGAGCCCGGCACATCAGCCAGGCTCACCATGCAGAATACCTTTGCCCAGCTTAACGAACAGTTCGGAGAAGAAACAGTCAAAAGCATAGAAAGCCTTATCGAGCAGGTTCTTAACGACGAAGGGAATTCCCTGTCCTCCCTGAAAAAAGGTCTCCAGAAAGGATTGGATGAAGCTGAAAAGACCAGTCCGGGAATAAGCGATATAGCTGGCCCCATGGCCGCCGGAGAGATAATGGACAAGCTGCAGTCCACCACCTCCGTATCCGCACCTGCTCCGGGTTCCATTCTAAACATTGCTGTCTGAGCAGATTCTTCCCAGCACAAATCCGGTCAGACTCTCCCTAATCTGCTGTTCAAGCGTTTCTTTTTCTGTTATGGGAAGAAATCCAGTTCAATAAGCACAAAATAGAGGAGTATGGATATGAGCTTTTTCTGGTTTTTTCTCGGTCTGGCAATGACTATGGCTGCAATAGCTTTCATCAAAGCAGGCAGCAACGAAGATTAGTCCGTGCTGTAACGGGGTGACCCGTACATTTTTCCTCAAGCCCGCATTACGCGGGCTTTTTTTATATTAATCCACCCGGCTTTGATGTAATCATCTCCATACAGCATATATTAATTTTTAATCTCAACCCCCGTCGTAACGTGACCAGAGAAACAATTCTTGAGCGCATAAAAGACAACGATGAATGGCTGATAATCCCCAGTGTTTTCAAAAAGGATTCCGGAGAACCTTTTTTTGAGCTGCTGCTGTCCAGACAGGAGCTGAACGATCCGGGGGCCAGATCACTCCATTTCAGAGAAACCCGCACCGGCGGTTTTGAATATGCCTCGCGAGCCTTCATACAGGCTCACATCCAGCCCGGCGATCTTTTCATAGACGTAGGTGCCCATTTTGGACTCTACAGCCTGACTGCGGCAATGAGATTTCCCGGACAGGTCAATGTCCTTGCGGTTGAGCCTCATCCGGCCAATGTTAAAAGAATTAAGCTTTGGGCCGACTTCAACGGATGCCGCGAGAACATCCACATCGTCGAGTGCGCGGCCTCGGATCACAGCGGCTACAGCCTTCTGAACCAGGACTCATCAATGGGGCACAGCCTGGCCCGTCATGCAGCGCACAGTTCCGGCCGTGAACAGCTCAACATACAGCTTGAAACACTTGATAAGCTTGTGGCCCAAACACCAATGGCTGATTCAGGATGCAGGATATTTCTGAAAATCGATACCGAGGGGCATGAATTCCCCGTGCTGAAAGGCGCTCTGGGCCTGCTAAAAAGCGGGCGTGTAGCCGCCATAGTCTGGGAGAAAGGACATTTTCACGGCACGGAAGCCGGGGTAAGGGAACTGACCGGAGCCCTTGCCCTGCTGCGGGACCTCGGCTACCAGTCCTACAGATTTCCACATGAAGACATGGGGGGACCGCTGGTTCCGTACACTCCCAGTCACGAACAGTGCAACATCATCAGCATTGACCGCTCTGTTGAAAAATTTCCGGTATACGAGCAGCCGTGGGCAGCCCATACAATTCTTCCGGCTTCCATGCGCCCGAATGTTTCCGCAGAATTCATGGCCGGATACACGGGGATGCTTATTGAGCGCAGAACAACCGACTGCGGCCGCTGGTCCCGCTGGAACAATCTCTCCGGGGATGCGGACCTCAGAGCCGGGTTTGCGGGGGCCCTGGTCCCGGAAAAGTCCCGCGTCCTGGATGCCGGAGCCGGCCTGATGCTGCTTCGCGACTACATACCGGAAAGTTGTACCTACACTCCGCTGGACATTGTGGCCAGAAACCGCAACTGCATTGTAGCGGACCTTAATCAGGGACAATATCCGGATCAGGATTTCGATGTGGTCTGCGCCCTTTTCCTGCTTGAATATCTGCATGACGTCGGTTCATTCATGAACTGGGCAAGGACCAAATCACGTAAGCTGGTCTTCACCTACTACCTGATGCATCCGGGAAGCGACAGCAAAGCCCGCAGGGCTTCAGGATTTTTCAACGACTACAAACCCAATGAACTGGAAACCATGCTCCGCAAATGCGGCTGGAATATAAACTCGAAGGCAGACATAGGTCACGCACAGACCTGTTACGAATGCACCTGATAAGGGGATTGGACTGATGAAAATATACTCGTGGAACGTCAACGGCTACAGGGCAGTAATCAAGAAGAACTTCAACGAATGGTTTGAAAATTCCGATGCAGATGTCGTAATGATTCAGGAAACCAAAGCCAGCCCGGAGCAGATTCCGGCCAAGCACAGGGATTTTTCAGGATATGAATCCCTCTGGAACTGGTCCAAGGTCAAAAAGGGTTATTCAGGAACGGCCTGTTTCTTTCGCCATCCGCTCGTATCGCATTCCTTCGGTCTGCCGGATGAAGCCTATCAGGGAGAGGGACGGGTGGTGCTGATGGAATACGAGCAGTTCTACCTCTTCAACATCTACTACCCCAACGGCCAGATGAGTGACGAGCGCCTTGAATACAAGATGGGTTTTTACGACTGCTTTCTTGAATATGCCCAGGAGCTGCGCAAAAAGAAGCCCATTGTTGTCGGCGGCGATTTCAATACCGCGCACAAGGAAATAGATCTCAAAAACCCCAAGGCGAACTCGGAGCGTTCGGGATTCCTGCCTGTTGAGCGGGCCTGGATAGACAAGTTCATAGAACACGGCTACGTGGACACCTTCAGGATGTTTGACGAAGGACCGGACAATTATTCGTGGTGGAGCTACCGTTTCAATGCCCGTAAAAACAACGCCGGTTGGCGCATAGACTACTTTTTTGTCTCCGAGGAACTGCAGAACAATGTCAAAAAGGCATGGATAGAGCCTGACGTGCTGGGCTCGGACCATTGTCCCATAGGAATAGAGCTGTCCTTCTAAGTAATATTTCAAAATGTTACACGGTTTGAATGCAACCCAAGCCGTTTTATGACCCGGTCGCAAGTCATATTTGCAGCCGGGTCATATTGTTCCACCGGCAGTTAAAAACATATGGTCATGAATTAAAAGATAATATATACTTAGATACACGTTATAACTCTATACACGCCATGCATTGTCCATCAACAACCACAAAGACCAAGCCTTAGTTACAAGGGGTGCACATGTTCAAAAACCTGAAAATCGGAACAAAAATTGCCTTGAGCATCAGCGTCATGATGATTCTCATCTTCGTAGCATTCACAGCAGTCACTGTGAACAAGACGAGGGAATCATCCAGGACACAGGCGAAAGAACTAGCTGACGAAATGGCTGGCAGATATGGCAACCAGGTGAAAGGAACCATTGAAAAAGCCCTGGATGCATCATGGGCAGGCGCAGCAGCGATGGTCAGCATCAGCGAGTTCGGCAAGGGTATTGACAGGGAAATGGTCAACAGTTTCATTAAAGACCTGACTGCATCTGATCCGACCTTCTTCGGTACCCAGATCGTTCTTGAACCGAACGAGCTTGATGGGCGTGACGCTGAATATAAAGGCAATAAGAAGTACGGCCCCAACGGAGAGTACGGGCAATACGGCTGGTTTGAAAACGGGCAGTGGAAGATGACAGAAATGCACCGCAACGACCCGAACAACACCAGGTCGTGGTACATGATTCCGCGTGATACAAAGAAAGCAGTACTGACCGAGCCCTATACCACTGACATTGTTCCTGAAGTAATGGCAACTGTCAGCGTACCCATCCTCAAGAAAAACAAATTCATAGGCGTAGTCGGCATCGATTTTGTTCTTGGCTCATTCAAGGAAATGACTGAGACTATCCGCCCCTTTGGAACCGGATATGCCTTTATTGTTTCCAACAAAGGCTACTGTGTAGCCCACCCCGATCAGGAGCTTGTCGGCAAGAACATCACCGAGGCCTTCCCTGAAAAACAGCGTGCCGCCATCAGCAAGGCAATCAAATCCGGTGAAAAATTTCAGGAGATCATGATTTCCCCCCTTGACGGCAGGGAATATTTCTTCACCTTTGAACCGATTGTAATCAGCGGAACACCTACCCCATGGTCCATGGGGCTTGCCCTTCCCACTGACAAAATTTTTGCCGAGGCAAACAGCTTCCTCAAGCTCAGCCTGACCCTGTCGGTTATTGCTATCCTCCTTGTTATCGGCGTGGCCTTCCTTGTAGCCCGCAGCATAGCCAAGCCCATCGAAATCATGGTTGATGGAGCACAGAAGGTTGCCAATGGCGATTTTGAAACAACAATCGATCCGAGCCTGTTCGGCGGTGAACTCAAAACCCTGAACGAAGCCCTCAGCACAATGGTGGACAACCTGGTAAAATTCATTTCCACGGCAGAAGATAAATCCAAGGAAGCCGAGCGCCAGACTGAAGCGGCCACCAAGGCCCTTGAGGATGCGAGGCAGGCCAAGGAAGAAGCCGAAAGGGCAAAATCCGAAGGTATGCTTCAGGCAGCAAGACAGCTTGAAGGAATTGTCGAGCAGGTAACATCCGCCTCAGAGGAGCTTTCCCTGCAGATTCAGGAATCGGCACGCGGTTCTGAAACCCAGCGAGAACGCACCGCTGAATCAGCGACAGCCATGGAACAGATGAATGCTTCCGTGCTGGAGGTCGCCCAGAATGCCTCGCAGGCAGCTGAAAGTGCCATGGATGCCAAGAGTAATGCTGAAAACGGAGGCCGGATTGTTGCCAACGTTGTGTCTTCCATCAATTCGGTAAACGAGGCATCCGCCAAAATGGTTTCAGGGCTGAGTGAACTGGGAACCAGAGCTGAAGGAATCTCGCAGGTAATCACCGTCATCACGGACATTGCCGACCAGACCAACCTGCTGGCGCTCAACGCTGCAATCGAAGCTGCCCGTGCAGGTGAGGCCGGTCGCGGATTTGCCGTTGTTGCTGACGAAGTACGTAAACTTGCGGAAAAAACCATGCAGGCGACTCAGGAAGTTGCACAGGCTGTTCATGCCATCCAGTCTGAAACAAGACGAAATATTGATGAAATGAACAATGCAGCCGGCATGGTTTCCAAGAGCACCGATTATGCCAGTCAGGCCGGCAAAAGCCTTGAAACAATCGTCAATATTGTAGACTCCACAGCGGATCAGGTTCGGGCCATTGCAACTGCCAGTGAAGAACAGTCCGCAGCCAGCGAACAGATCAACCGTGGAACCGACGAGGTAAACCGCATTGCCACGGAAACAGCAGAAGCCATGCACCAGTCCATGATAGCTGTTTCAGACCTCGCCCGTCTGGCCGGGGATCTCCAGAACCTCATTGACGATCTTAAAAACGGTTAACAGCCTTAACAAATCAACAATAAACGCAATAATGCAGACTGGTTACGGTCAGTCTGCATTATTTTTATGCAATGCTAGTATTTTTTACTTGAAATCGATTCTCAAATTCACTATTAATCTCCTCAGGCATTCATCAAACAGGAGGTCCCCTCATGACTCAGCAGGCAAGCATATCTTCACTGAACAAAAAATCATTCCTCAAAAAGGCACTGAAAGGGTTCTGCACTCAGAAGGAGTGCACTTCCCGCAAAAATCCCCCGCTACCTATCCCCCAAAGCCGTGAAGAAGTTGACGGCAAATAGAACCTCTACAGCGTGTATCTGAAAGATGCCCGCTGAGTGAAGGTTAACCCGACCAAAAATGGAGCAGTTATGGCAGATGTAATCAGAGAAGCGGCTAGAATGCGCAGACAGTACGGCTGGAAAACATATTTGATCAAATTTAAAGACTACTATTCATACACATTTGACCCCAGCCTTTTCCCGGATTTCGAACTCCTGGGTGAAGTCGATAGTGACGGGGCAGTCATCCCATCTGCCACAGTCAGATAACCTGACCGACAACTCTCCCCAGGACAGGTTTCTCCAAAACTTCACCCACCGGCCCCGCAGGATACCATCCCGGGGCCGGACAAATTTCCCGATCAATCCTTTTCCGCTACAGCCTTCACAGTCCTTTCTGACACAGCCTCAAATTTTGCCAAAAGTTCCCGTGGGATATCGTTCCCTGACAACTGCTCGCGCAACAGGTCTTCAGTCAGCCCTGCTGCAGCGGCCATCTCCAGTATTTCCGGTGAAAGTTCCAATTCGTTCATAGCGCCATCGTACTTACGCCTGCCTGCTTTTGCAAAACAATTACCCACAATTCGTTCAGGAATAACCGCAGCAGACAAGGAATATCTTCTGTAAGAAATCATTGTGCTTGCAAAAAAACACTCAAATGACACTGGACAACTGCCGATGTTCTTTCTATGACGCTTCATCGGCAAAACCACTTTCCAACAGCATAAAATTTCCGGAGCAGGGAATGCTTAGCAATCTCAATATCGTTTTATTCGGCACAAAATTTCCTGAAAACGTAGGTTCTTCCGCTCGGGCCATGACCAACATGGGTTGCAGCCACCTTACGCTCGTAAGCCCGTATTCATGGGACATGGACAAAGCCTTTCCCCTTGCCACGGCAAAGGGGCGCGACATTGTGGAGCGGGCCACAATCTCCGATGACCTCGCAGAAGCCCTCAAGGGACAGACCCGGGTATACGGGACCACCGCCCGCACCGGCGGATGGCGCAAGGGAGTCATGACTCCTTCCACCGCCGCCCCGCTCATTGTCGAGCAGTTGCGTGCCGGGGAAAAGGTCTCCGTTGTATTCGGCCCGGAGGACCGCGGACTGACCAACGATGAAACCCAGCTCTGTTCCCGCCTTATCAATATACCCACCAGCAGGGACAACAGCTCCCTGAACCTTTCTCAAGCCGTATTGATAATACTTTACGAGTGTTTTAAAAATGCTCTCGACAAACCTTACACCCCTTCAGGTCCTCCGGACGAACGGACAACCTCATTTGAAGAACAGGAAATTCTGGCGACCAATCTGCAGGAGACGCTACTTGCAATCGATTTTTTAAAGGCGGACAACCCGGATTACTGGATGATGCCGGTCAGACGCTTCATGTCCAGAATTGACATCAAACGCAACGAGTTCAACCTGCTCATGGGAATCTGCAGGCAGATCAAATGGATAGCCGGACAGACCGGAAGAAAATAATCATTTTTATCGAACTCCCTTCTCAACCGAAATAAATGAATATAGTATAAGAGCACACTTCCCATACATGCGGAGCTGAAAATGACTGAGACTGATAAAATCAAAGATTTGAACGGTGTTTTCTCTCGCCAGAGAATTGCCAAGGTCGGGACAGGAACAACAACCCGCAGGGTTGCGCAGGTCGGCTACTACTTTGTTGAACAGGTTGATACTGACCTTTTTCAGGTGCGCCCTCTGAACAATAATTTCGTCCCCACCGGTGATGCGGAAGAGATCACTCACGAAGAGCTGCTTCAGGACTACAATCCCGAACCGGAGATGTACCACAAGCAGGTTCTCCCCAACATGAAGGAGCTGCAGAAGACCCTTGCCCGCGCGGACCGCTACCGCAAACAAGGCAACACCTTCAGTGCAGAAATGGAGTACACCAACGCGCTCAAGGTTGACGAATACAACGTTCGCGGCAACTTCGGGGTCGGTCTCTGCCTCATGGAACGCGGGGAAAAGGACCGTGCCAACGACATCTTTGCCCGCCTGATCGCCATGGACGCTCCCTTCGCCGGGGAACACAAGCACATGTTCAACGAATTCGGAATCAACCTGCGCAAATCCAAAATGATTCCGCAGGCTGTGGAATACTACGCAAAGGCTATAAGCCTGAGCCCCAAAGACGAACATCTGCGTTACAATCTGGCCCGCGCTCTTTTCGATGACCAGAACTACAAGAAAGTCCGGGAAGAACTTGCAGCCTGCCTTGAAATCAATCCTGATTTCGCGGAAGCAAAGAAGTTCATCGCCTATCTGGATAAAAATAAGCTGGGCTGATCCGGCAAAAAATACTATAGGGTTGCAATGAACTCTATCAAAGGATTTATCATTGCAGGGACCCACAGCGGATGCGGAAAAACCTCCGTAACCCTTGGACTGATGACGGCCCTTGCCCGCAAAGGGGTGCAGGTCCAGCCGTTCAAAACAGGGCCCGATTTCATTGATCCCGGCCACCATTCGAGGGCTGCCGGGAGGATCTGTCACAACCTTGACGGATGGATGCTTTCCGGCAACACCCTGCGCGATATTTTCTCCCGTTACACCCAGGATGCCGACGCGACCATAGTCGAAGGGGTAATGGGGCTTTACGACGGTTACTCAGCTATTGAAGAAACCGGCTCCACCGCCCATCTGTCCAAGGAACTGAACCTGCCGGTAATCCTAGTTGTCGATGCCCGATCCATGGCCAGATCTGCTGCAGCTCTGGTTCAGGGATTCTGCAATTTCGATCCCGGAACTGCTGTTGCCGGAGTTATCTTCAACAGGGTCGGCAGCAAGAATCACGAGGAAACGCTCCGGGAAGCCATGTCCCTTACGGACATCCCCCTGCTGGGCTGCCTGCCGCGCTGTGAGCAGATCGCAACACCTTCACGCCATCTTGGTCTGGTGACACCGGATCATCTGCAGGACCTTGAATTCAGATACAACTCTCTTGCCGACTGGGTTGAAGACAACCTTGATCTGGAAAAACTCCTTGCCGGTATGCCGGACATCCCTGTTCCGCCCCGCTTTGATGAAGTCCCCATGATTCCCCGGACCCGCATAGGATTCGCCAAAGACAGCGCCTTTTCTTTTTACTACGAAGAAAACCTTCGCATGCTGCGCGAGGCCGGGGCAGAACTTGTGCCCTTCTCTCCCATAGAGGACCGTGCGCTTCCTGAGGACATTTCCGGCTTGTACCTTGGTGGAGGCTATCCTGAACTCTCGGCCTTCGATCTGGCCCAGAACACGAAACTGCGCCGGGCAATCGCTGAATTTTCTGCAGCCGGGCATCCCATATACGCCGAATGCGGGGGGTTCATGTACCTCATGGAGTCCATCAGTCAGGATGACCGGGTATTTCCCATGTGCGGCATTTTTCCTTTCCGCTGCACCATGCAATCCCGTTTTCAGGCCCTCGGTTACAGGGAAATCCAATTTTCACAGGACACCGTACTGGGACAGGCAGGCACAACCGCTAAGGGACACGAATTCCACTATTCAGCTCTGGAAGGACTTTCTGAGCCGCCGCAGAAGTCCTACAGGGTCACCAGCAAGAGAGATACTCCCACAACCGAAGGCTACATTGCCAACCGCAATACGCTGGGCAGCTACATACACCTTCACTTTGCCAGCAATCCCCTGCTCGCCGTCAATTTCGTCAGTGCCTGCGTAAACCATGAATCGCAACCCTGATGCGCATCGCAGAAATTCAGCAAGGAATGCCTTCGGCGACCCTGCCGGGGGCCTTAAACCCTTTGAAAAGGGTTTAAGAATTCATAACCTTTTGTTGTGGCTTTGCCACGGCACACGACCAATTCTCATAAAAAAACGCCATTCCACACAACAATTAATCTCTTTATTTAATTGGACAAAACATCACACCGAATATTGTTTGATGTGATCTGTAGGCGAGAGACCGGCGCATGATGGAAAATCAGAAATATATAATGCACATCGACATGGATGCGTTCTTCGCATCCGTGGAGCAGCTGGACAACCCGGACCTGCGCGGCAAACCCGTGGGAGTTGGTTCGCTGCACAAGCGTTCGGTGTTGAGCGCAGCATCCTACGAGGCCAGAAAATTCGGAGTACGCTCGGCCATGCCGGTACAGCAGGCCCTGAAGATATGCCCGCAGCTGCAGGTGGTTCAGGGCAGCAGGGCCCGCTACAAGGAAATCTCGCAGCAGGTCATGGAATGCCTGAACAACTATTCCCCGGTAGTGGAACAGGCGTCCATTGACGAAGCCTACCTCGACATTACCGGTACGGAAAAACTCTTTGGCCCCCCGCTGCAACTGGCCCGTTCCGTTAAAAATGACATTTTAAAAGCTACGGGCCTTACTGCTTCAGTGGGAATAGCGCCGGTTAAATTTCTGGCCAAAATAGCATCCGACCTGAACAAGCCGGACGGCATCTCGATTATTGAACCGCATCAGGTACAGAATTTCCTGAAGCAGCTACCGGTAGAGAAAATCCCCGGAGTGGGAAAGATGGCGCTGCCTAAGCTGCACTCATTCGGAGTACGTTATGCTGCAGATCTGCGCAGGTTTCCGGCCGAATTCTGGAAAGAGAGATTCGGGGAACGAGGGCCGATCCTCTATGAAAAGGGTGCTGGAATAGACCCTACACCGGTCACTCCGAGCAGTCCCATGAAGTCCTCAAGTGCGGAGAATACCTTCGGGGAAGACGTGTCCGATCGCCATATCCTGAAAACCCTGCTCCTGAAGCAGTCGGAACGGGTTGCTGCAGACATCCGTAAACACGGGAAGAAAGGGCGTACCGTCACACTCAAAATCAAATTCCCAGATTTCCGGCAGATCACCCGCAGCCGCACCCTTGAATCGCGCACTTCACACGCCGGGACCATCTTCAGGACCGGATGTGAACTGCTCGACGGCGAAGGTTGCATCGGCCCGGTCCGGCTCATCGGCATCGGTATTTCAAATTTCGAGGAACGCAACCGCCAGCTGTCTCTGCTGGAAGAAGACAACCGGCACGAAGAAGAAAACAAGAAGCTGGACAGTCTGGACAAGGCGGTTGATCTGGTCCGCCTAAAATTCGGAAAGGACATCCTGACCCGGGGACGGTTGCTTGAAGATGACTGATGCCCCGCTAAGGGAAGGATTCACCACAGGTTCAGCTGCAACGGCTGCCGCCATGGCCGCGCTTAGCGTCCTGCTTGGCGGAATAGTTCCGGCAGCCATGGAAATCCCGCTTCCGGTCAAAGGCACCCTTGGTATCCCGATAGCACGAGTAGAGCTTTCTGGAACAAAAGCCCGCGGAATAGTCATAAAGGACGGGGGGGACGACCCGGATGTCACTCACGGAGAAGAAATTCACGCAGAGGTGGAGCTTATCCCCGGAGACGAGGTCAGAGTCGATCTTTGCGGAGGCCGGGGAGTCGGACGGGTAACGCTGCCCGGTCTGCCGGTTCCAGTGGGTGAGGCCGCCATCAACCCCGCACCACGCAGGCAGATAATTTCCGGAGTATTACGGGAGCTTTCCGCATCTGGGACAGACTTCTGCGGCACAGTCCGTGTATGCATAGAGGTGCCGCGTGGGGCAGAAATCGCCGCGCTGACCATGAATCCCCGGCTGGGTATTGTCGGCGGAATTTCAATCCTCGGCACGCAGGGCATAATCCGCCCCTTCAGCCACGCATCATGGAAAGCATCCATCGCCCAATCTCTGAGTGTGATAAGAGCTTCCGGTGGAGACGAGGCTGTATTCACCACCGGTCGCCGGAGCGAGGAATTCTACCTGAACCATTTTCCGGGAACAGGCCCGGCCCGAATGGTTCAGGCTGCAGACTTTTTCAAATTTTCCATGCTTCAGGCCAGGGCGAAACGGCTGAAAAAAGTACACTGGGCGATTTTCATAGGCAAACTGGTCAAGCATGCTCAAGGCTTCCCCTACACCCATGCCAAGGATTGGGCCATCGACTTCCCGCTACTGGCTGATTGGTGCGCCCAACTCGGACTTACCCCTTTCCTGACAGCACAAATCCGCACAGCCAACACTGCCCGGCAGGTTCTGGAAATGATCCCCAGGGAATCACAGGCCACATTCATCCGAATGCTGATGCAAAAAGCCCGCAAAAATGCATTACGTTTTTCTGGGTGCGATGCGCTTGAAATCCACTACTATTTATTTGATTTCGACGGGAATATGATCAGTAATAATCCTCTTCATCCTCAGAATCGCGCATACCTGACAGAATAAGAATTCCCCCTGCCCCGGCGAGGACGGCAACCACATAATACGGCATACCGCGGTCAACGGTTCCTCCGGGCGAAACCGGTACTTCCATCTCTATGCGCAGGGTACCTAGCATGTCATTTACCCGCGACATGGACTTCTGGCCCAGCATGGGGGCTGTCATGGAAAAACCGTGAAAGGCCGTAAGAAAAGCGCCGATCAGGAGAGCTATTGCGATAAGTTTTTTCATTGATCATCTCCTCCATTTAAGGCAGGGAAGGATTCACTTACACAATAACATAAATGCATAACACAGGTAAGTTTTATTTCTCATTACCAGATCAGACCGGAAATTAAGTACAATACCGCCCTTTTACATCCATAAAATACATTGTATAAGTCAGCCATGAACCATCCCCTGTATATAATCGGCCTCTACCCCGGCTCTCTGGAACCTCCGGCAGGAACGGCTGACATCATCACTAAGGCCGATATATTAAGCGGCGGCAAACGACTTCTTGACATGTTCCCCGACCATAAAGGGCCCAAACTTCCTTTTATCTCCCCAGTTGAGGACTACGCCGAAGAGATCAGGAAACAGCTTGATAACGGCAGGAAAGTCGTGCTGCTGGCCGACGGAGACCCGTTGTTCTTCGGCATTGCGGAATCTCTTTCGCGGCAACCGGGCCTAGGCGAAGTGAGAATCATTCCGTCCCCGTCGGCAGTTCAGATCGGTGCAGCACGGCTGGGGATCAATTCTGCAAAGCTGCGCACGGTTTCGCTGCACGGCCGTACTGACTATTTCCCGATATATGCAGTCCTGCAGCAGGGGTACAACTGCGCAGTGTTCACCGACAGACAGAATACTCCGTCGGCAATTGCCCGGACTCTTCTTGAAAAGGGGATAGACAACTATTCCATGACGGTTCTATCGGAACTGAATACAGGGTCCGAAACCATCACCGGCGGACCGCTCGAAGACTTCACCGACTTCTCCTGCCCGGACCTGAATATAGTCATCCTGACCCGCACAGACGGAAGAGAAAGCCTGCAGTGCTTCGGAAGGAAGGACGATAGCTTCGTCCGCCAGAAAGGGCTGATCACCAAGCTGCCCGTCAGGGCCACGGGCTTGGCCCTTATGGACCTGCGTCCGCACCAGACCGTCTGGGACCTTGGAGCAGGCTGCGGTTCCGTGGCCATAGAGGGATCATTCATTGCCGGGGAGTCCAGATTTTTTGCAGTTGAGAAAAGTGCCGAACGGCTGGAGATGATCCGCGAGAATCTCCGCAGATTCCGGGCATGGACAGTTTCCCCGGTAGGGGGGACCATGCCCGAGGTTCTTTCGGAACTACCTGATCCGGACCGGATTTTTATCGGCGGCGGAATCGGCCGTGACGATTCAACAATCCGGGAGGCGGCCGACAGGCTCAAGCCCGGCGGACGCATTGTAGTTCACGCCATCCTCATGGGCAGCCTGCAGCGCACGCGGGAAACATTCGATTCGCTGGGCTGGAGCTGGCAGTCCATTCAACTCCAGAGCTCCACTTCCGAACCGCTGGCCGGTGATGTACGTTTCAAGGCCCACAACCCGGTAACGATAATATGGGCCGACAAGCCCGAAGGGAAATAGATGGGTAAGGTTTATTTCATAGGAGCAGGCCCCGGCGACCCGGAACTGATCACTGTAAAGGGACAGCGGATCATCCGTGAGGCCGGGCTGGTGCTTTATGCCGGGTCACTGGTTCCGGAAGCTGTCATTGCCGCAGCATCGGCGGATGCAAGGGTAGAGAACTCCGCTTCCATGTCACTGGAAGAGACCTCGGCGCTGATGATTAAACATGCTTCCAACGGACAGACCGTGGCCCGCGTGCACACCGGAGACCCGGCCCTGTACGGGGCAGTGCAGGAACAGGCCAGACTGCTCGAGCAGGCCGGAATAGCATACGAGATCATCCCCGGCGTCACCTCGGCATGCGCGGCGGCGGCTGCTTCGGGGGCTTCGTTCACTGTGCCCGGCGGGACACAGACCCTGATCCTGACCCGCATGGAAGGTCGCACCCCGGTACCGGAAAACGAAAGTCTGGAAAGGCTTGCCGCACACAAATCGGCCATGGGCATATATCTTTCCGCCGGAAATCCTTCCGGAATTCAGGAACAACTGCTGGCCGGAGGCATGGAGCCGCAGACCCCGGTCATTATTGGATACCGCATCGGCTGGCCGGAGGAAAAATCAGTGGAAACAACTCTGGCCAAACTGGCGGAAACCGCAGAAGAGAACGGCTTCAAGCGCCAGACGATATTCCTGATCCTGCCCGGCAAGGACTCGGACAGCGAATCTCTGCTCTACGATGCCGGATTCAGCCACATGTTTCGAAAGGGGAAGTGAGAAGTTGCCCGGCAGCTCAGCCGGGAATATGCTAATCATATTGGGGAGGACAATATGGAGACACTTGAAATCAGAACCGGTTCACGGGAAGAGATGATCGACATCACAGGGCAGGTTCGCACCCTGCTCCGCAAGAACGGGTGGAAAAACGGAGCCCTGCTGCTCTACTGCCCGCACACGACCGGAGCCATCACAGTAAACGAGGGAGCGGACCCCAGCGTGGTCCGCGACATAACCGTGAACATGCGCAAACTGGTTCCACTTCATGGCGACTACAAACACCTTGAAGGGAATTCCGACGCACATATCAAGACCAGCATGTTCGGACCGGACCAGATGCTGATTATCGAGGACGGCGATATCATGCTCGGAACCTGGCAACGCATTTTTTTCTGCGAGTTCGACGGACCGCGTAACCGCAAGCTGTGGGCTCAGTTCATGAGCAGCTGACAGGTAAATAAGTGTTGCAGGCTTACCGCTAGGCGACAAACCCTATCCGATGACATTTTTTGTCATCCTCCGGCCCGGAAGATACTGCTGTGTTTTCCGGGCTGATGCGCTTTTTAGCCCCGTTAAACCACATACGCAGGCAGAACCGTGAACCATGCCCGGTCCCGGCCATGCTCTTCAGAATCTCATCCCCGGCACGATCTATGGCTTCCGCCAATGAAATGCCTTCGCTCTGCATGTCTTCTGCCTTTCTCCTGACCAGTTCTTCCAGAAATGCGGTGTTCATCTGACATCCTCCCACAAGCCTGAATCAACAAGGTGCCGGTATTCCGGCATCCGCAAATCATTTGCCAGTTCTGATGCAATTTTCAATCCTTCGTTGCCGTCCGGCTTCAAAGCGGATACACTGAACCACAAAACAAACAGTAATAATTGCGGAAGTCGATTGAATTATAACACAGGAAAGAGATACAGGCGAGTCTTTCCGAAATAATTCCGACTGAAAACCAACAGGGAGGAGACCCCATGTTCTCTGATAGCGCAGGGACTGCAAGCCGAATCGATATTTTAAAGAGATTTATCAGGACCATGGTCTGCATGCTGGCCTTTGAGCTTGTCAGAATTCTGTCCTACTGCACCATCTTCGTGCAGTTCGCCTTTTGCGTTGTTACCGGCAGCCCTGCTGCCGCCCTGCGCGATTTCGGCAACAGGCTGAGTCACTATGCCTACAAGTTGCTGCGTTACTCCTTGCTCAACGAGAACCGCCGGCCATTCCCCTTTTCCGATCTTCCAGAAGAAGGGGAATGTGAAGCCAAATCCTCCACCATTGATTTTTCATAAGACCATATGAGAAAAAAATTATTCATCCTTCTGCTGGCCTTCAGTCTTATCCCTCTGCTGGTAGTCTCCTACTTCAGCAGGGAGGGAATCCAGAAACTGGGCACGGTCCAGTCAGAAACACTGCGCTCCGGAATGATCAGAATCCTGACCGGTGAAATGCGCCAATCAGCCATGGATTCCGCCAAACTGGTCCAGCAGCAGGCCATATCTCTCGAATTCGCCCTCAAAGCCATCGGGGCGGAAGCTGAAGATGTTCTGAACGACCCTGTGAACGGTATTCCCAAGGTATTCTTTCGGGAAGACTTCAACACCATGGGCAGGCAACCGGATGATCTGGGCCCTTCGCCGCAGTACTACGTATTAAGCGAGAAAGGGGAAAGGATTCCTTCGTCCATAAGTCTGGAAGAGCCTGTTTTCTACTACCCCGAAGGCAGGGAATATCTCAGAAAGGATCCTGATCTGGCGAGACTGTACCAGCTCAAGCCGGACCTGAAATCGTTCTTCACGGAAGCCGGAACCGCCCTGCACCGCATATACATCTGCCTGAACTCCGGGCTGCTCATGGGTTATCCCGGCCATGGAAACTATCCCGAGAACTACGATCCCCGCAAACGGGCATGGTTCACGGAAGCCATAAGGCAAGGAACTACGGTCTGGGACAAATTCATTGATGCCAGCACGGGGCAGCAGGTCTACACCCTGTCCAAGCCCATCAGAGGCCGCAACGGGAAAGTCCTCGGAGTTGTGGCCATTGACATTCAGCTGGTCGAGCTTCTGCGTAAGGAAGACCTCTCAACCCAGTGGTCGAACGACATTCAGGCTTTCGTTGTAAGCCCTGTACAATCTGGCTCGAAAGTTGCCCTGCGCGTCTGGGCCGAATCCGGGCACCAGAACGACATCATTTCCTGGAAGACCGGGGTCCCCAATGAAGTCCGCTACCTTGAATCCTCCGACCCCAAAAAAATGTCCTTCATGACCGAATCAATCACCAAAAGTAAATCCGGGGTAATGCGCATGCCCTACAACGGGGTGGATTCAGTCTGGGCCTTTGCGCCTTTCCGGGGACAGGGCAGCTATGTGCTGATAGTTCCTGAGCAGGTAATCACCGAGGTCCCGGATTCTGCAGCGGCACAGACTCTTGAGCTCAGCAACAACCTCTATGTGGCGGTAGGTGCTGCCTCAGTCTTTACCCTGCTTACCGTCTCCCTGGTGGCTTTTTTCGGCAGCCGGAAAATAATGCGTCCGCTGCTGGACATGACCCGGGCCGCCGAAAAGATTTCCGAAGGAGACCTGTCCGTACATGTTGAGGTCAAGACCGGCGATGAGCGCGAAACACTTGCCAAGGCCTTCAATTCCATGATCCCGAAACTGCAGGATCATATGCGCATCAGCAAATCTCTGGAGCTTGCCCATGAGGTGCATACCAACCTGCTCCCGGAACTGCCCCCGCAGATCTGCGGACTGGATATTTCCGGAGTCAGCATCTCCTGCGATGAGACGGGCGGAGATTACTTCGACTACTACGAACCGCCGGACAGAGGCGGGACCGGTATCATCCTCGGAGACGTCACCGGGCACGGAGTTTCCGCCGCCCTGCTCATGACCACCGGACGTGCGCACCTGAAGCACGCTTCCCGGCACCATTCGCCTCTGGCAATGCGGATCGGCGAAGTCAACAAGCTGCTCTGTTCAGACATCGGCGACACAGGCCGGTTCATGACCCTGTTCTGCATGGAGATTTCGCCGGACAACACATCTGCCACCTATGTACGCGCAGGACACGACCCGGCCTCGGTATACGACCCGGCCACAGGAACAAAGCGCGACCTTATGGGCAACCCCATGCTGGCCCTCGGTATTTTCGATGAAAGCGAATACGAAGAGAACAAAGTGGACCTGAGCGAAGGCGTGATCATATTCATCGGAACCGACGGAATATGGGAAGCACGAAACAGCCGGAACGAGATGTTCGGACGCGAACGTCTCGACAGGCTCATTTTCGCAAATGCCGAGCGCAGTGCCTCTGAAATCCAGCAGGAAATCATCTCCGAGGTCTACAGGTTTCAGGACGGAATGGAGCAGGAGGATGACATCACTCTGGTGATCATCAAGGTCAACAACTTCAACTGCGAGTAGCTCATGGAAAACAGCCATCGCTTCTTCAGGAACAGCCAGTGCAAATACTTTCCCTGCCACGACGTCAGGGATGACCTCACTTTCAACTGCCTGTTCTGCTTCTGCCCGCTCTACCCGCTTGAGGACTGCGGAGGCAGGTATGAACTGTCCGGGGGAATCAAGAACTGCACCCGCTGCAAAGTTCCGCACCGGCCCGAAAGCTATGATTACATCATGAAAAAGTTAAAAGAGATCAACGCCCAAAAAAAATCCGCATAAGGGGATAAGGATGTCCGACAATTTCAGTTTTTCCCTGACTCAGGAAGAGAAGTCCTACCTCAAGGACCTGGTCCGACTCAGCATCATCAGCAGGCTCAGGGGCGACAAGGACGCCGCTGTACCGGAACCGCCCACCCGGCACCTTGCTGAAGAGTTCGGGGCGTTCGTAACGCTGAACAAACACGGCCACCTGCGCGGCTGCATCGGCAACATTCAGGGCTCCGGTCCGCTGTACAAAACCATATGGAGAATGGCCCGGGCCGCAGCTTTCGAAGATCCCCGCTTTCCGCCGGTCAGCCTGCCTGAATTCGATGAACTTGAAATCGAAATTTCCATATTGAGCCCGATCACGGTCTGCACCGATGTGGAAAAAATCGAGATCGGACGGCACGGATTGATCATGCAGCGCGGGATGCAGTCCGGCCTGCTGCTGCCACAGGTCGCTGTGGACTGGAAGTGGGATCGCAAGCAGTTTCTTGCCCAGACCTGCAACAAGGCCGGGATGGAACCCACAGCATGGCAGGACCCCGCTACCAACATTCTGTGGTTCGAAGCTGAAGTTTTTTAGGGTGCCTTCGGCGACATCTCTGCTCTCAACAGACCGCTAAACTCGAAGACTCGTTAAACGGCTGTAAGGCCTCCGGGGCTTAAACCCTTTGAAAAGGGTTTAAGAATCCCAAACTTTTTCAGCAAGGCTTCGCCGTGTTGATAGGGCAATCGGCATAAATTTATTCAATGGACTACGTAGTATTAACGTTTTCAACATCTGTCGCAGACAGATCCTTATTATACCAGCCACATTGTGGAGAAACAAATGATAGACGCACTTGAGCCCTGGGGGCTTACAACCCTCAGACGGCATAATGACCGGAATATACCCGGAAGCCCGGAACGCGCTGTTTCGCGCTCGGTAATCGAGGATACCGAAAACCGAATCTGGCTGATGGAACGCATTGCCGGCACGCAGGTTGAACGAAGGACGGACATTGCCGGCAATCTGCAGACCCTGCAGGAATCCGGCATGGACTGGCTGCTTCCTTACGAAAAAACAACTGACGGCGGATTCACCGCCGAGGTGATGGGGTTCCCCTGGCAACTGTCCCGTTTCTACGAATCCGACGAGCTTCCGCGCCCGGAATACGTGTCTGACCGGGAACGCGGAACCGCCATTGCAGGCTTCGTAGCGCAACTGCGCAGCCATTCGGCAGGCAAAGTCATGGCCGGAACGGATGACGGGTTTACCCTGATCGACTACTCCCGACAGCTGAACACAACGATCGCCGAACGCAATCCGGATGTATACAAGAGACTCGAGCCGATATGTGAACGGATATTCCCAAAGATGGAAAAATTCCCCCAACTCCCGAAGGCATTCTGCCACGGGGACTTTCATCCCCTGAACGTGCTCTGGAAGGGCAAACAGATAGGAGCTGTAATAGACTGGGAATTTTCAGGTTTACGGCCCGAGATTTACGATGTGGCCAACATGATCGGCTGCGTGGCCTTTGAGGACCCGGCGGCCCTTGGAGTCGGTCTGATCCCGGCATTTATGGACGGTCTCTACAAACACACCGACATTGATGATGACAGTTATGAATCCCTGCCCGCTTTCATTCCGGCCCTGCGTTTTGCATGGCTCTCCGAATGGCTGCGCAAAAAGGATTACGAAATGCTCGAAATGGAGCTTGATTTCATGGAACTGCTGCTTGCAGTGATGGGATAAACAAAGAAAGCCTGTCTGCGTCATGCGGACAGGCTTTTAAAATCAGCATCAGCTTTCATCGGATAATCTAGAATCCCTTCTCCAACGGCGGGTTGACCAGACTTGCTCCGTCTGTTTCTGCCGGACTCACATCACCCCCGGCAAGCTTCACAAACCGACCTTCCAGCGACAACCGGCCCTGAGCCAGCCATTGCGTGGCCTGCGGCAGGATACGGTGCTCCTGATCCAGAATTCGTTTACGCAGTTCTTCTTCATCTTCTCCGGGAAAAGCCGGAACCGCCGCCTGAATGATAACAGCACCGTGGTCCATCTTCTCGTCCACGAAATGGACCGTGCATCCGGCCAGTTGAACTCCGTACTTCGCGGCATCCCCCTGTCCGTCCACACCGGGAAAGCTGGGCAGTAATGCCGGATGGATGTTTATGATCTTTCCGGGAAAGGCACTGAGAAAAACCGGGGTGATGATCCGCATGAACCCGCCCATGACCACGGCTTCAACCCCTGCATTCTTGAGGATGCGCACCATTTCGGCATCAAACTCCTCTCGTGAATCGAAATCCTTATGACTGAGGGCGGCAGTGGGAATACCGTGTGCATGTGCCCTTTCAAGCCCGTAGGCTCCTGCCCTGTTGGAGAGAACCATCCTGATGTCTACATCAAGAACGCCCTGTTCTTTCCTGTCAATAATGGCCTGGAGGTTGGAACCTCCACCGGAAATTAGTACTGCGATAGGTAAGCTCAATTATCCCTCCGGGGGCTTAAGCCTTTTTTGCGAATAAGATTCAACAATCCAAAATTCATAACTGATGTCGTCCTCTCACGCCATGGAGACTCATTGAGGCACATTAGGCAGTTTCAAAACAAACTAGCTTAATTCCCTGAAAGGCATCAATGCAGTAAAGAAGGAAATATGCGGAAAATAGTCAGGCTAAAAGCGTTGCCAGATCTCAGGGATATGTAGAAAGAGCCGAGACAGCTCATCCGGCCCTGCTGTATAAGCCGCGGGACCGTTCGCGGCAAAAAAAGGAGGGGCCGAGAAAGGCCCCTCCATATAATCTACTCGGCGGCTTCCTGCACCAGTGCTTCGACCAGTGCGGGAATAGTGTAATCCTCAGGCTGGATGTCAGGTTCATACCCGAATCCGGCGAGGGTTTTAGCTGTAACTGGGCCGATGCAGGCAATTTTAACCGCATCCTTGTAGCCGTGGAAAGTCTCCGGCTCAATGAGGTTGAAGAAGTTTTCAACAGTGCTGGAGCTGGTGAAGGTCAGGTATTTGATTTTTCCTGCTGCAAGGGCCTCGGCAACCGGTCCGGGATCATTCTCGGTAAGGCCGGTTTCGTAAACAGGCAGAATCTTCACTTCGGCACCGGCCTTGACGAGTTCCTCGGGCAGAACTTCACGGGCTACCCTGGCACGGGGAATGAGAACCTTCTTGCCCTTTACGCCCCTTTCAAGCAGCCCGGACACAACGCCTTCAGCCACATACTTCTCGGGAATAAAATCAGGCTTGATGCCTCTGGCAACCAGTTCGTCCGCAGTTGCGGGACCGATGGCGGCGATTTCAATACCTGCAAATACACGGGCATCAAGACCGGCTTCAGCGAGCTGGTTGAAGAAATGCTTCACTCCGTTGACGGAAGTAAAGATCAGCCAGTCCCAGTTGGACAGGGATTTGATTTCTTCCTGAACAGGTGCGTAATCTTCCACAGGCTCAATGCTGATGGTCGGGAATTCGTAGACGCAGGCTCCGAGTTTTCCAAGGGTGGAAACAAGTCCGCTGGCCTGTTCACGGGCACGGGTAACAACCACACCCTTGTTCAGCAGAGGACGTTTCTCGAACCATGCCAGCTTATCGTGCAGGGAGCAGACTCCGCCCACAACGATGATGGAAGGAGCCTTGAACTTACGGATTCTGGCTTCTTCGGCGACATTTTCAAGGGTGGAAACAAAAGACTGCTGATTGCAGCGGGTTCCCCAGCGCACAAGAGCCACGGGGGTTTCAGGATCACGACCGTTTGCAATCAGGTTCTCTGCGATCATGGGCAGGTTTTTCACGCCCATGTAGAAAACCAGAGTGCTGTTCGACTTGGCGTACACTTCCCAATTGTGTCCGGACTGTTCTTTGGTGGGATCTTCATGTCCGGTAATAAAACATACGGAAGTGGTGAAATCACGGTGGGTAACAGGGATGCCTGCATAAGCGGGAGCCGCTACACCGGCGGTAATACCGGGGATCACCTCGAAGGCTATTCCGGCTTCAACCAGCTCCTCAGCTTCCTCGCCGCCACGACCGAAAACGTAGGGGTCGCCGCCCTTGAGGCGGGCGATAACTTTACCTTCCCGCGCCTTTTCAACGATGAGCTCGTTGATCTTATCCTGCGGCAGGGTGTGATCTCCGCCCTTTTTGCCCACGTAGATGACTTCAGCATCGGGCTTGGCGTAATTCAGAAATTCAGCGTTAGCCAGGTAGTCGTAGATGAGCACATCCGCAGTCTCCAGCACTTCCTTGGCCTTTACTGTAAGCAGACCGGGATCGCCGGGACCTGCACCGATAAGATAAACTAAACCCATATATCCACCCTCTCTGGTTAAATGCATATTTGATGCGCTGCGCGCTTTTGACGATCCGGGTTTGCCTCCGGCTGCATCTCTGCTCTCAACAGACCGCTAAACTCTAAGACTCGTCAAGCGGCTGTAAGGCCTCCGGGGGCTTAAACCCTTTTCACAGGCTTTGCCACAGGAAACCTGACATTGTGCGCTGCCGGTTATAATTCTGTCCAGCTGCAATCTGGCACGTTTATCAATTAGCGGGGAGGCTGCCTGCAGCCTCCCCGGCGTACTTTTTATTCCATGGCACTGACCAGACGCTCTTTCAACTCGGTCAGCTTTGCTTTCTTATCATTGATTTCTTCCAGTCTGGCTTTCTCTTTTTCAACAACCTCTGCAGGAGCATTGGCGACAAAGCCCTTGTTGGAAAGCTTCTTTTCTATCACAACGAGATCTTTGTCCAGCTTGGCGAACTCCTTATCCAGACGGGCAAGCTCGGACTCGAAGTCGACTGCACCGGCAAGGGGAACAAACAGTTCATTACCCTGAATAACCGCAGAACCGGAAGCTCTGGGGCCGGTGGAATCGGGCCCGGCAGTTACGCTTTCCAGACGGGCCAGAGCCTTGATCAGCTCGGCATTGGCATTGATAAGCTCGGCGGCATCATCGTTTGCGGTACGAACGATGAGTTCCAGCTTCTTGGAAGGTGCGATGAGCAGCTCGGTACGGATGTTACGCACTGCGGAAACAATACCCTGGAAGAGTTCCATCTGCTCCACGGCCTTTTCGTTGCGGCAGTTGTCACGCTTTTCAGGATAGGCCTCGGTTGCGATGTCCCCGTTCTCAATACCGGGCAGTACGGACCAGACTTCCTGAGTGACAAAAGGCATGACCGGATGCAGCAGAACCATGGTTTCGGACAGCACGGTCCAGAGAACCTTGAGGGTCGCATCCTTGCGGGAGGCGTCATCGCTGTACAGGTCAGGCTTGATCATTTCCAGATACCAGTCGCAGAACTCGTTCCAGATGAACTTGTACATGGTCTGGGCAACTTCGTTGAAACGGTATTCCTCAACAGCCTGACACATGGCTCCCTTAACCTCTTCCAGACGGTGCAGAATCCACTGGTTGGCAAGTCCGGTAGCTTCCTCGAGAGAGGCTTCGGGCTTCCTGCCGTCGAGGTTCATGAGTGCGAAGCGGGCGGAGTTCCAGATCTTGTTGACGAAATGGCGGTATCCTTCGATGCGTGCTTCGGAAAGCTTGATATCACGCCCCATGGCGGCGAAAGCAGCCAGCGTGAAACGCAGTGCGTCAGTGCCGTACTTGTCGCTCATTTCCAGCGGGTCGATGACGTTTCCGGTGGACTTGCTCATCTTCTTACCGTGCTCATCACGCACAAGGGCGTGGATGTACACATGCTTGAAGGGAACTTCCTTGCGGAAGTGAATACCCATCATCATCATGCGCGCAACCCAGAAGAAAAGGATGTCGAAACCGGTGATCAGTACGGATGTGGGATAGTACTTGGCCAGTTCCGGGGTCTCGTCAGGCCAGCCCATGGTCGAGAAGGGCCAGAGCGCGGAGGAGAACCAGGTGTCCAGAACATCTTCTTCCTGAACGAGTTTCGAAGAACCGCACTTGGAGCACTCGGTAGGATCGGTAAGGGAAACGATGAGTTCACCGCAATCCTCACAGGTCCAGGCCGGGATACGGTGTCCCCACCAGATCTGGCGGGAGATACACCAGTCGCGGATATTGTCCAGCCACTCGTAGTAAACCTTTTCCCAGTTGGAGGGGAAAATCTGGGTCTCGGAAGGAACTGCGGCACGGGCCTTTTCAGCCAGTGGCTTCATGGCCACGAACCACTGTTCGGAAACATGGGGCTCGATTACGGACTTGCAGCGGTAGCATTCGCCCACGGAATGCTCGTGGTCGTCGATGGAAACAAGGAAACCTTCTTCCCTGAGGTCATCAACTATGATCTTGCGCGCATCATCCTTGTAGATACCGCGATATTTTTCTGGTGCATTATCGTTGATGTTGCCATCTTCATCGAACACGGAAAGGACTTCAAGATTGTGCCTGCGGCCCAGTTCCCAGTCGTTCATGTCGTGGGCGGGGGTCACTTTAAGGGCCCCGGTACCGAACTCCATGTCGACGTAGGTGTCGCCGATGATGGGCAGTTCGCGGCCTACAAGGGGCAGGACCGCGGTCTTGCCGATGAGGTGCTTGAAGCGGTCATCTTCGGGGTTGACGCAGATGGCAGTATCACCGAGCATGGTTTCCGGGCGGGTGGTGGCGATGATCAGTTCGCCGGAACCATCGGAAAGCTGGTAACGGATTTTATAAAAATTACCCGGTTTGGGAGAATGCTCTACCTCGTCGTCCGCAAGCGCGGTATGGCAGCGGTTACACCAGTTGATGATGTAGTTGCCCTTGTAGATCAGTCCGTCTTCGTAGAGCTTTACAAAAACTTCGCGAACGGCCTTGGCGCGCTGTTCGTCAAAGGTAAAGCACTCACGGGTCCAGTCTACGGAAGCACCCATGCGGCGGATCTGCCTGAGGATGTGCCCGCCCTTGTCTTCCTTCCATTCCCATACGCGCTCAATGAACTTTTCACGGCCCAGATCGTCACGGGTCTTGCCTTCGCTCTTGAGCTGGCGTTCAACCACGTTCTGAGTGGCGATACCGGCGTGGTCGGTGCCGGGAATCCAGAGCACGCTCTTGCCCTGCTGACGCTGGAAGCGGCAGAGGATGTCCTGCAGGGTAATGTTCAGGGCGTGGCCCATGTGCAGGACACCTGTTACGTTCGGCGGCGGAATGACAATGGAATAAGGATCGCCCTCCGCTGCGGGATCGGGTGTAAAAGTCTTGTTTTCTTCCCAGTGATCAAGCCACTTTTTTTCAACATCCCAGGGTTCATACCCTTTGGGAAGGTTTGCTTCCGCCATGTGAGGACTCCTGTTCGGATATAAATTCTTAAGCAAAACAGCACTGCCCGGATCCCCGGGCCCGGGTATCCAGTTCAGCTTAGATATGCTAAGTTGGTTTCATAATAATACTTTTTAAAAAAGATGTGCTTTGCCAGACAGCCGTTTCCGTGTATCTACAGGGCAGGCTCAAAAAGCAAAACACTCGCCTCGTCAACATGCGCTACACACACTTATAAAGAGACACGAACATGTCAAGTATCTATATACTATGGGACGACTCCCATATATGGGGGCTTCTGGTCCAGCGGGCACTCGAAGCCTGGAATATCGACCATGAATTAGTGCGTGGGCATCAAATAGCGCAGGGATTGCTTGCAGGCAAGCCCCCGAAGGCACTCATTGTGCCCGGAGGATGGGCCAGGGGCAAAGCACGCCATCTAGGCGGCCCCGGAATCCTGGCCATCCAGAAATATGTCGGCGAGGGCGGCAACTACCTGGGCTTCTGCGGAGGCGCAGGACTGGGCCTTTCCGGAGCAGGCGGACTGGGGCTGAGCTGCTGGCAGCGCAAGGGCTTTGATAACCGGATGCACCATTTTCTCAGCGGACACATCAACCTGCAGCTGAACCGCAGCAACCCGCTGGTACCGGAACAACTGGGCGAAAAAGCACTAGTCCCGGTCTGGTGGCCCGGACAGTTCTCCCCGCGCGAGTGCGATTCCACCACTGCGCTCGGACGCTACCGCGAACCGGGCAATGATTTCTGGGTAGCCGACCTCTGCGTTGGTGGACTGCCGGAAGGCACTCTTGCCGACTGGGAAAACATGTACGGCATCAACCTGCTGCCGGATTTCCTGCACGACCGCCCCGCAGTTGTTTCCGGGCAATCAGGGGCAGGCCGCTTCATCCTGAGCTATCCGCATCTGGAAACCCCGGCTTCCCCGCAGGCCAACATCTGGCTTTCGCACATCCTCGACAACCTGCTGGGTTCCGCCCCGCAGCAGCGTCCACCGCTTCCGGCCTGGGATCTGGCCGAAACCAGAGTAGGCTGGAACGCCCCGGACCTGCTCAGTGTGCGAAAGTCCCTTGAGAACATCATTGAGACCGGGCAGGGACATTTTCTGCTTTTCTGGCGCAACCCCTGGCTGCTGGGCTGGCGAAGAGGAATTCCCGGCGCCGCACTGAACAGCCTGTATGCCCTTGTATGCAAAGCAACGGCCCATGAACCCGGACCTGAGTCAAAGCAGATGTGGAATGCATGCAAAGATGAATTCATGAAGTACATGGAGATTTTCGAAAAAGGAGTTACCGGCTACCTGCTGGCGGAGCGTTTCGCCATGACCATGCGTTCCCTTGAACCGGACACTGTTTTTCCCCGCGGACTGCAGGAACAGCGCAACGGCCTGTTCGGTCCTCCTCCCGGTGCCGGGGGAATATATGCAAAGCTGCTTTCCGTGATGGAAGATCTGGTCTGGCTGATGCATAAAGAGAAACATAATTAAGAATGCTGAAAAGAACAAAAACCTCATTTGAACATTATACATTAATGCGTTAGTGTGAACTCACCTGGCAAAAGAGGCCGCCAACAGATACTGCAGCGGTCTTAAGCCACAACTGAAACATTCAGGCGGTAAGTTCAGAATATGGCGGAACAATCCTCCCCCGCAAGGGGTGCAGAACTGCGCAGCTCACACTCCGAACAGAAAGTGGAAAGCCGTGATGCCGTCCTTGATTTCAAGGTGACCCCAGACAAGATGGCGGCCTTTATCTCCTCCTATACGCCTGCACAGGGCGATGGCGCCCAACTCTCCATAGCCCTCATGGAAAAAGAGCTCAAAAGAGCCGGCTACGAGGGGCAACTTGATCTGGACGGAGCAAATTTCGCTCTCAAGCGGGCACAGGAAGGCAAGAGCATTGTCAATGTAGCACTGGTCCGCGCCACCTATCCGCATGAGTCCCGTGACGGGATGATCATCACCGATGCCGACCTTAACTTTCCGGTCCTTCCGGGAATGGAGTTCGGTCGCCTCAGTTCTGCTGTCCAGCCTTCTCCCGGCAAAAACCTGGTCGGAGAAGAAGTAGCCCCCACAGATACACATACGCCCAAGAACCTGCAGGTTGCTGCAGGAGGCGGCTGCAAGCACGATCTCGACACCGGGGCTCTGATCGCTGAGCACTACGGACTGGTCAGAATCGAGCAGGATACAATTTTCGTAGAATCCCTGATAAAGGTCTCTCCGGACGCCATGAAGGTCAGCACCAGAATATTTCCTCACGACTGCTTCGGGATGAAATACGATCTGGCCTGCATAGAGCCGGCGCTTGCGCGGATGGAAATAAACCGCCCATTGCAGCACGTGGCCTGCCAGACGGCGATCAAGACTGCCCGCGAAACCAACACGACACAGGAAGCGGTCATTGTTCTCGGAACAGAGCCCGTTCCCGGAAAGGACGGAAGATTTGAGTATTCACGCAAGGAGACCCAGAAAACAGTAGGAACCACAGACGATGAAGACCGCATTGATTTCAAGGACCGGGGCGTTCATCCTATGGTCGGCCCCGGAGACATCATAGGAAAGATCCATCCCCCTGTCGAAGGCAGGGCCGGAGAAGATGTTTACGGGAGACTCACCCCCCCTCCCGGAGGTAAACCCTTTGAAGTCAAACCGGGGGTCGGGGTAGCTCCTATGGCTGACGGGATCACCTACTCCGCCACCACCACAGGCATCGTCACCCTTGATGACGGAGTGCTGGCTGTAACAGACGTGCTGGTAACCAAAGGCGACGTGGACTACTCCACCGGAAACATCATACTGGAAAAGGGTTCCGTTCACGTCAGCGGTTCCATCCGGGAAGGTTTCACCGTCGAAGCCCCGGAGCACATAGTGGTGAATGAATCCATTGAAGGAGCCACCATCATTGCCGGCGGAGACATCGAAGTAAAGGGCGGGCTGGTTATGGCCGGCAAAGGAAGCATAAAAGCCGCCAACACTATTACGGCCCAGTTTGCATCCAACGCGCGCATTGAATGCGGGGACGAGCTGATCATCACCAACGAGATCAGCAACTGCTTTGTGCATGCCAGGGGGCCCGTCACAGCACACGGCAGCAGAGGCATTATTCAGGGCGGGGCAATCATGTCCAATGTCGGGATTGAAGCCAAGGAACTTGGTTCAGAAATAGGCGTCAGGACTATCGTCGGGATCAGTTCCAAACAGATAGTCAATCGCGAGCTGGTCAAGGAAAGGGACGAATTGCGGGCTCGGCTGATGAAGATCAATGAAGTTGTCGGACAGGGTTCAAACGAAGCCATTCTTGAAACAACACCAGCCGCCAAACGTGAAAAAATGCAGCAGATTCTCATTCTGCGCGGCCGTACCAAGATCAAGCTCCGGGAAATCCGTGCCCAGCTTGCCGCAGAACTGAATGAATACTACAAATCGCTGGAAATACTCTCCATCCGAGTTCATCGCCGGGTCTATCCCGGAGTGGAAATAAAGATCGGCGGAAAGACGGTGCAGATCGCCAAGCAGATCAGCAGGATCAAGTTCCGTTTTGATGCTGAAGAACGAAACATCATTGCCGTCAAGTTCTAGAAGTTCAACCCGTCCCCGAAAACAGGCCTACCCCTTTCTGGAAAACAACCGCCCGGTTTCCGCAGCAGGATCGTCGAGGTCAAAATTAAAAGTACTTTCGAAGGTGTCGACCAGCTCACGTTTTACTTCAAGCTCCAATTCAGTTCTCGGACTCGGTTCCGGGAGAAGGGGCGGCAGCGAGCTCTCCTGAATCAGATAGGAGCTGACTCCGCTCTCGACAACCGTGTCGTTCACATCCTGCCAGCTCGGAAACAGTCCTTCCTCTTCATCTTCCAGAACCTCCTTGACCTTATCCGGTTCTGCTATCAGTGCATCGTAAAACTTGTCCGAATCGAACCAGAGAACATTGTCTTCCTCGGCCTCACGCAACCCCATCCATTCGAGGTCGACAATCCTGTCTTCCACAGGCTTGCGCCAGAGATCGGCAAACCCTTCCTTGAACAGGTCTTCCGAAGGCAGAATCGTCTTACGCAGGTCGTTGTAGGCATCTGTGACCAGTCCCACGTTTTTTTCCATTTCGCCGATGGCACTGACCACGGTAAGGGGTAATGTATCCCCGAAATTTTCCTCAAGATTCACAAGGACCCTGCCACGGTCCAGAGCGAATTCACCCGGAGCACGGGTTTCGGTTGTCCCGTTGACAACCATCACCGAATCAGCCCCCGGACTCGCAGTCACGTTCAGGGCCAGCGCTTCAAGTCCGCTTCCGGGCTCAAGCACAAGCCGTTCGCCGATCTTGGGATCGACCGCACTTATGGCCACGGCCTTGCCGTCTATCAGGTAGTATCCGTCACCTGTATAGACCGGGGAAACCAGTTTTGCATCAACCAGTTTCGCAGTGACTTTTGCAGAAGTTCCACCGGCGGCATTGTCGATGCGGTCCAGCACGGTCTGCCAGGTGTCGCCATCCTCCACCATGAAGTCTATTGTTCCCGACTCCGTACCGATTGAATAGCCAATGGAATGAGTTCCGGCGGAAATTGTCGTCTCTGCATTCACATCAAAGGCCTTGGAAAGATACTGCGTGGGAGAACCGGCCACGGTACCCGACAGAGCGTAACGGGCTTCCCTGGCAGGGCTGATCGGCTTTTCTGTGGCATACAACTTAAGGTAGGAAATAAGATGGCCGCTGGTGTCGCTGAATGAGAGAAGATTTGCGGCAGTAAGGTCCTGCGGGTCGTCTCCGCGATTTTCCGCGGTAACGGCGTAGACGGTATTTACGGAAAAGGCCAGGGCGGACCCGGTTCCGAGAAGATCATCAAGATTAGCCCCGGGGACATTCTGCCTGATTACGCGGGCCTGCACAGGAAGCACACTGTTATTTACCACGTCCCGAACAGCTTCCAGCACCGCATCATTGTCCATGCCGGAAGTCAGTTCCACCTCAAGGTTCTTTTTTGTCCCCCCAAGTGAAACATCAAACTTGTAAATCCCAGCATCAAGACTGTTGAGGGCTTCACCGGTGAAGCCACGGGAGTAGTAGCGGTAATACCGCTGTACGTCATCCTTGGGAGTTATTGTGGAATTGACCTTTCCGTCCAGTTCCGGGTCATTGACCACCAGACGGGCATCACTCAGGCCGAAGCCGTCTGAAGGCCAGCGGAAGGCCCCCAGAGCATCACTCAGGGAACGCACCTTGGACTGCACGTCCATTGCGAGGGATGGTGCGGTCAGTTCATAACGGTTTTTGAGCGCGGCACGGCTGAAGCGGTCTGCCCAGTAGGAATCCGGGAAGACCTGCTTAAGCGGGTCGGACTTCTGAGTTGAGTCCGCCTTGAGTATCAGGTTGCTGCCGTCCAGCGTCAGGTCCGCCACACCCATTTTCTCCGTAGTAGACACCCTCAAGGCACAGTCCCTGTGCAGGGGCTGTGGCAGGGGCGAGAGTTCTGTCCTTCATCTGTAATAAAGATCGGACAGAATCGGGCTCGGCTTTACCCCGGCCGATCTCCACAAGGCAACCGATCATATTCCGGACCATCTGCTTGAGAAACCCGGACCCGCAGACCCGCAGCAGGATCTCATGTTCCGTTTCGCCGGACTGCCTGCTGAATTCAAAGATTGTGCGCACGGTTGAACTTACAGTGGTTCCTGTATTCTGGAAGGAAGCAAAATCATGTTCGCCCTGAAAAAAAGCCATTCCCCGATCAAGCGCATCCAGATCAAGGGGGCCGCATTTCCAGACAAAACGCCTGCGCCAGGGCAGGAAGAAGCTGTTATTCAGCCACAGCGAATAAGTATAGGACTTTCGGAGAGCACTGAAACGGGAGTGAAATTCATCGGAAACATGCTCGCAATCCAGCACGGTAATATCATCCGGGAGCAACGAATTGAGGGCCTGCTGCCAGGGAACTGAAGCTCTGCGGGCATCAACGTCAAAATGGACCACCTGTCCGAGGGCGTGTACCCCGCTGTCGGTGCGCCCGGAACCGTGTGCCCGCACCGGACTGCCGGTGATGCGTGCAATTGCGCCTTCAAGTTCACCCTGAACGGTTCGTACGCCGGACTGAAGCTGCCAGCCGCAAAAATCGGTGCCATCATAGGCGACTGTTATCTTTATTCTCTTCACTGCAAAAACTTAGCGCAGAGACAGACCGGCCGTCTCTGCGCTTTCAACTGAAAAAATGTTAACGTCATGCTTAATTTGCTTCCAGAGGGGTCTGAAGCTTGGTCAGCGCTTCTGAGAGCTTGGCGGCTTTCTTGGGTTCTACCAATCCGAGGATGGCACCGGCGCTGCTGCCACGCATACCTGCCAGAATCTTGACGGCCAGATCAGTATCAAGCGACTCGATAACCTGAGCGGCACTCTTGGCCTTCATTGCGGTATAAACACCGACCAGATGCTTGATCTTGGCATCCTTGAGAACGTCGGCATCAGCAAGCATCTTCTTGAGCCTCTTTTCAAGAGCGGTAAGCTCTGCAAGCTTCTTATCCAGATTCTGTTCAAGAGTGCGCAGGGATCTCTCCTTGCGGGCCAGCTCGTCTTCCTTGGCCTTGAGTGCTTTCCAGTCGGCATCCGGCATTCCGGAAGGACGGGCAGCTTCCCTGGCGGCAGGAGCATCTGTCGCGCCTGCGGCCTTGGGCTCAGCGGCGATGGCCTTGGGAGTTTCCACCACATTGCGGACCACGCTGCTGTCAACAACTGCCTGAGCCGCCTTTTCCATAACTTTTCCGGCAGGATTGCCCAGATCAAAACCAAGTGAGCCGATAAGGGAAAGCTTAAACAGCGCCAATAGGATAAGACAAAGAAGAATCTTAGAGATCTTTAGGTTGGAAACGAATTGTTGCCATTTCGTCGTACTCTTTTTGCTCTTTGAGACTTTCTTCTTCATAGTATTTCTTCGCCTGGTTCTCTTTGAGTTTTTCCAGAAGTTTCCGTTCTTTTGACTTATTGACCGCTTCTGTACGACATCTTTGCAAGTTAAGGGCCAGTTGCTTCAACCTGTTTTTGGCATTCTGCAGGTCCGTTTTCAGGGCATCATCATACAGCCGCCACAGCCACATGCTGTTTGCGTCCAGGTTATCGTATTTCTGCTTCTGGTGGTCGACGATCTTCTTTTCAACAGCAAATACCGCCTGTTTCTGCTCCTGATGGAGCCGGCGTGCTTCAGCCAGAGCCATACTGGCCTGCTCTTCAGCCTGCTTTCTGAACTCCAGCACCTTTTCCAGTTTGAATACAAACCGTTTCGGCATATGTCAGTCCGGGGAGGACTACTTTTTTTCTTCCGGTTTACCGGCCAGGCCGCAATAGCCTTTATCGCCATCGGCAAACCGCCACATCATGCACATGGTTCCCTGACAGAATCTCATCTTGTCATCACTGGTCATGAGGTAGGGACAGAATTTGAATTTAGCTTCACTCTCAGAATAGAACATCTTCAACCCCTTATAAATCATTCTGCACGAGGCGTGTGAAGATAAGACACTGCTTTCCCATGGTTTGCTTAACGTACTCCTTCACCAGCACCCCGATTCGTTCTTCCCGGGTAAACTTATCAGCGTACTTACCGTCGGCATAGACCTCTGGGAATTTGTCAGAAAGCACCGGATGCTTGCTGGCGTACTTTTCAACTTCTTTGGAATACTCGGAAATGCGAGCCTCAACTTCCTCTTCAGGCATGGACTCAATTGCCTTGACCTTCAAAGCCAATTCCTGCGGTTCCGGCAGATTCTCGGACTCCATTAAAGTGCTGAAGGCACGGGCAAAGCGCTGGCTGCCTTCAAAAATGTGTTTGGGCCGAACAACGTTAAGTCCTGCCCAGCCGGCACGCAGCCACTTGAACAGATAGTTGACGGTCTTTTCCGGATGCTCCCTGTCCTGAATATAAACGTAAACGGACATGGAGTCGTACATGAAGGTATCCATCCAGCCGATTCCACCCTTGGTAAGGCCGGGGATGCCGCTGTAGAAATAATTCCACTGGTTGTCGTCAACCACCAGCCCCTTCATGCCCACTGTGGATTCATCCGCCTGTCTGGATACGGACAGAAAGACATCCCTGCCTTCATATTTAAGAAGCACAAGCAGACGATTGAGATCGTAGCGATAATATGCACCGCCGAATGAATCCGGGGTATTAACCTCAAATTCCTTGCCACGCCAGACTTTCGGAGTGTCACAGTCTCCGAGATATTTCCACGGCTGAGCCTTTTCGGCAATGAACTGGCTGTCAGGATACCATCCGCTGACCCTGATTACTGACGGGTAGATGGCGTAGTTGGGAATATCGGGATTGTAGGTATACTCAAGAATGCGCTTCAGGTCGGCATTTACAGTCATGCGCATGGCTGCCCCGTTAGCCGACTCGCGTTTGGGAAGATCAATAAGCTCATCTGTCGGAGCGGAATTATCCACGTAGCTGATCAGGCCTGCAACTCTGGCAGCTTCAAAAGAGCTTCCTTTACCGCTCAAGGTTGCAAAAAGATAATCAATTCCTTCGGCAACAGGTTTTGGAAGTGATACCTCCTTTTTCTCCTTCTTTTCGGAGAAAGAAGTGGAACACCAGCCGTTTACCGAATAAGATATTATAAAAAGAGCACTAACCAGTACCACTGCCAGGGCATGCAATGCGACTCGGCAGTTATCCCGGTCTAAAGAAATTTTCATATTTATCACCTTCCTGCGTAAATTTCCGCAGGTTATTTTCATTTGTCTCTCCAATGTATTTATGCACTAATTTAAGTCTTGGCAAGCCTGCCCCGGAAAGCCCGTGATTCGCCGTATTCTGCCATTAATTTGCATCATATATTGCAATTGAGATGCCTTAATTATTCTTTGCCAGTATTCATGGACCATACAGCCCTGAGCATCCATTCCTGACAACTGCCTTGTCAAAAATCATTACTCATTCCCCCACCAGCCACAGCAACGACATAAAAAAAGACGCCCGAAGGCGCCTTCTGTAATTGCGTTAACAACCTATTCTATTCAATCGATATGCACTCAACAGGGCATGAATCAATGGACTCCTGCACGCAGTCAAGGTCTACCGCATCAGGTTTTATCACTTCGGCCTTTTCTCCATCGGAATCCAAAGCAAATACCTCTGGGCAAAGTTCAACGCAGGTTTCGCAGCCAATACACTCGACCTGATCAATCACAACCTTTTCAGCCATAATCTGCCTCCAGAACGTTGGATTTCATTATACATATAATACACGGCAAAACTTAAGCACAAACCCGTACGTGTTTGCAAGAAATTCTTCACACCAGACCAGATCCTGAACGACCAGAGAGTACCCCCTCTCCTCCACATTCAGTCCGTGATTCCCATGTATTGGGCATGCCTTTCTATAATCCCATCAAATTTTATGTTATTTTGATGGCCTTCAGGAAACATTATAATTTCTTTGCATCTCTCTCCAATACAGCTGACCTTTTTGGGAAACAACAAATACAGCTGTTCCGGTAAAAAAACAAATGCATGTTTCATACAATCAGCCTTTCAGAGTACCCGCAGTCTCTCCCAATCATTTGCCTGATCCACGGAAACGAATCCATGCTAAGCCGCTCTTCATTGTTAGCAAGACTCTTTTCCTCGGAAGAAAATAAATCTCAGCCATGATGCCTGCTCCGGCCAATGCCGCCTCCAAGGGTTTTATTCTCAAAGCCTGTTTCACATCTTCCAATCATATAGCACACCGCAGCCAAGAAAAAAATCCCCTGCGACACTTATCGCAGGGGATTCTTTAACACATGGCTTCGGACGCTTTATTCGCCGAGGTATGCTTTCTGAATATCAGGATTGTTAAGCAACTTGCTAGCTTCATCTTCAAGAACCACACTTCCGGTCTCCAGAACATAGCCCCTGTGAGCCATGCTCAGAGCAACCTTGGCATTCTGTTCCACGAGGATGATGGTTGTTCCGAGCTTGTTGATTTCCTCAATGATTTCAAAAATCTGTTTTACGATCAATGGAGCAAGGCCCAGCGACGGTTCATCAAGAAGAAGAACCTTAGGACGGCTCATTAAGGCTCGTCCGATGGCAAGCATCTGCTGCTCCCCTCCGGAAAGAGTCCCCCCGGCCTGCTTGCGTCTTTCACGCAGAATAGGGAACATGTTGAAAACTCTCTCCATGTCATCTGCGATTTCCTTGTCCTTACGGAAGAAGGCTCCCATATCGAGATTTTCTTCGATGGTCAGACGCGGAAAGATTCTGCGGCCTTCGGGAACCTGACACAGCCCCATGGGCGGAAGATTGTCCGAACTGACTTTATTAATGCATTCTCCGCGATAAAAAATCTCACCGGAAGTAGCTTTTACGATGTTGCAGATTGTCATCAGGGTGGTACTTTTACCAGCTCCGTTGGCCCCGATAATGGAGACAATCTCGCCTTCCCTGACCTTGATGTTGATTCCTTTCAGCGCCTTGATGCTGCCATATCCAGAATGGACATCACGAAGTTCTAATATTGTATCTGACATGGCTTAATCCTTTTTGTCTGCCTTCATTCTGCGTTTGGGCGGCAGTAAACCCTGCGGCCTGAAGAGCATCATAAGCGTCATGACGCCACCGAATACCAGCATGCGGTACAATTCAAAATCACGGAATATTTCCGGCAGGGCAATCAGAGCCAGGGCTCCGAGAATAACACCGGGAATGGACCCCATACCGCCAAGAACAACCATGGACAGAACCATGGCCGACTCAAGGAAGGTAAAAGATTCAGGACTTACAAAACGCATGCGTGCGGCATAAAAAGCCCCGGCCATACCGCCGAAGCAGGCACCCGTGCAATAGGCCAGCAGCTTTGTGTAAAAAGTCGGAATTCCCATGACTTCCGCTGCTGTCTCATCCTCACGGATGGCTTCCCAGGCACGGCCTATACGGGAATGGTTCAACCGGTAGACGGCGATAATGGTAAACACAACCAGAGCAAGGACAACATAATATACAAAAGTAAGCTTTTTGAGCCAGATGTGCTCGAAAGTAAACCCGTTGGCAAAGTCAGGCCAGTACATGCCCGGAGCCTTGATCGCGGTGATACCGTTGGGACCGTTGGTCAGGCTCATCCAGTTATTGAGGACCATACGGACGATTTCGGCAAAACCGAGAGTTACAATGGCGAGGTAGTCCCCGCGCATCCTCATGGAGCAGTAACCGATAATACAGGCACCCAGTCCCGCAACGGCAGCGCTGAGCGGCAGGCAGATCCAGAATGATATATTGTAAGAGACAGAAAGCAATGCATAGGTATAAGCGCCAAGGCCGTAGAAAGCGATATACCCAAGGTCAAGCATACCGGCCAAGCCGACAACCACATTAAGGCCAAGGCCAAGGCAGACATAGATCATGCAGTTGATGGCCACGTCCTGCGCATAGCGACCGAACAGGTGCGGATACGCAATTGCGAAAGCCATGATGGCAAGTACCCATATGGTGGCAGGCATGGCTGATGCTGCCTTGCCCACACCACCGACAGCAGCACCGGCCGGCTTGGTAAAGAACTTAAAGGCTCCGATGCTGTTAAGCTGATAAATTACCAGAATGAACGAACACCCAAGTGCAATCTTCCACCACAGGGAAAAAGTGGCGGCAACCTCCAATCCTTCAGGCTTGATCCCGATCAGGGGCCAGAGCAGGACGAACAGCCAGATCATCCCCACGCCTAAAGAAGTCCAGTGCTTTTTAAACTCTGGTATCGTCAACGTTCTCTCCCATGATTCCTGAAGGTCTGAAATAAAGCACCCCGATGAGGATTACGAACGCGAACACGTCCTTATATTCCCCGGAGATGTACCCAGCAGCAAAAATCTCAACCATACCGATGATGAAACCGCCGATCATGGCACCGGTGATATTGCCGATTCCGCCGAGAACCGCGGCTGCAAACGCCTTGATCCCGGGTACAAAGCCCATATCATATCGGACCGACCCGTAATAAAGGCCGACCATGATTCCGGCGGCTGCGGCAAGCCCAGCACCGATCGCGAAGGTCAGGCTGATGATACGGTTGGAGTTGATTCCAACCAGGGCGGACATAATCTTGTCCTGAGCAGTTGACCGCATGGCCTTGCCAATGCGGGTTTTAAAAACCAGAAAATTGAGTGCAACCAGCAGAAATGCAGTAAGACTGACAATGAACAGCTGCATGTAGGAAAGCATTACGGAACCGAATTCAAAACCGCCCTGAGTGATTTCACTCGGATAAGCCTTGTCATAAACACCCTGAGTGAGCATCAGCCCGTTCTGCAGGAAGATGGACATACCCAGAGCCGAAAGCAGTACAGAAAGCCTGGACGAGCTGCGCAAAGGTTTATAGGCGACTTTCTCCACAGCCATAGCCAGCATTGCGCAGTATGCCATGGCCAGAATGAGTGATCCGGACAGGCAGACCCAGACCGGGGCTCCCTGAGAGAGCAGGTAGCTCATGAAGATCACACCGACATAACCGCCAGCCGCGAAAAACTCCCCGTGTGCGAAGTTGATGAGCTGGATGATTCCGTACACCATGGTATACCCCAGTGCGATCAGCGCATAGACGCTTCCCAGGGTTATACCGTTGATGAGTTGCTGAAAAAAATATTCCATGTAGTTCCGGGGGCTGTGCGTAAAGGCCCCTGCCCTTTAAGGCAGGGGCCGACATTACTTGGACTTCTAGTAGTAACCGGTTGAGGGGTTCCAGTAGTTTTTGAACTTACCGCCATCAACCTTGAAGATGATGTAGTCGGAACCGGAATCACCATTGGGCTTGAATTTGATCTGCTTGGATGCACCATTGTAATCAAGCTTCATAAGAGCGTCACGAACCTTCTCGGGATCGGTGGTTCCTGCAGCTTCTACTGCCTTCATGTAAGCCATGGCGCTGTCATAAGCATAGGCGGAATATGCGCCAATATCACCGTGAGCAGGAGTATACTTGCTCTCGAACTCTTTATAAACAGGGGATTCCTTGTCAGTGTAACCAAACGTGAGGAAAACACCTTCGGAAGCATCTTTTGCGATGTCGATAAGCTGGGGATGGTAAACGGCATCCTGAGCGATAATCGCAGCATTAATACCCATGCGCTTGGCCTGAATGAGCATCAGAGCACCAGTCGCAGAGTTCTGCATGGAAACATAGAAAACATCAGGGTTGGAGGTCTTTACCTTGGTCAGGATTGCGGAAAAGTCCTTGTCTCCCTGGTTCACGTGTTCGTGGCCGAGAACCTTGATACCGGCTTCGGGAGCACCCTTTTCAATACTGTCTGCCAGACCCTGGGAATAAGCGGTCTTATCGTCAACAACATAAACGGATTTTGCCTTAAGCTCATCCTTCATAAATTTGATGGCAGTTTTACTCTGGTCGTCATCACGTCCGCAAACACGGAACATATAGGGAAGACCGCGGGAGGTTACTTTCTCGTTGGTAGAGGCAGGAGTAATCATGATGATGGATTCTTCATCAAGCACTTCCGAAGCAGGAAGGGTCGCGCTTGAACAATAAGAACCAACTACACCGTTTGCGCCTTCGTTAATGAGCTTGTTGGCAACTGCAACTGCCTGACGGGGTTCACAGGCTGTATCCTGAGGCAGAACAACAATATCATCAAAACCCTTGAGGCCCCCATTAGCCTTTACAACTTCAACAGCAGTGAGAACACCGTTTCTGATGTCAGTTCCATCTGCGGCATACGGTCCAGTCAACGGACCCATGGTGCCAATTTTGAGGGTTTTCGCGCAAGCCATACCGGCACCAAGAGCCAGGAGAGCTGCGGAAAGCAGAACAGTGGTAATCAGACGTTTCATAAAATGAGCCTCCCTAAAGTAAATAAGGTTAGTTACCCAGATATGCCTCAATTACAGCAGGATTTTTCTGAATCTCTTCAGGGTTACCCTTTGCAATCATCACACCGTGATCCAGGACCACAAGCCGCTGGCAGATACCCATGACAACTTTCATGTCATGCTCAACCATCAGCACATTGATCCCTCTGTTCGAGATTTTACGAATGGTTTCCATCAACTCGGAACTCTCGGCCGGGTTAAGTCCTGCAGCAGGCTCATCAAGGAGAATGGTGCTTGGCTCGGAAGCCAGTGCTCTCGCAATCTCAAGCCTGCGCTGATGCCCATACGGAAGGCTGGATGCAACCTCGTCAGCATAATCGTCCAACTCTGCGAAACGCAGCTCCTCCATGGCCTTCTCTTTAATTACAGCCTCTTCCCTTTTCTGGGCGGGAGTACGGAAAATGGCTCCGAACACTCCGCACTCAGTGCGGGAATGTTGAGCCACCATAACGTTCTCAAGAGCGGTCATGTTCTGGAATAGACGGATGTTCTGGAAGGTGCGCGCAATACCTTTATGGAGAACCTGATACGGCTTCAAGCCTGTCATCTTTTCCCCGTTGTACTCAACATAACCGCCCGAAGCCGAATAAACTCCGGTGATCACGTTGAATACGGTGGTTTTGCCTGCTCCGTTGGGGCCGATAAGTCCCATAATCTCTCCCGGCATGAGAGAGAAGTTAACCTCTGCCAAAGCCTGCAGCCCACCAAAGCGGACGCTCACGTCGTGTAAATGAAGTTCTGCCATATTGGACATACCTATACACATTATTCTTCTTAAAATCAAGGCTGAATACGTTTTTTATTCCTTACAACCCCGATCTTTCGAATTATTCTTCGCAACAACAATGCTTTATATACACAAGCAACATACCTTTGATCATACGATCAACCAATAAACACTGTTGGCATTACACACCACTGATTCAATGATCAAAAACTACTTTATGCAGAACTTTACTATATTCTGTATTCCACTGCATTTTTCAAATATTTTAGGTTCATTCTTCTTATTCACATCGGATAATACAGACATTCAAAGCAAATTAAAGTCTTTTTTTGCTTACAAAATTGCAATTGGATTTAGCATGTTTTTCCAATGTTGGCTAATTTTGGCAAGGCGTTGGTATTCATTTGCGATTGGCGTTTATTCGACGCAATTCAGGACGATTCGCACAATTTTCTGCACAGCATTTCACCAATAACAATATTTCGTATTCAGGACCCTCAGAGTGGGTTTTTCAGCACTGTAAATTATTGTAAAATTAGTAAATAAAAAAAGACCCTGACCAGAGGTCAGGGTCTTTAAAATGCTTCGTGAGATGAAGCCGGCTGGCTTTAACGGCCTACCAACCTTCGTCAGAGAAGGGATCGGAACCGAAGCCGAAGTCTTCAGCAGGAGCGCCACCGGTTGCGGGAGCACCAGCGGAACCAGCGTCAGCAGCAGGAGCTGCAGCACCAGCAACAGCGCCAGCTGCAACGGTCACAACACCGTGCTTTTTAACGTCTTCGATCATCTTGAGGAGTTCATCAACCTTGCCGATGTACTCTTCAACTTTTGCCTGGGAAGTAACGATGACTTTGTCGCCTTCATCTTTTCCGGAAGCTTCGAAAGCTTCACACTTGCCTTTGTATTCAGCCATAGCTTTCTCGGTTTGACCGAGTTTGCCTTCTGCTGCAGCAAGTTTGGTTTCCAGTTCCTGAACTTTTGCAGCCTGTGCTGCTACGGTGGAACGGTAGTCAGCCAGTTTAGCGAAGATGCTGTCAACCTGGACCATTACGTCGCCGGGCAGTGCGCCAACGGAAACGTTTTCACCGAGACCGGCAACCTGGGCGGTCTTCATTTTAGCCAGTTCAGGATGCTGTTCGTAGATCCATGCTTTAGCGAGAGCTGCAGCAAAAGGTTCGAATTCAGCGTCGATGTCTTTCTGGGTCATGTAACCGAGAAGTTCCTGAACGGAGTTGTTGCTTTCGCCACCCTTGATGTAGGAAACAAAGGTGCTCATGGGGAAAGTTTTGCGTGCTTCAGACATGATTTGTTCCTCCTTGCTCTATTACAGAGTAAAAGTCTTTTCTTCACGGACCGGCATGGGAAGACGGCCGATGTATCTTGCATAAGTTAATGCTGCGGTCCTGTAGACGAGGTGTCCGAGTTTGGACCACGGCAGATAGACAAACATCATGAATACGGCGATCAGGTGCACGTAGTACATGGGATATGCGAGAATCGCTACGCCGAGGAGGCGGAGAAGTTCACACATGATACCAGTTACTGCGATGGTCCAGATCAGACCGAGCAGGTACCAGTCATAATAGCTGGAGCCATGTACACTCTGATCCTGGTTCAGGCGACGCTTGGTCAGCAGAACCAGCGAGTAGACCAGGAGAACAGCGCCGACGTTGGCTAAAATCTTGACCGGAGACCACAGCGGCATGGGGGTGTGTCCCAAGGGAGCAATGAAAGGAATAATCTTTCCGCCCCAGTGAGTTACAGCAACCACACCGGTAACAACCATCAGGCAGATGAAGGCGAGCATGATAAAACGGTGGCCGTTGAATTTCTGCTCGTCAGCTTCGTCGGTTTCGCCGCATTCTTTCCACTTGGAGTGTGTCAGCAGTTCGTTCTTGCAAACGTCGATAAAACACTCAAGCATGCTGGGCTTTTCAGATTTGTCACCTACAGCAAAGACCTTAGGCTGGTCCTTGAAGGATTCAATGAGGTTTTTCACTCCTTTATAGAAGGTCCAAACCATGAAACCGAAGGCAATCATGAAGATCGGGTCAATGGTGAAATCACCGGGGAAGAGGTAACCGTAAACGATATGACCATCTTTCAGAGGCAGGAAAGACCCACGGACTCCGGCCATGATGAACCAGATCACCAGGTAGATTGCAGCAGGAATGGCAATCAGCTTGGGCAGGTGCTTGGGGGAGCTCATCCATTTACCTATAATGGAAGGAGTCACCATCTTCTGATAGGCCATGTTACGCAGAGCTGCGAGCATGTCTGCAGGACGGGCGCCGCGGGGGCACAGGTCGGAGCAGGTACCGCAGTTGTGGCACAGCCAGATGTCGATGTCGTTTACGAGTTTATCTTTAAGGCCCCACTGAGCCCATACCATTTCCTTACGCGGATAAGGGTTGTCTGCAGGCGAAAGGGGACATGCTACAGAGCAGGTTGCACACTGGTAGCACTTTTTGACGCCTTCGCCACCGACTTCCTGAAGTTCCTTAATGAACTGCAGATCCGGTTTGATGCGAATATCTTTCTGCATATCGCGTCTACCTCCTAGTAGCCCTTGAACGGGTTGGGGCCGATCTTGATCATGTCAGCAACGAACTTGTCGATCATGGCCGGAACCTTGTCGTATTCGTCGATGGCCAGTTCAGCCTGAACAACACGCTCAGCTTCAACGCCAAGTCTCTTAAGGGAGTCAGCGACGTTTTCCATACGACGGTTACAGAGTTCAGAGCCTTTTACAAAGTGGCACTGATAGTCTTCGCCGTACTTACAGCCGAGCAGCAGAACACCGTCAACACCCTTGGACATCGCATCAGCGATCCAGATGGTGTTTACAGAGCCGAGGCAGCGGACGGGTACAACACGAACGTAGGGAGACCAGCCTTTACCGCGCATTGCAGCCATGTCGAGTGCCGGGTAGGCATCGTTTTCGCAGGCCAGAACGATGAAGCGGGGGCCGCCTACTGCCATGTCGTCAGGTACTTTAACCTGCTTGATCATGGAGCCGATCATGTCGATATTGTAGTTGTCGAATCCGATTACGCGCTCGGGGCAGGCACCCATACAGGTACCGCAGCGGCGGCAGCGTGACGGATTCGGCTTTGGTGTTCCCTTCTCGTCATCGTCGAGGGCGCCGAAAGGACATTCCTCGGTACAACGCTTACACTGGGTACAGCGCATGAAGTTGAAGACGGGGTAGGTGGTATCACCGGAACGGGGATGTACAGCAACACCGTGGTTGGAGGAGTTGATGCACTGGATAGCTTTGAGAACCGCACCTGCTGCGTCTTCACGAGCCAATCCCATGGACATGGGCTGACGTACACAACCGGCGGCGTAAATACCGGTACGGCGTGTTTCGTAGGGGAAGCAGATGTAGTTGGAGTCTGCATAACCGTCGAACTGCTTGAGGTCGGGGAATGCAGGCCCCTGTCTGTATACGAGGTTGATGGTCGGATCGTGCGCGGTGGTGGGAACCATACCGGTGGGAACTACGACCAGTTCAGCTTCGATTTCAATATTTTCGCCCAGCAGGGTGTTGCTGGCAGCAATAACCATGGAGCCGCCCTCTTCCTTGATGGAAGTAACGGTACCCTTGGTCAGCATGATGCCGGGGTTGTCCTGAGCTGCGCGGTAATAACGCTCGTTAACGCCGGGAACCATCATGTGATCATAAATGATGTAGGCGACAGCGTCTTCATTCTTTTCACGAACGTAGTTGGCCTGTTTGAGAGCAACAAGACTGTTCAGCTCGGAGCTGTAGGGCAGGTGCTTCCAGGATTCCATGTCTTCATAGACGAAGGTTTCCTCTTCTTCACCTTCTGCAGCGGCAGGAGCTGCTTCAGCTTCTGCACCGGCTTCACCAGCAGATGCTTCTTTGGCTGCGAATTCTTTCTCGCTCAAACGGGTGTCGAGAACGAAAGCCACGGTAGAGGCATTCATGTTGCCTTCCTTGACCATCTTTTCGAACTCGGCAGCGGTAACTACCTTAGAGCTGCCGTAACCCATGGGCTCTACGTATTTGGTATCCTGGGGAACCCAACCGGTAGCCAGAACACAAGCACCGACAGCCATCTCTTCAACGCCGGAAGCGGTCTTCACCTTTGCGGTGTACTGACCGGGAGCGCCTTCAAGGGCCTTGAGCTGTGCGGAAGTGAGCACTTTAATCCGGGAGTTGGACTTAACTTCGGAAATAAGGGCATCGATACCGGTTTCGTGGGCTTCAAGATACGGATAGGAAAGAGGGAAAGTCTTGTACATCCCAGCAGCTTTACCACCGAGATTGGCTTCCTTTTCCACCAGAATTACGTCGTGGTTGGTCTTTGCTGCGTAAAGAGCTGCAGTAAGACCGGTGAAACCACCACCAAGAACCATGACCACTTTGGTCGCATCAAAAGCCTGAGACTCCTGAGGCTTGACCTTGGTCAGCTTGGTGATGCCCATTTTGACGTATTCATTGGCCATAATCTTGAGGAGTTCAGGAACTTCTCCATTGGGATCGGGCATGGTGCCGTCAGGATTCCTGAAAACCTTGATGCACTGTTCACGCAGGTTGACTCTCTCGACAACGACACCGTCGAAGTCGAAAATATCCCAGTCAACGCGAGGGCTAGTGCCGCAGATACATACTGCGTCAACGCTGCCAGCGTCGATATCTTCCTGAATAAGCTTTCTTCCTTCCTCACTGTTAAGACGGGGGTGAACTTTGATCACCGGGCACTCTTTGGCAAATACGCGGCCAACGAGTTCCGCCATCTCTTCAGCATTCAGGTAAGGAGAGACGCTTGCTTGGTCGAAATAAACACCGATTTTTTCGGGCATGTCGACTTACCTCCCTATCACCGTTTGGATCGCTTTAAGGGCGGCAGCAGTACCGGACTGGGCTGTCTTCATGACATCCAGGGGCTGCTTTGCACATCCTGCTGCGAAAATGCCTTGTTCCTCACCGCCGACAATAAAGCCCTGATCATCAACCTGTACGCCGGAAGGAACCGGGGTACCTGCGAGGCTGGGCTGCATACCGGTGGCCAGCACAACGAGGTCATGCTCATTCTGGGCCTTGATACCGGTTTCAGCGTTCTCAACAGTTACGAGTACGTTGCCGGAGCCTGCTGCTTCCACGATCTCAGCGACCTTACCTTTAACGGCATTGATCTTATCATCGGAAAGGATACGCTTGGCAAACTTGTCGTATCGTCCCGGAGTACGCAGGTCGATGTAGTATACGGTTACCTTTGCATCGGGATACTGATCACGGATATATGCTGCCTGCTTGAGAGAAGCCATGCAGCAGATATAGGAACAGAAATTGAGATGATTTTCATCACGGGAGCCCGCACACTGCACAAAAGCGATGTTCTTGGGTTTTGCACCGTCCGAAGGACGAACGATCTTTCCATTGGTGGGACCGTTGGGAGCGGCAAGACGCTCAAGCTGCATGTTGGACACGCAGTTCTTGACGGTTCCGGCACCGAGATTGGAAAGCTTGGTTACATCGTAAGGCTTCCAGCCGGTAGCGTAGACGATGGAACCTACGTTGAGTGTGATGACCTTTTCCTCGTCCTTAAGGTCGATGACTTCGACGGACTCGAGGAGCTTGAGGTCTTCATCGGTGCAGTTTTCTTTTTCAAGAACGTATCTTGCGGGGAAAGCAAAAGGTACGTCCATGTAAAGAGCCTTACGGTCGCAAAGCTTGAACTCGAATTCATCGGTGACGTTGTTGGTCAGCTTTTCGATGATTCCGCCAAGATCAGTGCTGCCGGGGCGAACATATCTGGGTTTGATGCGAACCTTGACTTCAAAATTGCCTTTGGAACCGCTGATGGATTCCACTTCAGCCAAGGTAAAGAACTTTACGTTCTTATTGTTTTTGATTCTCTGAAACTGAATCTCCAAACCGCAGGAAGGAGGACACAGCTTCGGAAAATATTTATTCAGCTGCATCACCCGGCCACCCAGATACGGCGCCTTCTCCACGATGAAGACTTCATGGCCTACTTCAGCGGCTTCGAGAGCAGCGGTGATTCCGCTAAACCCGCCGCCTACGACAAGTATGCTATTTGACATTCTCTATCCTCCTGAACTCTTTGAGGCCCTTAGCCATAAAATGGCCCAAACCCGGACACCGACCGAAGGTCGCAATACGGATTCAGACCATTTCAGTGCTTGCCGTAAAAGAACGGCTGCGGGCCGTATGGCCCGCAGCCGCGAATATCATTCCCGGCTTAGAGGGGGATGATCTGGTGGTATGCTTTCTTGAAGACGACGGTTTCGCCTTTTTCAACATCGTACTTGGAGTTGACGAAGCATTTCCACTTGGAGTCATCAAGACCCATGAAGTCTCCGCGATAGTAGAATCCGGGGTAACGGGATTCTTCACGGAATTCGATGTGCTGCATGTGGAGACGAACAGTCCACAGTCTGTGGAACTGCTCCCAGCAGCGCATAAGTTCGTGGAGGTCACGTGCAGCCAGTTTGCGAGAATCTTCTTCGAGCATTTCGAGAAGTTTGAAACCGGTGTGCAGGAGAGACTTGGAGGTAACGTACATGGTACCAACACCACCACCGTATTCATCGGTGCACTTTACGAGGCGCATCATGAAGTTTTTGGGAGTGATGTAGTTGGGGTTAACCACGGGGTCGGTAGAGATGCCTTTACCGGCTTCGAAGGTGTACCAGGGCTGGTAGATTTCTTTAGCGAGATCAGCAGCAGATTCTTTCAGAGCGGGCTTGAAGTCTTTGTGATCAACAACCCAGCGAACCATCTGCTTACCAACGATACGGCCTTCAGCGTGAGAACCAGAAGAGAACTTGTGACCGGAAGCGCCAACACCGTCAGCACAGGTCCAGAGCCCGTTAACGGTGGTCATACGGTTGTAGACTTTACCGTTGTCAGCTTTAACTTTGTAATCTTCGGGAACCCAGTCTTCGTCCGGACCGGAGGTCCAGATACCGCAGCAACCGGAGTGAGAACCGAGGAGGTAAGGCTCGGTGGGCATGATTTCGGAACCGGATTTCTCAGGTTCGATGTTCTGACAAGCCCAGAGGTTAGCCTGACCAACACACATGTCAAGGAAGTCTTCCCAAGCTTCGGACTCGAGGTGCTTCTGCTCAGCGGGGGTCAGTTCTTTGAAGGTGTTCTGCAGTGCGGTAGCGGTATCCATGTAGATGGGGCCGCGGCCTTCACGCATTTCACGGAGCATCATGTGGTTACGCAGACAGGTCGGGATAACGTGACCTTTAGCGTAGCCGCGATCTTCGTAAGGCTTGAGCATTGCGCGGTTGGTTTCGCAGTAGTCTTCGCCTTTGTAGTTGGTAGCTTTAGCTTTGAAGAGCAGGAACCATGCACCAACCGGGCCGTAACCGTCTTTGAAGCGAGCAGGTACGAAGCGGTTTTCCATCATGGTCATTTCAGCGCCAACCTGAGCACACATGGTGTAGGTGGAACCTGCGTTCCATACGGGGTACCATGCGCGACCCATACCTTCACCAGTGGAGCGAGGACGGTAAACGTTAACAGCACCACCACAAGCTACAACAGCAGCGTTGCACTTGAATACGTATACTTTGTTTTCGCGGGTGGAGAAACCTACAGCACCTGCGATACGGTTGGGCTGGTTAGCATCGAGCAGCATCTTAACGATGAAGATACGCTCCATGTAACGATCTTCGCCCAGAGCCATTTTAGCAGCTTCAGCAACGATGCACTTGTAGGACTCACCGTTGATCATCATCTGCCAGCGGCCGGAACGAACGCAAGCATCGCCGTTGCGCAGGGAGAGGCCAGCAGCCTTTGCCTGAGCACCGTCGAGGTTTTTGCCATCTTTTTTGATCCAGCAGGGAAGGCCCCACTCTTCAAAGAGATGTACGGAATCGTCAACGTGACGGCCGAGGTCGAAAATAAGGTCTTCGCGAACGAGGCCCATGAGGTCGGTACGAACCATGCGTACGTAGTCATCAGCGTCGTTGTCACCGAGGTAGGTGTTGATAGCGGACAGACCCTGTGCAACTGCACCGGAACGTTCCATAGCTGCTTTATCAACCAGCATGATGGAGATGTCGCCACCAACTTTTTCAATCCAGCGGCATGCTTCATAAGCAACACCGCAGTTACCCATACCACCACCGACGAGAAGAATATCAACGTCTTTTTCTATAAGCTCAGGTTCTGCGAGTGCAACACCTTTGGAAGCTTCTTTAATAGGGAGAAGAGGCATGTTTCCTCCTTAAGTAGGTTTTAGATTACTTGAATTAAGCACCTAAGACAGCTCTTAGAAGTGATTAATCCAGATCCTTCCAAGCTGTGGTCTTGTCAGCATCAGCAACATCGAACTTCTGACCGAGAACTTCTTTGGGGCGAGCCAGTTCGGTTTCGGTGAAAAGCAGTTCGTTGTCGAGATCGCCCGGCTCGGGTTTACCTTCATAAGGCTTGATGGAACCTTCGGGGGTGGTGCGGATGGGGAACTTGAAGCGCTTTACGTTTCCGTTACGGAACTTAACAGTCCACATGATGTCTTCAGCGGAACGCATGGGGATGGAAGTACCGCCCATGGGTGCGAAGTCACCGTAGGGGCGAGCTTCGATTGCGCCCTGGGGACAAATTTTAACGCAGGAGTAGCACTCCCAGCAGCCTTCGGGTTCCTGGTTGTAAGCACGCATTGCTTCGGGATCCAGGATCATAAGATCGTTAGGGCAGATGTACATGCAGGCGGTCTTTTCGCCACCTTTACAGCCATCACACTTTTCCGGATTGACAAAGGTCGGCATACCTAGTCCTCCTAAAAGGGTTTAATGTTATCAATCACCGACATCCTTAACCATTTATAATCTTGCCTAAAGTTCAAGGCTCGTGAAATTAGGAACTAACAAGCCCGCCCCTTGGTGTCAAGACGAAAGTGAAATTTAGAACAAGCCAATTTCAAACTCTCAATATAAACGGCCATGGAACACAGCTACCATACAACAGCGCGAAGCAGACAATGCTTGCGCCAGCAGCATAAAACGTGAATGTGTTCCATCATGAAGAGCTTTTAGTTCATTCTTGCCTTTGTTAGCAAGCCTTTTTTTCCAGATTGTGATACAATATTCACAACTGACCTAATAGCCTATAATCACGAAACTTATTGCTAGAAAATAGCATAAAATTATCTAGACATTCTTTTACTCTCTTACCCATGCACATTTTCTCCTGCGCAATTACTTCTGCAGTCAAACTCATGATTTTAACCTGCTATTTTGATCTCTTAATCAACTTATTTTGACCGTATCCGACTTCGCATTCGCACCACCGGGCCAATCCTTGCCACGGGCATCTACAAAATAATATGAACTTCAAAAACTCTAGCGTAGGCATAATTACACCCTTCAAGAACACTCATCGTGAAAAAATTCACTGCTTCTTAACTTTACCCTTGACATTTCTTTCACAAACAATTCATAACCCCTTTGAAGAATCATGGAGCATAAAGGGCAAAAGAATTTATTCTATTGTCTTTTCCATGACAACTGGTATAGATATTTTCGTTTCGCAGACCACCCCCTTTTTTGGGAGCGTTAACCTGGAAAGATCCAGACACAGACTAGATTCTGGGGTCTTGCGAAAGGCCAAGGTGTTGAAAAATAATTACTACAAGGAGACGTAAACATGTCTAAGCTCGTAGCCCCTCACGGTGGCAAAGGCCTCGTTTGCTGCCTGCTCGAAGGCGCAGAACTCGCTGCTGAACAGAAAAAGGCCGAAGGCCTGGCCCAGATCGAAATTTCTGCCCGCGCAAAGGGCGACCTCATCATGATGGGATGTGGTGGTTTCTCTCCCCTGAACGGTTTCATGGGTAAAGCTGACTGGAAAGGCGTTTGTGAAAAATTCCTGATGGAAGACGGCACCTTCTGGCCCGTTCCTGTTACCCTCGACACCGACAACGAAGACGTTAAAGTCGGCGATGAAATTGCTCTCGTGAACAAAGGTACCGTATACGCTACCATGAAGATCGAAGAGAAATACGAAATGACCGAAGAAGACAAGAAATGGGAATGCTACCAGGTCTTCAAAGGTGAAGGCGAAGAGTCCGCTGACGATATCTTCTGGAAAACCGCTCTTGCCGACCACCCCGGCGTACAGATGGTTATGGCTCAGAAGAAGTACAACCTGGCCGGTCCCGTTAAAGTTCTGTCCGAAGGTGAATACCCCGAACAGTACAAAGGCGTTTACCTGCGCCCCGCTGAAACCCGTGCGATCTTCGAAGAAAAAGGCTGGTCCACAGTTTCCGCTCTGCAGCTGCGTAACCCCATGCACCGCTCCCACGAATTCCTGGCAAAAATCTCCATCGAAGTTTGTGACGGCTGCATGATCCACTCCCTGATCGGTAACCTGAAGCCCGGTGACATTCCTGCAGAAGTACGTGTAAAAGCAATCGACACCCTGGTTGAACACTACTTTGTAAAAGCAAACGTAATCCAGGCCGGCTACCCCCTCGACATGCGTTACGCTGGTCCCCGTGAAGGTCTGCTCCACGCTACCTTCCGTCAGAACTACGGCGTTAACAAAATGCTTATCGGTCGTGACCACGCTGGTGTTGGTGACTTCTACGGTCTGTTCGAAGCTCAGGAAATCTTTGACAGAATTCCTTACGCAAACGAAGTTTGCCCCGAGCCCGGCAAAGCTCTGCTTTGTGAGCCCATGAAGATTGACTGGACCTTCTACTGCTACAAGTGCGACGGCATGGCTTCCCTGAGAACCTGCCCCCACTCCAAAGAAGACCGCGTAATCCTCTCCGGTACCAAACTGCGTAAAGCACTTTCCGAAGGCGCTGAAATCGTAGATCACTTCGGTCGTGACGAAGTTCTGGTTCAGCTCCGTGAATACTACGAAGGCCTCACCGAAAAGGTTGAAGTCAAAATGCAGGGTGCAGCTTCCGGCGCAGCCATGTAATTTAAGTAGTATCACTACTTGCTTATACAGGGAGGAGGCGGCAACGCTTCCTCCCTTTTTTAGTTTTTTCAGTATGCTTCGGGCTGGTTTGCTGTTTATTATGCGGATAGATATTTAGGGTTGCCCATCGATGAAAATCACGCTAGATAGTCGGTCTTCCCTATATTACATTTCAGGATACAAAAATGCCCAATTATAAAAAATTTGAACGTTCCGGTGCTGATGCACCGCGCAGAACGTCTTTGCTTGATGAAATCAAAGAGCTGGACGCCCGTCTTCTTTCAATTGTCTCCCGCAGAAACTACCTTATGGGTAAAGCTGCATCCAAAAGAAGACAGAAGGGACTTCCTCTCGGCGACCCTGATATGGAAAGACGCATCTTTGAAACATGGTCAGCAGAAGCCAAAAGCAAGAATTTCGACCTCAAGACAGCACGCCGTGTTTTCGAACAGCTCAACAACCTCGCATATGCTGCAGTAGCAAAGCCGGAAAACCGCAAGCTCTCTACATATATATTATCGCCCCCGCAGCGACCGGTCAGTGTAACCTTCGACGGCCCCTGTTCCCTTTTCCAGTCCAAACTGTGGATCGCCATGGCTGCCGCCAGCGGTGCCGATGCAACGCTTGCGCCCCTTTGCGTGAATGACCAGATTACCGAGCTGGTGAAGGCCTTCAACCAGGCCGGAGCCCACCTTGCATGGGAAGGCGAAGCCGTTGAATCCCGTCAGGGAGAAGGTATTGAGTTTGAAGATAAACTCATCTTTGCCGGCGACGATCCCATGACCATGTTCCTGATTCTTGCTTTCGGACTTAAAACCACCGGCAAGTTCAAAGTTGCCGGCGGTCCGGTTCTTAAGCAGTATGACACACGCCCGCTTACCGGCCTGTTGTCCGCGCTCGGAGCAAGGCTCAACACTCTCGATCTGCAAAGCCACGGTCTGCCCGCACGCCTTGAGTGCGGAGGCAGAATGGCTTCCTCCATTGAACTGACCGAGGAAACTCCCGCTGAATTTGCTGCTGCCCTTGCGCTGGCAGGCTGGACCTATCAGCAGGGCATCACCTTAAGCTTTGATGCAGAATGGAGTGGAAAATCCCTGCTCCGTGAAGTTACTTCCGTGCTTAAGTCCTGCGGCATCAAGGCCAAACTGTCCGACACTGAGTTTTCGGTAAAACCTGCTGCAGCCGCAGACTTTCCGAAGCAGCCTGAAATTTCTCTTGAACCCGCCCTTTGCGCAGCGATTCTCTCCATTCCCGCATTTGCCGGTGGAGAGGTCACCATCAACGGGTCCTGGCCTGCAGGCTCCCCGATTGCCGATGATGCTGTGCGTACCCTTGCATCCGGCGGAATCAAGCTTGATATCGCAAAGTCATCCATCACTGCGAGCAAGGGTGAAGCCGCAGCTGACACGACTTTCAACTTCGGTCAGGCCGAAGAACTCTTCCCTGTCGGCCTGGCTCTGGCTGTCAATTCCCGCAGCGAATGCAGGATCAGCAACATTGCCGATCAGGTTATGTTCGAACAGGGCATTGAACTGCTCGAACGTATCGGAATCCGCTATGAGCGCGGGGACGACGAGCTGACCGTCATCCCCGGCCGCCTCAAGTGGGACGAAGCCTGGTATGCACCGACCCCCTTCTTCGGGATTGCCCTCGGCCTTCTGGCCTGGATGCGTCCGGGAATATCCATTGAAAACCCCGGCGACATGAACGATCTCTGGCCCCGCTATTGGACCCTGTACAACAGCCTGCCCGAAATCAACGGACTCAAAGACCCTGAGGTTAAGAAAGAAAATGAATCTAAAACCCGAAGAAGAATCAAAATCGATTAGTATTCCCGAGATCGAAGCAGAAATCGAGGACTTCAAAAAGCAGCTGGAAGCCAGCAAGGTTCGCACTAAGGAACTGATGGCCGGAGAAAAGCCTGCTGAAGGAATCTTTTTCGCCAAGGAAATCTTCGAATCTCAACAGGACAAATTACGTCTGGAAGTAGAGATTGACACCCGTCAACGAAAAATAAACCGAATGCGCCTCGGAATGGAAGGATATTAGACTGTACCCGGCTTCATTACAGCTTTAGCGGGCAACTTTATGAAGCCGGGACACGTCGCATTGACTGAACACTTTGTTTTAAATCTGCTTGCACAAGCACACAATCTGGAGGTCTCATGGGTTTAAATATTACTGAGAAGATTATTTCTGCACATCTTCTGAACGGTGTAATGGAACCGGGTACAGAGATCGGTCTGCGTATTGATCAGACTTTGACTCAGGATGCAACCGGCACAATGGCGTACCTGCAATTCGAGGCAATGGGCATTGATACTGTCCAGACCGAACTTTCAGTAAGCTATGTGGACCACAACACCCTGCAGATGGGTTTCCGCAACCCTGACGACCACCAGTTCCTGCGCACTGTCGCAGCCAGACACGGTGTTGTTTTTTCTCCCGCAGGCACCGGTATCTGCCACCAGCTTCATCTTGAAAACTTCGCCAAACCCGGCAAGACCCTGATCGGTTCCGACAGCCATACCCCCACTGCAGGCGGACTGGGATCCCTGGCCATGGGTGCCGGAGGCCTTTCCGTAGCACTGGCCATGGCCGGTCAACCCTACTCCATTCCCATGCCCAAGGTGGTAAAGGTAGAACTTACCGGTGCACTTACCGGATGGGCTTCTGCCAAGGACATCATCCTGCAGCTGCTGGGTATGCTTACGGTCAAGGGCGGAGTGGGCAAAGTGTTCGAATTCGGCGGTGAAGGCGTAAAAAACCTTACCGTTCCCGAACGCGCAGTTATCACCAACATGGGTGCCGAACTGGGTGCAACCACCTCTATTTTCCCCAGTGATGAAAACACCCGTGAGTTTCTCAAGGCCATGGGCCGCGAAGAGGACTGGACTGAACTGATCGCTGATGAAGATGCGGTTTACGCAGAAACCGTCGTGATCAACCTTTCCGAGCTTGAACCTCTGGTTGCACAGCCGCACATGCCTGACCGCGTGGTTTCCGTAAAATCACTCGCAGGCCTCAAGGTCAACCAGTGTGCCATCGGTTCCTGTACCAACTCTTCCTACTCCGACCTGAAAACAACTGCCATGATCCTTGAAGGACAGCAGCTCCCCGCAGGTGTGGACCTGATGATCTCCCCCGGCTCCAAGCAGGTTCTCAAGATGCTTGCATCCGACGGGCTCATCGCCAACTTCCTTGATTCCGGCGCAAGACTGCTCGAATGTACCTGCGGCCCCTGCATCGGCATGGGCGGTTCCCCTACTTCCGCCGGAGTGAGCGTGCGTACCTTCAACCGCAACTTTGAAGGCCGCAGCGGAACCCAGGATGCCCAGGTATATCTGGCCAGCCCCCAGACAGCTGCCAAGCTCGCACTTGCTGGTGAATTCACCGACCCCGCGACATGGGGAACCCCGCCGGCCAAGATCGACTTCCCGGCAGAAGTACCCTCCATCCGCAACCTGTTCATCTTCCCCCCGGAAGACAGAACAGGAGTTGAGATTGTACGCGGCCCGAACATTGTTCCGCTGGAATCCTTTTCCGCAATGCCTGACACAATCTCTTCGGAAATACGCCTCAAGGTCGGCGACGACATCACCACCGACCACATCCTGCCCGCAGGTGCGCAGATCACTGCACTGCGTTCCAACATCCCGGCAATCAGCGAATACATATTCAGCCGGGTGGATGCAGGATTTGTCGGCCGCATGAAGGCAGCCGACAGCGGAATAATCCTCGGCGGAGAAAACTACGGACAGGGTTCCAGCCGTGAACACGCAGCTCTTGGCCCCCGTCATCTCGGCGTTGTTGCGGTCATCGTAAAGTCACTTGCACGTATTCATCGTGCAAACCTTATCAATTTCGGCATTCTACCCCTTGTACTATCTGACAAGAGCGATTACGAAAGACTTTCCGAGGGCAGTTCCCTGACCATCGACACCACTTCCATCATCCCCGGCGGTGAAGCTGCAGTCAAAACAGTCGATGGCCTGGAAATCAAGGTCACAAACGACCTCTCGGAAAAAGAGCTGGCTATTATCAAAGCCGGCGGCCTGCTCAATTATGTAGGCAAGCAAATGTAAATGAGGCTGCAGGGCATCCGGTTCATCACGGGTGCCCTGCTGCAGACAAATATGAGAAACCATGAACGCAGCAAGGCTGCAAACGGAGAATGAAGAAGCCATGATGGACATTCTGCGCCAAAATGCCCAGAACTGGGGTATTAAAATCCTGTTCGCAATCATCATCATTGTCTTTGTATTCGCTTTTGGAATGAGCGGATTCAACGGCAACACTGATCCTGTTATCGCATATGTAAATGATGATCCCATCCCCACTCAGGAATTCATCCAGGTATACCGCGAGACCGCAGAAGCCATGCGTGCACAGAACCCCGGCATCGACGCCGACCAGCTCCAGTCTCCCGAATTCAAGAAAGCTGTGCTCGGCCAGATGGTCAGCCAGAAGCTCCTTGAAGCCGAAGCAAGAAAGCTCGGTATTGCTGTTTCCAACAGTGAACTTTCCTATTCCATCAGCACCATACCCGCATTTGCCGGTGAAGATGGAAAATTCGACATTGCGCGCTACAACAATTTCCTGCGTTCACGTCAGATGTCTGCTGCAACCTTTGAAAATGACATCCGTAACAGCAGCCTGATCCAGAAGCTTCAGCAGTACGTTACTCTCCCGGTCAAACCGACCGAAAAGGAAGCACGCGAACTGTTTGACACTGCTTCTGAAAAAGTTCAGATCGACTACTTCTATGTGTCCGGTGCAGACTTTGTCGATATGGTAAAAATCAGTGACGCGCAGGTAGATGAATTCTACAAGGCCAATCCGGACAAGTTCACTGTCCCGGCCCGTGCTGTCATCAAGTACATTTCCTTCACTCCTGAAGAAATGTCCGCTTACGAAGAAGTAACTCCCGAAGAGACAAAGAGCTACTACGAAGCCCACAAGGACAACTATAAACAGGAAGAGCAGGTCAAGGCCCGCCACATCCTGATCATGGTTGATGAAAACGCTTCTGATGCCGACGTAGCCAAGGCTGAAAAGGAAATCAAAAAGATCCTCGCCAAGGCAAAATCAGGCGAAGACTTTGCCAAGCTTGCTGAGAAATACTCTGAAGGCCCCAGTGGGCCTAAAGGCGGAGAACTCGGCTGGTTCGGTCGCGGCGCTATGGTTAAGCCCTTTGAAGAGGCAGCTTTCGCTCTCAAAAAGGGACAGATCAGCGAACCGGTCCGCACCCGCTTCGGTTGGCATATCATCAAAGTTGATGACATAAGGGAAGCCGGTCAGAAGGATTTCGAACAGGTCAAGGCTGAAATAAGAACCGCCATTGCAGAAGAAAAGGCTTCCGGTTCCATCGGCGACAAGCTTGACCACGCCGTTGACCTTGGTGCTTCCGGCATGAAAATGGATAAGCTTGCAGATGAAATTGCTGTAGCTGTCAAGAAGAGCGAGCAGGCAACCCTGCAGAACCTTACCCGTGCATTCGGCATGACTGAAGGAGCCGCCAAGACAATCATCGACCTGCCCAAGGGCAGCTTGACCGATATGCCCATAGCTGTTGACGGCGGATACATCCTCGCAGAAAAGATCGAGGACATTCCCGCTACCGTCAGCCCCCTCGCCGACGTGAAGGAAGACATCAGAAACTTCCTGAACCAGAAGCAGGCGATGACCCTTGCTCAGGCGAAGGCTCTTGCCCTTGCTACCCAGCTTGCAAACAAGGCCACTGAAGCTGATGCAATGAAGGTCGTCAAAAAAGACCTCAAGACCTCCGAGCCCTTCGGCCGTGACGGTTTTGTTCCAGGACTGGGTATGAACCAGCGTCTTGCAGAGGCTGCCTTTGCAGCCGAAAAAGACCAGTGGCTTGCACAGCCGTTCGAACTGCCCGGAGGCTTTATCGTTGCCCGTCTTGATGACCGTCTTCCCCCCAACGAGGAAGCTTGGGCAGCTCAGAAGGATATGATCATGAACGCTCTGCAGCAGCAGCGTGCCAATGAACTGTTCAGCTCTTTCCTTGGTGAACTGCGATCCAAGGCAAAAATAGATATTGTACGTCCGGACATCCTGAACCAGTAAGCTTCGGCTTGAATGATGAATTACAGGGTCTGTCCTTCCGGGCAGACCCTTTTTTTGTAACAGGCAGAAGAGTTTTGTTTTAATCATTTATTTTGTGTTGCGACGATTTAATCAACCGAGTAACAAATACAAACCACGCTCTGATTTCATCCGGGCGCTTTTTGAAAACAAGAGGTAAAAGCAATGCTTCCCACACCCAAAGGATACAAATTTGCCAGCCTTGATGCTGGATTCCGGTATAAAGGACGTGAAGACCTCGCCCTGATCATCAGCGACACCCCTGCCACTGCCGCTGCCGTTTTCACTACAAATAAATTTCAGGCCGCCCCGGTGCTTGTGGGCAAGGCAATTCTTGATGAATCCAGCACGGTTCGCGGAACAGTTATCAACGCCGGGTTTGCCAATGCCTGTACAGGCGCAGAAGGAGTGGCTGACTGCCGTGAAACCCTTGAACTCTTATCCGCAGAGCTGGGCATTGAAGCACGTGATCTGCTCCCGGCATCCACCGGTGTAATCGGCCCCCGCTTCAACATGGATAAATGGAGAGCAGCCGCCCCGAAAATTGCCGAACGCGTGGGCAAGGATGACCCGATCAAGGCCGCAAAGGCCATCATGACCACAGACAAATTCCCCAAAATAGCCTGGGGCGAAACCATTGTTGCAGGAAAGACCGTCAGGATGCTGGGTATGTGCAAAGGCGCAGGCATGATCTCTCCGAACATGGCCACCATGCTCGGCTTTGTATTCTGCGATGCAGGAGTAGACGCGGACTGGTGGAAACAGGCCCTTCGCAGATGCGTTGACAAAAGCTTCAACTGCATCACCGTTGACGGCGATACCAGCACCAACGATACAGTCATGGCCTTTGCCAACGGCGCGTCCGGAGCACAGGCTGAAAATGCTAATGACGACAGCGCAATTGAAGCACTGCTTCTCGATATCTGCCAACAGCTTTCCTACATGATCGTTCAGGATGCCGAGGGCGGAACCAAGGTCATGACCATCAGTGTATCCGGTGCGGCTTCTGATGCCGATGCAGAACTGATCGTCCGGGCCGTAGGCAATTCGCCGCTGGTCAAAACAGCTCTTTTCGGCGAAGACCCCAACTGGGGACGCATTGTCGCCGCAGCCGGACGCAGCGGAGCAGAATTCGACCCTGAAAAACTGACCTTGAGCTTCGGTAAGGTGGTTGTCTTTGAAAAGGGCAAGCCGGTAGCAGGAGACCTTGATGCGCTGCTCGAACCGATCATGCGCAAACAGGACATCGACGTCATCATCACTCTGGGTGACGGCGATGGAACCTCAATGCTCAAGGCTTCTGACCTGACCAATGAATACATCCGCATCAATGCCGATTACAGGTCCTGACCTGACTCGTTTATCTCGACCACAACTCAGATTTTAATATGATGAAAAACCTAAAGAACCGTGACAGGATGACCAGACTTGCCGACTTCCTCTTTGAAGTCGGCATGCTCAGGAAAACTCCCCGGACAGGATACCAGTTTCTAGGAACAGGTTCTGAATCAGTAGCCGATCACTCGTACAGAGTTGCCGTTCTCGGCTATGTTCTGGCAGATATGGCCGGAGCGGACATGGCCAGAACCGTATTCATGTGTTTATTCCATGATTTGCACGAGGCCAGAACCGGCGACTTCAACTATGTCAACAGGATCTATAACCGCAGCTATCGCGATCGCTCCCTGCGGCACACCCTTTCCGGGACTGGACTTGAAGACAAGATCTACCCCCACTGGGAAGAACTTGAGGAGTGTGATACACTCGAATCCAAACTGGCACAGGACGCCGACCAGATCGATTTCATCCTCAACCTCAAGGAAGAGATGGATATGGGCAACCCTTACGCCGGAAAATGGCTTGATTCAGCTTTAAAGCGATTGCGCACTGAAGAAGGAAGAAAACTGGCCGATAAGATATCCGAAACTGATCACAAAGACTGGTGGTACCTGGGACCGCCCCCAAGCTGGTGGGAAAACAAGAACGGGCTTGATGATGAAGATTAGCCTCAAATGCTATGCACATTAATCCTGTTTGAAAACGCTGTATCCTAGCGGCTTATGCTTTTATTTTCCGCCTCATTATGATAAGAAGGCACCTTGAATCCTTCCGGATGGAATAAAACGCAGATAGCACTTCAATATTATTAACTTTACTAGAAGACAGACATGACACAGACAACAACTGAAAACAGGCTCGCACAACCTCTCTCCCTCATAGGGAAAATAATGCTCGGCATTATCGGGGAAGCCGGAGCCATGTGTATTTTCCTTTTCCAGGGAATTCTTCACGTTTTCAGTTCGCTTGGAATCTTTTCCAAGACAGTGAAAGAGCTTTATTTCATCGGAGTAAAATCCATAACGGTTATCGGCCTTATAGGCATCTTCACCGGTATGGTCATTGGACTGCAGACATATTACGCCCTATCCAAATTCGGATCAGAAGGATTCCTCGGTGCAGCAGTGGCCTTGTCGCTGGTCAGGGAGCTTGGCCCGGTACTAACCGCCATCATGCTCACCGGTCGCGCCGGTTCTTCAATGACAGCTGAAATAGGGGTCATGCGCATCTCCGAGCAGATAGATGCATTGGAACTCATGGATATAAACCCCATGAGCTACCTGGTCAGCCCTAAAATTCTGGCCTCCTTGATTTCATTTCCCATCCTGACCGCGCTCTTTGACCTGATCGGGATATTCGGTGGCTATCTGACCGGCGTGGCACTTCTGGGCGGTAATTCAGGTGTCTACTTCCACCGGGTCCATACATCACTGTCATGGGAAGATATCTCCGTGGGATTTGAAAAATCGCTTGTTTTTGCTGTGCTGGTCTGCACAGTCTGCTGTTTTCAGGGTTATTTCACCCATTTCCGCAAGGACGGAAAAGGTCCGGAAGGGGTAAGTCAGGCAACAACAACCGCGGTTGTAATGTCCTGTGTAATGGTTCTTGTTTCCGACTACATAATGACCTCACTGCTTTTCTAGGGGCCGCAAGTGAATTCAAAAGCACCTGATATACGCATTGAAAACCTTACCATCGGCTATGACAGAACCGTGGTGGTAAAGGACATAAACGCGACCCTCCCCGGGGGAGGGATTTCCGTCATTCTGGGACGTTCCGGATGCGGTAAATCCACTCTGCTAAAGAACATACTCAAGCTGAACACCCCCATCAGCGGTGCGGTCTTTCTCGGTAAACACAATATATATGAACTCAAGCGCAAGGCGTTCAGGTGCCTTAAGCAGCGCATCGGAGTTCTCTTTCAGGACGGAGCTCTGCTGGGTGCCCTGACCCTGTTTGACAATGTAGCCCTGCCGTTGCGCGAGCACACCCGGCTGAAGCAGGACGATATTTTTAAGGTTGTGAAGTCCAAACTGAGCCTCGTCGGCCTTGAGGACTTTATGGACTATTATCCCAACGAACTGTCCGGCGGCATGCGCAAAAGAGCGGGACTGGCCCGTGCCATGGTCATGGACCCGGACATTCTGTTCTGCGACGAGCCTACTTCCGGGCTTGACCCGATCAACTCCGCAGAACTGGACGGACTGCTCCTTGAACTGAAGGAACGGTTTGATATGACCATTGTAGTGGTCAGTCATGATCTGGTCAGCATGCAGACCATTGCGGACTACGTTGTTGTTCTCGGTGAAGGCAGAACTCTTTTCGAAGGGTCCAAAGACGAGCTTATGGCAACCGCGGACCCGTACCTGCGACAATTCCTCGACCGGCAGGGAGAGGAAAGACAGAGCCCCAGACTGACCATGGCTCCTCTTGACCCCTCGGTAATGAAACTGGACTGCGCCAGATACATTGGCGACCTCAATAGAAATTAATTGAAGACGGATTGCGGCATGAAGAAATATCCTAAAGAAACAGCGGTCGGAGTATTTGTATTCCTGGGCCTTTTGGCCATTGTTTACATGAGTATCAAGCTCGGTGATGTACAGATGTTTTCCGACTCGCACTACCATGTCAAAGCCAGCTTCAACGATGTCACCGGACTGCGCGAAAAGTCCCCCGTTGAAATGATGGGGGTTCCTATCGGCTTCGTGGACAAAATAGAGCTTGATCTCAAGAACCAGAAGGCTGTACTTACCCTCAGCATCGAAAAGCGGATCGAACTGCTTGACGATGCCATTGCGTCAGTAAAAACCAGCGGTCTGATCGGGGACAAGTATGTGAAGATCACCCCCGGAGGAGTTGGAGACCCCATTGAACCCGGTGGTATTATAATCGAAACAGAGTCTGCCATCGACATTGAAGACTTGATTAGCAAGTATGTTTTTGGCAAGGTCTAAAAAACTCAACATTAATTATAATCGGTTTTTATAATGAAACGTATCATATCCATATCCGTAATCGTCTTTCTCCTGTGCATCAGCGTAGGGGCCGGCTTTGCATCCGCTGAAAACTCTCCCATGGTCCGACTCCGTGGGGGCATTCAAAGCGTGATAGAAATACTCAATGATCCCCAGTACAAGGGACATCCAGAAAAAATCGCTGAAAAGACCGCCAAGGTTCGTGCGACCATAAAGGATTTTTTCAATTTTGAAGAACTGTCCAAACGGTCTATCGGACGCCCATGGCTCGATTTCACCCCTGAAGAACGCACACAGTTCGTGGAACTTTTCACCGATCTGCTCGAACAGACCTATCTCGGACGTATTGAAGAATACTCCGGTGAAAAAGTGGCCTTTGACAAGGAAACAATTGTCAAAGGCGATTATGCTCAGGTCGATACCCGTCTTCTTTCCGCTCAGAATGATATTCCGGTTTTTTACCGCATGAAACTTGAAAACGGCGAGTGGGACGTATACGATGTAAAAATCGAAGGAATCAGCCTGGTAAAGAACTACAAGACCCAGTTCGCGGGAATTCTTGACACCAGCACTCCCGAGCGTTTTGAGGCCACCAAGAAGGAACTCTTTTCCCGGCTTGAAAACAAATGCAATGAACTGAAAAACCAGAAAAAAACACCTGCTGCACCGCAGCAGTAGCTTAAGGCGACGTCATGACCAGAAACTACTCAACCGCCCTTCTGGCCTTCATAGTACTGACCTTCATCCTGCTTTCGTTTCCGTCACAGGTGCGTTCTCAGGATAACGGCGAACCCATCGTTGTTGCACAGGTGGGTGCTGCTGTCATAGGTGAAGTCGAGAACAACCCTGAAAAATATGATGAATTCAGTGAAGACCTCTGGGGCGATTCTGAGCATGACGACAAGGCCCATGCCGATGATCCGTGGCAGGGGTTCAACAGGGCCATGTTCGACTTTAACGACTACATGTACTTCAATGTAATGAAGCCCGTAACCAAGGGCTACATGTGGGCAGTTCCGTTGCGCCCCAGAACCTGGGCCAACAACTTTTTCCAGAACATGCTCTACCCCGTACGTCTCGCCAGCTGCCTTCTTCAGGCCAAATTCTACACTGCCGGGGCCGAGACATCCAAATTCATAGCCAACTCCATTGTCGGCATGGGCGGACTCGGCAACGTGGCCGGGGAAGCACAGTCCACAATGCCTCTGTACATGGGTGACGAGGATATGGGGCAGACCTTCGGAGTTTGGGGCATCCCCAACGGTCCGTACGTTGTAATACCTTTTCTTGGCCCCTCAACTGTGCGTGATGCAGTCGGTGTTGGTATCGACACCTTTGTGCTCAACCCCTTCTGGTGGTTCGGCATTCCCTGGTACTACTCCGTTTCAGCCGGTGCCTACAACCAGATCAACAAGCTATCCTTCCACATCGGCGAGTACGAATCCCTCAAGGATGCATCCATCGATCCCTATCTGGGACTTCGCGATGCCTACCTGAGCTATCGCGCCAAGCAGGTTGAGGATTCCAGGCAAGACCCGGAACGTCCTGCTCCGAAAATGACCACAAATCCGGACGCAGTGCCTCAGAAGTAATTTAAGTGAAAATAGCAGTTATATCTGACACACACCTCCGTGAGCCCGACAGAAGGCTCACGGAGGTTTTTAATACTTATCTGGCAGATGCGGATCTGCTGCTTCATTGCGGAGATATGGTTTCTTTTTCCGTATGGCAGTTTTTCTGCCAGCATCCAAACTTCCATGCTGCACTGGGCAATTGTGATGAATGGAAACTGAGCGAATACGTTCAGACACTGCAGACCGTAGCATACAACGGACTGAACATCGGCATTGCCCACGGCTGGGGGAGTCGCTCACAGGTTTCTTTGAATGTAGCAAATTCATTCGGCCCGGAATACAATCTTGTCTGCTATGGTCATACCCATATTCAGGATTGGTCAGTAGTTTCCGGCGTACAGATGCTCAACCCCGGCAGTCTGACCTCTCCCCGTGACGACAGGCCTCCCTGCGTGGCAATTGTCAAAGTGGACGCGAATAAACAGATGGACTGCTCATTCATTCCGATCGATTGACGAGTACGGAATAGTCTGAATTTATAAGAAAAGCCCTGTGACACGAATCATGTCACAGGGCTTTTTTGCCATTCAAAATAAGATCTAAGCGAACGGATCCTTGATCAGTCGGAACTCGCCGCCCCTTTCCTCACAGATTCCTTCCTCAACAAATCCCGCCAGAAGTTCAGGAAGCCGGTCCGACTCTCCACGAGCAAGGACCTTGTCCCCCTCGGCCTTCAAATAGGACGCAGGCAGAAAATCAGCCTTTCCACGTCTAAAGAGTGCAACCAAAAACCTGTCCGTAAGCTGCTTGGAACCTGACATAAGAAAGACCTCCGTGTACGGTGAACTAGTTCAACATGAAATTTCGCAATCCGGTAAAAAAGATCTGGGCCGCAATGGACGCAACAAACAGTCCGGTCAGACGGCTCATGATGTTAAGGCCCCTTCTTCCCAGAAGACGCTTGAGGCCCGATGAAACGAATAACAGAATTCCCACGGTTAATACAGCGGCAACAACCGCCGAACAAGCCAGAATCATGTCCGAATAACCCGAAACAGTAGAGCCCATGACCAAAAGGGCCCCGATGGTCCCAGGGCCGACGATAATGGGCATGGCAAGAGGCACAACCGCAATATCATCATCTTCCTTGCCGGCTTCAAAGTTCTTGCCTGCTCCGCTGACCATGTTCAATGCAGAAAGGAACAGAACAGCACCGGCCCCGATCCTGAAGGCATCAAGGGTAATCCCGAACAATTCAAAAATGTACCTTCCATACAGATAGAGAACCACAGATATGATTATAACCGCCAGCGTAACCTTAAGAGCTGTCTTTCTTCTTTCGGCAGGGCTCATTTCCTGTGTGAGCGAAATAAACGCTGATATGGCGAAGAATGGTGTTAGGATGAAAAACATCTTAAGATATGTCTGAAAAAATATGGCGAGCATATGCCCTCCTGCTTTTTAGGATAATTAAGTCTCTGCCGGTGGCTTCCGCCCGCCCGACATGATGGAAAAGAGCTCTCTACACATCATGGTTTCCACAATCAACGGTTATTTTCAGCCTGCCGTGAATTTTAATGGCCTGCCATCATGAATGACACTCAAAACCTAAATATTTATCCTTAATTCTCTTCCATGTCCTTTGTTCTTTATGTTACAACACGAAGTAGCAAATTTATTTACTTTATTACATATAAACATATGGGGGGCCAATCATGTTTAAAAATCTGAAACTGGGATTGAAGCTGGGCATCAGCTTTGCCCTGATGATACTTCTCACGGCAGTTATGGCTTTCGTCGGATTTAGCGGCATGAGTGGCATTCAGGAACGTGTCATCAAGGCTGACGATGTCAACCGCATGGTCAGGATGATTCTTGAAGTGCGAATGCAGGAAAAAAATTACATACTTCGTGCTGATCCATCTTATCTGCAAAAACATGAAGAACTTCTTACATCTCTTAAATCTCAGGTTACAGCCACTGACAAAAAGTTCACCCAGCAGAATAACCACAACCAGATGAACGAACTGGGCAAGGCGGTAAACAGTTACGAGCAGACATTCAAAAGGTATGTAAACCTTGTCGGTGAACGCAAGAAAACAATGGAAATGATGCGTGCTGAAGCCCGCTCGGTCCTCGGAGAACTGGAAAAAATCCGTTCTGCCCAGAAAGCTCAGCTTGAAAGCATAATGAACAATACCAAATCCGAGATCACCAAAGCGGTCCAGCTTGGAGAGGTAGGCAAAATAGGTGAAGTCTACAGCAAAGGGCAGGCTGGCATAAATGACAAGCTCGCCAAGGCCGATGATGCCAACCGTGCTATCAAATGGTTTATTACAGTTCGCAAGAATGAAAAAGAATACATCATCTCGTCAGATCCCAAGTACACGGAAATGGTCGAGAAGGATGTGAAAAACATCTCTGAATTGCTACAAAACCTGAAATCGCGCTTTTCCAATCCGGCCAACATTGCCCAAGTGGATGGTGTTTTCAAAACCATCCTCAGCTACCAGACCAATTTCACCAAATACACTTCGCTTATGGCGGAACAGGTCAAAGCAGAGCAGGGAATGGTTGAGGCAGCAAGAGCAGCAGACCGCCAGTGCAGGGATGCCCGTGCCGATCAGAAACAGAAGATGTTGTCCAATATGGAGTTCTCAAACACTGTTCTTGTTGTAGGCGCTATTATCGCATTGGTCATCGGCTTGCTGACCGCAGTTATACTGAGCAAAGCCATCACCGGTCCCATTCTCATGGGTGTGAACTTTGCCCAGCGCATGTCACGCGGGGATTTCACCCAGACTCTTGAAATAGATCAGAAAGACGAAGTCGGAACCCTTGCCACAGCCCTCAACGAAATGGTTCACAGACTCTCGGAAGTCGTGGCTGAAGTAGGCAGCTCGTCCGAAAACGTGGCTTCTGGAAGTGAAGAACTTTCAGCCACGGCCGAAAGCCTCTCTCAGTCTTCAACTGAACAGGCTGCAAATGTTGAAGAAGTATCCTCCTCCATTGAACAGATGACCGCCAATATAAGGCAGAATGCCGACAACGCGCAGCAGACCGAGCAGATCGCGGTAAAGTCCTCTCAACAGGCCGAAGACAGCGGCGTAGCGGTCATCAAGGCAGTGGACGCCATGAAAAACATTGCCGAAAAGATCTCCATCATTGAAGAGATCGCCCGCCAGACCAACCTGCTTGCCCTTAACGCGGCTATTGAAGCTGCAAGGGCCGGAGAACACGGCAAAGGCTTCGCCGTTGTCGCCGCCGAGGTTCGCAAACTGGCTGAACGAAGCGGTGAAGCGGCCCGCGAAATCGGGGACCTGTCATCAAGCACGGTCACTGTTGCCGAAAAGGCCGGAGAAATGCTCAGCCTGCTCGTACCGGACATAAAACGTACAGCAGAACTGGTGCAGGAAATCACCGCAAGCAGTACGGAACAACTGAGCGGAGCAGAACAGATCAACAAGGCAGTACAGCAGCTTGATCAGGTAACTCAGCAGAACGCTTCTGCCTCCGAGGAAATGGCCTCCACTTCTGAAGAGCTCTCCAGCCAGGCAGAACAGTTACAGCAGGTAATGAGCTTCTTCCAGGTAAGCGATATGGCAGCGCCGAGAAGACATGCACTGCCCCCGAGCACCCGCAAGCCTTCCAAACCATCCTCGCTCCCGGCCCCAGCCAAAAAGACCAGTAAATCGTCATCCGGAGTTGCTTTGAACATGGATGCCGATTTCTCCGATGGTGATTTCGAAAAATTCTAATCCGTGTTTACCCTGGGGAGAGCCTGCGTTGGCTCTCTCCGGGATCATGCATCTCATTCAAGCCTGACTGTATCTTTCAAACAGAAAAACAAAGCCCGCCGAAAATATCCGGCGGGCTTTGTTTCTGACATTTATTCAAACGGCTATTTTCCGCAGCATTTCTTGAATTTCTTGCCGCTGCCGCAAGGACAGGGATCATTACGGCCAGTCTTGGGCTCGTTGCGGCGTACAGGCTTTTTCTTGGATTCCGACTCATCCGCATCCGAATATTCCAGTTCTTCCTGCTGCTTATCCTTATGCTGGAACTCTTCCTCGCGGACTTCAGTTTCAATACGCAGATGGCAGAGGGCACGAACAGTATTTTCCTTGATGCGATCAAGCATTTCGCGGAACAGCTCAAACCCTTCACGCTTGTACTCGTGCTTGGGGTCCTTCTGACCGTAACCGCGCAGGCCGATACCCTCGCGCAGGTGGTCCATGTTAAGCAGGTGTTCCTTCCAGTTGCGGTCTAGGGCTTCCAGAACAAAGTAACGCTGGATTTCGTGGAAATGATCACCGGCACTGTTCCTGAGAACGTCCAGAATCTCTCCGACCCATTTCTCGGCCTGCTCGCGGGTCGGAAGATGATCCTTGAACTCGGCATTGCGGCTGAAGCCGAAGAGTTCATCAAGACGAACTCGGACCATCTCCTCGGTTTCAGGATCAAGGGGTTTGCCCTTGGCTTCTTCCACAGGGAAGAAACAGTCGTCAAAGAGATCTTCAATGAACTCGGAAATCATTTCAGCCATGTCTTCGGAGTACATGACTTCACGGCGCAGGGTGTAGATAACCTCGCGCTGCTGGTTCATTACGTTGTCGTAATCAAGGAGCTGCTTGCGGATTTCGAAGTTATGCCCTTCGACCTTCTTCTGGGAATTCTCAATGGCCTTGGTGACCATGCCGTTCTCAATAGGCTCCCCTTCTTCCATGCCCAGCTTGTCCATGATACCGGCGATACGCTCGGAACCGAACAGACGCATCAGGTCATCATCAAGGGCAAGGTAGAAACGGGTGGAACCCGGGTCTCCCTGACGGCCGGAACGTCCGCGGAGCTGGTTGTCGATACGCCGTGATTCATGACGCTCGGTGCCGATGATGTGCAGGCCGCCGAGATCCTTCACTCCCTCGCCGAGCACGATGTCGGTACCACGACCGGCCATGTTGGTGGCAATGGTCACGTGCCCCTTCTGTCCGGCTTCGGCAACGATCTGCGCTTCCATCTCATGATGCTTGGCGTTCAGAACGTTGTGCGGGATCTTGCGCTGCTTGAGCAGGCCGGAAACAAGCTCCGACTTCTCAATTGAAACCGTACCGACCAGAACAGGCTGGCCGGCCTTGTATTTTGCGGCAATATCATCGGCGATTGCGTTATATTTCTCGCGCTGGGTCTTGTAGATGGAATCCGGGAAATCCTTACGGACCATCTGGGAGTTGGTGGGGATAACAATTACTTCCAGGTTATAGATCTGGGCGAATTCCACGGACTCTGTATCCGCGGTACCGGTCATCCCGGACAGTTTGTTATACATGCGGAAATAGTTCTGGAAGGTGATTGAGGCCAGAGTCTGGTTTTCGGACTCGACCTTCACGCCTTCCTTGGCTTCAAGGGCCTGATGCAGACCGTCGGAAAAACGCCTGCCGGGCATGAGACGGCCGGTGAATTCGTCTACGATGACAACCTGTCCGTCCTTCACGATATAATCGACATCGCGGGAGAACAGGTGGTGGGCCTTGATGCCCTGCATGATATGATGCTGGAATGAAATGTGCTGTGAATCGTAGAGGTTGTCGATTCCGAGGATCTGCTCGCACTTGATGACACCGTCATCGGTCATGGTGATGGAACGTCCCTTTTCATCCAGTTCGAAGTCCTCACCTTTTTTCAGCAGAGGGATAATGGAGTTGACCCTTCCGTACATGGAAGTGGCGTCTTCGGATGCACCGGAGATGATCAACGGGGTACGGGCTTCGTCGATAAGGATGGAGTCAACTTCGTCGACAATGGCGTAATTGAGTTCACGCTGGACCAGTTGCTCCTTGTAGAACTTCATATTGTCGCGCAGGTAGTCGAACCCGAATTCATTGTTTGTTCCGTAGGTGATATCGCAGCCGTAGGCTTCCTGCCGCTGCTGATCGGTCAACCCATGGACAATGACACCTACAGTCAGACCAAGAAAATTGTACAGCCTGCCCATCCATTCGGAGTCGCGGCGGGCAAGGTAGTCGTTAACGGTGATGAGATGCACTCCCTTGCCTGAAATGGCGTTGAGAACTGCCGGAAGGGTAGCCACAAGGGTTTTACCTTCACCGGTCTTCATCTCGGCGATACGGCCCCCGTGGAGCACCATTCCACCGACCATCTGCACATCATAATGACGCATGCCCAGAGAACGCTTTCCGGCCTCGCGGACAAGGGCGAAAACCTCCGGCAGCATATCATCAAGGGATTTGCCCCCGGCAACTTCCTCTTTCAGCTCGGCTATTCTCTGCGGGAACTGCTCGTCGGTGAGCTTTTCCATTTCAGGTTCCAGAGAATTGATCAGGTCAATCTGCGGCTTGAGTTTTTTAATGAATCTTTCATTTCGCGAACCGAAAATTTTGGAAACAATGAAATTAAACATGGAATAGATTATCCTTTGTCCTGAGCGGTAAAAGCCGCAATTTTATTCACTTTAAAAAGTCTGCTGCTATTTAATAAGTCCTTATTTCAAAATATCAAGCCAGTGCGAGGCAAAATATTCATCTTTTACAAGGGAGGCAAGCTGTATGACACAGGCCGAACACCCGGTCAGGATGTGCGCTCCCGGCTCAAGACCATCCGTAAGCCTGCCCATGCAATGCTCCCCGACCTGCCGTGACAGCTCCGGCGCACCGAGCTGCATCACTCCGCCGAATCCGCAGCACAGGTCTTCCTGCAGCGGGGCCAGCCTATCCCCGGCGATCATCCGCACCAAGGCAAGGTCCGGGTCGGGTTTACGAGCGTGGCAGGGCTTATGGTAGACCACCTGATTCGGCGAATTGTCAAGCAGATGCACTTCCGCCCCTTCCAGCAGGAATGACAACGGGGTCAGCCCTGCCTGCCAGCAGGCATGGAGCTCCTCATCTCCGGAAAAATCATCCACACAGTACTCGGACAGCCCCTTCAGACAGGTTGCACAGAATGTGATCAGGAGCGGTTCCCCGGCCTCCTGCCAAAGTCTGATATTGCGCCTGCGAACATATTGCTGCCGATCCATAAGCCCGGCACTGCCATAAGAAGAACCGCAGCAGGAAAAATCCGGTTCACCGGCCCGGACAATCCCCATGCCGTCCAGCATCTTCGAGGCCTTGTCCCCCCACTCTTTGCGGGCATAACGGCCTGTGCATCCTTTGAACAGCACGGCCTTGCGCACTTCCAAATGAATCTGGGGCACCAGTTTTGCCCAGGGCTCGCAATTACGGGCAAAAAGGGCCTCCATGCGCTTTCTGGCGGAACCGAAGGGTTCGGGCAACGCTTCAGGGGAAAACCGGGACAATGCCGCAGCCATGGGCCAGAGAACCCCCGGTTTAGCCAGCCAGAGATCCCAGCAGACCTGTACAAAGCCTTTGGACTTTGCCCGCAGATCAGAAACCAGATCAGGGCCGGACATATTCTGGGGGCAGTTTTTCGCACACCGGCCACAGGAGAGGCACAGCGAGGCCAGAGAATTGAAGTCCTTCTCGCTCAACCCCTGCGACGGATCAAGGGTCTGCAGAAAAAACTTGGCCCGCGGGGTCAGCTCTTCCCGGCCTGTGGCCTTGAACAGCGGACAGACTTCAAGACACTTACCGCACTGCACACATGCTTTGGGCGCTGCCATCAGACCACCTTCCCGGGGTTCATAATGTTCAGGGGATCAAAAGTCCGCTTGATGCCTTCCATCAACCGGAGTTCGGCCTCACCCAGCTGCATGCGGATATACTTTGCCTTGGTCAGGCCGATTCCATGTTCACCTGAAAGAGTACCGCCCAGATCGAGAGTGCATTGAAAAATTCGTTTCTTGACCAGCAGTGCGTTCTCGCCCTGACCGGGCAGGGACTTATCATACATGACGCTGACATGAATATTGCCATCCCCGAGATGGCCGAAACAGACTACGATCACCCCAAGTTCGGTCCCGATTCTGTGATAGGTCGCAATTGCTTCGGCAACTCTGCCGCGCGGCACGGCCACATCTTCGCCCTGCTTATCCGGGGCAAGATTGAATGCGGCAGGGCTGATCACCCGGCGCAATTCCCAAAGCCTTTCCTGATCATCCCCGGAACCGCTCTCCATGAAGGTGGTCTCAACCGCAGCAAGGGCACGCCCTATGCGCTTAAGGTCGGTCGAAACAGATTCTCCGGAACCGTCAATTTTAAGAAGCAGCAGCCCGCCAGTTCCGGTGCTCCAGGGAACATCAGAATGCATTTCAAGGGCCTTGATCGTATTGTGGTCCATCAGCTCCATGGCCGTGGGCAGAATACCGCAACCGAACACGGCCTCAGCTCCTTTCAGGCAGCCGGTCAGATCCCTGAACCCGACCAGCACGGAAGCGGATGTTTCCGGCAGGGGCAGAAGTTTCAGGGTGGCCCGGGTTATCATGCCCAGAGTACCTGCCGAGCCGACCAGCAAACGGGTAAGGTCGAGACCGACCACATTCTTGTGGGTACGCCCGCCGGTATGGATGATCTCTCCTCCGGGCAGCACAGCCTCAAGGCCCAGCACATAGTCACGGGTAACCCCGTACTTGACCGCGCGCATGCCCCCGGCACAGGTGGAGATATTGCCCCCGATGGTGGAAATCTTCAGGCTTGCCGGGTCCGGAGGATAAAACAACCCACGCGCCTCCACAGCCTTCTGGAGGTCGGCAGTGATGACGCCCGGCTCGACAACCGCGACAAAATCCCGTGCGTCGACATCAATAATGCCGTTCATATCCAGCATGGAGACAACCACTCCATGCCGCACCGGAACACATCCGCCGACCTTGTTGGTCGCTCGGGCACGCGGATAAACCGGAACCCGCTCCAGCTGAGCCCATTTGAGAAGTTCCGCGACCTGTACCGTATTCCGAGGCCGCACGAGGGCAAGGGGTTTTTCGTGCTTACGGCTGGCGTCAACGCCGCAGGACAGCAGTGTACCTTCGTCAAAGCTGGACTCGGAACCTGGGAACAGATTTTTCAGGAATTTCTTTTGGGAGAGGGAGAATCTTTCAGGATATGCTTTCATAAGAAGAGCCTAGATGCCTTGAATTGTGCTTTTCAGCATATTGGCCGTACCATTGAGCCGACCTTGCTCAGGAAAAGAGATTAACCGGGCATCAGTAGTTACGCCTTGTCCCAGACTTTTTCAACACATTCGAGAAGCGCCCGGACAACGGGATCAGCTTCCTTCCTGCGCGGATAGCCGAAATACATGCCTATCTCGATGTGCCCGCCGGGCCATATGTAAAAAACGCCTTTGTCCACGCCTTCAGCAGCTTCATCTCCCCGCATGACCGTAATTCCGTTGCCGGCCTTGACCAGAGCATTGTGGGTGTCCTCGCTGTCGGCAATGGTGGATTTCGAGACATCCAAACCACGCGACGAAAAAGTTTCTTCGAGCTTAACATTGAAGGAACACTCTTCGGGAGTCCAGATCCAGTCCAGCTTTGAGAGATCCTCCCAGCTGGCATTTTCCATACGCTCCCGCCATGAGGCCGGACCGACCACATAAAGGACAGTATTTTCAAGCAGAATAGCATCCACATCCTCCGGCGGACAGTTGGAATAAAAGAATCCGCCATCCAGCTTGCGGGTGGAAATGTCGGCACGGATGGTCCAGGTAGGCATCTGGACCAGATGCAGGGTCAAACCGGGGAAACGGTTTTTTATGCACGAAATGAGCTGCGGGGTACGCAGGTAGACCGGAGAAGTCTGCAGACCGACACGCGCCACACCGGACAGTTCTCCTTTGAATGAACTGGCCTCGGCTTCAAAGGCCTCCACGCTTTCGAGGATGGCTCTTGCTTTATTGAGCAGGGCTTCCCCCTCGGAGGTAGTCTGCATTCCCTTAGGGGTACGCAGGAAAAGGCGCACATCAAACTCCTCTTCAAGGGACTTGATATGCAGGCTGATGGTGGACTGGCTGGCATGAAGCCGCTTGGCCGCGCGGGTCATGTTTCCTTCCTCGGCAACCGCCACGAATGTCTTTATCTGATACAATTCCATAATTTTCAGCCTATTGAAGACTACCTACAACCTTAATGTCAGGGTATTGAAATTCTTAAAGGGGGTCTTCGATTATTCCCATTGGATTGTGGGACAAAAAACATGCACATAATAGTCAACGACAAGGTGACAAGCTCACCCGATCACGCAACAAGGAGAACCGCCATGAGCAGCATCAGCGCATTTGTGACAGAAATCTTCACCCCTGAAGACAGTGTTCTGGGCCGCGAAAAAACCGACCCCGTAACCGGAATGGTTAAAACATTTTTCTGGGTCGGTGCAGCACTGGTTTTCACCATGCTTGTTTCCGGTCTCCAGTAAGAAAACAAACAGACGGCAGCAAAAACCGTCTGAGTCCGATCCTTGACGGACGAAGGTTACTACACCCTAATCATGCTTTCTCCACCCACCGGCAAGGGGTGGATGAGAACTTTTACGGCTCGCCCGACGGTTAATAATCAACCATCTGGCGGGCCGTATCTCTTGCTATATCCCTGTTTTTAAGCTCGTCCTTGCGGTTATGCACATTGCGTCCTCTGGCAAGGGCTATCTCAAGCTTTATCTTTCCCTTTGAAAAATAGAGACGAACTGGAATTACGGTCAGACCTTTCTGTTCCGTCTTGGCCTTCAACCGCTCGATTTCTGCAGCGTGAAGCAGCAGCTTGCGGGGACGGTCCGGTTCGTGCTGGGTGTATCCGGCATGGTCGTACGGGGCGATATGGATTCCCACCAGCCACGCCTCATTATCCTTGAAATTGATGTAGCCGTCGTTGAAGCTCACCTGCGCCTTACGCAGGGACTTCACTTCCGTACCTACAAGGACCAGCCCTGCCTCAAGGGTATCAATGAATTCATAGTTACGGCGGGCCTGTTTATTAAGTGCAATGGAGGACGGGCTTTTAATCTTCTTTTTCTTGGCCATGATATTAAATTAACCTGCAATATCTTCATTATCCAGAAGAGAAGCAAAAAACATTAGCTCTTCAGGATACTTTTTGTAAATGTTATCAGTAACAAGACGGTTGATCCTGCTTACCGTACGGCAGCCGAGCACTTCTTTGAGCAACTGCTTGCACTCAGGCATCTTGAGCTGACGGAGCAGTCTCTTGATTCCAGGAATGGCCTGGGGAGTCAGACTCAGACTGTCGATCTGCATCCCCATGAGAATGGGCAGACAATACGGGTCGGATGCGACCTCTCCGCAGAGACTGACCCCGATACCGGCACGGTGACCGGCATCAACCACATATTTGATGGAACGGACCACAGCGGGGTGCAGCGGCTGGTACAGGTAGGATACGTGCGGATTTGTCCGGTCGATTCCGAGGCTGTACTGAATGAGGTCGTTGGTTCCGATACTGAAAAAATCCACTTCCTGCGCCAGAATTTCGGCAATCATGACCGCTGCCGGGAGCTCAATCATGACCCCTACAGGCATCTGCTCGTCAAAGGGAACACCCTCGTCGCGCAACTCCTGCTGTGCCCTGGCAAGTGCAGACTTGGCCTGCAGCACCTCTTTGAGGCCGCAGATCATGGGGAACATGATCGACACGTTTCCGTGTACGCTGGCCCGCAGGATTGCACGCAACTGGGTCTTGAAGAGATCCTGATGCTTGAGACAGAAACGCATGGCCCGAAGGCCCATGGCCGGGTTGGCCTCGTCAAGCGGTCCGAAATGGGTCATGAACTTGTCGGAGCCGAGGTCAAGGGTGCGCAGTGTAACCTTGCGCGGGGCCATGATGGCGGCAAGTTCGGAATATTTTTCTGCAAGCTCTTCTTCAGTGGGCAGGTCCATGCGGTTCAAGTAGGCATACTCGGTCCTGAACAACCCGATCCCTTCACCCCCGTTATCAATTACAGCCGCAACTTCTTCGAAAAGCTCAATATTGGCATAAACCTGAACGCGATAGCCGTCTTCGGTTTCCGCAGGCAGGTTGCAGGTCCTGATTGTAGTCCGCTGGTAGTCCTCAAACTGGTTCTGCAGGGTGTAGTAATGCTCCAGCTCGTCGTCAGACGGGTCTACCAGCACCTTGCCGGAAAGGCCGTCAATGATGACCAGATCACCGTCCACAACCGAATTCTCAAGCGTCTCGGCCCCGACCAGTGCGGGGATGTTCAAGGTGCGGGCCAGAATCCCGGTATGTGAGGTCTTGCCGCCGAGGGTGGTGACAAAGGCCATGAGTTTGTTGACTTCAAGCTCAATGGTGTCTGCCGGACTCAGGTCGTGGGCCATGAGTATGACCCGTCCCTGAACAGGGCGCAAACTTTCCTCTCCGCCGATCAGCTTGGCCTGAACCCGCAGGGCAACCTGCCGCACATCCTGCATGCGTTCACGAATATATTTATCTTCAAGGGCTCCGAAAGCCTTCTCAAGATCATTAACGGCTTTTTCAAGAGCCCATTCGGCGTTGATGCAGTGGTCGTCTACATACTTGAGCGAAGATTTCTGCAGCTTGGGGTCCTTGAGCATCATCAGGTGCGAATCGATGATCAACTGATGCTCACGCAGTTCCTCAGGCACCTTCGCACGGACGGCCTCAAGCTCTACTACAGCCTCGGAAAATCCTTTCTTGATCCGCTGTTTTTCCCCCTCAACCATGTGGGAGGGCACAGTCTGCCGTGGCAGACGCGATGACATGCTGCGGTTCAGAAAATAGGCTTTGCCTATGGCTATACCAGTAGAAACTGAAATTCCGTTGACGACCGTTCTGGCCACTTATTTTTCCTCGCCGAATCTGGTTTTGAAAAGTTCTTCCAGGCAATCGAGTGCAGCCTGCGCATCATCACCGTCGGCCCGCAGTTCAAGGGTGCTGCCCTGAGCCGCCGCCAATGTCAGGATGTCGAGAATGCTTTTGGCATCGATTTCCTGATCATCACAGACAATCGCAATTTCCGATCCGAAATTCTGTGCTTCCTGGGCCAGCCGGGCGGCCGGGCGGGCGTGCAGACCAAGCTGGTTTGCAACTACCACCTTCCGGACTACGGTTCCTCCACCTTCTGGTGGAATTTCCGGCAACTCGCTGTTCTCAGTCATTTTACCATATTCCTTATATCTTATTTCTTCAAAAGAAAAACTTAAACAAATTTAACAAGCAGCAGTCCCAGTACAACGACAGTCACCGCCACTATTTCGCGGGCAATCTTCCCGGTGGTAATCACCCAGCCGAGCAACCCAAGCACGGCCGCACCGCCGTACCACTCATAGGTATTCAAGGGTCGTGGCCAGAGCTGGAACCAGATGAGCAGGACCAGAAAGGCATTGGCGAACTTCAGTTTTTCGCCCCAGTTGATAAGGTCCCAACGCTTGAGTTCATCCAGAAAACCGAGCCCCTTGTTGATGCCGGACCAGAAAGTGAAGACCTTGAAGGCCTGCAATCCGGCAAAAAGTCCTACACCAAACAATAATGCCTGGGTACGCAGCCCTGCCAGCAGCATATTGACCGTTGCCAGCGCCCAGAAAATCAATCCGCTCCCTGAAAATACCGAATCACCGATGGCCGAAAGGGTATAGCTGGTCGTGTTCTTCAACTTGTCCAGCAACTGCACGGGGAAGCGTCCGTCCTTTATCTGAACCTCAACTGACAGAAAAATGGCCACCAGCAGCGGAGCCCAGAAAGGATGTGAGTTGTAATGCTTCACATACCTTCTGCGGGCAGTAGCCAGCTCTGACGGGTCACTGTAGATCGCCTCAAGTCCGGGCTGCATGGCGTAGGAAAAACCGATATTCTGAAGGCCGCGGGAATTGAATCCCGCGCTGACAAAGTAACAGCGCAGGAAACTCCTGACAAAGGCCTTACCCAATGCCCTTTTCCCGGTTTTTCGATCTTCCATCTTGACTCTCTCGCAGCACATCCGGCTTACAGATCAGCTAACTACCTTTTTTTCTTTCAGTTATCTTTTCATAGACAGCTTTTGCTGTCCAGCCCCCGAGCCGCTCGGAAATTCGTCTGGCAATGACCTTGGGCTTATCGCCCGACTCCATTTCAGAGTCGATCATCTGCATGAGCTCGTCTTCGGAAGCCGGGCCGTCATCAACAGGAGGACCGATCACTACGGTAATTTCTCCACGCAGTTCCTCGGAGATCTCCTCCCAGCCGGAAAGTGTGCCGTTAATGAATTCCTCGAAATCCTTGGTCAATTCCCTGCAGATGGCATACTCACGGTTTCCGAGAGTTTCATAGGCCAGATGCATGGTTTCGCGCAACCGTGATTTGCGTTCGAAAAAAACAATCGTGGCACCGGTCTGCCCGTGTACCTCTAAAATCTTGCGGATCTGGCCGTCCTTGCGCGGAAGAAAACCCAGAAAAGTAAACGGATACGGCGGCAGCCCGCATCCGGACAATGCCGTGACCGGCGCGCATGGTCCGGGAACCGGAACTACATTTATCCCGTTCTCACGGCAGGCCCGCACTACCCGGTACCCGGGATCACTCATAAGCGGGGTTCCGGCATCGGAAACAAGAGCCGCATTGCCGCCCTGCCCGAAATGATCGAGAACCATACGGATTCTTTTATCTTCGTTATGCTCGTGCAGACTGACAAAACTCTTTCCGCCGATACCGAGCGATTGCAGTAGCTTGCCGGAGCGGCGGGTGTCTTCGGCAAAAATTATATCCGCAGCAGCCAGCACTTCCCGTGCCCGCTCGGAAATGTCACCAAGGTTGCCAAGAGGAGTCGCCACTACCCATAAAGTCGGTGAGGTCGAATGCATTTTCTATATGTTCCGCAGTAAAGCCGTTTCCATCGTTATTAACAATCACCAGATCAAAGCGGCACGGCCTCTCCCAGAGATCCATCGCCGTCAGATAACGTGAGGCCGCCTTGTACAGTTTCATCTGCTTGGCCGGGGTCACGGCCTGCACGCCGGGCATAATATCTCGGCCAGCTCTGGTCTTTACTTCAACAAAAACCAGCTCACCGGCCCTTTCACAGATAATATCGAGTTCCAACTGTCTGAATCGCCAGTTACGCTGGCGGATTTCATAGCCCCGGTTTTCCAGATAGCGGGCTGCATACCCTTCACCGGCACGGCCGAAATCTAGATGCCGGGCAGACACATGCTCTCCTGCCTGCACTGCTTCTTCTCAGGCAGCACACCCCGGAAGGTCCTCCGGTGTACGAAGCATGGCCCCAGCTCCTTGAGAGCCTCAAGATGAACTTTGGTTCCGTAGCCCTTGTGTTCGGCAAATCCGTACCCAGGATAACGTTTCTCCAGCCTGACCATCAGGCTGTCCCGAAAAGTCTTGGCCAGAATGGAGGCTGCTGAAATTGCCGGGATCTTAAGATCGCCCTTTACCACCCACTCCTGCCGGAATCCACCAGTTCCACCAAGATAATCGGCAGGAATGGTCTTGTTTCCGTCTATGAGCAGCAGTTGCGGTTTTACCCTGAGCTGCCGTACAGAGTTCCCCATGGCCCTGAAAGTCGCCTGCAGGATATTGATCCTGTCCACAACCTGTGCCCGGCTGACGCCCAGAGCCCAGCAGACAGCCTGCCTGCGTATTTCCACCGCCAGCCTGTCACGGGAGGTTTCATCCAGCTTCTTGGAATCCGTCAGACCCGGAAGGTCGTAGTTTTCCGGAAGGATTACCGCCCCGGCCACGACCGGGCCTGCCAGACATCCCCGCCCGGCTTCGTCAATACCCGCTGTGACGAGGTCATCCCCGCCGAAACCGGGGAGCATATTGCTGTCCACTCTGAGTCTCCGCTGCGCTTAAAAGTAAAAAACCGTCTACCCCGGGCATTTGCAGCCCGGGAGAGACGGTTTTCAACACAATTTTGCGTTCCCATACCGGACTGCAGGTCCGGCGGGATAATCCGCGAAGCATTAATGCTTCGAGGCCTACCAAGCCTGCTTGGACTTGATGCGTGCAGCCTTACCTTTAAGGTTGCGCAGGTAGTAGATGCGGCTGCGGCGTACTTTACCTTCAGCAATAACCTCTACACGTTCGATGTAGGGGGAATGGATGGGGAAAACACGCTCAACGCCGATACCGTCAGAAATCTTGCGGACGGTGAAGGTGGAGTTGGTGGTACCTTTACGGAAACGCAGAACAGCACCCTGGAAAACCTGGATACGTTCTTTTTCACCTTCGATAATACGCAGGTGTACCTTTACAGTGTCGCCGGCCTTGAAGGCAGGCATATCAATACGCATCTGTTCGCGTTCGATCTTGGAAATTACGTTCATGTCGCTACTCCTTATATAAATTCATTTGCGGCACCCGAAGGCGGATCTACCAGGCGTCTCCCAACAGCCTGTCGACCGTGATCGCCACCGCACTTCTTACTGATAGATGGTTGTATCCGTCCATGAAGCGGATAGGTCTTATACTGCCCGCAGCCATTTCGAGAATTTCGGGGGCCAACCCGTGTCCTGTACCGAAGACCAGAAGAACCGGGTTATCCTCAAGCAACCCACGAACATGGTTCATGGTCATGCTGCCTGCACCCCGTGCACTGGTGGTCACCAGTATCGGCTTCTTACCCGTTCCCGACTCAATATGCTCCACCGCATCGAGCAGGGAATCTTTCACACTCACCTTGGAAAATGCAGCAGCCCGGTCAGGATTGAACCTGCTGCCCGGCCCCGAGGTCCAGTGAGAAATAATTCTGTAAGCCAGTTTCTTCTGATCCTCGATGGGAGTCACCGCAAAAAATCCGCTGATTGAGTAGGAGCGGGAAACGCGGGACATATCGTGAATATCGAGGTTTGTCAAAGAAACAGCGGCCTTTTCCCCAAATTTATTTAGCACCGGGTAGTGCACTAGAGCCATATAAAGATTTTTTCCCAAACGTTTCCGAGGGATTGTGCGCAAATAACGCACGTCATCTTTTTTTAACCCTTCAGCTTCAGCCAGAATCTCAGGTCGTGCTTCAAGAGTCACTTCCAGAGACTGTTTGCGTCTCCACTCCTCGATCAGGGCATGGTTCCCTGAAGACAGCACTTCCGGAACATCCAGCCCTGCATAACTGGGCGGACGCGTGTAGTGCGGATACTCGAGAAGCCCTGAGGAAAAGCTTTCCTCGGTTCCGGATTCGGAATGACCCATAAAATCCGGCAGAAGACGGGCTACAGCTTCAATAAGGCACAGGGCCCCGGCTTCACCTCCGTTGAGCACGAAATCGCCGACAGAAACAAGCTCAACGGGAAAAATATCTTCAAAACGGGCGTCAATACCTTCGTACCTTCCGCAGACGAGGGTCAGCTCCTCTTCCTTGGAAAGTTCAACCGCCATTTTCTGGGTCAGCGGGCGTCCTTTGGGGGAAAGCATTATAAGACGCTTCCCGGCGGGACATCCTCCCTCTCTGGCGGGCTTTATTCCCACGGAATCCAGGGCCCTGGCAATAGGGTCAATGAACATGACCATGCCCGGTCCGCCTCCGTAGGGACGATCATCGACGCTTTTATGCCTGTCCTCGGTAAACTCCCTGGGATCGACCTTGCTGAAGGATACAATACCCTTCTCAACAGCCTTGCCCATGAGCCCGTGCGACAGCGGGGAATCGAAAAATTCCGGAAAGAGTGAGACCAGATTAAATTTCACTTTAAAGCCTTGAATTTAAAAGAATGCCACTCTGACCTACTTCTTCGGTTCCTTCAGGTAGATGTCGAGCAACCCTTCGGGAGGCTCAATAACCACCTTCTCCGTATCCAGATCAACGGACAGCACAAATTCCTCAACAGCGGGGAAAAGGATCTCCTTCCCTGCCGTGGAGGTTATTACCCAGGTCTCCTGACCCGGTGCAAGAATGAAGTTCGAAATGGTTCCAACCACAGTCCCGTCTTCAAGCTCGACGCTCATGCCTTCAAGCTCGTACATGTAGACCTCGTCATCATCCGCCTGGGGAAGATCGGCCTCACGCACCATGATTTCCATGCCACGCAAAATTTCCGCCTGGTCACGTCCGTCAATGCCTTCGAAGGTCAGGAGCACGCGCCCCTTGTGGGTCCGGAAAGACCGCACAACAAAACGACGGGGTTTCTGTCCTTTCTTGGCCAGATAGAGACAGGGGACCTCGTCGAAAAGAAAAGGGGAGTCCGCATGGGATTCAATGCAAACCTCCCCCCTGAGTCCATGTGGTTTGACCACTTCGGCAACTACGAGCATTTCCATAGCGGCCTGCTTTTGGTCGGGTTCTTATTCTATTCCAGAATTTCCAGAACAGAACGTTTTCTTACCTTGGTAGATGCAGCCCCAAGCAGAGTTCTCATTGCACGGGCAGTACGTCCCTGCTTGCCTATAACCTTGCCGAGGTCTTCTTTAGCAACCTTGAGCTCGATTACAGAGGTCTGTTCCCCCTCGATCTCGGTGACAACGACTTCTTCCGGATTGTCAACAAGCGATTTCGCGATGTATTCAACTAAATCCTTCAACATGCCAACAACCTCCGCTTCTGATTTCGAATGTGTACCGTGAGTAGTGAAGAAGAATTCGAACCTTGGTAAGAACGAACCTTAGGAATTGGCTTTGAGAAGAGATTTTACAGTGCTGGAAGCCTCTGCGCCTCTTTCAAGCCACTTCTCCACTTTTTCCTTGTCGATTTTAACTTCTGCAGGCTCAACCATGGGGTTGTAGTAACCTACATAATCCAGAGGACGACCGTCGCGTCTGGTTTCGCTGTTAACTGCTACAATGCGGTAAAAAGGGCGTTTTTTGGAACCCCTACGGGTCAATCTGAGTTTAATAGCCATAGTTACTTTCCCCCATATAATCTTAAATTAAGTGGTTCGTTAATAAATTGCAAGCAGTGCCCGTAAAAATTATTTCTTCTTTTTCTTACGGGTCTGCTTATTGAGCTTTTTCTTCTTGCGGGCCAGAAGGGTTTTCTTGCTCTTCTCCCTTGAAGACGAGGACATACCCTCCATTCCTTCAAGGCCTTCCAAGCCTTCCATGCCGGGCATTCCCGGCATACCTGCCCCGCCGCCAAGTCCGGGCATTCCGGGCAGATTCGGCATCTTGGGCATTTTGCCCATTCCACCTTTTCCGCCCATCATTTTCTTCATCATCTTGCTCATCTGATCAAAATTCTTGAGCATCTGATTGACTTCCTGGACGTCCACGCCGGAACCTTTGGCAACCCTGGCCCTGCGGCTGGGGTTGATAAGCTTGGGATTCCTGCGCTCTTCCATGGTCATGGACGAGATGATGGCTTCTATCCGTTTCAGCTCCTTGTCCGGGATTTCCAGATCACCGAGCTGCTTGGTCAGCCCGCCGAGTCCGGGAATCATCTTCATGATGGAACTCATGGAGCCGATCTTTTTCATTCTGCGCATCTGGGTGCGGAAGTCCTCAAGGTCGAACTCGGCCTTGCGGAACTTTTCAGTAAGCCTTTCAGCTTCTCCCTCTTCCATCACGGCCTGGGCCTTCTCGATCAGGGACAGTACGTCCCCCATGCCGAGAATTCGCGAAGCGGCCCGGTCAGGATAGAAAAGTTCAAGTTCGGAAAGCTTTTCACCCACGCCGACGAATTTTACGGACTTACCGGTGACTGACTTGATGGAGAGCGCCGCACCGCCTCGGGCATCACCATCCATTTTGGTAAGGACTACACCGGTAACATCGAGTTTTTCGTCGAAAGTGGAAGCCACGTTGACAGCGTCCTGCCCTGTCATCGCGTCAGCCACGAAAAGAATTTCATCAGGTGCACATTCCCGTTTGATGGAAGCAAGCTCCTCCATCAGGGGTTCGTCAATGTGCAGACGTCCCGCGGTATCGAAAAGCAGGACATCACAGCCCAGCTCTTCCGCCTTGACCATTGCGTCGCGGCAGATGTCCACCGGATTCATATCCGTGGTGGAAGGATACGCAGGCATGTCAAGCTGCTTGGCCAGTACATGAAGCTGGTCGATTGCAGCAGGACGGTAGACGTCGGCAGGAACGAGGTAAGGCTTAAACTTCTTGCGCCGCAGATACAAGGCAATCTTCGCCGAAGAAGTTGTTTTACCGGACCCCTGAAGGCCGACCATCATAATTTTGGAAAGCTTGCCCTTGGTAAGGTTCAATCCCTCCTGCTCGCCGCCCAGCAGTTCCACAAGTTCGTCATTGACGACCTTGATTACCTGCTGGCCCGGAGAAAGGGATTTCTGGACCTCCTGCCCGAGAGCGCGTTCCTTGACCTTCTCCACAAAATCTTTGACGACCTTGTAGTTTACGTCCGCTTCGAGAAGGGCAAGACGCACTTCACGCAGGCCCGTCTGGATGTTTTTCTCATCCAGTCGTCCCTGCCCCTTGAAATTTTTAAAGGCTTCGGAAAGTCTATCTGATAGGCTGTCGAACAATTGTCTTACTCCGCCGGCTAAGCATTTTCATCGCAATCTGGACCGCAAAGCTCCACCTTTTCAGTCCGAAACGGATTGCTTAAAGAAAGGGGTTGTCTGTTAAAGCTTTTACCCACCCAAGTCAAGTGAAGACTCATATCAACTTTTTTGAAAATCACAAACACTTATCCGCAGAGTTCGAAATTTCATTGCTATATTGCTTGCTTTTTTCATAGCCTCCTTCCAATATCAGTAGATTGAAACTTTTCCGCCAGAGCCATGCAGAAGGAGACCAAGGATGAAGAACATCGTTAAAGCAGAGGAATTCCAGCTTGTTGATCCCATGGGCAGAGTAAGGACAAGAATTTATCTTTCAGACGAAGGAAAAGTTGTTGCCGATGTTTATGATTCTTCCGGCGAAATCTGCAACAAGATAGACCTGCAGAAACCTCCGGTTCAGGGCCCGACAGCTCAGCAGCCCAAACAGTCCAACGGCAAGGAAAACCTGTCCCAGTGGCACACCAGAATCGCCAACGAAGTACAGCTCGGACAGTCCAAACTGCATGTGGGCTCCTACAAGCTCTATATCGACTTCATGGAAAACAACACCATGGCCAGCGGGAAATACCTCAATGAAGTCATTGAGGTTTCCGGCGAAATAGTTGAAGTGGTTGCCAAGGACTTCGGCAACCTGCGTATCGGACTCAAGGGCATGTCTAATTTCACCGCAGAAGTCATCTGCCACTTCACCGACGACCAGACCACCATAGTGAGCAACCTCAAGCCCGGACAAAAGGTGCGGGTTAAAGGAAAATGCACCGAGTTTGTCAACAAGAGAGTCAAAGTCTGGGGCTGCCACCTCGTATAACCGCACAAGGCGAATCGCCCTGCGGAAAACGCGATAGCCGCTCAATCATAGTTCGGCACGACAACCGGAACAACCCACTCAGCGCAACAAAAATCTACATGAAACAACTTCTCGATTCTCTCAAGTTCACCGCCGAAACATGCATAGACTGCGGCAGATGCAATTCCGAATGTCTTTTTCTAAGCGACATGGGATCCCCTGCCGCATTTGCACTGGAAGGGCTGTCCTCCGACGAGGCTCTCAACCGCAATGCAGTAAAAACATACGAGTGTTCCATGTGCGGACTCTGCTCCGCAGTCTGCCCTGTTGATGCCGAACCGGCGGCCATGTTCGGCGGATTGCGCTTTCTGGCTCAGGAAAGAGGCCTTTTCGACCTCAAGCAATACTCACCGCTACTGAGCTACGAAAGAACTGGGCGGAGCTTCCTGTTCCGGGGCAGCATTATCCCCAAGGGATGCACAACCGCCTTTTTCCCCGGCTGCACTCTTCCGGCCCTTTTCCCAAGGGCGGTTAAAAACGCCTTTGCCGCTCTCAGGCAAAATGACGCCAGTTTTGGACTGATTTTCAACTGCTGTTCCAAGCCCTCCAAGATGCTCGGACTTAAAGAGCGTCACGAAACGGCGCTTTCCGGACTTGCCGCAGAGCTGCGTTGCAGAGGCATCAAACGCATAGTCACTTCCTGTCCCAATTGTCACGTAACCCTTAAGGAATACGGACCGGACTTCGAAGTCTCCTCCATTTTCGAGGAACTCCTCGAAAAGCAGATACCGACCAGGCCGTCATACCTGCAGCAAATTACAGTGCACGACCCCTGCGTCATCAGGGACGAGCACTCAATCCACAGGGCAGTTCGCACACTGCTCACCCGCTCTGGCGCAGACATCACCGAGATGAAGCACTGCGGCAGCACAACAATATGCTGCGGCGAGGGCGGGGCGGTCAATTTCCACAAACCGGCCAATGCGCAGGAATGGAGAAACAAACGCATTGCCGAGGCCCGGGAAACCGGACGGCCCATGGTCAGCTACTGCGCCGGATGCGTCAATCAGCTCAATTCCGGACATCCGACAGTCCACCTTCTGGACCTGCTGATGGTTGAGCGAAATCAGATTCCGGATCTGCGAGGATTCCCCAGGAACTATATCAACCGGCTGATCCTGAAACACACTGCAGGAAGGTGATGACCCGTGAATTATTCAGGGACAGCTTATTTTTTTCGGTCTCAACTCTTCTAATCCTTTACAGATACATGTAACAGACTCATCAATGAGATCGGACAACACTGCCATAACCGCAGCGGAATTTCCGCTGGCCCTGTTCATGCTCGGCATGCCGCTGATTCTGGCTGCATACAGCCTGAGCGGCCTTGTCGCACCTGCGAACACGGCAGACGTTCTCATGACCGGCCTTGCCGTACTCGGATTTATTGCGGAACCTTTCAGAGACCAAAAAAGCCCGGACATACCCCTTTGGATCAAAGCCGGAATTCCCGCCTTACTCATCACCTGCATATCTTTTCATTCATTTGCCAGATTCACGCCGCACCTTATGAGCCTGCTCCCCTTTCTGATGGAAGCAAAACCGTTGCTCTATCTGATGGTGACACTGCTGTGGGCGAGCATGTTTGGTATCCCGACTTCAAAACAGATCTCATTCTGGGCTCTTTGGCTGGCTATCCTGCTCAACGCAGAATTCTGGTATGGATTCCTTGAGCATAATCTGGCAATCGAACCCAACATTCTGGGGCACTATACCCTGACCGGACCTTCACTGCTAGCCGGACTGTGTGCCACCCTGCATCATAAGCATGAAAACCGCATTCAACGGCTGATCATACTTATTGGCATATTCTGTACACTCAGCCGGGACAACAGCCTGACTGCGGTATTGATTCTGCTCATGTTCGGCCCCAAAGGACTCATCAAGAAATTCATCCTGATTCTGGTCCTGCTATTCTTCAGCTACGTTTCGCTGATTCCGCAGGACATGACCATGCTCAACCGCAATGACCTTCCACAATACTGGATATGGTTTGCAGTACTTGAGCTGCTTGCACGCAACCCGATGCTGCTGCTGACAGGCTTCCCCCTCTCGGTACCGGTCCCGCTTAGCGTTCCTGCATCCATATGGAACATCTGGCACGAACAGCACTATGTATGGACCGGCCAGGGCGTATACCTTTTCCATATAACCCCGCTCTGGCTGCATCTGATCACCGCATGGGGACTTGGAGGTATTGTCATTGCCGCCACCGCAGCCACTGCTTTTTATCGCCGCCATTCATCCGCAATGACTGCAGGGCTCTTAACAGCAGTTTTCATGACCGGGTTCTTTTCTCCGCTCATTTACAGCGGGCCATCCGCAATAGTTCTCTTCCTTGCCTTCACAAGTGCCACCCGTTCGGAAACACAGACTTTCAGCTTCGAGTAATTCCCCCAACCGACACCGCTTTCCAGATATCCTGATCCTGACTTGCGCCTGAGATTTCTCCTCTTACGGAGTTGGGACTTAAACATCACTTCCTGCACACGATACGATTACTTATTGAAATCTTTTTGCACACTTTTGTATTACGTTTGTATTATCTATTTAATGCAAATATATTTCATTTTGAACACTAAATTCGTCAATTTTCATTGTTTTTTAAGAATCAAAAAGATTAATTTTTGTATTACAAATGTATTGACAAACGAAGACAAATCATGTTTGATCCCTTCAAACACAGCAGGCAGAACAGATTGAATGACTAGAAAAGTAAAATCCGTGCGGGTTCCTCTTGAACTGGAAACCCTGAATCTTTCAAAACTTATCCGAGAATTTGAGAACTACCTCAGAGACTTGGAATCTGCGGCTTTGTTGAGGAATGACGGAAACCCTGAGGCTGCTGAAGCCCTGATCAAGGCAAGGCAGATTGACCTGGGGAAAAGGATCGCGAAAATGATATGGGAAGCAAAAGCAGAATATGCTAAAATCAGTTAAGTTCTGCTATGTAAGACATTCTGAAATATGTTTGTAATACAAAACCACATCATCAAACGCTATCAGGATTAAAAGATGAAGCCGAAAAAAATCAGCGACAGCCGGACACTCATGACCTACCGGGTGCTGCCGCAGGACACCAATCCGGCAGGCAATCTCCACGGGGGAGTGCTCCTGAAGCAGCTGGACCTTGTTGCGGCAACATGTGCCATGCGCCATGCCCGCAAACCGGTTGTAACAGCCTCAATTGATCGCATGAATTTTCTTCGCCCGGCTTATGTGGGGGAATTGATCAGCCTTCACGCCAACGTGAATATGGTCGGGCGGACATCGATGGAGATAGGAGTCCGGGTTGAAGCGGAAAATCTGCTGACCGGCGAAATCAGACATACAAATTCAGCCTATCTGACTTTTGTGGCCATGGGGGAAAATGGAAAGCCCACCACCGTGCCTCCGCTGATTCTGGAGACCGGTGTGGACCACAGGCGCAACCGCGAAGCCATTGAGCGCAGGGCAGTGCGCAAGGCTGAACGGCAGCGTGAAAGCGGCTCCGCAGAACAGGCGGAGAAAGAATAGGTTAGCCAAAACAGCTCGAATTGATGCGGGGACCGTCCAAAGTCAGCCGAAGCCGCATCTTGCATTGTAAGGAATGCAGCTACTCCGAGTCTGGTTTCTGGCCGGGAGCTCCACCCTCCCGGCAAAATTTCGGCATCCTGCTCCTATGGCGTCCGGCCGGGATTAAACCCGGTCCCGGTCGGACACCACGCCTTTTTTCGACACCATCAAAGGCCGGAAAGCCCCCGTTTTCGAAAATTCGAAACGGGGGCTTTCCACTTTAATGACCTCGCGGTGATTTAAAAACCACTACTTCCGATAAATTGTTTTATTTTAGCTTAAATGCTCTGCCTCCATCATACTTTTAAATTGCTGTACAATTTCAGCCCCCACTCCTGCAGCCTCAAAAACAGCAGCCGAAAAACTTACAGGAGCTGTGCCAGGGGCGGTTATCACACGATTTTCGAAAACCACAGGCCTGCCTGGACAAAAATGTTCATCTCCGGAATATCCATCTGCATTCTGTGACAAGTAATCAAGAGCATGAGTAGTATGCGGGTTAGAATTCAAAAGACCTGAACGAGCCAGTGCAAGCACTCCGCCGCAAATGCCTGCGACAATTCCACCTCTTGAATAATAATCTGCAAGCAAATCAGGTACAGCAGACGAGTCTTCAGACTCCCATGAAGTTCCACCGATAACGGCTACCACCTCGGGACCCCATCCGACAACTTCATCAATCTTATTTGAAACAACAACATCAAGCCCACCCAAAGACTTGAGCGGTCCTGTTTCAGGAGCAAAAAAACAAATATCAAGACCATAATACTGTCTACCGGTCCCAGCTATAAGACCATACTCCCAATCCGCAAACCCCTGTGTAAGAATAATCGCCACTTTTGCCACAAAAACTCCTGTAGTTGTTAACTATTCATAAAAAACTTAGCTAGACCGTGCAAGCGGCAACTTCCGCCCAAGCCAGATCCCCTTCTCGCCCAAAACAGCCTCGTATGCCCAACACTCCACACCGGCATCCAGTGCTTTGTAAAACAGCTCCGCATATTCAGGGTCTATAAAATCTGCCGGACCGAAACAATTCCCATCATTGCGCTGCACCAAAAAGAACAATGCGACCCGATCCCCCTTTGCCGCAAGATCCATCAACTCAACCAGATGCTTGCGACCGCGCTCGGTCTGGGCATCCGGAAAACAGGCCACGCAGTCCTCAACCAGAGTCACGTTCTTGCATTCAACCCACAGTGCGGGGAGCTTACCGGACTCGTCTAGGAAAAGACCGTCCAATCTGCTGTTACCCACCTTGGCCTCGCGTCTGAGAAAGGCATAACAGTCCGCTTCACGGAGCTGCCCGGCTTCAAATGCGAGCTGCAGCATTCGGTTAGGAACGGCGGTATTGACCCCGACCATCTCCCCCTGCGGCATGACCGCCTCAAGGGTCCACTTCAACTTGCGATCAGGATTCGCAGCCGGAGAAATGAATATTTCCTGCCCGGAGCGCAACAACCCCAGCATTGAACCGGTATTATTCGTATGCACTCCCACGACACAGCCATCAAGCTCCGCCTCCACTGTAAATCTCTTATAGCGACGAATAAAAACCGCCCTTCGGCATCCTTCTGCAAATCCTATCAACGGCTCAGACATTCCCGATTATCCTTGAACTATTTGATTTTATATAAAACAAAGCTCCACACTCTACGGACTCCATATGCCTTTTTAATTCAGACTGTTTCTTGAACACTTCTATTTTTTCACTCATCCGTCAACCGTACCTCCCAACCCCCGAACGGACGCCCTGACATGGGAGTGAAACCCTTGTTTGACAATGATTTTCATACCATCGGGGACGGCTGTTGGACGGTAAAACCCCTTGACGAATCACCGGGTATCTGGAATATCGTCCTGTTAGTCACAGTGTGACAAAATTCACTTTTTCGGCTCGAACAAGAGAGCCACAACAGATTTCCGAGCCCCGAATCAGGCTTTGTGCGGGGCTTTGAAATTTATTATTGTTTACAAAACAGGTACTTAAAAATGAGTCTTGTACAAAAATTGTCGGAAAGAAAAAAAGATCTGGCAGCAAAATGGTTTGAGCTTGTCCTTTCCACCTACCCCAGGGAAACTCAGGCGGTATGGAAAAGCAACAACGACAAATTCACCAACCCTGTCGGAATCACAATCAAAAAGGTCACTGGAGAACTTTATGACCTTATCCTGCAGTGGAAAAGTGCCGACGAAATTGCCAAGTCCCTTGACGAACTGATCAGAATCAGGGCCGTTCAGGACTTTGCCCCATCCAAAGCTTTAAGTTTTGTCTTCCTTTTCAAGAAACTCCTGAGAGACGAGTTCATGGATGAATTGAGACAGGAAGGCAAACTTGATGAGTTGCTCGCGTTCGAAGCCCGGATTGATAATCTGGGACTGATCGCGTTCGACATCTATACCAAGAATAGGGATTTGATTACGCAGATGAGAATTGAAGAGGTCAAAAGATCTCATCACATGCTCCGTCGGCGGGTCAACGAAATCGAGGACGCTTCGGCCAAAGGGGCCGGACAGGTGTAGTGGCCGGCTTCCCCTGGAAGCCAAACGTGTAAGCGAGGTGAAGGTAGATGAACGCTTTGTACTCACTCGTTTTAGTTTTTGCCCTGGTGCTTATCGCACTCTTCGGAGTCGGGACAGCGCATATGGCAGGACTGTTCGGCACTTTGCTACCGTATGTAGCAGTTGCCGTATTTCTGGTGGGTTTTTCCCGCCGGATAATCGGCTGGGCAAAAAGCCCGGTTCCTTTCCGTATCCCGACCACGGGCGGTCAGCAGAAGTCCCTGGACTTCATCCAGCATGACCGTTTTGACAACCCCGTGACTCCGGGTCAGACTTTTATTCGTATGGTTCTTGAAATCTGCTGTTTCCGTTCCCTTTTCAGGAACACAACTGCAGCTCTCAAGGACGGAAGAGTAACTTACGCCTCATCCAAATGGCTGTGGCTCTTTTCACTGCTCTTCCACTACTCATTCCTGCTCATCGTGATCAGGCACATGAGACTTTTCTTTGAGCCGGTACCCGCATGTATCGGTTTTGTGGAAATGATCGACGGGATCATGCAGATCGGCGTACCCAGACTGTACATGTCCGACCTGCTCATTCTGGCCGGTCTGGGCTTCCTGCTCGGACGCAGACTGAAAGACCCCAAAATCCGTTACATTTCTCTTGTAACCGACTATTTCCCTCTGCTTCTCATCATCGGTATTGCCCTTTCCGGTATCTACATGCGCTACTTTGCACACGTTGATATCGTGGCCATCAAGAAGCTGACCATGGGTCTCGTAACCTTCAGCCCCGTAATCCCCGAAGGCGTCAGTGTGGTATTCTTCATCCACCTGTTCCTGGTTTGCGTGCTGCTGGTCTACTTCCCCTTCAGCAAGCTGATGCACATGGGCGGCGTATTCCTGTCTCCGACCAGAAACATGCCCAACGATACCCGTATCAGGCATCACGAAAACCCCTGGAACGATCCCAACATCAAGCCCCACAGCTATGCGGCTTATGAAGACGAGTTCAGGGATGTAATGATTGAAGCGGGTCTCCCGGTGGAAAAAGAGGCATAGGAATCCATTACAGGATTTAATGTCGCTTAGACCTTAACATACCTTTTGATGAGGAGTTAACATGGCTAACCTCCCAAAAGCTGATGAGCTATTCAAAAGCATCAACTATACGCCACCGTCCACAGGCTGGATGGATACCCCGGTTAATACAGCTCCGGGTAACTGGTGTTATCCTGCAAAGGCAGAGAAACTCGAGTATTTAGGTTTCCCCAACCCACGTGAATGGTCTCCTGAAGACGTGGACTGGAAACTTCCCGAAAACTGGCAGGACATTGTCCACCAGGGCTTTAAAGAAAGACTCGACAAGTACCGTTCACTCAAAGTGTTCATGGACATCTGTGTTCGTTGCGGCGCATGTGCTGACAAGTGCCACTTCTTCATCGGTTCCGGTGATCCCAAGAACATGCCCGTCCTGCGTGCGGAACTGATGCGTTCCATCTACCGCAAGGACTTCACCATGGCCGGTAAAATCCTGTCCACCCTTACCGGGTCCAGGGTTATGACCGAAGATGTTCTCAAAGAGTGGTTCATCTACTTCTATCAGTGCACCGAGTGCCGCCGTTGTTCCCTGTTCTGCCCCTACGGCATCGACACAGCGGAAATCACCATGATGGCACGTGAACTGCTGCACCTTTGCGGTGTGAACATCAACTGGATCCTCGAGCCGGTTTCCAACTGTAACCGCACCGGTAACCACCTCGGTATCCAGCCCCACGCATTCAAAGACATCGTTGAATTCCTGGTCGATGACATCGAGGAAATCACCGGTAAACGCATCCACGTTCCCATGAACGAAAAGGGCCATGAAGTTCTCTTCATCACCCCTTCCGGTGACGTTTTCGCTGATCCCGGCATCTACACCTTCATGGGTTACCTGATGCTCTTCGATCACATCGGACTCGACTACACCCTGTCCACCTACGCATCTGAAGGCGGTAACTTCGGTCTGTTCACTTCTGCAGACATGATGAAGAAACTCAACGCCAAGATGTACGCCGAAGCAAAACGCCTCGGTTCCAAGTGGATTCTGGGCGGTGAGTGCGGCCACATGTGGCGTGTCATCAACCAGTACATGGATACCATGAACGGTCCCGCTGAATTCCTCGGAGTTCCCAAGAGCCCCATCACCGGTACCGTGTTCGAAAGCGCACGTCAGACCAAGATGGTTCACATTACCGAGTTTACTGCCGACCTGATGAAGCACAACAAGCTGAAACTCGATCCGAGCAGAAACGATCATATTCGTGCAACCTTCCATGATTCCTGTAACCCCGCCCGTGCCATGGGCCTCATGGACGAGCCCCGTTACGTCATCAAGAATGTTGTCAAAAACTTCTTTGAAATGCCCGAGCAGACCATCCGTGAGCAGACTTTCTGCTGCGCAGGCGGCTCCGGCCTCAACACTGACGAAATCATGGAAATCCGCATGCGCGGAGGTCTGCCCCGCGGTAACGCACTTAAAACAGTTCAGGACGAGCACGGTGTAAACATGCTCTCCTGTATCTGTGCAATCGACCGCGCCACCCTGGTACCCCTTGCCAACTACTGGGCTCCCGGCGTCGACGTCTGCGGTGTTCACGAACTCGTTGGTAACGCGCTCATCATGGATGGCGAAAAAGAAAGGGAAACTGACCTGCGTATGAATCCTCTGCCCGGGAAGGAGGGGTAACTCATGCATTACGGTGGAAAAATCATTACCGGCCTGGTAATCTTCCTCGGCCTTGTATCCATGCCCTTCTGGTTCAACATCGGCGGAAGCTTTGAAGAACCCAAGCTGGAACTGCCCAAGAATGCCAAAATCTGTGTTGCGCCTACTGAAAACATGCGCAAAAACCACATGAAGCTTCTTGATCAGTGGAGAGATATGGCTCTTCGCGATGGCCAGAGAACATACATCAGTGAAAAAGGCGACAAGTACACTATCAGCCTTCAGAACACCTGCATGAACTGCCACACCAGCAAGCAGGAATTCTGTGACAAGTGCCACGTTGCCGCCAGTGTAACTCCCTACTGCTGGGATTGCCACGTACCTCCCAAGGAGGCAAAATAATGAAACAGAGTAGAAGAAACTTCCTTAAGTTTGCAGGTCTCTCTGCAGCAGGACTTTGCCTCGCTCCCAATGCCGTAATGGCATCCGGAGCAGGAACAGGTACCGGTGCCCACGGTGCTGTCAATGAAACCGCTCTCCACGCCAAGCGCTGGGCCATGGTCATTGACACCCGCAAACTCAACACTGAAGAAGCAATTGATGCTCTTGCTGAAACCTGCCACCACATCCACAACGTTCCCAAGATCGATTCAGATCAGAACATCAAATGGCTGTGGTCCGGCACTTACAGCGAAACATTTACTGAGCAGGAGAACAACTTCCCCTCAGAAGCTCAGGAAAAAAACAGGTTCCCGCTTCTGTGCAACCACTGCCAGAATCCTTCCTGTGTTCGCGTCTGCCCCACCAAGGCAACCTTCAAGCGCCCTGACAACATTGTAGCGATGGACTACCACCGCTGCATCGGCTGCCGTTACTGTATGGCTGCCTGTCCCTTCGGCGCAAGAAGCTTCAACTTCATGGATCCCAGAACCCATCTCGATATGGACAAGATCAACATGAAGTTCCCCACCCGCATGCGCGGTGTTGTGGAAAAATGCAACTTCTGCGTTGAGCGTCTGGCAGTCGGCGAAATGCCCGCCTGTGTGGAGAAGTCTGAAGGTGCAATCATATTCGGCGATCTGCAGAACCCTGACTCCGATGTCAGAAAAGCTCTGCGTGAAAACTTCACCATCCGTAGAAAACCCGCTGCTGGCACCGAGCCCGGCGTGTACTACATTATCTAGGGGGGAAGCTTGATATGCTCGAAAAAGCTCTAAGAGGCGGACCGAAGTATTGGGCCTGGATCGGCTTCCTGCTGCTCATAATTGCTTCCGGTTTCTGCGTATATCTGACCCAGCTCAAGGAAGGGATGACCATCACCGGTTTGAACCGTGATGTTTCCTGGGGCTTTTATATTGCTCAGTTCACCTACCTCGTCGGTCTCGCCGCATCCGGTGTTATGATCGTACTGCCTTACTACTTCCATCACTACAAGAAGTTCAAAGGCATGGTAATCATGGGTGAATTCATGGCTATTGCTGCTGTTGTCATGTGTCTCGGTTTCATCATCGTCGACATCGGGCAGCCCCAGCGTATGCTTAACATCATATTCCATCCGACTCCGAACTCCATCCTCTTCTGGGATATGATCGTTCTGAACGGATACCTTATCCTCAACGTGGTAATCGGCTGGACCTGCCTTGAGTGTGAACGTCAGCGCGTGAAGCCCCCCAAATGGGTGAAGCCCCTGATCTACACCTCAATTGTATGGGCATTCTCCATCCACACTGTTACCGCGTTCCTGTACGCAGGTCTTCCCGGCCGCCACTACTGGCTTACCGCCATCCTGGCTGCCCGATTCCTGGCATCTGCGTTCTGTTCCGGACCTGCAATTCTGCTGCTGGTTGTATTCGTGGTTCGCAAGATCACCAAATACGATCCGGGCAAATCAGCAATCGGAACCCTTACCACCATCATCACTTACGCAATGTGCGTGAACGTTTTCTTCTTCCTGCTTGAAATCTTCACCGCATTCTACTCCGGTATGCCGGGACACATCCACTCCATCGCCTACCTGTTCGCAGGTAGCCACGGCCACCACGAGCTGGTGCCCTGGATGTGGACTGCTGCAAGCTTCGCTATCCTGAGCCTTGCACTGCTCATCCCGCCCAAACTGCGTTACAACCAGAAGCTGCTGCCCTGGTCCCTCGCTATCCTCGTTATCGCAACCTGGATCGACAAGGGCCTCGGCCTGCTGATCGGCGGTTTTACCCCGAACCCCTTCAACGAGATCACCGTTTACTGGCCCACCGGTAAAGAGCTCATGATCTCCATGATGGTTTACGCTCTCGGCGCACTGACCCTGACTGTGCTCTACAAGATCGCAACAGACGTCAAGCGCGAACTCGGCGAACTGACCACCCCTGATTAATCTCGGGACAGTTCAACGGAATATTAAAAAGACCCGGCTTCTCGCGAAGTCGGGTCTTTTTTTATTTGATGCGCTATGCGGAGTTTGCCTCCGGCGGCCCTCCGGGGCTAAAACCCTTTTTGTAAAAAGGGTTTTAGAATCCCAAAAACCTTTAATAAGCTATCGCTACCAGCTCGGGATAAATACTGATATTTAAACGTCAGTTAACGCTCAATCAGCCCGGCAGCTATCGATCAAAAAAACGACACTTATTGATAAGCGCGAATATCTTTCACACAGAAAGAAAGATTACTTGATGCGCTTGATTCTTGCTCCGTGCTCACGGTCAGGCTCAAGGGCCAGAACGGAGTCGGCACTGTCAGCAAAGAGTTCAAGAGGATGATGGCTGATTACAAGCACCTGAAAACCCAGACGATGAGAAATGGTGCTGATGAGTTCCATGAAACGGGGGACAAGGTCGGGCCGCAGCCAGCAATCCTGTTCATCGAGGACGAGAAACGGGCGATGAGCTTCGGGATTCAGCCGGGAAAGGGCAATCAGGCGCAGGCCTACCGAAAGGATATTGCAGACCGAACCGCCCTGACCGACCATGATATCTTCTTCCCCACCCTGATTCAGAATCTGGAAATCCACCTGCAGCTTCTTGTCCCTGACCGAAGCCACCGCCTTGACCTCACGATCCTGTCCGAGAATCTCGCGGATGGCATGGGTCAGGTTGGTCTCCAGTTCGCTGAGCAGTTCGCCGAACAGGGCAGTGGAAAGCTCTTCCAGACGGGTTGAGGCTATGGGAGCCAGCTGCAGGAACTCGTCCACCTTGCGACTCTCTTCCAGAAGGGAACTCCAATCCTCAACTCTTGCGGATGCGCGCGCGGTCAGGCGGTCTGCCCTGCGTTCCAGGGATTCAATGGTAGGGAGCCCGGCTTCCAGCACGCTAGTTACCGCCCTGCTCAAGCTTCTGCAGACCTTCCATAATCGATGAAATGTGCGCGCGGTATTCGGCTACAAGACGGGCGTTCTCGGCCCGCTTGGTCTCGAGGAGACGGCCCAGTTCTTCGGGATTCGCCGTACCGTACTGCTGGACAGCCTGAGCTTCGAGGTCGGCAAGCTGACGGGCGATGTTGTCCAGATTCTGCTCGGTACGGACCTTGTCCTCACGCAGCCGTTCATACTGCCGCTTAAGCTGGTTCAGTTCCTGCTCAAGTCCATTGCCGGGCTGGCCCATGCCGTTGCCGTTCATTCCATTACCCATTGCCATCGGTAACCTCCGTATACAACTCCCAGATCAAAGCACTTTCAGGCTCTTCCGGGTCAATGTTATCTTCAAGAAACTGCTTAAGACCTGCGCCCTCATGGGTACGTTTCCAGGCCAGACGCTCAAGCCCCAGCAGGAACTTTGACTCAGCTGCTTCCGCGTCTTCAAATTCGACCGGGAAATCCTGATCGGGAAAGACTTCATAGAAATCCCTGTGCGGAATCACCCACTTTTCAAGATCGGTGCAATCAGATGTCCAGATTCCGGCCTCAGGCTTTCGTTCCAAGGCAAGCCGGGAAAACACAAGGCGCGAAATATTTCCGGGATTTGCCCAGGTCGTCATTCCGGCTGTGATGGACTCGCGCGGACGGTGAATATGCCCGTTTATGATCCAGTCGATTCCCTGTTTCTCCTTGATGGCGTGCTGCTGCTTCTGACATTCGGGAAAAGAAATATTGTGGTGAGTGACCCAGACAACTTTCAGATACCCGCCTTCGGTCCGGTCGAACTCCTTGGGAATAGGAAACCCGTCCGGCGATGCTCCCACCAGCACCAGCCCCTGTGGAGTCTCCAACTCAAAGGCTGGGCCGTCCTCGCTGATCAGCCTGATTACCCCGGCCACCTCAAGCACGGCCATGGATACATCACTGGTAAACCGGGCCTGATACTTGTCGTGGTTGCCGACAAGAACAAACGGCCTGTACCTACCAAACAGAGAAATCAGGTCCACCAGCAGGGAATTGCCGTTGTCACGCGGCCAGTGAAAAAGATCGCCGAGGATCAGCGGAACCATGTCCAGCTCTGCGGCTCGTTTGAGACAGGCTCCCAGCTTGGCAAGCACGTCTCCGGCATAGTCGCCCAGCCGCTGCCCCGGAGGGGAAGAGGCGATGTGCGGGTCACCGATAAGGAACAACCCTGCGCCTTTGATGCGATCAAGAGCCATGTCCGCCCTCCCCGATCATCCTGTCCGCTTCAAGTTCCCCGCCACACAAAGGGCAGTTGCCTATTTCGGACAGACGCTGCTCTATTCTCAGCTGTAACTGTTCACCGGCGGACTCAAGTTCAGCCAGACGGCTCTGTGCCTCCATACGGGCACGGCAAAGAGAGTTGATGCTTCCCTGCAGCTGTATCAGCGGCAAAGCATCAAAAAGCTCAGGAGGAGCAGCCAGAGGGGCCAGAGCATCAGCACGTCTGCCGATGCCACTGCGGTAAAAACGGAAACGGGAAATTTCACTGACTGCCCCGGACAGCGCAGAAATATCCGTCAGTTCCGGCGGAGATTGCAAAGAGGCAAGCACACTAGCCCTTTCAGACTGCAATGTTTTTGCACGGGACAGACGCTTGCGGTGCGACATGTCGGCTTCCAGACGCTGCACAGGAAACAATTCCGGGGGAGTCTGCAATTCCCCCAACTCCTGCGTCTTGGCCGTCAGCATGGCATTGTTTCTGCGCAGTCCGTCAATGCGTGCGACTATCCCCTCAAGCGGGAAAACAGGGTACAGCTCCGGCGGAGGATCAAGGACCGACAGTTCCCGGTCCCTTCCGGACAGGCTGTCCCTGTAAGATTCTAATTCAGACCGGCGTTCGAGCATCCCTTCAAGGGTCGGAATCTCTTTCTCCAACGCGTCTACCTGTTCCTTGAGGCTTCTGGCAGATTCCAGTTCAAGGTTGACATCAGGTAGAGTCTGCAGTTGGTCCAGCTCTTCCCGGATGCGATCCATTTTCTGCTGCTGAAAAGTCTTTTCCCGTCCGGCTGCCCGTACACGGTTCTTGAGTTCCGTCTGCATGGCCAGCAGGTGTGAAGCCTCAGACGAAGAAGCAAAAAACTGTGCTGCAACGGATGCCGGCTGGTCGAGTAAAAAAATCGGGTTGCGCTGGTTGCCGATGTGAACATCAAGAGAGCTGCCGCCTTCGAGCGGAACCTGATTCAGGCGCAGGATGCCCAGCACGTCTTCAGGAGGCTTTCTGCCGAACTTGGCATAAACTTCCCACTCTTCTTCACCGGGCTGCAGCACCTCATACCACGCGGTAGCCTTCTTGCGTATCCAGGCAACCCGGACTCCGTCGTCCATCTCCAGCTCAACCCGCGCCGCCTTGGCCCCGTGGCGCACAAAATGCCGGGGCAGCGGATTGGTCGCAATGCAGCGCAGGGCTTCCACAACAGACGATTTGCCGCTGTTGTTGGGGCCGGTCAGCACGGTCATGCCCTCACCAAGCTCTATCTCGGTCTCCGCGTGGGCAAGAAAATCTTTAAGAATAATTTTTCTGATCATCGGTTTCTGCCGCGCAATTTATATGGCTCCGGCGGCTTAAACCCTTTTGCAAAAGGGTTTAAGAATCCCAAAACCTTTTAACAGGCTTCGCTACGTAAATTGGCAAAATATTATTTGGTAAAAGAATTAGCACGTCTGCCAATATAACTATTTAATTGAACAAAGCTATATATACAGCCTAGTTGAAACAATGCTCGAACCAAGATCCTGTTCCTGATCCGTAGGCACTGAATATCACTTATCTGCATGACGACTGCTTGGCAATGAACGGGCAATAATCAACGGCCGCAGCAGTCAGGGACGCTCCCTGCTCGAACAGGACTACAGGAGGTTCCAGTATCAATCCCGGCTTGCCGCCCTTCACCGCCTCCAGCAGAACCACCTTTGAAGGCGTATCCACACGTCCGTGGATAAATTTCATACGCTTGGGTTCAAGCTTGTACCGGGTAAAGGAGTTAACCAGTTCGGCAAGGCGTTCGGCAAGAAAAACAAAGCAGACCCGCCCGCGGTTACGGACCATACGCGAAGCGGTCACAACAAAGGCATCAAGGTCACACTCAACCTCAAAACGCGCCTTATTCTTTGCCGCGTCAGGACAGTTCTGCCCGCACCCCTCTATGCGATACGGCGGATTCGATACCACCAGATCATAGCTTCCGGCAGGAGCAAAATCAGGCACACACACATCAGCCCTGAAAACAACTATCTCACCCGCATAGCCCAGCCGTTCTACATTGTCCTGTGCGGCTGCAACCATTTCCGGATTTATATCTATCCCGGAAATGACAAGCTTCTTACCGGGATTTCGTAGCATAATGCCCAGCGGAATAACCCCGCTGCCGGTCCCTAAATCAAGCACCCTTCCTTTTGTCGGGACGGAGACAAAACTGCTGATCAACAGCGAATCCGTTGAAAACCTGAATCCCGTCTCCGGCTGCACCAGTCCCCGGGGGAAACATTTCCGCGCTTCTTCAAACATTACCGTCACCGCCTGCGACGCAGTGCCCCGACCAGCAATCGGGCATCCTCGGAGCGGAGAAGCAGTGCCCCGCCTCCGTAAACTGCCACCCAAACCGGTATCAGCGCAAACCACAAAATGTCATAACGCGCCGAATACCATGCGCCCACTCCGATCAACCCGCTCAAAAGCAGACTCTTGAACACCCCGGCCCATGGAAACGGAGAAATCCCGGTCCTGCGGCCCATGATAACTGCCAGCAGCAGACTGTTGAGCATGGAAGACAGCGAGACAGCCAGAGCAAGCCCCACATGTGCCATAGACTGCATGAGCAGATAACCGGCCGCCACATTGACCAGCAGACAGCCGATGGCGATCTTGACCGGCGTTCTGGTGTCCTCCTGCGCATAAAAGGCTGAAACCAGCGGGCGGGACATGGCAATGAAAGGCAGCCCCACGCCATAAGCCATCAACGCCTGAGCAGTAGCCGCAACAGCCTGCTGGTCAAAAGCTCCGCGCTGGAAAAGCAACCCTATCAGCGGATAGGCAAGTGCAACCAGCCCGGCCATGGCGGGAAGCGAAATGAACAGGGTCAGCCCCACAGTATTCTGCAGGGTCAGAGCGAACTCCTTCTCCCTGCCCTTGACGCACAGGGCGGCAAGACTGGGCAGCGCGGCCGTCCCGACCGCAATTCCGAATACGCCGAGCGGGAACTGCACAAGCCTGTCCGCGTAATAAAGATAAGACACGCTGCCCACAGGCAGAAATGAAGCCAGCAGCGTCCCAAGGGCCACGTTGATCTGATATACGGCCGCCCCGAGCACAGTAGGCAGCATGAGCCTGCCCATGCGCTTTACGCCGGGATTATCCAGTTCTGTTCTGCCGCGCCAGCTCAAGCCCGCCCGCTTCAGATACGGCTGCTGCAGAAACCACTGCAGAAGCCCGCCGAGAAGCACGCCCCAGGCCATGAAAAGGGCCACGCTGTTGCCGGTAAAATATCCGATCAGCGCAGAGCCGATAAGTGCGATATTGAGCATGCACGGAGCCAGTGCCGGGGCCAGAAAGTGCCCCAGGCTGTTCAAAATCCCCATGCACAGGGCAACGCCGCAAATAAAAATCACATACGGGAAGCAGACCCGAACAAGCTCAACAGTCAAGCCCATCAGTTCAGGATTACGACTGAATCCCGGCGCAATGACAAGCACCAGCGGCTTTGCAAAAATGATCGCCAGCAGGGTCAGCCCGCCGAGAATTATCAGCAGCCAGACCATGGCCGAACGGGCCATGGCAAAGGCAGCCTCATCGCCCTGTTCCTGCCTGATGCGGCTGAAGACAGGCACAAAGGCCATGGTAAGTGATCCCTCTCCGAACAGCCTGCGCAGCAGATTCGGAATACGGAAAGCCACAAAAAAAGCATCCGCAGGGAGCCCTGCCCCCAAAGCGAACGCAACAATAAGATCCCTGACAAAGCCAAGAATCCTTGAAAGCAATGTCGCACCGGCAACGACCGACGCGTTACGTACTATTTTACTCGACTCAGCAGTCATGAAAATGCTCCGGCGGCCAGAGGGGAAAAACTTTTGCAAAAGTTTTTCCCCTCTGGACTCCCCTTTTCAAAACCTTTCAACGAGGCTTCGCCGCTGGGGACGCTATATTTACAAAAAAAATTATATACCTTTCCCCATTCAGATTTACCTGGGGAAAAACCCAATCAAGTGTCCAACGGATTCACCAACCCCACCCTGCGAAGCATAACTAAAGCGTCTTTTGGGGAGAGGGGAAGGGGAGGCAACAGCAACACCCCAAACTAACCGCTCATCTTCTGGCAGTTGCAGCAGAAGGTGGACCCGCGTCCTGCGACAGTGCCGCCCTCAAAGATCTTACCGCAGCAGGGGCATGGTTCACCTTTCTTGCCGTAAGCCTTGAAGCTGTTCTGGAATCCACCGGCATCACCGCCAGCGTCGACATAGTCACGGATGGAGCTTCCATTTTCGCTGATGGCCTGCCTGAGCACGGCCTGAAGCTCGGTGAAAAGTCTTTCAAGAGATTCAGGCGACAGATCGCAAGCCTTGGCCTTGGGATGGATGCCGGACCGGAAAAGGGACTCGTCAGCGTAGATATTGCCGACCCCGGCCACAACGGACTGGTTGAGCAGCAACCCTTTTATCTGGGACTTGCGGCCCTCGACGCGCTCTACCAGTTTAGCGGCCGTTGTTTCCAGCGGCTCCGGCCCGAGGTTGCGGTAAAAGCTCCATTCCTCAAGTTCGTCATCGGTAAGGGCGCGAACTTCGCCGAATTTGCGGGTATCGTGAAACTCTACTGAGCCGCCGTCACTGAGACTGAAAACTATCCGGGTGTGCGTCTGAGGGACGGTGGGGCCTTCATGGGCCAATACCCGTCCGGTCATTTTGAGATGAAAAGTTACGTGCAGATCATCACCAAGATCCATGATCAACAGCTTGGCTCTGCGGCGCACGGCTGTGATCGTACGCCCGGCGACGCGTGCGGAGAACAGGTGCCAGGGCATTTTTACGCTGCTGTGGTTGAGAATCTTCACCGCCTCAATGGTCTTTCCGACCAGAGAAGCGGCCAGTCCGCGGGAGATGACTTCTACTTCCGGCAATTCTGGCATTATATCTTCCTGCAATATTCTTGCTGATTACTCATTCTTCTTAGTCCGGGTAAGCAGTCCCAAATCAATTTCAAACTGCTCTCCCCGTCTGTCCATGGTAAATATCAACGGCTTGTTTTCCTTATGGGCCCTGCTTCCTGCCATATGCATGGCGGACAGGGAGTCCACAGGTATACCTTGGGCCCTGGAAATAACGTCTCCGGGACGGATGCCCGCCCTGTAGGCCTTGCGGTCACGCTTTACCTCCGTAACCACCGCCCTGCCCTGCCGCATTTCCACGGTCATGCCCATCCTGCTCTCATAGCTTGGGGGGCAGTAGAAAAACGAATCCGCCGCAGTTGGATAGAATTCCTCTCCGCGCCACGGCATTACGGTCATTATCCGGGCCTGCGGGTCCAGCACCCTGAGACGGCGGGCAATTCCCCAGCCGTGCTCCACGTGGCCACCTCCGGCAAGGATTACAACCGGATGGCCGGAACTCCTGCGCAGGCTGACGGCCTTCTCAGCCATAGCCGTATCCCAGAGGGACTGCACCAGAAAAAAACGTTCGATCTGCTTCGGGTCCTCGGCATCCCGCCCCTGATGCATGGCCAGAACTTCCTTAAGACCCTCTTCCTGCTCGGGAGCGGGAGGAATCACTTCGGCCGGAAGCATGGCCCGGTCTTCCGGCAAAAGACCTTCAAGCCCCTTGCTGCGGATCTCCCCGGTCAGCCGGAACGGAAAATTCAGTCCGGCAACAGTCAGCTGACGCTCGGCAGCCAGTTCGAAAATGGGCCTGAACATGTTGAAATCGTATTTCCAGCCGTTTTCCCAGTCCAGAGCAGCGGGGAGCTCTTCCACAGGCAGCTGGCCGAGGTTGAAGCGGTTGAGTTCATCCTGCTTTGCGGCAGTCACCATTTCAAGGCCGATGGCGTACCTAGCCGCGCCTCTGGTCAACCCTTCGATGACAGCAAACTGGACCTTATGGTCGCACACGCTGGTATGACCTTCACCGATGAGCACGTAATCGGCTGTCTTGCCCTGGGCAATGAGCTTGTCAAAGGACAGCCGATCCCCTACCGGGTCAAGATATTCGCCGGGACAGGGCAGAAAGGATACCGCCATTTCGGATGAAACAACGGTCTTTACGCAGCCTGCCGCCACCAGAAGAAATAATAATGCGCAAAGGGTCCGAAGACCCCTTGCGCATTTTTCATTTGTATTTTGCACCATGCAGTATACCGGGCTAATCCCAGATTCTCTTGTCTTCAATGGGTCTGACCTGCGGAGGCAGTGAACCGGGGGTCAGTACCTTGAGGATCGGGCGCAGTTTGATCTTTTCGCGGAACATGTGCAGCAGTTCGTCTTCGCGCTTGAAGTTGGAGACCTCGATATTGAGGATCATCTCGTCGATGCCGCCGGGGTTGGTGACTTCGATCTGCCAGCGTTTGACTTCCTCGAAGTGCGCCATGACCTGCTCCACCTGATGCGGGTAGACGAACATACCCTTGATGCGTGCGGTGGTATCCACTCGACCGACAATATTGCCCAGACGCGGAGTTGAACGGCCGCAGGCACAGGGAGTGCGGTCGATGTAGCTCAGGTCGCCGGTGGCAAGTCTGATCAGCGGGTAGGTCTTGTTGAAGGCGGTGATTACGATTTCGCCGACTTCACCGTCCTTGAGCGGAATACCGGTATCGGGGTGACAGATTTCAACAAAGGCGCGGTTGGTGATGTGCAGCCCGTTTTTATGGTAGCACTCGTAACCGATACAGCCGACATCTGCGGTTCCGTAACCCTGACGCATGATCAGGTCGAACTTCTTCTCGAGATTTGAACGGACTTTCTCGGAGAACTTTTCACCGGTAACGAAAGCCACTTCAAGATAGAGGTCCTTACGCAGGTTGAGGCCTGCTTCTTCAGCCTTCTGAGCCAGATGCATCAGGTAGCTGGGGGTACCGACATAGCCGGTAACTCTCAGCTTCTGCATGATCTCAAGCTGGCTGTTGGTTGATCCGGGGCCTGCGGGAACAACTGCACAGTTGAGGTTGCGCAGCGGTTCTTCGAACATGAGACCGGCAGGAGCCAGATGGTAGTTAAAGGTGATCTGGGCCACGTCGCCGGAACGGAAACCGGCGGCATAGAACCCTTCAGTCCATCCCCAGTAATCTTCCGCGCGATCTTCGGGGTCGAAAATGGGTCCGGGCGACAGGAACACACGGCGCAGTTCGCCGAGATCCTTGGTCAGCAGGCCGCCAAGACGCGGGCCCATGGACTGCAGAAAGATAAGTTCTTTCTTCTTTAATATGGGTATATGCTTGAGGTCGGAAATATCCTTGAATTTATCAACCTGAAACTGAGCTCTGTCAAAACGCTTTTTAACGTCTTCCGAATAACGGTAGGCATAAGCCAGAAGCTCCTTAAGCTGGAGAGCGCAATATTGGCGTCTCTCACCCTCATCCAGAACTTCGCGGCGGCTGTATATGCCTTCGGTACGATCTTTACGAGTCATGTATAGGTTTCCTCCAAAAGTTATTGCCAAGCGGAGACAACTCCCCACTTTAACGCGGTATATATATTAAATCTTATTATATTTGTCAACTTTTTCAGAAAAATGCGAATGATAAACGGTAGTTATGATAAATACGCATTCTAGCAAAACAAGCTAAACTATAATGCAGCCCCTTCATTCTAACGCATTATTTAAAAAAATACAATTTTTTTCCATTTTTCCGTTGACAGGTTGGGCCTGTGTAGATAAAAGCTTCTTCGTTCGCACGGAGGGTCGTTAACTCAGTCGGTAGAGTATCTGCCTTTTAAGCAGAGAGTCGCTGGTTCGAACCCAGCACGACCCACCACTGCAAACATCTTTGACAAATGGCAGTCTAAATAAAGCCAAAAAATGACTTGACTTTTCAAGCACAAGTCAACTAGGCTAGATAGACATGCTTTAAAATATATGGGTCGTTAACTCAGTCGGTAGAGTATCTGCCTTTTAAGCAGAGAGTCGCTGGTTCGAGCCCAGCACGACCCACCATTTTTAAAGAAAAGGCATTCAATTTTTCATTGAATGCCTTTTTCTTTTTCAAAATCTGAAACAACGCAGACGGTGTGCCATTCAGGACCACACAGCCATATCCGCCAACTCCGGCCCGCTGGCCTGAGCCAAATATTCTTCCTGCCGCTATACTTCTTAGGATAAAAAGAAACCCTGCCACCGAAATTCAGGCGGCAGGGTTCAATGTCAGTATTCATACAAGAACTAGAATCTATCAAATCCATCCTCTTCATAGCCCAATTCTGAACCTCCGGAAGGAAGCATCCTACGCCTTCCACGTTCAAGGCGGAAGAAACTCATCGCCTGTTGCAACAACTGTCCCTGACGGGAAAGCTCTTCGGAGGTGGAGGCCATTTCTTCGGCAGCGGACGCATTCTGCTGAATGACACTGTCCAGCTGCTGAATAGCCTTGTTGATCTGGCTCACACCGGAGTTCTGTTCACTGCTTGCAGCAGCAATCTCCTGCACAAGCTCGGCAGTCCTACGAATGCTCGGGACAAGTTCCCCAAGCATTGTTCCGGCTTTTTCCGCGACATCGACCGATGAGGCGGAAAGCTCACTGATCTCGGCTGCGGCAACTCCGCTTCTTTCCGCCAGCTTACGCACTTCTGCCGCAACAACGGCAAAACCCTTACCGTGCTCTCCGGCACGGGCAGCTTCAATGGCGGCATTAAGAGCTAGAAGGTTGGTCTGCCGGGCGATGTCTTCAATAATCATAATCTTCTCGGCAATACTCTTCATTGCCTTGACGGCCTCGCTTACAGCCTGCGCACTCTGATCTGCCTGCACCTGGGACTTTTCAGCTACACTTTCGGTCTGCAGGGCATTATCGGCGTTCTGCTTGATATTGGCGGCCATCTGCTCCATGGAAGAGGAAACCTCCTCAATTGATGCAGCCTGCTCTGTGGCCCCCTGCGACAGACTCTCGGCAGAGGCTGAAAGTTCCTCGCTGCCGCTTGCAACACTATCGGACGCGGTATTCACGTCTTTCACAACATCCCGCAACTGCCCTACCATCTGACGCATTCCCTGTGCCAGGCGTCCAAGTTCGTCTTTCCGTCTGAGATCCACATCAGCGGCGAGATTCCCCTGACTGACCTCAGCAACAAATTCCAGCCCCTTGCGCAACGGACCGAGAATACCGGAGGCGATAATCCAGGCCATGATAATTCCGGCCAGAAGTGCGACAATGCTTACAGTTACAACCACACGCTGCGTTGACGATGCCTGCTGAAGCATCTGCTCATCGCTCATAATATTTCCTGCAACAGTGTTGCGAACTTCTGTCAGTATGGATTGGATCTTCTTGAGCTCTGGAGCTGTAACCGTACTATAGATTTCCGAAGCTTCAGCAAGCCGCTTCAATGCATCATCGTGCCAGGCGACCAGCGCATCAAGCTGAGCAAGGGTCTCCTTGGCATTCTTTTCCACATGCTCATAAAAATACTTCTGGGCGCCAAACCCGTCCTTTCGGGCAAGAAACTCGTTAAGAACCTTTACTGAATCATGCAGACGCATATGCGGCTCGTATACGCCCTTAAGAGCCTCTGCCAAAGCAGGATTGTCCTTAGTCAGCTCCTGCACCTGAGCAGAATAGAGCCATTTTCCAAGACCGCACTGTCTGGGATTGGTCTGGACCTTTATTTCCATGGTATCCGGGTCCATGAGCTGCTTTAAAACAGCGACCATCCAATTGAGATGATCCAGCTTCTTATCCCTGAAAAATTTGCCGAGTTCAGGATCTACCGGGACATACTTTTCACCAATGGCAATAGCCGATTGGTGAAGCTTGTTGTGCGACGACTCGATCTGGTTGAGCAAAGGTCTGATCTGCGGAACCAGCTCCTCAGCCTCTTTTCTTTCATCGCTGTAATACCATTTTCCGAAGCCGCATTTATGCGGATCAGTCTGAACATCAAGTGTGTGAACATTTCTGTCTGTCAGGAGCGTATTCACCTTATTCGCCCAGTTAAGGTGATCTACAACTTTCTGAACAAAATCAGCCCGCAACTTGTTGCCGTCGATCACATCGTGCGCGTCATGCACGATTCGGCCGATTCCCATGATCGCCCATCCCCCAAGCAGCACCAGCAAGGCCAGAACCGAACCAAAGCCGATGACAAATTTATAAGCCAACCTTAAATCCTTCCAACTCATAACACTCTCTCCCTCTAAAAACCCTACTAAGAACAGGTATATCGGCAAGCATAGTTACCGCTCACTTATCGATAACATATTTTTCAATAAGGACGAACACAATACCAATAATAAGTGCACATCCTGACTAAATGATCCCAATCCTCCCTATCTCGTTCTCTTGACTAAATACACTTGCAGTTATACTGGTAGGACCAGTAGACAATATGATGTCAGACCGCAAGAGAAGAGGCTGAAAAATGTCAGTCAGCAGCCTCATATTTATTACTCAACAATTCGGCAGGTTATATTTTTTCTATAGAGATACGCATGTTCAAACCGATAAAAAAAGTCAGAGTTTCCGAAACCGCTGCCAAGCAGCTTGAGGAACTCATCAAGAATAAAACCTTTGTGGAAGGAGAACCCCTGCCATCGGAACGGCAGCTCATGCAGGAGTTGCAGGTTGGGCGAGGATCTATCCGCGAGGCTTTGCGCATACTTGAAATAAAAGGTTTTATCGAAACCCAGCCCGGTATCGGGGCTTTTGTGAAAAGCTACGAAGGGGACATTTTCAGCCCCCTTTCCTCCTGGTTGAAAGACAACAATGAAGCCCTGCGACATTTTTTTGAGGTAAGATCACTGCTTGAACCTTCCACTGCACGCATGGCAGCGGAACGCATGTCGGAGGAAGACCTTGAAGCCTTGCGGAAGAATATCGAAGAGTTCAGGAGTACGGTAGAAGATGAAGACCTGCCCCGCGCCATCCTTGTCGATGCGGAATTTCACCGCCTGATAGGCAAAGGGACAGGAAACAAAGTCCTTTCTTCGATAATGGATGTTCTTTACCGCACCATGATTGAAGGATGGAAAGCTCCTTTGAAAATCCCCGGACAGCCCTGCAAAAGCCTGCAGGAGCACACCATGATTCTTGAAGCCATAAGCGGCAAGAACGGTGACAAGGCAGCGGAACTGATGAGCAGCCACCTGAGCAGTGCTCTGAAGGCCCTCGGCGATGCCGGGTTGAGCAAGGACTAGAATGACTACTATGACTCCCGAACAACAGCATCTTGAGCAGATTTTTGCAGCAGCCCTTGAGCGGGTTGATCCCTACAGGATCATCACCAACCGCATGTCGCTTGACGGTGAGATACTGACCGTTGCTGATGACAAGGGAGATGTCAGTCTCGACCTGTGCGAATTCGACCGCATTGTTGTCATAGGAGCAGGAAAGGCCACCGCAAAAATGGCCAGGGCTGTTGAAGACATACTGGGCGACAGGATTGAATCCGGCCTGATCTCGGTTAAATACGGCCACACAGAAAAGCTTAGACGTGTAAGGATCATAGAGGCGGCTCATCCGGTACCTGATGAAAACGGAGTTCGCGCAGCAAGGGAAATCGAAGAACTGGCCTGTTCCGCCACGGACAGAACTCTGGTCATAAATCTTATTTCCGGAGGAGGATCAGCCCTGCTGCCCTGCCCCATGCACGCAGAAGTAGACGGGAAAAAGATCGAAGTAACCCTTGAGGACAAGCAGAACATGACCCGGGCCCTGCTGGCCTGTGGGGCGGACATCAGCGAGATCAACTGCATCCGCAAACATCTTTCAAACCTTAAAGGAGGACGGCTGCTGCGCTGCCTGCGTCCGGCCCGCAGCCTGAACCTGATCCTCTCCGATGTCGTCGGGGACAATCTGGACACCATCGCTTCCGGTATGACCAGCCCGGACCGCAGCACATACTGCGATGCGGTTTCCATAATCGACAGCTACAACATCAGAGACAAGGTTCCTGCCCATGTGTTCAGAGTTCTTGAACTGGGCAGAGATGGTAAACTGCTTGAAACACTCAAGCAGGATGAATTCAGTGAAGTTCGTGCGGACAACATCCTCATTGGTACCAACCGCATTGCCCTGATGGGAGCTAAATCCAAAGCCGAGGAACTCGGATACAATGTAAGGGTTCTGACCTCACGGCTTCAGGGCGAAGCCGCAGACGCAGCAGACTTTTACTGGGCAATTGCCCAGGATGAACGGGAATGGGAGCTGCTTGAGAAGAAACCGGCCTGCATAATCGCAGGCGGCGAAACGGTAGTGACCATCAAGGGTAAAGGGAAAGGCGGGCGCAATCAGGAAATGGCCCTGCAGTTCCTGAAAAAACTAGGGCAGGACGGGCAGAACGGCGAAGGAATACATTTTCTGGCCGCTTCCACCGACGGTAATGACGGTCCAACGGATGCGGCCGGAGGATTTGCCGATGCCACCGTTCTTGAAATATCCCGGCAGAAAGGTCTTTCCATTGCAGAATATTTAAAAAACAACGACTCCTACCACTTCCTTCAAATGGTAGGAGCCTTGCACAAAACAGGCCCCACCAACACTAACGTCTGCGACGTACAATTGCTGATCGTAAAATAGTGCTGGCGGGCTTTCCGCTGAAAAGGGGACCACTGCCGTCCTTCCACTTCCCCAGGCAAGTGGTCTCCCTTTCAACTTATTGGAGCAAAGCTACTCCATAGCTCCACCTGCGCAGCAGTGCAACCTATTCTAACAATTATAATCAGTGCCCACTTTTACTCATCACAATGGCACCTTCCACGCAAGAGACGCTCTCTCCTGTTCTACTTGATCATCATCCTAAATTATTTGCATATTTACACGGTCTTGCAAAAGGAAGGCATTTTCCGACCCTGCAGAACTGGATAATGAAAAAGCCGCGCTCAAAATGAGTGCGGCCTCTATACAAAACGGACATATTCAAGCACAGATCTGTCAGGACATTTTCTTGCGTACCCTTTCAGGCAGAATGGACAGGAAATTATCCTTTGCCACCCTTCTGGTCATGAGCTCAGGCAGCTCATCAAGAAGTGTGTAATATTTCCGGATATTAAACCCGTAGTTATCGTATTTTCCCACAGCATCGCTTCCGATCATAAACCGGTCGGAAAAATTATTGATCAACTTGAGCCAACAGGGCTTTACCTCATACGAGGATGCGCCGGATGTTATGTTGTCCTCATAGACTATCCATGAAATGTCGATCCACAGGTTGTCATGCCTGACCAGCAACTCTCCGAGCATATCGGTATATTTCTCAGGATCTACAGCCAGATATCGACTCAACCCAGCATGAGCCCACACAATACGGGTGTCGGGATGCTTGCTCAGCGCGTCTTCAACTTCATAGACATAAAGCGGGTTATCGAGCTTCACCCGGGATGTGCAGTTATTATGCAGAGACACGGGCAGATCCTTTTCCGCTGCCAGCTCGTAAACAGGGTCAAGGGCGACATGATTGGCCCGGGCTGTTTCGCCGTAGGTCAGGTTGGTCAGATCATCCCTGTGACCGAAGATTTCACCAACCCCTTCCCAAAGATCACCATACTGTTCAATCATGCGACGAACATGCTCTACAGCATATTTATCCGTGGGATTGAACGCACAGATGAAAGGATGGAAGCGGTAGCGTTCGCCTTCCGGCAGTGAAAGAACGCTCTGGGCAACAAAGTAGTCGGTGGCGGAATACCAGTAAGCTCGTGAGTTGTTATCAAGATAGTAGGTGGGCGCGACCGGGTCATCCTTGTCCCACTTCTTCACCAGAGGCATCCCGGAAAACATGATATGTTCAACACCGTTGGCATTCATGGCCGAAATCAGCGCCTGCGCCCCCTGGGTCTTCTGCAGGAAATCAACATAATGAAAGTGAGCATCGGCCACGGAATAGCGAGGAGAACCGGACATGAAACCCTGAACGCCCCTGCTTACCTTCCTCTCCTCAGCCTTCTTGCATCCGCTCAGGGTGAATATCCCCTGTGCGGAAACCGCCACAGCTCCGGCGGAAACCAATTTCAGAAACTTCCGTCGCTCCATGTCGTCCCTCCAGATAAACGCCGTCCCAAATCAGGTAGAGAACCTACTGCTGCAGCCTCCAGACCCCGTCTTCATCACGACAGGCCTTGGCGAGAATCTGCTCCCCTCCGTCCTCAGTGATGGTCACATCACGGCAGACCTGTCCCTGCTTCATATAGGCAGGTGAAGGCACTGCAGAGTAAGACTTGCCGGTATCAGGGTTTGTCCAGGATGATGTCTGGCCGGACTGATTCGCCTCAAGGGTCTGGGAAACCTGCTTCTCATCATATTTGTCCCATTCGTTACCGACGATGTACCCCATCAGCGCACCGATACCGGCACCGATTGCCGCACCCGATGCCTTGTTTTTAAAGGTCAACGCACCGATCGTAGCTCCTGCAAGGGCTCCGATTCCGGCACCGGACTGGGCTTTATTGGCGCAACCGGAACCGGCCAGCAGGAAACAAAAAATCAACAGCGGGATTATTCTTTTCATTTCAGACTCCTGATTTTCATATTTTTCAATCCAATAACAGAATATATACACAAGGTCATCAAGAGAACCAGTTGAACGCCCTGCACCGATCATTTGAACAAGGCAGATGAATACCGCCAGAGACCGTAAAACAGACATGTAATAATGAGAGAGGTAAAATTAAAATATTGCAGAAAACTGACCCGCGAGAAACCGGTCTCAGCCCGCTCCAAGGCTCAAAGGAAAGACATCCTTTAGCGGTAACACGGAAACATGGATCAACAATTCGGTTAAAATTATTACCGGTTCAGTTCGTTACTGTCCGGACCGCGGAAGCACTCCGGCTTCAGCTCCTTGGACTTTCTTGAAGATACGGCAGAAGGAATATTCTTCCATGCATGCAGCGGATTCAGGGGCACCCTGTTACGGAAATCAACACGGCAACCAGTGAAGGCCCCGAAATACGGGGGGTAGATAATGCCGTTCAACTGTTTCCACGGGATTCTGTTTTTCCAGCTCCACATGGGCCCGGGAAGAACCGAACGGATAGAGGCAGGGCTGTATCCGCTGCCATCCTTGATCATCCTGCGTACCTCAGAGGGTGAGAACCAGTTTGCGGAACGCAGGGTGCTGGGAGAAGCCCACGGCCACATTCTGCCGTGGGTAAAAAAATAGATGGAATGCCGATTCAGGAATCCCACCAGCAGCCCGCCTGCTGAAACCCTTGCGGCCTCGCGCAGCATGGCCTCGGGGTCTGAGCTGAATTCAAGAACGGTCCAGAGCAGGGTGAAATCGAACTCGTTGTCGTCAAAGGGCAGGCTCTCACCGTTGCACAAATACAGGGAGGCCCGATTTCCCAGCCTTTTCCGGGCAGCCTCAAGCATTACCGGCGAATGATCCACTCCGGTTATATCAAACCCACAGCCGTAAAGATGGTCAATGAATAGCCCTGTTCCGCAGCCGACCTCAAGCAGCTTGCGCTTTCTGCGCGGCCAGGCCGCGATAAGATTGTCCATGAGCCTGACTTCCTGCTCAAGGGCAAAGCGCCCCTCAGGAGTCTTGAACCACGTTTCAAATTTCTCAGCGTCAAAGCTGTCCCAGACCATAATTTCATCCTGCCGATACTCGTGAATCACCCGTTTACAGACTTATACCCTTTTAAGATAAACTGCCTGATGCGGACGGTCAAACATTTCCGTTTTTACAGGCGCACTGCACTCCGCTGATACACCAATCCGAATGTTCAGAAATCATCTCTGACAACCGGCAAAACAAGACCGCCCGGAACTGGTCGAAGTTCCGGGCGGCCTGCTGGTGTTGATGAGAGAGGAGGTGTAGTTATTATGTGTTAACGTGGGTAGACTGTAATCGTTAACGCATTTCCAAGGAATTATTCTTCGTTAAGACTTTCGTAGACCTTACCGACCAGTTTTTCGCTGGGGGTCAGGGTCTTTGCACCGGGTGTCCACTTTGCGGGGCAGGCTTCGGCAGGATGATCTTTGAGGTATACGTTGGCCTCAATCTTGCGAAGCAGTTCCTCGGCGTTCCGGCCGACATTGTAGAAGTTGACTTCCGAAGAAACCAGCACTCCGTCGGGATTGATCACAAAAGTTCCGCGCAGGGCCAGACCGGTTGCATGATCATAGACACCGAAGAAATCGGAGACCTCTCCGGTGGGGTCGGCTGCCATTTTGTATTTAACATTTGCAAGCAGGCGTTCGTCGTTTTTCCATGCAAGATGCACGAACTTGGTGTCTGTAGAGACCGAGACAACTTCGCAGCCCAGTTTTTCAAGTGCCGCATGTTTATCGGCAAGGTCAGCAAGTTCGGTCGGGCAGACAAAGGTGAAGTCCGCAGGGTAAAAGAAGAGGACCAGCCACTTACCAGCTTTACGGATTTCCTCGAAGTTTACCTCGCAGAAACCGCAGTCGCACGGATCATATGCTTCCATGGTAAAGTCAGGTACTTTTTCTCCGATAACAGCCTGGGTAATTACATCTTCATAGTGTTCGCAGCTCATTTCTATCTCCTGTCGGTTATGAATCGTTATTTTGTATTTTAGTTAGCACATTTTTCTCGTGCGTTGAATGGAGAATATGAAATTCTTTTCTGCATGTCAACGATAATCGGAATCTTTCGCATTTATTTTTTAACAGCTCAATTTTGCGGAACTTATGTCCGATGAAATGGATTAATCCCTGATTGATTTTGAAATTTTAATTCGGTATTTTGCAAGAATCACAAACTTAACGGAGACTTTGAATGACCACACTTCACGGGTTTAAAGAGATTTCACGCGAATACGTAGCCGAACTCAACGGCGAAGCTGTAATATACGAACATGAAAAGACCGGGGGACGTGTTCTTTCGGTTATCAATGCAGATGAAAACAAAACCTTCGGAATCAGCTTCCGCACTCCTCCGGAGAACAGCACCGGGCTGCCGCACATCCTTGAGCACTCGGTTCTTTGCGGATCAAAGAAATACCCGGTCAAAGAGCCGTTCGTGGAGCTGCTCAAGTGCTCCCTGCAGACTTTTCTGAACGCCATGACCTACCCGGACAAGACGGTCTACCCCGTTGCAAGTCCCAATGAACAGGACTTCCGGAATCTTGTCGGGGTGTACCTTGACGCGGTATTCTTCCCCAACCTGACACCCAACACCCTCATGCAGGAAGGCTGGCACTATGTACCGGAAGAAGACGGCACACTGAGCTACAAGGGAGTCGTCTTCAATGAAATGAAGGGGGCTTACTCCTCCCCGGACAGCCTGCTTTACGAGCACACCCAGCATTCCCTGTTCCCGGACGTAACCTACGGGCTGGACTCAGGAGGAGATCCGGAAGTGATTCCGGAACTGACCTTTGAGGAATTCATGGAATTCCACGGAAAGTATTACCACCCTTCCAACTCCTACGCATTCTTCTATGGCGATGATGATCCGGAGCACCGGCTGGTCATGCTGGCAGAATATTTTGACCAGTTTGAACGCATTGACCCCAAATCCGAGATCGGTCTCCAGACTCCCTTCACGGAACCTGTAACCGTTGTGGACAGATTCGATGCATCGGACGATTCCAGCCAGAAGGCCATGTTCACGGTCAACTTCGGTATCAACCGGCCCCGCAATTCCATGACCGATCTTGAACTGGATGTTCTTGAAGAGGTGCTCATCGGCCTGCCCTCCTCTCCCCTGCGCAAGGCCCTCAACGATTCCGGGCTTGGCGAGGATCTGGCCGGGGCCGGACTTGAGACCGAACTGCGCCAGAACTACTTTTCCACCGGGCTGAAAGGGATCAATGCCGAAGACGCACCAAAGGTTGAGGAACTGATTTTCACAACTCTCAGAGACATTGCTGCCAACGGAGTCGCCCGCGAAGACATCGACGCAGCGCTGAACACCATTGAATTCCAGTTACGCGAGAACAATACCGGTTCATACCCGCGGGGCCTTTCTGTCATGATTACCGCCATGGTCTCCTGGCTGTATGATGGTCATCCGCTGGAATACGTTCGCTACGAGGAAGCGCTTGCGGAACTTAAAGCCCGCATTGAAAACGGGGAGAAAATCCTCGAACCGCTGATCGAAGAGATCTTTCTCAACAACCCCTACCGCTCCAGCGTTCTCCTCGTTCCAGACAGCGAAGTCGGTTCCGAACGCGAAGCACGCGAAAAGGCCAAACTGGCAGAAGCCCGATCCGCCATGGATGATGCCGCCTATGAAGAGGTAGTGAAGAAGGCCGAAGAACTGCAGGCCGAGCAGGAAGCACCGGACTCACCGGAAGCGTTGGACACCATTCCGCGCCTGACGGTTGCGGACCTCGACAGGGAAGGCAAGGAGATCGTCTGCGAAGACAAGGGAGACCTCCTTTTCCACGACCTCGACACCACCGGAATCATTTATCTCGATCTGGCCTTTGATTTCGCAGGGCTTAATGAGCGGCTCATCCCCTACCTGCCCGTATTCGGGCGGGCACTGACCCAGACCGGAACCAAATCAACTGATTTCGTAACCATGACCCGACGCATGGCCGCCAAGACCGGCGGCATTTCGCCGACCACACTGGTCACTCCGGTACACGGCATGGATGAGACATGTTCCCGCTTTGTGCTGCGCGGTAAATCCACCGCTGAAAGAGCAGGCGATCTGCTGGAAATCATCTCAGAACTGCTTCTGGAGGCTTCGTTCGACAACAGGGAGCGCATCCGTCAGATCGTACTGGAATCCAAGGCCCGCAAGGAGCAGTCGCTGATCCCTTCAGGACACATCATGGCTGCAACCCGCATGAAGGCCCGTTTCAACGAGGCAGGCCTTATCAACGAACTCATGAACGGCATATCCGGACTTGAGTTCCTGCGTGAGCTGTCCGAACGTGTGGAGAATGATTTTGACTCGGTTGTTGCCGACCTTGAAGAGATCCGGGCAACCATACTCAGCCGCGCCACCCTGCTTTCAAACGTAACCATTGACGCAAAGGCTTTCGGCTCTCTCGAGCCCGGCATCAACGGAATGATCTCCGGCCTGCCTGCCGGGGAACTGAGCAGGGCCCAGCGCAACCTCCGCAAGTTCGCAGACTGCGAAGGGCTGTGCATCCCCGCACAGGTAAACTACGTAGCCAAAGGCGCAAACGTATTCGAACATGGATACGAATACTCCGGTGCGGCCCACGTCATCAGCCGCTACCTGCGGACCGGCTACCTCTGGGACAAGGTCCGGGTACAGGGCGGGGCCTACGGTTCCTTCTCCATGTTCGACCGGACCTCCGGCAGCCTGAGCTTCGTCTCTTACCGCGATCCCAACCTGACCCGCACTCTCGCCACCTATGACGCTGTAGGCGACTACCTCGCCTCTCTGGCCATGAACAGCGATGAACTGGAAAAGGCCGTTCTCGGCGGAATCGGCGAAATAGACAGCTACATGCTGCCCGACGCCAAGGGCTACACCTCCATGGTACGCCATCTCTGCCGCGAGGACGCAGCTTTCAGACAGTCCATCCGCGAACAGGTGCTTGGGTGCAGTGAAAAGGATTTCAGGAACTTCGCCAAAGCCGCACAGGCTGTTGCAAAACACGGCGATATAGTTGTTCTGGGCAGCAAAAAAGCCATGCAGGAATCCGGGCTCAACATGAAGCTGGTGGATGTTCTTTAAATAGGGCTGCCTCCGGCGGCCCTCCGGGGGCTGAGTTTGATGCGCTTTGCGCTTTTGGCAAAAGGATTTAAGAATCTCAAACCTTTTTAACAGACTTCGCCAACCTATTTGACAAATGACACAAGAGAAAAAAGCCCTGCTGAACTCGTTCAGCAGGGCTTTTTTGTATCCAAACAATTTCAAAAACAGCTTTATCAAGCTATATGCGATGCAGGCTAAAAGTTTTTGAAGGGGAGTCCAGAGGGGAAACTTTTGCAAAAGTTTCCCCTCTGGCCGCCGGAGGCATCTAAAAAAACAAACTAATCAAACGCTAGCGGCTGCAGGATGGAGTTGGACACAAGCATACCGTTCTTGGTCAGCCGCAGGAAACCGCCGCTCATGCGGATAAGTCCGTTCTTGTGCAATGCTTTGATCACGGCATTCTTTTCCTTGATCAGATCCCTGCCGGTCAGATCCTTGTAGTCGGACAGCTTCAGTCCTTTTGATGTCCGCAGGGTCAGCATCACCAGTTCCTGAGCACGGATTTCGTCGGTTAGTTCCTCGAAATCCTCACCCACGAAATTACCCCGCACCGCAGCGTCATATTCGTCCAGATATGACGGGTTGGTGAACCTGCGAGTACCGATAGTGGAAACGGCGGACGGCCCCAGTCCCAGATAATCCATCCGGTCCCAATAGCCCTGATTATGACGGGAAATAAATCCCATACGCGCAAAATTCGATATTTCGTACTGAATGTAGCCGTGAGCTTCCAGATACTCGGCTCCGTAGATAAACATGCGGGCCTGGTCATCATCAGAGGGAAGTTCAAGATCAAGACCGTCATCATAACGTTTGCCGAAAACACTGTCCGGCTCAATGCTCAGACCGTAACAGGAAATATGCTCCGGCTTGAGCTTCACAGCGGCCTTGAGTTCATTATTCCAGTCCTTGGGCTTCTGACGCGGCAGTCCCCAGATCAGGTCTATGCTTATGTTCCCGAACCCGGCCTTGCGGGCCATATAGAAGGTTTCCGCTGCCTGCCGGGCCGAGTGCGGCCTTCCCAGCGTTTCCAGATTACGGTCATCAAGGGACTGGAATCCGATACTCAGCCGGTTGATTCCCATCCCGCTCAGATGCTGGAAATATGTAGTATCGTTAGCCGAATCCGGGTTTGCCTCAAGGGTAATTTCCATGCCCTTGGTGAATGAGAAATTCTTGCGCAGGGCATCCATGATCAGTTGAAGCTGAAACGGCGGAATCAGGCTCGGAGTCCCTCCTCCGAAATAGACGGTGCCTATCCTTGGATTATTGAGCCGTTTGCCCCACAGCTCGATTTCAGCGAGAAGCGTCTTCAGATACCAGGCAAACTGGACCTGATCGAACGGTTGTGAATGAAAAGCGCAGTAATTGCACTTACGTCTGCAGAATGGGACATGGATATAGATCAGCAGGTTTCTGGACTCACTGCCGTCACCCCGCAACAGCGGAGCATTGAAAAAAGCCGGGATTAAACTCATTAAATATACCTGAAAACCTCTACCTGCTGATCCAAAGGGAGGTGCCCTCCAATCCCTGCAGCAGCTTTACACATACTGAGCGGGGAAAAAGCTTTTCCACGGCAGTCTGGTCATGAATTCCACGTCCGACCGCAACCGCTGCATAGTGTCTCTTTGCTGCATGCTGAAGAATAGCTTTGGCAACATTATCACTCTCTATGACCACTTCGCTGAGTCTGGACTCGTCAACACCGTTTCCAGTCAGATGTTCGCGGCACAGGGCAAATACATCCTCGGAAGTGACTGCGCCCATTTCCTTTGAATTCCGTACATGCAGCATGGTTATGTCGTGGTTGGGATTGTCGTTGAGCATGAATCCGACATGGTCGGCAATCCGCTGGGACGGCGGGTCCTCGTCAACACAGAGCAGCACATTCTTTTTGGGAATATCGTGGGGACATTTGCAGAACCAGAGCGGAAAATTTATATCTTCCCAGATAACCTTGCTGCCCACCCTGTAATCAAAAAATTCTTCAAGCATCGACGGGGTCTGGCGGCCGAGCACAACCGCGTCGTACATTCCCTTGTGACCTTCCTGAACAATTTCACGGGCAGTATTTCCCCGTGAATGAATGCTTTTGATCTCGATTTTGTTTTTGGAACAGAAACTGTGGTCAATAAACCACTTGCGTGCATCCTCAAGCAGTTTTTCACCCTTTGCCCGGGGGTTTCCTGAACACCAGGAGCCCTTGGGAGGCGCAACGTGAAACAATGTTATCCGAATATCACAAGGAGAATGAAAGAAATCCTTTATGAACCTTACCGCATATGAAGACGCGCCATCAGCGCATACACCCACCATCAAATGCTTTTCCATACCCACCTGCCTGTTGTTGAAGCATATGTATATCCATCAGGAATTCATGGCTTATAAATGCAACCATGTATTACAATAGCGGGTAAGAAATATTAAAACAAGCTAAGATTTATCCAGTTCTTTTGCGTACCTTTCATTTTCGCTGAAGAGGCATCCGCAGTACTGCTGCCGGTAAATGCCCATGTCTTTGGAGCGCTCGATTCCGTCGTTCCATCCTTCACGAAAATCATAGTAGTAGAATTCGCATTTACCGGTCCCGGCCATGTCCCGGCCCAATTCCGCTATCCTGTTATGCTGCTGGAACTTGCTGTAAAGGAGTGTAGTGGTAAAAAAATCAAAGCCGCCCCGCTTTGCCAGAGATAACGTCCGCTCCAACCTATCCGCATAGCAGTGGAAACAACGGTTTTCCTCACGGAATGCCACGTTGCGGAACCAGCGTTTGGAATCATATTCGTCCTGCCGGCCGATAACTTTCACCCCCATGCGGGCACAGACTTCAAGAAAACCGTCACGGCGGCGCACATATTCCTGCAGGGGATGGATGTTGGGATTATAAAAAAAAGCGGAAACCTCGAAACCCTGATCACGCAGGATGTCGATGGTGGTGATGGAACAGGGCCCGCAACAGCCATGCATCAATATTCGTCTGGAATCCATTTCAACAGAACTCTCGCGCCGCTACAGGCGCAGCAAAGCCGGTTCAAAAAAACTGAGCCCGGAGAAAGACTGTTATACAGTTTTCCGCCGGGCTCAGAGACAAAGTACTACTATACAGCCCACTGAATCTCGATGTTGATCTTGGTATCGAACATCTTTTCGTAGCTGATGATGGCATCGCGCTTATGATTGAGCAGGTACAGGGCCAGTTCCTCCTCCGCCTCATAAATCAGGGGAGAGGCACATCCGGGCCTGCGCAGCATGCGGTAAATATCCTTGAGGGCCTGCATGGCCTGCCACTCCATATTGCGACGGATACCTGTTCCCTCGCAGCAGGGACATGCTTCCGAAGAAACGGCAATAGCCGAAGAACCCAGACGCTGACGCACCAGTTCCATCAGCCCGAAGCGGGAGATTCGTCCTACATCGGTACGGGCCCGGTCCCCTTTCAGGGCGGCGCGCATGGTCTTTTCCACTTCGCGGCAATGCTTGGGGTCCTTCATTTCAATGAAGTCGATGACCACCTGACCGCCGAGGTCACGCAGCTTGAGCTGACGGGCAATCATCTCCGCGCTTTCCTTGTTGGTCTTGAGCGCCATTTCCTTGAAGTTGCGTTCGCCGCCGATCTTGCCGGAGTTGATGTCGATGGCTGTCAGGGCCTCGGTCTGGTCGAAAACGAGACGGCCGCCGGAAGGCAGGTTGACCTCGCGTCCGTAGATCTGCTCAATCTGCTTCACCAGGTTGAACCGTTCCCACAGGGATTTATCGGTGTCGCTGTGCAGCTTGACCAGATTATTGCGCCGGGGGAAAGACAGGGCTGCAAGCTTCTTGACCTGCTCTGCTGTTTCCTTGTCGTCCACCCAGATTTCGGTCACATCCGAAGACAGGTAGTCGCGCACTGAACGGGCGGCGAGGCTCATCTCTTCGTAAACCGGAGACGGTGGCTTGATATCCTGTCCTTTCTCACGGATGTCGTTCCAGAGTCTGGTCAGGAACTTGAAATCGCGACGCAGGGCGGACTTGCTCTGCCCCTTGCTGGCAGTACGGACGATTACACCGACACCTGGACCGGGGCTGACTTCGTCGATTACTTCCTTGAGGCGCTGACGTTCCTTCTCGTCTTCGATCTTGCGGGAAATACCGATCTGTTCGCGCCCGGGAGTCAGCACAAAATAGCGACCCGGAAGTGACAGGTAGGACGAAAGAAAAGCTCCCTTCTTGCCGGTAGGTTCCTTTACAACCTGAACAAAAATTTCCTGTCCGGGCTTTAACACCTTCTGCAGAAGAGGAAAACGGTGTCCTTTCTTGAGGGTATATGTGCCCTGGTAGTACTCGGGGTGAACTTCATCAACCTGCAGGAAACCGTTTCTTTCTGCACCGTAGTTGATGAAGGCCGCCTGAAGCGCGGCATCAATATTGTGGATGTAACCTTTGTAGATGTTACCTTTGGTCTTGGCCTGATGGAGCATTTCAACGTAATACTCGATAACCTGGCCTTCCTGAGTAAGCGCGACTTCCACCTGTTCTCCGGGAAGCACGCTGATGAACATTTTTTCTTTTTTCTTTTTTCCTGCTGCTATTTCTGTTGTCATATTCCAATCCAAGGAAAAGTTTGAGTTTTCCCGGATTCAACAGCTCAAATCATGTATCGTCGCCAAGCCTGCAATCGTAATAAAATTCATCACCTGTCTGCCTGACGTGCAGTCTGCCGTTTTTTTCCAGCTTCTTGAGGGCCAGATCCACTTCACCAAGTGTAATCTCGAGTGCCCCGGCGAGCTGTTGCGCTGTTTGCGGCCTGCGCATGAGAGAAGCCTGAATCCGGTCAAAGGCATCGGATTTATCCGCCTGCACACGGGCGGGATTATCCGTGCCGCTCCTTTCCTTCACTCCGGTCTCCTGACCGCAATCCCTGTTCTTAAAGGGCGCGGCATCAAGAACCTTTTTCCAGTGGCCAAGGGTCGCGGAATCAACCGGACCGGCCTTATCCAGAGTACCGGGTCGTGAAAGTGTGACCACATCAACGCGGTCGGGACCAAGTTCAGCGCTGAATTCCTTCATTTTCTGAAGGTTCTCGTCTGAATCATTGTATCCCCTTGAAAGGAGCACTTCCAGAAAGATCTTACCTTTGAACTCCTTGCGGAATTCAATCAGAGCCCGGGCAATGGCAAGGGGATCAGTCCCTTTGCACGGCCTGTTAATGGCCCTGAATTCCGAAGCGATCAGGGAGTCCATGGATGGAAGCACCACATCGGCCTCCAGCAGTTCCCTTCTCACTTCAGGGTCCGTCATCGTGGATGCGTTGGTAAGCACGGCCACGTTCATTGACGGGAAAAGTTTTTTTACGCCCCGAATTATTTCGGGCATGTCAGAATTAAGGGTGGGTTCTCCGAGTCCCCCCAACGTGATAAAATCGGGCAACAGATGCCCTTCGCCCTTCCATTGCTCCAGTTCCTGCAGAATCTCTGCGGCGGGTACATAAGCTTTTCGCTCTGAGGTCAGAATGTCGGTCTTCCCTACTTCACAGTAGACACAGTCCATGGAACAGACCCTGCTGCCGAGTAGATCCAGACCGAGAGAGCGGCCTATCCTGCCGGAAAAAACCGGCCCGAAGACATACTTGTAACCCATAACCGCCTCATCAAGAAGCAAAAAATCTATTTAAACGAACAATACAGTAAATACTCTGCCCGCACACGCAAAAAAAAGCAAACCACAACCGGCACTATTTCACTCTGTAGACACATTTAGTATTCTGGTAGGTGGCTTGATATTCTCCGCGCTTTTGAAAAACCCGTATAAAACTACGGGAGCGCAAAGAGCCCCCGCCCTGAATCCCCTTCAGTTGTCCGGAGAAAGAGCGGTCCGCCATTCCATTGAAATTCCAACTGTGATTGTTGCGGGAGATGTGTAATGATAGCTGTGCGAAGAACGACCCCGGTCAAACCGGACAGTATGCACTTATTCTCAAATGTCAAAAAACTCAAGCAGTATATACTGTGCCATGCGGGTTTCAGCATCGAAGCACGGCCGCTCAGGCCTCATTTTACATTGACTTTGTGCGCTATCGTCCGTAATCGGGGCGTGATATTCTATCAGGAGGAACGTCTGAATGCTTAAAGCTGGACAACTTATATTGCTGGTAAACCCCAAGGGCAAGCGCTACCTGCGCATGCTCAAAGCCGGGGAAGAAATACATACACATGACGGAATGCTTCTTACGGACAACATTGCCGCTGCCGGATACGGAAAGGTAGTTGAAACCCACCTCGGACACAAATACCAGATTCTGAAACCGACCATATACGATGTAATCAAGGGCCTCAAACGCCAGACCCAGATCATGTACCCCAAGGAAATCGGGTACCTGCTGCTCAAGCTCGGCATCGGCCCCGGCACAAGGGTTGTCGAATCCGGTTCCGGTTCCGGCGGCCTGACCACCGCTCTCGCCTATTATGTAGGCGAAACCGGAAAGGTCTACACCCATGAGAAACGCCCGGAATTCTACAAGCTGGTTCGCAGCAACCTTGAATGGGCAGGACTTGAAGACCGCGTTGAACAGTTCAACCTCAACATCGAGGACGGCTTTCTTGCCAGCGACTGCGACGCCCTGTTTCTTGACGTCCCCAACCCGTGGGAATACCTGCACCACATCCCCAAGGCCGTAATCCCCGGAGCCATGTGCGGATTCCTGCTGCCCACCACCAATCAGGTCAGCGATCTTTTAAAGGCCATGGAAGAGCTGCCCTTCGAAGAAATCGAAGTATGTGAAATCCTCGTGCGCAACTACAAGCCCGTTGCCGAGCGTCTGCGTCCCGAAGACCGCATGGTCGCCCACACCGGCTACCTCGTTTTTGCCCGCAACATGCACGGCTGTGAAATGAGCGTGGAAGCACCCAAGAAAAAGCGTGAGAACCGCGGCAAGCCTGCGGCAGACAAGTATCATGTTGAAAGAAAGGACATGATCCACGCGAAGCAGGAAACTCCTGACACTGAAGAGCAGGACTTCGAAACTCCAGCAGATGAGGAAAGCGCAGAATAGCGTTTCCTTTTGCGGATTGTTGATCGTTGATGCTAAAAGCCGGCCCTCCGATGCGGAGGGCCGGCTTTTTTAATCATCCCACAATGGTTGCCTTTTGCTTATGTGGGAAAACAGAATAGAGTCTTCTCTCCGAGCTTTCTTTCCCTCAATCAGAAGCAAATTTCCCTCTTCCCATTGACTAACCTCATACCCTCCCCTCTTTAATTGATCCTTTTGCTCTGAACTTAAAACCAATGAATCTGGGCCAATCGCCGAAAAAATAGACCGAGGATGTTTATGCATATATTTAAATGCGAACTGACAACCTGAAATCTTTAATACATTAGCTACACAGTGCACATCATTTTCATACAATCCGAGGACTCTATCATATGTATATATATTAATCCTTGTTTCATTTATCAAATTACATAAGTACTTCATTCTGCCAGTTGTTAAGTTCTTATTTTTAGATCTGCCTATTATCAATTCATATGAAAAACTGACCGGGAGATGTTCAACGTTACAACCAACTATTAGAGGTCTTAATTTCTTAATGATGGTCGAACGGTTTTCATCAATATACATTTGCCAGCTTCTTACTTGATCGATAGCAGCATTAAATTGAGCTGTCGGAGATGCAGTCGCTGTCTTTTTATTAAAAATATCTTTATCAGGGTTTTCTAGTTCAACAAGAACAACCCTCAACTCTCCTGAGCTCTTTGTTAAATAAATGTAATCTGTTACCAACTCAGACCCTAACGGGAATTTTGAAATTATGACATCAAACAAAAGCAAGTGATGTAATCGGCTTGGGGTTGGTATCATTCTAGGATTTTGTTCTAAATAATCCTGAACACACTGTTCTTTTTGTCTCCCACAAGGAGCAGGGGAATCAAGAATAGCTAAAAAATCATTTGTAAGCTGTGTTTGTACTTTATTCATTGTAATTCAACCTCTCAAGAGTCCACCCGCACCAAAACCCCATCCAGACTCTTCAGAACATACCCCGCAATCAATTCGACAAAATCCCCTTTGTCGTCCTCAAGATTGCATTTTTCCAACGCGTTGTAATAGGCCAGACGACTATCGGTATCCCCGGCGATATTTACGACAAGATAGCCGCGCTGCATGAGCAGAAGGTTCATGACCAAGCGTGCAGTGCGCCCGTTTCCGTCGATGAAAGGGTGAATGGTTGCAATCCGCTCATGAACTTCAGCGGCAAGTATGACCGGATGCAGCACAGACTCTTTCTCAGCAAACCACGCTACCAGTTGTTCCATAAGCACCGGAACCTGCCATGGCTGCGGCGGAATGTGCCTGCTGCCTGAAATTGCCACCGGGACACTGCGATACCTCCCGGCGTTCTCTCGATCTATGCCCTGCAGAATTATCGCATGGATGTCTTTGACTATCTTTTCGGAAAAGACCGTCCCAGCTTCGGACAACTCGCGGATGTACTGAATGGCTTCGTAATGGTTGACCGCCTCCAGATGCTCTTTCAATGACTTGCCGCCGATAGTCAGCCCCTTGTTGATGACCAGATCGGTTTCACGCAAAGTCAGGGTATTACCTTCAATTCGGTTGCTGTCGTACGTATATTCGATATTCAAGGCTTCAGTTATCCGGGAGCTGACCCTGTCCCGACATTCATCAAGGCGGGCCTTACGAGAGTCTATATCCTTAAGCAGCGACTGAAGGGTCGTTGATTTGCTGTAGTCTGCGGTCATTTCCATACTCCTTCAACCCAAAGTATTTATTTCGCCCTTAACCGTCAATCAGGCAGCATAAAACAAAAAAACCCCGGCACAACCGCACCGGGGCATTTTTTCATCAAAACCAACAGAAATGATACGACCCGCCCCACTATCAGGGATTCCAAAGACCCATTAGCCGTTAGGCGCGAAGCTTTGCTTCTAGTCTTACGGATATGGAGAGCAGAGACGGCTTAGCCCTTCTGGTTCCGCCGAAGGCCTCTTCATTTCCAAAAGCGCGAAGCGCATCAACTTTAGTTCAACAGACTGTCCATGGCCTGCTGGCTCTTGGACTTCTGAGGCTTGGGCCGGGGGGCCGGTGCCGGGGTCGGAGCAGGAGCAGACTGCTGTTGACTTGCAGCAGGAGCGCTTGACGCCTGCGACGAAGAAGAACCTGAAGCTCCCTTACCGGCGAAATAGAAATCACCTACCAGCGAGGAGGATTCCCACGGAACCTGCTTCTTGTTGGTATCACGCATCACACCACGACGAACCTGCTTGAAAAACGTCTCGATGGTCATGCCTTTTTTATCCATATTATTGATCATATTGGTCACATACGGACTATTGTTGCCACTTCCATCCAAGGCAACATTGCCGGGTGCAGTTGCAAATGCGATGAAGGAGCCGGTGGGAGCATCCATCTGGGCAAGACCGCTGCGCATGGAGCGGAAACTGCGCTTGAACGGGTTGTTGCGACAGGCATCAAGTATGACTATATTCATACGGTTTCCGGCGTCTTCCATCTTGGCAAGCACCTTGCCGGCATCTACCGCCTCATACTGTACGTCGGACTGTCCCTGAATGGACATGTACAGCGGGCAAAGGTAGTTGATACCGTCCACCTGCAGACCATGACCGGAGAAATAAAACAGGCCGACTTCATAGCCACGGAGCTTTTCTCCGAACTCATCAATGGCCCGCCCCATTGTGGCGCGGTCAGCGTTCTTGACCAACATAACATCGAAACCGGCGTTCTTCAGTGACCGGTTCATAGCGTCGACATCGTTGACCGGATTCTTGAGTGCGCCCAGATTTTTATACGCAGAGTTACCGATCAGCAGGGCCAGCCGTTTCTGTTCGGCCCGGCTGTCTGTTGCGCAAAGAAGCAGCACGGCGACTGCTGCCACAAGAAATGTGGATAAGATTCTGCCGTTAAAAAATATTCGCATAATGCCCCCTTTAAAAGTGCATAAACTTACTGAGTCCATACTCCCCTTATAACATAACTTGCTGGAAGGACACAATGAAAGCCCCTCCGAAAAGAACGGTCATGAAGAATATCCAGATAGGCTGCAGGAAAAAGCAGAGCAACCCGACAATCTTCACCCATCCGTGCACGCCCCCGGCATGCTGCAGGGCAATGGACGCCCCACCAACAGGGGTGGTTGCCTTGATGGCGCCGATCTTTGCAGTTGAATCGCGGTAGTACAAATAATAAGCGCTCATGCCGTAGCCGAGCTGGGCGATCAATCCGCCGAAGGGCAGAAAGCCGACCAGAAACGTGACTGCGGCCCAAAAATACATCCTGCGGTAAAGAAACCACCAGAACCCGAACAGAAATGCGGGCCAGTGCCATGTAACCGTGAACCCGTCTCTCAGGGTCTGGAATTTGGCGAAGTTGAAAATATACTTGTCGGCATTTGGACCGATGTATTCGACATAGTCGTCAGTAGTGATCATGTGCATGTTTTGCTCCGAACTGAAAAAACTTATACGGATATTTCATTTCTTCCGATACGGAAACAATAGTGGGTTAACCCCTGTCTGTAAATTGCATTTAAGGCCACCGTGAGTGTTATAGGAAGACTCTCCCCATAACCGACACCAAATTACCTGCTAAGAGCATCAATTCCTCAGGAGGGGAAGACACATCGGGACGACAACACTCAGAAACAAGAGCGAATAGAACAAAGCTACAGGGACTATTCCCGCCAGCTTGGCCCAAGGATGAACACCCCCTGCCAGAGCCAGCATTTTGTCCTGAATATCTGGAGAATAACTGTCTTCAACCTTCTCGCTCTTTTCCAGAAAATCTCTGTAGTACAGATAATTACCAGCCAAGCCGCAACCGATCATCAAAGGAATTGCCAGATACGGGATAACACCGGCAGCAAGGGAGACCATCGCCCAGACATACATTTTCCGATACAGAAACCACACCGGGCCGAAGAAAAATGCACACCAGTTCCAAGTAGACCTGAATCTACCATGATTGGCAGCGAACTGCCTAAACATACTGCGGTAATAATAATATTCTGGCCCGATGAACATTCTGCCCTTTGATACGATCACTGAATCCACAACAACTCCTTTATGCGACTTCCGTTGATAGGCATGACCATTAACGCAGCAAAATTAACCAGATACAAGGCCTGCCGATTTCATAACAAAGACTGTACCTATAATTAGGTAGACAACGGCCGCAGCAATAACCCACTTATTTACCCCTCCCTGCCTTTGCAGAAGAATACCCAGCCGATCAGGATCTGCGTAGTTCTTGATTCCAAGAATTTTTACCCTGCACTCACGGTAATAAAGGTAGTGGGCACAAAGTCCGCTGGCTATCATGGCCGGAAAAGCTGCGTATGGAACCCAGCTGAAGAGAAAGGATACTAAAGCCCACACATACATTTTCCGGTACATAAACCACAACGGCCCGACAAAGAACGCCGGCCAATGCCATGTCGCGGCAAATCCTCCGCCGAGCAGCTCGAATTTCTCAAAACGCTGATAATATTTGGCTGCGTTTTCACCCATAAAGGCATAATAATCTCTGTACTCAATTTTAGTTTCCATCAATTCTCCCGACCAGTTACTCTGCGATAAAATTACAGCGATTATCTATGCAATACTGTTAAAAATATATCAACAACATATCAAGCAAGTGCCAGCCCTTATGGCTTTCTTTGACATTCATATGATAATGGACTAACGAAATTTGGTTCCACGCTCCGAACCGGGACGGACCTGACCTGTTAATTTTCTCCCGGAAATCCGCAAAGAGAAGATATTATGGCAAAAATACAAAAAATCAAAGGCGTTGCCGATTTATTCCCCGAGGATAGTGCACGCTATGCTTTTATGGAGAAGGCCGCACGCGAAACCTTTACCAGCTACGGTTTCGGAGAACTGAGGGTACCCATCCTTGAAAAGACCGAACTTTTCTGCCGTTCCATCGGCGAAGAAACCGACGTCGTCCAGAAGGAAATGTACACCTTCCCCGACCGCAAGGGCCGTTCCCTGACCATGCGGCCTGAAGCAACAGCCGGTATTGTCCGCGCATACGTGGAAAACAAGATTCACCAGCCGGGCAAGGTCAGCAAATATTTCACCTTCGGCCCCATGTTCAGGTATGAAAGGCCGCAGGCCGGACGCATGCGCCAGTTCCACCAGATCGACGCGGAAATATTCGGGGCTGCCGAACCTCAGGCGGATGCTGAAGTTCTGCTCATGCTTTCCGCATTCCTGAGCGGAATCGGTCTTGAAAAGCTTTCTTTTGAACTGAACTCCCTTGGGTGCCCTGAATGCCGCCCCCAATATAATCAGACTCTTAAAGATTTCCTGAACGCCCTCGACAGAAGCGAACTCTGCGAGGACTGCCAGCGGCGCATGGACACCAACCCCCTGCGCGTGCTGGACTGCAAAAGCAAAAACTGCAAGGCTCTCACCAAAGATGCACCGGCCCTGCCCGACCATCTCTGCGGTGAATGCCGTGACCACTTCAACACCGTGATCGCCCTGATCAGTGAAGCCGGGCTTGAGTACACACTCAATCCCCGTCTGGTAAGAGGATTGGACTACTATCAGCGTACCGCTTTTGAAGTCACCTCCGGGGATATCGGAGCCCAGACAGCTGTTGCCGGCGGTGGACGCTATGACGGACTGGTCGAAAACCTCGGCGGGCCCAAGAGCGTGCCGGCCATCGGCTTTGCCTGCGGCATGGAACGTCTGGCCCTGCTGCTTGAAGGCGAATTCGAAACAGCTAACGACTTCTACGTGGCTCTCGTTGACGAGAGGGCAGCCAAGGATGCCCTGATCTTCGCTGAGAAGCTGCGTAGAAACGGACAAAAGGGTGAAGTTGCCTTCTCCGCCAGGAGCATGAAGGCAGAACTCCGCCATGCCAACAGGATCAATGCACAGAAGTGTTTCATCTTCGGTGCCGATGAATTCGAAAACGGAACGGTCACTGTCAAGGACATGGCCGAAGACGGGGAACAGGTGACTGTGACCCGCAATGAATATTTCAAATAATACCGGGAGAGACTAAATTATGGCTGCACAGATTGAAGAACGCGATTATGACGAGTACCGGGTGATCCAGCCCCTGGCCGGATGGAAGCGTACCCACAACTGCAACACCCTTACCGCCGCCAACCTCGGCGAAAAGGTTCTGCTTATGGGCTGGGTACAGTTCCGTCGTGACCACGGCGGTCTCATTTTCATCGACCTGCGTGACCGCGAAGGCCTTACTCAGGTTGTTTTCAGCCCCGAGCACAACGAAATGGCCCATGAGCGTGCCCACGCCATCCGCACTGAATACGTTGTCGCAATCAAGGGTGAAGTACGCGAGCGGCCCGACGGCATGCGCAATACCAACCTCAAGACCGGCGAAATCGAAATCGTGGTTGACGAGTGGAAGCTGCTCAACACTTCCGAGACTCCGCCGTTCCCCATTGAGGACCGCATCGAAGCTTCCGAAATGCTGCGCCTCAAGTACCGTTTTCTGGATCTGCGCCGCCCCAGCCTTGCCAAGAACTTCATCCTGCGCAACAAGGCCGCCCAGTCCGTACGCCGCTATCTCGACGGCCTCGGCTTCCTCGAAGTGGAGACTCCGGTCCTGACCAAGTCCACTCCTGAAGGTGCTCGCGACTTTCTGGTCCCCAGCCGCATGAACAACGGTGAATTCTACGCTCTGCCGCAGTCTCCGCAGCTCTTCAAGCAGATGCTCATGGTTTCCGGCCTCGACCGCTATTTCCAGATCGTCAAATGTTTCCGCGATGAAGACCTCCGCGCCGACCGTCAGCCCGAGTTCACCCAGATCGATATCGAGATGAGCTTCGTTGACGAAGAGCAGGTCATGGGCATGGCGGAAGAAATGGTTCGCACTGTTTTCCGCGAAACCATCGAGACCGAACTTCCTGCCGCATTCCCCCGTATGACCTATAACGACGCCATGCGCGACTACGGCTGCGACAAGCCTGACGTTCGTTTCGAACTCAAGCTCCAGGAAGCATCCGACATTTTCCGCGGTTCCGACTTCAAGGTATTCGGTCAGGCTGAACTCGTTAAGGTTCTGCGCGTACCTGCCGGTGCTGAACTCTCCCGCAAGGAAATCGACGATTACACCAAGTTCGTTGAAATCTACGGTTCCAAGGGACTGGCCTGGATCAAGGTCAAGGAAGACGGCGAATGGCAGTCTCCCATCGTCAAATTCTTCAGCGAAGCCGAATGTGCCAAGCTGAAAGAACTCACCGGCTGCGTGCCCGGCGATATTCTCTTCTTCCAGGCCGGTGCTGCTGACATCGTCAACGCAGCTCTTGCCGCACTGCGCCTCAAGCTCGGTGAACGTTTCGGCCTCATCGACGAGTCCGTGTTCGCGCCCCTGTGGGTTACCGACTTCCCGCTGCTTGAATACAACCCGGAAGAAAAACGCTACGTTGCCCGTCACCATCCCTTCACCTCCCCGCAGGAAGGCCAGATTGACGAGCTGGACGAAAAACCCGACGATGCCCTTGCCCGCGCCTACGACCTGGTGCTCAACGGCTACGAAGTTGGTGGTGGGTCCATCCGTATCCACACTCCGGGAATGCAGCAGAAAATGTTTGCCGCTCTCGGCATTAACGAAGAAGAAGCTCGCGCCAAATTCGGATTCCTTATGGATGCCCTGAAATTCGGCGCACCGCCGCACGGTGGTATTGCATTCGGTCTGGACAGACTTATTATGATCCTGTGCGGAGCAAAATCCATCAGAGACGTAATCGCCTTCCCCAAAACCCAGAAGGCAACCTGTCTCATGACCGAAGCTCCCTCAGAGGTATCTGCAACCCAGCTCCGTGAACTGGGCATCAGAGTCCGCGAAAAGAAAGAAGCTTAATCATTGCATATTACTGGGCAGGCCTTCGGCTATCCTGCCGGAGGCCTTAAACCCTTTTGCAAAAAGGGTTTGTTCCACTGTCGCCATCCCTAAGACTCGCGGAAAGACCGCTCGCCTAAGGGCTGGTGCAAGAATCCCAAAACCTTTTATTAAGGCTTCGCCGCTGAACGGATACGACTGGGCAGTGAATGCCCTCAGGGATCCCAAAGGCTCACTAGCCGTTAGATGTTGCGCATTATTAAAAAAGGTCCGGGAAAGGGTTCAGGGCCTTTAAGGAAGAGATTTTATGAAGTTAGAAATTGTCAAATATCCTGAACCGTCCTTGAAAGAGATTTGCTCCAGGGTCGAAGAAATCACCCCCGAACTGCGGGAAATCGTCGAGAACATGATTGAGACCATGTACGAAGATGATGGCGTAGGGCTTGCTGCTCCCCAGATCGGCCTGCAGAAACGGCTGATCGTTATCGACCCGTCCGGGCCCAAGGAACGCACTGACCTGCAGGTAATCGTAAACCCCGAAATCATCAGCCGCGAAGGCAAGGTTGATTCCGAGGAAAGCTGCCTGTCCTGCCCCGCTTTCCGCTGCGTGATCAAGCGCGACGAAAAGGTTACCGTAACCGGAACCGACCTTGACGGGAATGAGCTCAGGATCGAAGCTGACGAATTCCTGGCAATCGTGCTTCAGCACGAAATAGACCACCTTGACGGAACTCTCATTGTAGACCGCGTAGGCCGCCTGAAACGTGCAATGTACGACAAGAAGATAAAAAAATGGCAGAAAAACCCTGGCGAATAGTTTTCATGGGAACCCCGGACTTCGCGTCCACCATTCTTGAATATCTCATTGAATGGGACGGATGCGATGTAATCGCGGCGTACACCCAGCCCGACCGCCCGAGCGGAAGAGGCCACAAGGTTACACAGTCCCCGGTCAAGGAAGTTGCGCTGAAAAACGAAATTCCAGTTTATCAGCCCCTCAACTTCAAGAAAGAAGAAGATATCGAGGAACTGCGTGCCCTTGAGCCGGACTTTCTGGTGGTTGCGGCCTACGGCCTGATCCTGCCGCAGGCGGTTCTGGATGTACCTTCTGTCATGCCCATCAACGTGCATGCATCCCTGCTTCCCAAATACCGTGGCGCAGCACCGATTCACAGGTCTGTTGCAAACGGGGATCACGCCACCGGCATCACCATCATGAAGATGGAAGCCGGGCTTGATACCGGGCCGATTCTTGTCCAGCAGGCACTTGGCATCGCCTGGGACGACTACACCGGGAAAATCCACGACGAACTTGCGGCCATGGGCGGTCCTCTGGTCATGGAAACCCTGCTCCGCTATGAGAACAAACATCTCATCGTCATGCAGCAGGATGATTCCATCGCAACCTACGCTCCCAAGCTGGCCAAGGAAGATGGACTCATTGACTGGACCATGGATGTTCAGGCTGTCCATAACCAGATCAGGGGAATGCACCCCTGGCCCGGCGCATACTTCTTCTGGACACCGGAAGAAGGCAAGGAACCGATCCGTCTGGTTCTTTCGCCCGGCAAACCCGGCGGAGAGCAGTCCGACGAACACGCCCCCGGCACCATTGTCGGGGAATTCGACGGAATGCTAGGTATCGCCTGTGCCGACAGGATCTATCTTGCTTCAAAGGTAAAACCGGCAGGCAAGAAAGAGATGGACGGCAAGGCCTTCATGTGCGGCTATCTGGGCAAATGCCAATAGTTACATCAGCCTCCGGTTTTTCCGCCGGAGGCATTTATCTTTTTGATTAAATACAGCCCAAGAACCATCATAACCATCACAAATATTCGAATCAGCTGAAACCCAAAACATTGTCAACTGATCCAGGTACACACGTGAGTAAAGAGAAAGATTCCAAAAAACGCCTTTTCATCGGTCTGATCACAGGAACCTGCAGCCTGCTCTGCCTATTCCTTGGCCTGCTCTGGTACGTCCCCTTTGTGGGACTCGATTCATTCGGCAACTGGGCTTCGTGGGCCTGGGGAATTTTCATCTTCATGCTCATCCTGCTGGTAGGCTGGGCTTATGCAGGCCTGCTGGCCAATGTGGTTCTCGGACGCACTTTCCCCTTTTCCCATAAGGCACGCGGGCTGACCGTAAAGCTGTTCCTTCCGCTGATGACCATTCTGGGGCGGATATTCGGACTTTCAAAACGCAAGATCAGAGGATCTTTCATCAAGGTCAACAATGAGCTGGTCCTCTCGGAAACCGGCCGTTATGATCCTGAAAAAATCATGATCCTGACCCCGCACTGCCTGCAGGCCAGCCGTTGTGACATGCGTTTGACCTATGATGTGGACAACTGCAAGCGCTGCGGCCTTTGCACAGTGAAAGGGCTTCTGGAGCTGCGCGATAAATACGGTGTTCATTTTGCCATTGCCACCGGCGGAACCATTGCCCGCCGTCTTGTGGTTCAGAAACGCCCGCGCATGATCATTGCCATTGCCTGCGAACGCGACCTTGCCAGCGGCATTCAGGACACCTATCCGCTTCCGGTATACGGGGTGCTCAACGAAAGACCCAACGGTCCCTGTCTGGACACCGAAGTTTCACTGGTTGCAGTTGAGGACGCCCTGCGCCGTTTCATCAAGGAAGACAAGCTTCCCGAAGATGCTGGCAAAAATGTCGGACTTACACCTCTTACCGGCCTTTAATCGGAACCGGATATAATGAAAAAACCAGCCCTTCCGGGCCCCAGAGGCCTGGCATATGACTGCATCTGCCGTACCCTTGACGGAGGAACGGATGCACAGGCCGCGCTTGATTCCGTGCTCTCCGCTTCCAAACTGGATCAGCGGGACCGTGGTTTCATAACCGAAATATCATACGGATACCTGCGCATGCGCATCCGGCTGCAGGCTGTGCTGAAATGCTTCCTTTCCAAGCCTGACGGACTTCCGCTTCCAATAATGCGTGTTCTGGGCATGGCCGCTTACGAGATCCTGCACATGGATGTCCCGGCCTATGCTTCCGTTGACTGGGGCGTGGACTCAGCAAAACGCCTTTCCCGCGGCAAACTGGGAGGTCTTGCCAACGCGGTTCTGCGCAAGGTGGCGAGACTTGCCGAAGACGGAGCGGATGAAGATTTTTTCCGGCGCAATACCCGGTCAGAAACAGACTACCTCTCCGCATTCTATTCCTGCCCGAAATGGATCGTGGAGCTCTGGCTGGACAGTTACGGACCGGAACTGACCGAAGAATATCTGGAAGCACAGATCTGCCCTCCGGCAGCAGGAATTGTTCTGGATACCGCAAACCCGAAAGCAAAAGCAGCAGCCGACACCCTCATGAAAGAACAGGAATTCATTGAGGCGGACGGGCAGGCCTTTGCCTTTTATTCCGGGTACTGGCCGACAGCACTGAAAGGATTGAAATCGGATGTCCTGACCAGGCAGAGCTATGCAGCACGGCAGGCCCTTTCGGTCCTGAATCCGAAGGACTGGCCCGTACCGGTATGGGACGGCTGCTCCGGACGAGGAGGAAAATCCAGATTTCTGAACTCATTGGGAGTATCGCCGATTTTCGCAAGCGATCCTCATGAAGGACGCCTTTCCGCACTGAAAGAGGAAATTCCCGCTCTCTCCGCATTCCGGGCATCTGCCATTAATCCGCCACTGGCAAAAAGCTCCGTCGGCACTGCCCTGCTGGACGTACCCTGCTCCGGACTCGGAGTCCTCTCCAGAAGGCCGGATACAAAGTACAAAAGAACTCCGGAAGATGTGGACTCGCTGATTCACCTCCAGTACCGTATCCTGGAAAACAGTTGGAAAACCGTGCGGAAGAATGGACGGCTGGCCTACATCACCTGCACCATTAATCCCGATGAGAACGAACGCCAGATTGCGGCCTTCCTGCATGGTCACAAAAACGCGAAACTAGTCATGGAATGGACAACCCCGCCGGAATCGGAGTTGAACGAGTTCTTCTATGCCGCCCTGCTTGAAAAAATCTGATCCATTATTCATAAAGCAAAGGCCCACTAGCCGTTAGGCGAGAAGCTCTACTTCGAGTCTTACGGATATGGAGAGCAGAGATGGCTTGCTCCTTTGGCCGCCGGAGGCGAAATCAAATCGTCTAAAGCGCAATGCGCATCAAAACGGCCCAGCAGGGCCGCCGAAGGCATACATTGGAAATAATCAGGATTACTGCGCGGCCAGCTGTTTCTTGACAAATTCAAAGAATTTCTGAGCTTCAGCGTGGTCCTTATTCAGGGCCAGCGCCTTGGTCAGGTGATCGGCACATTTTTCAAGCATGCCTTTTTCAAAATAAGCCCGGGCGATGTTGTAGTGCAGGTTTTCGTCCTGCGTAGTCATCTGCAGGGCGCGTTGATAATAGTCTATGGCCTGATCCTGCATTCCGGTCTTGCGCAGGTTGATTCCGAATTCGTTGAAAAGGTGCTTGTGCTCGGTCTGGAAGGCCGCATCCAGCTTTACCAGCCGCTCGAAAATATCATTGGCCTTGGTGCTTTCTCCGCGCTCCATATAAGTAAGTCCGAGCCCGAAATTGGCTTTAACATTTTCTTCGTCAACATCAAGGGCGTTCTGGAACTCGAACTCGGCACTGTAGGTTGCACCGGCCTGCCTTGCTTTCTCACCACGCTCTATTGATGAGTTCATGGCCTTTATCTTCGGATAGACCGTGGAGACATAGAATTCAGGCTCCGGGGAATACTTGGACAGGAACTCTTCCATCTCCACAACAGACTTTGGACCGGACGGAACATAGCTTTTATTCAGTGCCTGCACTTCCACCTTTCCGTCATCAAGCTCTTGTGCCATCCAGTACATCTTACTGATGGTTCGACGCACAGTTGTACCAGTACCAATTTTCTGGACACTCTGGCTGGAAAACACTCCCTGTATTTTCTTCCTGTCTGTCGCATGCTGAGCTGAAGTCATTTACATTCCTTACCTTTAGTGCTGCAATCACCGAACTATAGATAGATTTTGCATGAAAAGACAACCGCTAATTGACAACTGCCGATCAGAATAACCGTACATTTGGAAAGAAAACTTTCCATTTCCCAAATTTGTCCTTCATTTTTGAAGCCCGACGATTTAACCTGCGCCCGGTTGATACATTTTATGAATCCGGCTCCGCAGACCTGCAAATGATGACAAATATTCGTTATTAATGTAAGCACTCATTTCTAACGTTTTTCATTTTCATCAGCAATGCCGCACAATGCGGGCTTAGACAGTAGAGGGAAGTATGAGTAAAGCAAAAGTTGGACAGCGGATAAAAACTTTCAGGGAAAAACAGGGACTGAGCCTTGAACAATTCTCGGAACGCACAGGCCTTGGAGTTGATTTCCTTGAGGCGGTTGAAGAAAAAGAAAAATACCCCTCTCTGGGCCCCCTTCTCAAAATAGCCCGGGCCCTTGGCGTGCGCCTTGGGACATTCCTTGACGATCAGGTCAGCAAGGACCCGCTCATCGTAAAGCTGGGAGAGCGCAAGGAAGAATTCACCATGCATTCCGACAAGGAAAAGCCCGCTTCCATGAAGTACTTTTCACTCGGAAAAGGCAAAAGCGACCGCCACATGGAACCTTTCTTCATTGAAATCCAGCCTGAAGACGGTGAACATAAACTGACATCCCACGAAGGCGAGGAATTCATCATCGTCGTGTCCGGCAAGCTAAAGGTTGTATACGGCAAGGAAGAAAGCGTTCTTGAAGCCGGTGACAGCGTCTATTTCAACTCCGTGGTACCCCACTATGTTGCTGCCGACGGCAACGAGAAGTGTGATATTTACGCGGTACTGTATTTCCCGGAATAAGAGAGGGCTGAATGGAAAAATCACATCTCAGGGAAATAACTCTCGGTGCACTGCTGGATGAAACCGTTGAAAAATGGCCCGATCAGGAAGCCGTAGTATACGTTGACCGCGATTTTCGCCTGACCTACCGCGAATTCGGTGAGCTGGTGGATGACCTTGCCATGGGACTCATGGCACTCGGCATCCAGAAAGGGGAAAAAGTGGCCGTATGGGCCACCAACGTGCCCTACTGGGTCGCTCTGCAGTTTGCCACCGCCAAGATCGGTGCAGTTCTGCTGACTGTTAACACTTTTTACCGCACCACTGAGCTGGAATACCTGCTCAAGCAATCCGAGTGCGAAAACCTTGTGGTTATCGACGGTTTCCGCGAGATCGACTATCTCCAGACCGTATACGACCTTGTTCCGGAGCTGAAGACCCAGGAACGCGGATACCTCAAGAGCGAGAAATTTCCTGACCTGAAAAGGGTGTTCTTCCTCGGTCAGGAAAAGCACCGCGGCATGTACTCCATGGCGGAAGTAATCAACCTTTCCGCAGTTACAACCGAAGAGGATTATGCCGAGCGCCAGGCATCCCTCGACCCTCATGACGTGGTCAACATGCAGTACACTTCCGGAACCACCGGATTCCCCAAGGGAGTTCAGCTGACCCACTACAATATCGGCAACAACGGCTTCTGGATCGGCGAAAACCAGGCTTTCAAACCTGGAGACCGCCTTTGCCTGCCTGTCCCCCTGTTCCACTGCTTCGGCTGTGTACTCGGGGTAATGGCGGCGATCAACCATGGAACCACACTGGTCATCCTCGAAGGATTCGATCCGCTGCTGGTCATGGCATCCATTGATCAGGAGAAATGCACCGCCGTCTACGGCGTGCCGACCATGTTCATCGCCATTCTTGAACACAAGCTGTTCAGCAAGTTCAACTACTCCTCGCTGCGCACCGGAATCATGGCAGGATCTCCCTGCCCGGTTGAAGTGATGAAGAAGGTCATGGACAAGATGAACATGAAGGACATCACCATCTGCTACGGTCTTACCGAGGCTTCTCCGGTTATGACCCAGACCAGAATGGAAGACAGTATCCAGCGCCGTACCGAAACCGTAGGTCGGGCCATGCCCGAGATCGAGGTTGCCATCTTCAATCCGGAAACAGGTGAAGAATGCGCCTCCGGTGAAACAGGTGAAATCTGCTGCCGCGGCTACAACGTCATGAAGGGCTACTACAACAACCCCGATGCCACCAGTACTGCAATCGATATTGACGGATGGCTCCATTCCGGCGACCTCGGAACTATGGACGATGATGGTTACGTGACTGTCACCGGACGCCTCAAAGACATGATCATCCGCGGAGGGGAAAACATCTATCCCCGTGAGATCGAAGAATTCCTCTATACCATGGACGGAATTCTTGATGTGCAGGTAGCCGGCGTGCCCAGCAAAAAATTCGGCGAGCAGGTTGGGGCCTTCATTATCCTTAAAGACGGTGTGGAAATGGACCAGCAGGATGTAATCGACTTCTGCAGAGGCAAAATCTCCCGCTACAAGATTCCGAAATACATCACCTTCATTGACGCTTACCCCATGACCGCAAGCGGTAAGATTCAAAAATACAAACTCAGGGAAATGGCTGCTGAGCTCTATCCCGATGCATAGATGAGCAAAAAGGGCTTTGCTCCGGCAAGGCCCTTTATTAATGTAAGAACCAACGCTCCAACCGTTTAAAATTTTCTTCAATGGCATATACGTCAGCGGCGGCAGACCTTTAAAATTAGATTATCCGATTCATAAGGGCCGTCGAAGACAACAGGAGGCAAAATGAGCAACAACCATGCTTATAAGGAAATTGCACCAAGGCTGCTGGGCCTGCGCGATGCAATGGACATGAGTATTGAGGAACTGGCCCAGAAGGCGGGAGTCACTCCAGAACGGGCCGCAGAGTATGAATCGGGAACAGTCGAAATTCCGGTCAGCTATCTTATGGATGTGGCCCACATCTGCGGAGTGAGCCTTACCGTGCTTATTTCCGGAAACGAAGCCCATCTCAAGAACTACGCCCTTGTTCGCAACGGTAAAGGTCTTACCGTGGACCGCCGCAAGGACTACGACTACAAAAACCTTGCATCCACCTTTGTAGGCCGCCGTATGGAGCCCTTCATGGTGGAAGTTCCCCCCAAAGATGTTTCCGAAATGAATTTCACCACCCACCGCGGACAGGAGTTCATCTACGTCCTTGAAGGGCGCCTTGAACTGCGCCTGGACGATTCCGTACTGGAACTTGAAGCCGGCGATTCCCTCTACTTCGACTCCAACACCCCGCACGCCCTGCGCGGCCTCGACGGAAAATCCGCACGCATGCTGGACGTAATTCTCTAGCAGGTCGCCACAACGTGCTTCCGGGAAGGAGATTCCCGGTCAGGCATCTGCGACCTGCGGTAAAAAACTTTTTTTTACATCTGAGGATCAAACGTCAACAACAGCAAATATAAGGGTGCCGAGTCACCCTTAACGTGGAGAAACGATAATGCAGAAGCAGAAATACGATTCATACGAAAATTTTTGTTCCGGATACAAAACCGACGTGCCCGAAAACTACAACTTCGCCTTTGACTGTGTGGATAAAATCGCCGCAGAAGAACCTTCACGCCCGGCAATGATCCATATCGGGCCTGACGGAACCCGCACGGAACAGGATTTCGATTTCTTTTCCAAAAAATCCGCCCGCCTTGCCAATGCCCTCTCCAGGGCTGGAATAGGCAAAGGTGACCGGATCATGATCATACTCTACCGCCGTATCGACTGGTGGGTATCCATGCTGGCCTGTCACAAGGTCGGGGCGGTTCCAGTTCCTTCTCCCAACCTGCTCACTGTCAAGGACATTGAATTCCGTGTAAATTTCGCAAAAATCAAAGGCGTCATCACTGAAGATTCCGTTAGCGAGCGCGTTGTTGAAGCCCAGAAGAACTGCCCTTCCCTCAAAGTGCTCGTCCAGGCCGGAGAAAGTGATGTTCCCGCCGGGTGGCTCAACCTCGAAACCATCTGCGCGGAAGCCTCGGACTCCTTTCCGCGTCCGGCAGACTGCGCCTGCGGCGACGACTCCCTGCTTATATTCTTCTCCTCCGGTACTACCGGACCGCCGAAAATGGTGGAACATACCCACAACTATCCTTTGGGGCACTATGTTACCGGCGCATACTGGCACGACCTCAAGCCCGGAGACATCCACCTGACCCTCGCCGACACAGGCTGGGGCAAGGCTGTCTGGGGTAAATACTACGGCCAGTGGATGGCAGGTGCAGTAGTTTTCGTCTGGGACTTCCGGGGCAAATTCGAACCTTCTGAACTGCTCAAGGTTCTCGCCGACCACAAGGTGACCTCCTTCTGCGCTCCGCCCACCGTATACCGGTTCATGATCCGCGAAGATCTTTCAAAATATGATCTCTCTGCACTCAGACACTGCACTACTGCAGGCGAACTGCTTAACGCATCCGTTTTCGAGGCATGGAAGGAAGCAACCGGACTGCCTCTCTACGAAGGGTACGGCCAGACCGAAACCGTGCTCCAGATTGCGACCTTCCCCCACATGACCCCCAAGCCGGGGTCCATAGGCAGGCCCTGTCCGGGATGGGATATAGCCCTCATCGACACCGAGGGGCATAACTGTGCACCGGGTGAGGAAGGACAGATCTGCGTCAAACTCGATCCGCGTCCCGTTGGCCTGTTTACCGGTTATCTGGACGAGCCGCTCAAAACAGCCAACGTCATGGTTGACGGCTACTACCAGACAGGGGACAAAGCGTGGATGGATGAGGACGGCTATTACTGGTTCCTCGGCCGCACCGACGACCTGATCAAAAGCTCCGGCTACCGCATCGGGCCCTTCGAGGTTGAGTCCGCACTGATCACCCATGACGCGGTTGTTGAAGCTGCCGTTACCGGCGTGCCCTGCAATGTCCGAGGTCAGGCCGTTAAGGCCACCGTAGTTCTCGCTTCCGGATACGAAGGAAGTGAAGAACTGACCAGAGAACTGCAGAATCACGTCAAGAAGGTAACAGCACCCTACAAGTACCCGCGTATCATCGACTACGTGAAGGAGCTGCCCAAGACCATCAGCGGCAAGATCAAACGGGCTGAAATCCGCGCCAAGGACGAAGCTGACGCCAAGTAGGCTAATGCTCCGACAACCCTGCGGGGTGGGACTTGATGCGCGTTGCGTATTTGGCGATTTGATTTCGCCTCCGGCGGCCAAAGGGGATAATGCATCTCTGCTCTCCATATCCGTAAGACTCGAAGCGGAGCTTCTCGTCTAACGGATAGTGGGCCTTTGGAATCCCTATCAGTTAAAAATATTAGCTGATGAAATATACGGGGTAGCATCGTCCCTTCATACATTCTGCCAAGTTGCACTAAATAAAGGCCTCAATATCTTAAAGATATTGAGGCCTTCCTGTTATCAACAATCTGGAAAGACTCTTCAAAACCATATTAAATTTTTTTCCGCTCTGGCTGCCGAAGACATAAAAAAACCGTTGACCTGTCTATAACTTTATAGTGCAGATTGGATTCATCACATAGCTATGGAGTTGGTAATGGTCAAACAAAAATCGTCTGGAATGACTGTAGGGAGGCTGGCCAAAAAATACGGTCTGTCACGCAGCACCCTGCTCTACTATGATTCCATCGGGCTGCTTTCTCCCTCAATGCACATGAAAGGGGACTACCGGTCCTACGGTGAAGAGGAAGAAAAACTGCTGGCGCAGATCTGCCACTACCGCAGGGCCGGAATTCCGCTCAAAGAGATCAAGGTGATCCTTGATTCTCCAGCCAGCGGAATAACCGGGGTGCTGGAAACACGGCTCAAGGAACTTAACGAAGAGATTGCTTCGCTCCATGCGCAGCGGGAGTTCATTTCGGGCATTTTAAAGAGCTCACCCGAAGTGAAGTCAGAGAAACTGGATAAAGCCGCGTGGGTCGAGGTTCTGCGCTCCTCAGGCTTCAGTGAGCAGGACATGGAGAACTGGCACAAAGCCTTCGAACGTTCCCATCCTGACAGGCACCAGCAGTTTCTGGAATATCTCCAGATACCTGACGATGAAATCAGACTCATCCGTAAATGGTCATCAGGATCACAGCGGATCATCAAAGTAAAACCGATAAGTGAGAAATATATGGAATTGTTTTTGAACTTTTTCGATGGGTTAAAAAAGCTCGGCCCAGGTAGCCCTGAAACCACCAAGAAAGCATTATCAATGGTCAGGGGACTGCCCGATAAGGCCAGAGTGCTGAATGTCGGTTGCGGGACAGGGATAGAGACCATCGCCCTGTGCGATGGAACCGGGCATACAATTACAGCCCTCGACAACCGCCCGGCCCTGCTGGATGCGCTGGATAAAAGTGCGGGCAAAGCCGGTTACTCAAATCGAATTACGCCCATTCTCGGTGACATGAACACTATGGACTTCAAAGAAGAGTCCTTTGACATGATCTGGAGTGAGGGAGCCATCTTCATCATGGGTTTTGAGAACGGGGTTTCACAATGGAAAAAGTTCATCAGACCGGGCGGCTATCTCTGCCTGAGCGAGCTTGCGTGGTTGAGTGATAACCAGTCAAAGGAAACAACCCAGTTCTTCCAGAACATTTACCCGGAGATGAAAAGTATTCGCGGCAACATCGACATCCTCGAAAAAGACGGTTTCGAAGTGACCGGATATTTCATTGAACCGGAATCAGACTGGTGGGATGTGTATTACGCTGAAATAGAGCGAAATCTTCCCAGGTACGCTGAGCAGAACAGCAACAGCCCGGAAATGAAACCCCTTGAAGACAATCTGCGACGCGAAATGGATATAATGCGTAAATTCCCGCATGAAGCAGGTTACGTATTCTATATCGCCCGCAAAAAATAAACCCCAACGAACAGCCACAAGCAATCTGCAGATATGACATAAACCGCCTCCGTGCAGGCCACACGGATGCATACAAAAACAGGAGACAAACCATGGACAAGGAAAAGTGGACTGAAATATTCAGGGAAGCCGGATTCAGCGATGAAGACATGCACAACTGGCACAAGGCATTTGAAAAGCTTTATCCGGAAATGCATCAGGCCTTTCTGGAACATATCCGGGTAGGACAGGACGAGATCGCAAAAATCCGCGAGTGGTCGAAGTAAAAAACCCGTTTCATCCGGAGTAATTATTCAAAACAATTATCTCCCGGTTTTAGACAGGGCATTTGACAGCCAGCTTATCAACAACAAAAAGGCCGTAATATCTTAAGATATTACGGCCTTAATTCACACATGGACAATCAGCCACAACATACGGCAAAGCCCCGCCGAAAATGATTGGGAGAATCCGGAGAACCATTTTAAAAGGGTTCTCTGGCCCTCAGAAAGCTTGGCGGGAGCCCCGACTTTCTAGCGGGCAATCATGGCACGCAGGATATCGGCGCAGCCTTCGGTCTGGTGAGCCATTTCATTCAGACAGGCTACAAAATGCATAAGCTGGTAGATGTCCTTGAAATCCATATCGGAATTATAGATACGGTTGGTCAGATCCTTGCGCAATACCACGGCACGGGCATAGTGCTTGCGGACCTTGCGGACCTTGTTCTTGCAGCTTTCGCGGTCAATGGACTTACCATCAATAAGCTCAATGGTTGCCTTGAGGGCGGGGCCGAGGCTTGATGTGGTATCGTTGACCTCGGAAAGCAGCAGGATCAAATCCTTCTGATATTCAGCAGGGATTGCGACCTTGCGCATTGCCAGCCAGTGCAGTGCTTCCTGAGCATTGTCCAGAACGTTGTCCTGACTGCGGGTGTAGTTGAAGAACAGGGTCTTATCCACAGACATGAACATGGAATGCGGAAGATGGTTGCGGATGGAACGCTTGATCTTATCCGCCTGAGCCTCGACGGTATCAATCTGCTGGATAAGTTCATCGAAATCACGGCAGGTATCGTTACCGGCAACATAGCACTCAACGGAATCGTTGATGACATGAATGCATTCGGCAATCTTGTCGTAATGTTTTACCAGCCCTTCCATGGGGTTCTTGTTGACGATGAGGCCTAAGAAAGGAAGACGAAAGTTCATAGTGCTCTCCTTGTTTTATCTAGATGAAAGCCCATTTTAACAGGCTGAATATTGTTATGCTTGTTATCGCCGCAATGGGAACAGTCAGTACCCAGTAAAGGACGATCCGGCCAAGAATCTTGAAGTTTACCGCGGAAAAACCTCTGGCAAGCCCAACGCCAACGACCGCTCCCACCGCCGCATGGGTGGAGGAAACAGGAAGTCCGAGGTTGGATGCAGCCAGTACAGTTGAAGCGGCACCGAAGTCAACGGCAAACCCGCGGGTGTTGGTCAGAACCGTGATCTTCTCACCGACAGTACTCATAACCTTATGACCCATCAGGGCAATACCCACGGCGATTCCCAGTCCACCCATTACCAGCAATCCCATAGGAACATCCGCTTTGGCAAGCAGAACATGCTCCTTGGAGATCAGGTAGATAGCAGCAACCGGTCCGATGGCGTTTGCAACGTCGTTGGCGCCCTGAGAAAGAGCCACGTAACAGGATGTTCCCACCTGCAGGCGACGGAAGGTGGATTCTACAGCTTCCGCACCTTCTTCCGGGTCACCCACAAGTTTGTTTACAGCAAGACGTCCAGCGAACCACACAACCGCTGCAATTGCAAATCCGAGAGCCAGCGAGCCCAGGAAAGGAAGCTTGAGAGCCTTGCCCACCGGAGTCTTGTACAGGAAGGACAGGGAGATAAGCAGCACTGTCAGTCCCATCCAGATGGGGGCCCACTTCTTGGCCTGATGGATAAAGTCTTTTTTAAAGAGAATCGTTTTTCGTATGTGTGTAAAAATGGCATAGGCGATAATGGCGGCAAAGAAAGGCGAGATGATCCAGGACATTACAATACCGACCATCTTCAGCCAGTTGACCACGTCAGGTCCTCCGGCCACAAGACCGAAACCGAGAATACTTCCGACAATGGAGTGGGTGGAAGAAACCGGCAACGCAGTCATGGTTGATATGAGTACCCATAGCCCGGCAGCAAGCAGTGCCGAGAACATGCCGACCATGATTATTTTCGGGTCAGCAATTGCCGCGGGGTTGATAATCCCCTTGCTCACGGTTGCCGTTACGTGGGAGCCCATGAAAACAGCTCCAACAAAGTTCAGCACACCTGCAATAAGCACGGCCTGTCTGACGGTGATGGCTTTGGCGCCGACTGCAGAAGCCATGGAGTTGGCCACGTCGTTAGCTCCAAGGTTGAATGCCATCATGAACCCTGCAAACAGGGACATGTAAAAAAACAGATCATAGATATCCATAAGAGATAATCCCCTTGTTGAGAACCAGGTGATGATTCACGGCCTTTCAGCCGTCCGTCACCGGAAGCTTCACACAGAATGAAGAACCGGTTCCTGTTTTCGCGTCAACCGGGCTTTCCACCCAGATGTCGCCGTTGAAGTTTCGCACAAGGCTGCGACAGAGAGCCAGTCCCAGTCCGGAACTACCGCCCCCCACAGCATTTTCATCCAGTTTTACAAATCTTTCGAAAATCCGCTCCCTGTCTTCGGGGGCGATTCCCGGCCCTTCGTCGGTTACCCGGCTCACGACATACCCGTCATCAATTTCAGCTTCAACCCGTATCAGGCTGTTCTCCGGGGCGTACTTGACGCCGTTTTCAATCAGGTTGTCAAAGATCTGCACCAGCCCCTCATCCGTGCCGGAAACCTGAACGTCAGGGATATCTCCGGACTCAATGCGGATATTCCTTTTCTTCGCGGCAGGAACAAGGTTGGTTACGCTGTGCCGGATGCATCCGGACAGATCCGTTGGGCTGGTACGCAGTTTCTTGCCGGAGTATTCACTGCGGGTCAGGGCAAACATGCTGGTAATGACCTTGGACATGTGGTTTGCATTGTCCAGGATCGTTCCGAGAAATTTTGCAAGAATGGCTTTATCTTCCGGAGGATTGTCGATCAGGGTTTCGGAATACCCCTTGATGCTGGTAAGCGGGGTGCGCAGCTGGTGGGATGCATTGGATACGAAATCCCGGAGAATGCGTTCTATCCGGCGGACCTCGCTTATGTCGTGGAAGACAAGGATCAGTTTTCTGCGGCTTTTGTAGTCTTCATAGGAACAGATGGTGACGTTCATGGAACGCCCGTCCTGCAGATCGATAATCAGGGAATCGGAAACGGCCTCATTGTCCGGACGGAGAATGCGGTCCACGCTGTCCTGAATCTCATGTCTGGTCAGGACCTCCAGCGGCATGCGGCCGATCATATCGCGGGTCTGGGGGGCGATTTCAAGCATGGACTTGTTTACAGACTCAATCCGCCCCTTGGGATCAAGAACCATGATGCCTTCCTTCATGTTCTCGAACATGGCATCAAGCTGGTTTCTCTGGTCCTCTATTATGCGGATATGTCCCTGAATCTTCCGGGCCATGGTGTTGATGGAATCCGCCATACCCTGAAATTCGCCACCGGGAATAACCCTGATCCGTTTGCCGTAATCGCCCTCGCCGATAGCCGCTGCAGTGTCAGAAACTTCCTTGACCGCGGCATTGGTACGCCCTCCGATAAACTTGAGGGTAATGGCGGCCCCTCCGGCTATGACCAGAAGCAGGATGGTGAAATGCAGCTTAATGCGCTCCAGCCGCTCCCCTATAACCGAGTACGGCATGGCAAGCCGGATGAATTCTCCATCCTTGTCCATGGTCTGGGCCACATAAAGCATCCGTGTTTTAAGCGTTTTGCTGTACCGGATATTCTTGCCGACACCGGAAGCTTCAGCCGCGATAACTTCAGGACGGCTGGAATGATCATCAAGTTCGGGCAGGCGGCTGGCACTTACACTGGAATCGGCCAGAACCTGCCCGTTTCGAATGTAGGTGATCCTGATTTCAAGGTTCTGCCCCAGCTCGGTTATTTCTTTCTGAAATGATGACGTCCCCGGCACTTCCGGGCTGTGGCTGACCTTCCAGCGCACGAATTTCAGGAGCCGGGTAGTATTCTGTCGGCTGGACGAAGTCAGTTCCTCCGAAACGGTCTCGTAATAAAACCAGAAAGTAAGCATCAGGGCGCAGAGCATAACTGCCCAGCCCCAAAGCAATATTTTCATATGTAGAGATTTGTTCGGCAAAAGAACTCCTCCACCGGAGTATTGTTACAAAAAGCGCCGGAATTCCCTGTTCCCGTCACAGACGAGTAACAAGCATGTAATTTTTCTTAGGTCAAGTTTTGTTACGACGACTAAAGAACGAACCAAAAAACCATAATAACAAACACTTACACACCTTAAGGCGTGTTTACCCCACCGGACAACATTGTTACAATACAGTGACAATTTCATTTTGTCAGCAGAACAACCTCTGGGCAGGGACAAAAATGCGTCTTATCAGTATGTAAGAGCTCAAAACCAAGGTTGAGGTAAACAATCTTTTGGGATATTGAAGCAAAAAACTAAGGCAATGTGAATGGAAGGATTATTCGATTTATGTCTGAAAAAATTGACAAAGCAATTCAAAATCTTGTTTTAAACGGACCGGTTCCGCTGGAAGAACTGGCCAGACAACTGGGCAAAACCCCGAAGACCCTTATGCGCGAAGTAGATCCTGAAGACAAAAAGGCCAAACTTGGTGCGGAAACACTTGTGGAAATAATGAGAATCACCGGCGGTGTTGAGCCTTTGCGGCTCATGGCCGAAGAGCTGGACTATTCAATTGAGTCCATTGACTAAACACGTCCTGAACTCTACTTCCTAACCGGAAAACTCCGAGACGGCAGCAGCCACGGTCTGCTTTCATATTCAAAGATCAATTGCAGACCATTGTAGTTGTCGTATCCACCTCCCATCTGAAAATATTCCTGCAGAAGCACCCCGGACATCCCCGGTAACACTGGGGGATTCACGGGCTCGGCTGTTCCGTTAACCGCAGATGCGACCTGCACTTCCTGCCCGTCATCGGCATTGCCGTCTGAGGCCAGTTCCAGCGCGACAGCCCGGATCATTTCATTTTCCGCTTCAACTGCAATCCGGTTCAAAGCCGCCCTGCGCTCACCTTCGGGAACGGCTGTGAACACTTTTCCAAGCACTACGGCCTCTTTCAACTGCGGGCCTCTGTCCTGCGCTTCATCATAAATATCGTCGGCCTCGGCAACACGACCGAGCGCAAGGTTCACGCACGCCTGATTATTCAGCAACCGCGCCTGTCCATCCCCGTCACTCAAATCGAGGGCCAGAGCATACAGGGAACGGGCCCGTTCCAGCTCAGCTGTGGAATTACTGTAAATGCCCAGCAGAGCATGGGCATCCGCCTGAAGAGCAACTGCCTGCCCACGGCTTTGTTCGTCGGAAAAAGCAGCTCTCCCCGCCAGCCCAAGGGCCTCGGCAATTGCCGCTGAAGGATCAATGACCATCTCCCGTATAAGCAGGTTCAATTGAAGGAAACGGGCCCTGTAGCCCACGCCTGCCCCCAACGGAGTACCAAGCATTCCCCTGACCTCGCTCCGATTCCGTGAATTTACGGAGAAGTAATAACAGGCTGAAATAACGTCCTGTTCATCCGGATACTGTTTGAGCAGATCCGCAGTCTGACTGTACATGGCGTCCAGTGCCTGCAAATCAGTCATGTCCGGATACGCCAGCCAGTTATCGAGAACCCGGATACCCTTTTCAATCAGCAGGGCCTGAGGCCGATTGAACCTTTCATAACCGTCAGCATACTCAGCAGCCTTGGGAAGCAGAAAACGGGTTGCCGCCGCTTCCTCCGAACTCCTTCCTTCACTATGAATTGTAGGCAGGGCTTCACCGGTAATACGTTCTATCTTGTAGGCAAGGGCCAGCTCATAAAAGAAACGGTCTTTTCCTGAAAGCCGCTCGGCCCTTTCAAGATAGGGACGGACTGAAAGAAGGTTGCCGGTGCGCTGAAATGCCAGCCGCGCAAAACCGATAAAAGGCCGGGCATCATCAGGATGGGAACTGTGCAGATCATGGAACAGCGGCTCCGCAAGGTCAGGACGGTCAAGCAGAATCAGGGCATCACCTTTTTTCAGCTGCAAGGCAAAGTCATCAGCCTCTCCAACAGAGGAAACGGTTTCGCAAAGGGCACCCCAATGCCCAAGACCGGTTATCTCTCTGCGCAATTCCGCCGAAAGATCCGGCTCGGCAAGAAGCGGCCTCAACAGCTCAACCGCAGCATCACCGACATCCGGGTCCAGATTGCTGTACTGAGCTTTGGCGGCGGTGATCAGCATTTCCGGAGAAACCGGCAGGGAAGAAACCGAAACAGCACCGGCCAGCAGAGGGGCAGCCTTTGTTATGTCCTCAGCCTTAATGGCCTGCTCTCCCAGAGAGTAGAGCACCCACGGGGCAACCGGAGAATGTGGGCGGTCGGAAAAAATACGTGCGGCAAGTATGGTCTGGGCCTCCTGCGCGGCCGCCTGCGCCCGTCCAAGAAATTCAATACGGCTGAGTGTCTTCGTAAACGAAGGGTTTTCCGGGCTAACTTCAACGCCATGCTGAAGTTTATCGATCATATTCCGCACTGTGCGGGAATCAAGCACCGAACAGAGCTTCATCAGGAGAATGCACATATCTCGGCAGGAATTGTCGTAGGAAGCAATCCTGTCCCGAATGGCAGCAGCTATGTCGACCAGTTCCTCGATCATTTCCGGGGAATATTCCTCTTCAACCTGTCCCAGTTCTTCGAGGATATGCCCGCCATGATAAGCCAGGCAACCGGTACAGTTGGCATACTGGATGCTCTTCCTATCCCCGCCGGAAGCAGGAGCCGGGAACTCCGGTAGATCTGCATCAGGAGGTCCGAGAATATTGTCCAGAACATTCATTCCGGGGCCCGGCATTTCCCCTGCCACAATCATGCGTTTTTCCCGGACGGCAATGCGTACCTTGCGCCCGTCCGTCCCCGGAGTCAGATAGATTCTGGCCCGTTCGAAAAGCCCGCAGTTATCGAGAATAACCCTGGCCGCAATGATCTTCTGGGGAGTGGCCTGCTCTCCGGGAAAAATCTGAGCCAGCGCCATTATGGCATTGGGGGTTAGCCTGGAGTCACCGCTGACCTCCACCTCACTTACAGACTGGTTGGAAATAAGCTCCGCAACTGAAGCAGCGAGTTTTCCAGCAGCCGGTCCTGAAGTGTGCCCGCCGACCTGCCGTCCTTTAAGAAAGACTTCCGGCTCCAGGTGGAAATTATCCGTGAGCAAAGCCGAAAAGGATGTTCCATTTGCTTTTTTTTCCACCAGTCCGGACAACCGGTATCTGGCATGGCTTTCTTCCGCAGTACTGTTCGCAGACACCACACCGGACTCAACCAGAGCTGTCTCCAGATGAGAAACAAACTCCGGCACAGAATTTCCGTCCTGATCCTGAAAATCACCCACAGCCAGAAAAGGAGCTGCGCAAACGGACACAGGGAGCAATACGGATAAAACGAGCAGAAGAAAAAAATTTGCGGTCAAAGGAAAACGCATGCAAGCCTCTTTTTGAGATAACACAGGATATGTACTGACTTTACAGGTATCCTATCAGGGCCATTTAATCCAGCCCCACACCTTTCGACTTGCCGGAAAAACTCTGCTAGAAGAGGTCTGCGCGCACAGGAGCGCGACCAAACAATTCATTTCTGGGAAAAATAATGACTGAGCAAACGGAATCTGGACTTGATAAATTCTGCCGGGAACGCTGGCCCATGCTGCTGGCACTACTGCTGCTTTTTTCTGTCATAGTATCCACATACGGTACCTGGCTGAACTATTTCTACGACATTGACGAGCCCAAATATGCACGCTCCGTTTATGAAATGATAAAGAGCGGAAACTTCCTCGTCCCCATGTTCGACGGTATACCGCGTATGGAAAAGCCGCCTCTGGCTTACTGGGTAATGTCCCCCTTTGCCTGGCTTGCATCGCTCAGCGATTTCAGCGGGAACACCCTCTTCGTGCTGCGCATCCCCACAATCATATGCTCAGTTCTCATGGTTCTGGGCACCGCCCTGACCGGGCGCCGCCTTTTCGGTCCTGCCACCGGACTTCTTGCCGGGGCGATCCTGCAAAGCTCGGTGCTGTTCAAATTCATGGCCGTAATGATGAAGGTGGACGTGGTCTTTGCCTGCTGCGTTACCTGGGCCAGCTACTTTTACCTTTTACGCTATCTGGGAGACAGAAGCAGAAAGGTCGCCACAGGCGGGGCAATCCTGACCGCACTGGGTGTGCTTGCAAAAGGGCCATTCGCCTTTCTGCCCATGGCCGGATACGTTCTGGCTGAAGGGATACGTTTCAATACGCAAAAGGCCCGCGAATCCGACACGCAAAGCACGTTTTTATCCTCGCTGAATATACGCGGACTTGTGGCGGCCAAATGGAACGAACGCAAGATTATCCTGCTCTGGTTTGTCGCCGGATGCGTTCCCTTCTTCCTCTGGCTCTACATGGCATGGACGAACAGCAGCTTCGACTACACTCAGGGACTGATAGGACAGTTCTTCCACAACACGTCCACAACCGGCACCAAGGCCCTGGACAAACTGTCCCGTCTTGACCCGTACATTGATACACTGACCGTCATCTTTTTCCCCTGGGGAGGATATGTTTTCGGCACCGTTTATTCAATCTGGCGCAGCTTAAAAGAGCGCTTTGATGAACGGTATGTATTCATGGCCTGCGTTTTCCTGATCTACCTTGCGGTATTCACCCTGCTTTTCAAGCTAAAGTCAAACCGCTACATGCTGCCGGTTCTACCGCTGCTGTCCATCCTCGTCTGCGACTGGCTGCTCAATGCAAGGCGGGACAAGGCCTACCGTACCATGTTTGAGATGGGCTTCATCTGGCTGTGCTCCATGGCCGCAATGCTTGGATACCGCTCATTCAAATCAGGCAATGTCTCGGTCAACCTTGCTGACGGAGTTGTGGTCGGACAGTACATGGACCTGATGCTTCCCTTCTTCATCGCTTTGGGATGCTTTTTCCTTGTACTGCTCTACGTAAGCATAAAACAGCATGACTACCCCGCCCTGCACATCACGGCAGCCGCGGTCGCGATCTCAACGGTCATGCCTTTCTACTACCATGCCCTGCCGGCCTACAGCAGCCTGACAGAAAACAGACCCCTTCCTATCATGGGACAGGCTGTGACCGACAGGCTCAAAGAGTTCGCCGGCCCGGACACCCTGATCATGCATCGCCCCTATTTCATCAAGACCTACCCGGATGTTGTCTACTTTCTGAAAAAGCTTGATAACGGATCAAAGTGCATGTACTCGCTCGGTTCCGGTTCCCATCCGGGAGAAATCCTGCAGGCGCTGGCAACTCCGCACATGGCTGCCGATCTTTTCAAAAAAGAGCACACTGATGCTGAAAAATATCCGGCCTACAGCTACTTCAGGAACACTGAATTCAAAAATGCGGTTCTGCTTTTAACCAACGACGATTACACAGAATTCTACAGGTTCATTCAATCCATGCCGCCGATGCTCCGCGAGCTCCTTACGGTTGAGGAACTGGATGTTTTAACTGTAAAATGGGTGAACCAGCGTGTTTATATCCTACGCTTCAGCCCGGGAAACAACGATAAATGATAGATATACTCGACCTTGACTACAGCGAGCTTGAAAGCTTCGTGGTTCAGGAACTCGGAGCCCCCAGATTCAGGGCAGCACAACTCTGGCAGTGGCTCTGGCAGAAAGGAGCCCCGGATTTCGATGCCATGACCAATCTTGCCAAGAACTTCAGGGAGGAACTGAAAGGCAGGGCCATGATCCGCCACCCGCAGGTGGACGTGGTCCAGACCAGCAAGGACGGAACGGTCAAACTGCTGCTGCGCCTTGACGACGGGGCCCTTGTGGAAACCGTGCTCATCCCCATGGACGGTCACTACACTCAGTGCCTGTCCACTCAGGTAGGCTGCGCCATGGCCTGCACCTTCTGCAACACCGGACTGATGGGCTTCGAACGTAACATGTCCATGTCCGAAATACTCGGGCAGGTTCTTTCGGGCCGTGCCTACCTTGAGCAGAACGGGCATGCCCCGCTCAAGAACCTTGTTTTCATGGGCATGGGCGAACCGCTGCTCAACCTTGAAATCCTGATCAAATCGCTCAAGACCCTCAACAATCCTGACGGGCTGAATTTCTCCAGACGCCGGATCACGGTATCATCCGTTGGTTTCATAAAACAGCTTGAAATTCTGGGACGGGAAGAACTGACCCTGCCTGCCATATCCCTGCATGCCCCCACACAGGAACTGCGGGAAAAGATTATGCCCAAGGCCGCCAAGACCCACATCAAAGACCTGCTGGCCGCAATGGACCGCTATCCGCTGCGTCCGCGGGAACGGGTAACTTATGAATACCTTCTTCTGGGAGGGGTCAACGACTCCATCGAACATGCAAAACAGCTGGTAAAGCTGCTGGGACACCGCAAGTGCAAGGTAAACCTCATTGCCTACAACCCCGGTGACAAGCCTCTGTACAAAGCTCCGAGCAAGGAGCAGGTTCTGGAGTTTGAAAAGCATCTCTGGAGCAAAAACATCACAGCCACGATCCGCAGGTCCATGGGTCAGGACATCAAAGCCGCCTGCGGGCAGCTAAAGGCTGACCAGCAGAAGCATTAAAAACCGATCGAAGAAACTTTCAGCCGGGTAAGGACAGAACCTTACCCGTTTTTTTTACCATATCAGGTGATGGGCCCAGGAAAAGAAACAGTCCAAACGGGTTCGTATGTCCCGGAGAAAACCGGTGCTGACTGGTAATACCCCTGACAGAACCCTGATACGGCAACATGCTGACAAACAAGATTTCAGCCCAACAAAGGAGCTGCCGTCATGACCGGAATAGGCATTAACGAAATTCTGCTCGTCCTGATTATTCTCGGAGCCACCATCCTGCCCTTCTGGCTGGGACTGCGGCTCAGAAAAACGCGTCCCGACGTTCTGTGGATCGGAATTGTCCTGACCATGCTCTTCGGGCCGCTGGGGCAAGTCTACGTGGAAGGTTGGATTCCATGGTTTCTGATCCTGCTCGGAGTCTGCATCGCGGCACAGCAGCTGTTGCCCCCGGAAGCCGCCATGCTTATAATGATAGTCTCTTCCCCGCTGGTTTTGTTCTTCAGAATGCGTCGATAGCAAAAGCCTTGCAGTGTACTAACAGGGGAACAGCAGTCCCTTGAGCATCTGGTTCATGGTCTTTTCCATGCGTTCCCAGCCGATTTCCTCCTGAAGGCTGACCCCGCCGAAATGCCTGGTGGTCAATGCCCGTATGGCAAGATAGGAAATCCCCCCGCCAAGCAGAGCCACTGCCGCTGCAAGGTCCGCGTCGTCCGGCACGTCCGGAGTCAGGTGTTCAAAAAACTCCAGGGCCGTCCTGATCCGTATATCCTCCAAGACCTCAGAAAGCGGAGTCCTCTCCAGCATTTCCCAGGCCAGCAGCTTCAAAGTGTCAGGCCGAGTTTCCAGCGTGCGCCTCAGGGCCGAAAAAAAAGCCCCGACCTGCTCTTCGGGGGGCAGATCCGGAAACTGCGCCGGAGCATTTGCCAGAAGCTCCTCTGTGGTGGGCCAGTAGATTCCGGAACACCCGAGTTCAATCATCAGATTTTCAAGCCCGTTGAAGTAACTGTACAATATTTTTCGGGACACTCCAGCCCGCTGAACTACTTCTTCCACATCCAACCTGTTGAACCCGTTCTTTGCCGCACACTTGTAGGCGGCATGTAAAATCTTCCTGCGTGTGGCGGTAATGGTGTTTATCGGTACAACTTTCAGTGTCATATTCCATACCTTCGATGATTTACCAGCGTTATGCCTTTGACGGGCTTTTATTTGTCATCCTGCTAATTCAGCATGTTACGGATCAAAGTAACCATGGACTTCTGACCTCAGTCAAGGACTCATGCACCGGCAGAAGGTACAGTCCAGCTCTACTGGGGCAGGAACATCTTTTGTTTTTGCACATTTTATCACATAATGTACTTGTAATTAAGCATCATATTCATGGAGACAATGAATGCCAGACAAAATACTCGTGATAAATCCGGGCTCAACCTCTACCAAGGTAGCCATTTTCTGCGATGAAAAAATCTGTTTTGACGCTGAGGTGCGTCATCCGCGCAGCGAGATAGATAAATATTCTTCTGTAATGGAACAGCTGGACTTCAGAAGTGCATCTGTTATGGACCTTATTAAAAACGAACTTGCAGACGATATACCCGGTATTGTGGTCGGACGCGGAGGCCTCCTTAAACCGATCCCCGGAGGACCGTACTCGATTAACGATGACATGATCGCAGACCTCAAAAGCGCGAGATATGGTGCCCATCCCTGCAACCTTGGAGCCATGATCGCCCGGACACTTGCTGACAAATGGGGAATCCCCTGTATGATCATGGATCCGGTGGTTACGGATGAAATGGACCCGGTGGCAAAGCTGACCGGCCTGCCTGAGATAAGACGGCGAAGCGTATTTCACGCTTTGAGCCAGCGAGGGGTTGCACGCAGCGTGGCAGAAAAAATGGGGATCGTTTATGAAGAATCAAAATTCATCGTCTGCCATATGGGAGGCGGAATCTCCATTGGAGCCCACCGTTACGGCAGGGTCGTGGATGTCATCAATGCCCTTGACGGAGAAGGCCCATTCAGCCCCGAGAGATCGGGAACCCTACCGGTGCTTCCTGTCCTGCAGCTTGTCGAGTCAGGGAAATACTCCTTTGCGGAAATAAGGAAGACCATCACATCAGGCTGCGGTCTTCTCGCCCTGACCGGCACAAATGATCTACGGGAAATCGAGGCCCGCATAGCTGCCGGAGCCCCTGAAACCGAACTGATATTCGAAGCCCTGATCTACAACATCGGCAAGCACATCTGCTCGTTCATACCTGCTCTCATGCGGAAGGATAAGACAAACAAGTCTGTCAGCGCCGTAATTCTCACCGGCGGACTGGCCCGCAGCACAAAGCTCGTTGCAGCGGTGGAAGAGCTCGTAAACTTTATTGCTCCGGTCATTCCAGTCACAGGACTGGAGGAAATGGAAGTAATGGGCCGCGGCGGTCTTGCTGTTCTTCGCGGAGAACTCATCCCGCAGACGTATGTAGCTGATTAATTTTTTAAGGGGCTGATTACGATCAGCCCCTTGTATTTTTCCCGTATGATCCTAAATTAAGATCATACGGATATAATTCCTTGCGGAGGCAGGGAGTTGAGCGTACAATAAATCATACCAAAAAGGTATAAAATATCTAGTCCATGAAGCACGTACAAAGAATTATTTCTTCACAGGAAGCAGGAAGTGCGTATAGTTATAACAATCTGAGTTCTGAGTTCCACGCCCAGACCAAAATAAACTCCCCCACTCCGGGGATGCGGAGGACACCATGTGGGAATATACTGATAAGGTAAGAGAACATTTTCTTGATCCCAAAAACGTAGGTACAATAGAAGACGCAGATGCCGTCGGTGAAGTCGGCTCCCTCTCCTGCGGAGACGCACTGCGCCTCTTCCTCAAGATCGATAAGGACGGCAGAATTGAGGATGCCAAGTTCCAGACATTCGGCTGCGCAAGCGCAATTGCCTCCAGCTCCATTCTGACCGAACTGATCAAGGGCATGACCATTGAAGAGGCCGAAAAGATCACCAACAAGGAAATCGCCGAGGCTCTTGGCGGCCTGCCCAAGGAAAAGATGCACTGTTCCGTAATGGGCCAGGAAGCACTTGAAGATGCCATCCGCAGATATCGCGGACTTGAAGCTGCCCCGGCCCCGGAAGGGGAAATCGTCTGTAAGTGCTTCGGCGTTACCGACCTGCAGATAAAGCGTGCCGTGCTCGACAACAAGCTGACCACAATTGAGGAAGTGACCAACTTCACCAAGGCAGGCGGAGGTTGCGAGGAATGTCACGGGCGCATTCAGGAGATCATCACCGAAACCCTGACCGGAAAGGCTGCGGTCCCGGCACCTGAACCGGAAAAGCCTGCCAAGCTGACCAACATAAAGAGATTCCAGCTGGTCACCAAGATCATTGAGCAGGAAATCCGCCCGGCCCTGAACAAGGACGGAGGAGACATTGAGCTGATCGACATCGACGGACATGAAGTCATCGTGTCCCTGCGCGGCTCCTGTGTGGGATGCCCTTCCAGCGGCAACACCCTCAAGGGATTCGTTGAACGCAGACTCAAGGACACCGTGGAACCTGAAATAACCGTGCGGGAGGCTTAAAATGTGTGCCGCATATCTTGATAACAACGCCACAACCATGGTCGCACCGGAAGTGCGCGAAGCAATTCTTCCCTTCCTCGGAGAGGAATACGGAAACCCGTCTTCCATGCACCGACTGGGCGGCAAGTCCGGCCTGCACATGGAACAGGCCCGCCAGAAGATAGCTGCAGGGCTGAACTGCGATCCGGATGAAATCATCTTCACTTCCTGCGGAACTGAAAGCGACAACACCGCCATTTTCTCCGCCATAGAATCCCAGCCGGAAAAAAGGCATCTTGTTACCACCCGCGTGGAACACCCTGCAGTGCTCAACGTGGCCAAGCACTACGAGCGCAAGGGCTACGATGTCACCTACCTGCCGGTAGATTCCAGGGGACTCTTCGATCTCGCCCAGTACCGCGACGCCCTGCGTCCTGACACAGCCATTGTTTCGGTGATGTACGCCAACAACGAATCTGGCGTAATTTCCCCGATCGAGAAGATGTCCATGATCGCCAAGGAAAGGGGCATCCTATTTCACACTGACGCTGTTCAGGCCGTGGGCAAGCTTCCCATCGACCTGAAGAAGCTCCCCGTGGACTACCTTGCCCTGTCAGGCCACAAGATCCACGCTCCCAAGGGAGTAGGAGCGTTATTCCTGCGTCGCAACGCCCCGTTCCGTCCCTTTATGCTCGGCGGACATCAGGAACATGGTCGGCGCGGGGGAACTGAAAACCTGCCCGGCATCGTCGGACTCGGAACGGCCATGGAGCTGGCAGTAAAGCACATTGACGAAGAAAATACCCGTGTGCGCGCCCTGCGTGACCGCCTTGAACAGGGTCTCATGTCCGCCATTCCCGATGCAATCGTGAACGGCGACAGGGAAATGCGCCTGCCCAACACCCTGTCCATCGCCTTCAAGTACATTGAAGGAGAAGCCATGCTGCTCATGCTCGACCAGTTCGGCATCTGCGCAAGCTCCGGATCAGCGTGTACTTCCGGGTCACTGGAACCGTCCCACGTCCTGCGGGCCATGGGGGTTCCCTTCACCTATGCGCACGGTTCACTACGGTTCTCCCTGTCCATCTACAACTCCGACGAAGATGTAGACCTCGTGCTCAGAGAACTGCCGTTGATCATCAGCAGGCTGCGGGAAATGTCCCCCTTCCGCCGTGGTGATGAAGGGCTCGACTGGGTGGATGAACACCACCACTAGCAGCCGGGCCGCTTATTGTGAGCTGGCTCAATACGGACAGGATATTTCCATATCAGAAAAATCTTGTCCGTATTTTTGCTTTTTATAGAGATTTAGGGCAGGAAATCAAAAAATACATCAATCAAGAGGGTTGATTATGAATATACATGAGTCCATGATTTCTCTGGTCGGGAACACTCCGCTGGTCAGGCTGAACAAAGTAACCGAAGGCTGCACCGCACAGGTTGCCGCAAAGCTCGAATTTTTCAACCCCTGTTCATCGGTCAAGGACCGCATCGGCGTCTCCATGATTGAAGAAGCGGAAAAACGCGGCGATCTCAAACCGGGAGCAACCGTTGTCGAACCCACCAGCGGCAATACCGGCATCGGTCTTGCCTTTGTCTGCGCGGTAAAGGGCTACAAGCTGGTCCTGACAATGCCTGAATCCATGAGTCAGGAACGCAAGGATCTGCTCAAGGGATTCGGTGCGGAACTGGTTCTTACTCCGGCTGCACAGGGAATGACAGGAGCGATCAACAAGGCCAAGGAAATCACCGCTGCCGATCCGAACGCATTCATGCCCCTGCAATTTGAAAACCCTGACAATCCGCTGGCGCACCGCAATAAAACCGTCAACGAAATCTGGGATGATACGGACGGCAAAATTGATATTTTCGTTGCCGGGGTCGGAACAGGCGGAACCCTTACCGGGGTCGGCGCAGAACTCAAGAAGCGCAATCCTTCAGTACAGGTGATCGCCGTGGAACCGGAAAAATCTCCGGTGCTTTCCGGCGGCAGCCCTGCCCCGCACGGTATTCAGGGCATAGGAGCCGGATTTGTACCCGGAGTTCTGGAAACCGGAATCATCAGCGAGGTGGTGAAGGTAGCAGATGAAGACGCAGTTGCCATGTCCCGCCGCCTGATCAAGGAAGAAGGAATCCTGTGCGGAATCTCCGCCGGAGCCGCAGCCCACGCGGCAGTCCAGATTGCAAAAAGACCGGAAAACAAAGACAAGCTGGTGGTATTCATTGTTCCCGACACCGGAGAACGTTACCTGAGCACCACACTTTTCAAGGAATAAGGTTAAGATAAAATGGTTAGCAAGATCGGAAGCCCGCTTTTGGCGGAAGTTGTCGAGGCCCTGTGCGAAGAAAGTTCCTACGAGGCCGTATACCACATGCCCGACCATGACAGGCCCATGCCCTCACTCGAAGCACTTGGAGAGCTGGTTGAAAGGCTGCGGGCGGTCATTTTCCCCGGATATTTCGGTAACTCCGAAATAAGGCCCGAGACCATGCGCTACCACATCGGCGGCAATCTTGATGTGGCCTACCGGATTCTGGTGGAACAGATTCTGCGCGGACACTGCTTTTTCTGCAATGCCGATGAGCGCAGCTGTCTCGACTGTGAAGCGGCAGCAAAACTGATCGCTTCCGAGTTCATGGCCAAGCTGCCGGAAATCCGCCGCCTGCTTGCTACCGACGTTCAGGCTGCCTACGTGGGAGACCCCGCATCAAAAAGCCCGGGCGAAACCATCTTCTGCTATCCCAGCATCATCGCCATGACCCATCACCGTATCGCGCATGAGCTGTACAAGCTTAATGTGGACCTCATCCCGCGCATTATCGGCGAAATGGCCCACTCCAAGACCGGCATAGACATTCATCCCGGAGCGCAGATCGGCGAGCATTTCTTCATTGATCACGGAACCGGCACTGTCATCGGCGAGACCTGCATCATCGGCCGTAACGTCCGCCTCTATCAGGGCGTAACCCTCGGAGCCAAGAGCTTCCCGCAGGACGATTCAGGGCAGCTTATAAAAGGCATCGCCCGTCATCCCATCGTTGAAGACAACGTCATCGTCTACTCCGGGGCAACAATCCTCGGTCGCGTGACCATCGGACAGGGCTCCGTCATCGGCGGCAACGTCTGGATCACCCGCTCCGTTGAAGCTGGAGAACGACTGCTGCAAAGATAAATGTCCGGCAGCTCGTTAAATTGGGATGAGTTCGATGCGCTGCGCGCAATTGACGACTTGATTTTGCCTCCTGAGACTTAAGCTCTTCAAAAAGAGTTTAAGCCCCAGGAGGTATTACTCTTTCAAGGCAGTCCGTAAAATTTTGCCGCTGGAAGTCTTGGGCAGGTCATCGCAGAATTCGATGGCCCGAACAACAACGATAGGCCCAAGCTCACGGCGGATGTGCTCCTTGAGTTCACGGTGCAGGTCATCGGTCCTTTCCACGCCGTGCTTGAGGGTCACATAGCCTTTGGCCACCTGCCCCTTGATCTTGTCGGGCACGCCGACCACAACGGCTTCGGCCACATGCGGATGGCTGGCCAGTGCGCTCTCCACTTCAGCAGTTCCGATGCGATGTCCGGAAATGTTCAGGACATCATCAGCCCGCCCCTGAATCCAGAAATATCCGTCCTCATCCTTACGGGCCACATCACCGGCATAGAACATACCGGGTATGCGGTTCCAGTAATGATCCATGACCTCGGCGCGATCACCGAGCACATCGCTGAACATGGCAGGCCACGGCTTCCTGATGACCAGAAATCCGCCCTTGCCGGCAGGAACGGGATTACCCTCACTGTCCACTACATCGGCATCTACGCCGGGCAGCGGTCGGGTCACCGATCCGGGTTTGAGAACCGACACCGGCATGGGACTGATCATGATCATTCCGGTTTCAGTCTGCCACCACGTATCCAGTACCGGACACTGGCCCTTGCCGATGATTTCGTACAGCCAGAGCCACGCTTCAGGGTTGAACGGTTCCCCGACTGCACCGAGAATACGCAGCGTGGAAAGATCATGCTGATCAGGATAGCGGTGCCCGAAACGCATAAGAGTGCGTATCTGGGTCGGCGAGGTGTAAAAAATAGTCACCCCGTACTTGGAAACAATATTCCACATCCGATCCGCCTGCGGGTACAGCGAATGCCCTTCATACATGACCGTGGTGGTTCCCGCCAGAAGTGGCCCGTAAACGAGATAGCTGTGACCGGTAATCCAGCCGGGATCGGCTGAACACCAGAAGATATCCGTGGGCTTGAGGTCGAAGACCCACTTGAAAGTGCGGTGCACCCCGACCATGTAGCCGCCGTGCGAGTGGACCATACCCTTGGGTTTGCCTGTTGTTCCTGAGGTATGCAGGATGAAAAGCGGATCATCGGCAGCCATGATTTCAGCCGGGGCATGCGGACGTTCGTGACGGACAAGATCTGCATACCAGCAGTCGCGGGCCGAATCCATCTCCACTTCAACGTTGGCTCGGTGCACGACGACCACGGATTCGGCAATACCGTCCGGGGTGCTCAGCAGGGCCCGGTCGACCTCCTCCTTGAGGCGGATGACCTGACCGTTACGGTAGAATCCGTCGGCGGTTATCACTACGCGGGGCTTGATCTCACAGAGCCGTTCACGGAGCAGTCGGGCGGAAAACCCTGAAAAAACGAGAGAGTGGACTGCACCGATCCGGGCGCAGGCCAGCATGGAGATGACCGTCTCGGGCAGTTGCGGCATATAGAGAACCACCCGGTCACCTTTGGTCACGCCCAGTCGCTTAAGACCGTTGGCGAAACGGTTTACGGCCCGGTAAAGTTCGTAATAGGTATACTGCCGGGAATCACCGGGTTCACCTTCCCAGATGAGGGCCAGCCGGTTCTTGTTGACGGTTTCGATGTGCCGGTCCAGAGCATTGTAGACGATATTGCAGCGTGCCCCGGTAAACCAGCGGAAATGAGGAGCATCTGACGAGTCACAGACCTTGTCCCACTTGGTGAACCAGTCCAGTTCCTCGGCAGCCTCTTCCCAGTAGGCACACAGGTCGATATCCGCAAGCTCCCGCGCGGCACGTAAATCCTGCGGATTCACCCCGGCGTCGATAAGCATTTGCGGCAACGGGCGGAACACCCTCATTTCATGCAACAGGCTGTCCAGTGTTTCTTTATGATCCACGGAGCCCTCCATTCTTTGATACGACCAAGCACACCTCTGTGATAAAACATAACCCGCCAATTCGGGAAGCGGACTTTTCATGATGCAATCTAGCCGTGGAGAGCATCCACTGCATCCCATAATCGGCAAACGGCGTAAGGATTCCGGTAAGCGGCATGGCTACATCCCCAGAATCTGTTTCAGCTTGCCGATACGCCGCCTGCTGATGGGCAGCTCGATACGGGTCCTCCCCGCAGTCCTGAGCATGAAGTTGCTTCCGGGAAGCGTGGCTATCTCGGTAACCATTTCAAGGTTAACAAGATATTTCCGGTGAACCCGCAGAAAACGGTGCGGTTCAAGGCGTTCTTCAAGATTTTTGAGCCGGTGGGAGGTGAGAAATTTCTGATTTGCGGTATGCACGTATGAATAATCCTCATAGGCCTCTACAAAGATGATCTGCGTGTAGGGGATGAGGATCATGCTGCCGTCCTGGTTGACCGGCAGTTTCTCTATTTCCGGCTGGCGGGTCTGCGAGAAATCCCAGGCATTCTTCAGTGCCGAAAGGAAGCGATCCTGTTCATCATCGGCAAGCGGCAGCTGGAGAGTCTCCTCGCCGGTTTCAACACCGGTGCCGGACTCCTTCCAATCCGAAGGTTCAGGAATCTCCCTGAAATGACTTTTGAACCGGGCGATACGCTCAAGGGTTTTGCCCATTCGGTCTTTATCCGGGGGCCAGATGAGATAATCCACAGCGCCAAGCTCAAAGGCCTGATAGGCTTTTGTTTCATCCTCAGCAATGAAAATGAGTCCGGGCTTGTGCTTGCTTGCTCCCAGCGCCTGAGCCAGCTCTACACCGCTGCCCCCTTCGCCAAGATCAAGAGCGAGAAAAATTATCCCGTAACCGACAGCCTTGTGCAACTCCAGTGCTTCATCGGCAGCAACAGTCTCCCCAAGCACGCGCACGACCTTAGACCCGGCAAGATTTCTGCGGATTTCGGAACGGACATCCGGATCCGGATGGATAATAAGTGCTTTAAGGCTGGGCAACATAGCTCCGTCACTGAAAATGTCTTATTGTTTCCTGATAGCTTTATTCACAGTGAACTGCAAGGTCATGATCGCCGTAATTTCACACTATAATAATTTACTTTGTCAGCTGCGGTGATAATTTATCCAAGGTTCAGAGGCATGGTTTCATAAACTTCACTTGACACAAACAAGAATTGTTACTACTAATTAGTCAACGCGAGGTCATTATGAAAATAGGACAAAGAAGATCAAAGCAAAGGGAATTAATCCTTGAAGAACTGAAAGGGTTGACCTGCCATCCCACAGCCGATGAACTGTACGAGATGGTAAGAAAACGCATTTCAAATATCAGCCTGGGTACGGTTTACCGGAACCTTGAGCTGCTGGCTGCCAATGGAGTCATCCTGAAAATCGAAACAGGTGGAAAAAACCGTTTTGACGGGACCTCGGCACCGCATCCCCATATCCGCTGTATACAGTGCGGTAAGGTTGACGATGTCAAACAGCAGATAGAAGCTCCGCCTCTGGATCGTTTACAGGCCAGAGGGTACGAGGTGCAGGGATGCTGCATAGAGTATTTCGGTCTCTGCCCGGACTGCATATCATCAAGCCACTAAAAAATTACCCGCGCATTCAGTGAGTTACGGCAGGGCAACCTGCCGTAGTCATTATTTTACATAAAATAGACTGACAGCAACAATGTTAGTTGTTAGTTTTGATGTGCCTCTATCCATTTCGCCATAATCAAACAATCGTTTAAGGAGCGGTAATATGTCCGAACTTAAAGGGACTCGTACTGAAAAAAACATTCTGACTGCGTTTGCAGGCGAATCGCAGGCCCGCAACCGCTACACCTATTTCTCATCACAGGCCAAGAAAGAAGGCTTTGTGCAGATTTCCAAAGTCTTTGAAGAAACCGCCAATCAGGAAAAAGAACACGCCAAAAGACTCTTCAAGCTTCTTGAAGGCGGAGAAGTGGAAGTTACCGCTTCCTTCCCCGCAGGGGTTATCGGCAGCACTGTCGAAAACCTCAAGGAAGCTGCCGGCGGAGAAAGGCACGAATGGCAAGAAATGTATCCCGATTTCGCCAAAATTGCCGAAGAAGAAGGCTTCACTGCCATTGCAGCAGTATTCAGAGCAATTGCCGTGGCTGAAGAATTTCACGAAAAACGCTATCTTGCTCTTGCAAAAAACATTGAAGACGGAAAAGTTTTCAAAAAGGACGCTCCTGTGGTATGGCAGTGTCAGAACTGCGGATACACCCATCAGGGCGCATCTGCTCCTGAAAAGTGTCCGGCCTGCGCACATCCTCAGGCTCATTTCCAACTGGTCTGTGAAAACTGGTAGCAGAACCCAAACTCCCCATGGAGGGCAAAATGGCTGAACTGTATGAAGTTTATAAATGTGACACATGTGGCAATATCACCATGGTAGTTCACGGCGGAGCGGGAGAACTCGTCTGCTGCGGCAGCCCCATGAAACTCCTTGTCGAAAATACCGTTGATGCCGCCAAGGAAAAACATGTTCCCGTCATTGAAAAAATCGACGACGGCTACTTGGTAAAAGTTGGCGCAGTAGCACACCCCATGGAAGAAAAACACTGGATTGAGTGGATTGAACTTTCCTGCGGAAACGCACGCCACTTCAAGCAGCTCAAACCCGGCGATGCTCCCGAAGCAAAATTCTGTGCATGTAAGAACAGCACCGAGCCTGTTGTTGCACGCGCATACTGTAACCTGCACGGCCTCTGGAAGGCATAAGCACGCAGGTCAAGCATGGCAGAGCCCAAAGACATGTATCAGTGCCAGATGAGCAACTGCGGCTACATCTACAATCCCGACAAGGGAGACCGAAAAGGGAAAATAGCCAAGGGAACCTCTTTTGCCGAACTGCCTGAAGACTGGAAGTGTCCGGTCTGCGGTGCAAGCAAAAAAGCGTTCAAACCCCTGGGATAAATTAATACTACACTTAATGGAGATTGAATCATGAAATACGTATGTACACTTTGTGGCTGGGTTTATGATCCTGCTGTAGGCGATCCTGATGGCGGAATCGCTCCTGGAACCAAATTCGAAGATCTGCCCGAAGACTGGGAATGCCCGGTCTGCGGTGCATCCAAAGACGACTTCGAGCCTGAAGATTAATCATTCTAAACCACAGCTGAATTTACACGAAAGCCGGGCCTAATCCCGGCTTTCGCGCACTTGAACTCATAAAAAATAACAGTGAGAATATTAAAGTGAGACCTGTTGAAATTAAAAAAGGTGTGCACTGGCTCGGCGTAATCGACTGGAACTGCCGTAACTTCCACGGCTATGCCCTTTCCGCCAAAGGCACTACCTACAACTCCTTCTACATTGAGGACGAGAAGAAAGTTCTGATCGACACCGTATCCCACGGATTCGAGAACCAGCTTCTCTGCGCACTCAGCCACCTGACCAATCCTGAAGAAATCGACTACATCGTAGTCAACCACCTTGAGCCTGACCACGCCGGTTGTCTCGACAAGATGGTTGAGATCTGCAAACCCGAAAAGATCTTCGTATCCCCCATGGGCGGTAAGGCCATCGAAACCTTCTTCGACTGCAAGGGCTGGCCCCTGCACATCATCAAACCCGGCGAAGAAGTTTCCATCGGCAAACGCACCCTGCGTTTCTATGAAACCAGAATGCTGCACTGGCCCGACAACATGTTCACCTATGTTCCTGAAGAGAAAATGCTCTTCACCAGTGATGCTTTCGGTCAGAACATCGCCTCCAGTGAACGCTATGTAGACCAGTTGAGCAAAGAAATGGTTGCAGACTACATGCAGCAGTACTTTGCCAACATCATCACCCCCTACGCTCCCAAGGTTCTCAAAACCCTTGAAACCTTCGCCGGCCTGAACCTTGATCTGGACACCATCTGCCCGGACCACGGTCTCATTTTCCGCGGCGAGGACTGCGCTTTCGCCCTTGAGAAATATGCTGAATATGCAAAGCAGACTCCCAAGAACAAGGCTGTCCTCTTCTACGACACCATGTGGAAATCCACAGAAAAAATGATCAACGCTGTTGCTTCCGGGCTTGCCTCCGAAGGCGTCTCCGTAAAGGTCATGTCTGTGAAAGCCAACCACCACAGCGACGTCATGAGCGAAGTTTTCGACGCTGCAGCCGTGGTAATAGGCTCCCCCACCCACAACAACGGCATTCTGCCCGGCATGGCTGATACTCTGACCTACATCAAGGGTCTTCGCCCGCAGGGCAAGATCGGTGCTGCAGTCGGGTCTTTCGGCTGGTCCGGAGAGTGTGTGAATATCCTTACCGAATGGCTTGAAACCATGGGTATGGAAATCATCGAGCCCAAAATCAAGGCCAAAAACCGCCCTGACCATGACGCTCTGAAAGAGTGCTTCCAGCTCGGTGTAAACATCGCTGCAGCAATCAAAGAAAAGATCGGTTAATAGTCCACATGGCGGGCGGAAAGACCTTTCCGCCCGTCATGATCTTCCTTTTAGTGGAAATTAACGATATTAGTTGCTAAAACTGATTCACAACTGAATCCATCCTGTGCTACTGAAGAACCAATGCTTAAAGAAAGAAAGCTGTTAACTTTTTATCGATAATAGTTTCTTTTATGACCCACATTGGATCTTCGGCTAGGGAGGTTTAACTTATGGCTGTCGGACGCAAGATAAAAAAAAGAGTCATGGAGGCCCTTGCCGCCACGGACTGGGAGCGGCAATTCGAGGGGCTCATGGGTGAATATTCCGCGCAGAACCTCATCGCTCCTCTCTTCGCATCTCTTTGTGCGCCGCAGGTCATTGTCCGCTGGCATGGAATAACCTGCTTCGGGAAAGTAATGTCACGTATGGTTCAGGAAGATACGCCTAAAGCAAGGGTTGTCATGAGAAGAATCATGTGGATGCTGAACGAAGAGTCCGGCGGCTGTGCCTGGGGAGTTCCGGAAGCAATGGGAGAAATCACCGCAGTGAATAAACTCATGGCGGAGGAATACGGAAGAATTCTCCTCAGCTACAGTCATGAGGAGGAAGAAGGCCCGGAAAACTTCCTTGAATTCACAACTCTGCTTCGCGGAGCTGTATGGGGAGTCGCCCGGCTGGCACAGGACCGTCCGCAGACGGCAGCGCCTGCAACGGACGATATGATCCGCTTTTTGAGCTACCCGGACCCGGTCATAGTCGGGACGGCCTGCTGGGCTCTGGGCGGATTAAAAGCTGCAAAATCCGTTAAAGCTCTTGAAGCTTTGCTGGATAATGATACTGTTATAGATATTTATAAAAACTGTTCACTGCAATCAGTGACAGTGGGAAGATTGGCTCAGGAAGCTCTGGACAGTATTTCAGGGGATTAACAACAATTTGAACAAGGAGAGGAATGATGGATGTTCTGATGCTGTCAAGGCTGCAATTCGCCATGGCAACAATGTTCCACTTCATTTTCGTACCGCTCACACTGGGGCTTTCCATACTGGTTGCCATCATGGAAACCATGTACGTGCGCACCAAAAAAGACATATACCTGCGCATGACCAAATTCTGGGGAAAGTTGTTCGTCATCAACTTTGTTCTCGGTATCGTCACAGGTATCACACTGGAATTCCAGTTCGGAACCAACTGGTCACGTTACTCCGAATACGTGGGTGATATCTTCGGGTCGCTGCTGGCTGTAGAAGCCACTGTGGCATTCTTTCTGGAATCAACATTTCTTGCAGCCTGGATTTTCGGGTGGAAAAAACTTTCCCCGAAAATGCATGCTGTTTCCATCTGGATTGTAGCTATTGCTTCCAACATTTCGGCAATCTGGATCATTCTCGCCAACGGCTGGATGCAGAATCCCGTCGGCTATGCCATGCGTAACGGACGTGCTGAACTTGAAAACTTCACAGAAGTAATCAGCAACTCCTTTGCCTGGGGTCAGTTCTTCCACAATGCCTTCGGCGCCTTCGTGGTTGCCGGTTTCTTCATCATGGGAATCAGCGCCTACCACCTGCTTCGCAAGAATGAAGTTGAATTCTTCAACAAGTCCTTCAAGATGGGTCTTATTGCTGCGTTCATTTTCTCCATCCTCGTTGCCGCGCAGGGTCACAACCATGCTCAGGACGTAGCGGTTAAACAGCCCGCAAAGCTGGCTGCCATGGAATCCCTCTGGGATACTGCTGAACACGGCGCGCCCATGTATCTTTTGACAATGCCTGACGAGAAGAATGAAACCAACAAAATAGAATTCCTTGGTATTCCCGGCGGTCTGAGCTTCCTGGCTTTCAACAGCTTTGACGCTCCGGTGAAGGGACTCAAGGAATGGCCCAAGGAAGAACGTCCTCCCGTGACCGTCACCTTCCTGTCCTTCCGCCTTATGGTCGGTCTGGGCACACTCTTCCCGCTGCTGTGTATCTGGGGCTGGGTCAACCGCAAGAAGCTTGTCGACAATCCGCTCTACCTGCGTATCATGCTCCTTTCCATCCCGCTGCCCTACATCGCCATGTGGGCCGGTTGGGCTGTAGCTGAAGTTGGTCGCCAGCCGTGGATTGTATACGGCATGATGAAAACAACCGACGCAGTCTCACCCATCGCGACAAGTCAGGTAGCGTTTTCCTTCATCGCACTGACCACCCTTTACACCCTGCTCGGTGCTGCGGAACTCTTCCTGCTGGCAAAGTTTGCCCGCAAGGGACCTGAACCCGAAAAGGCCTAGTAGCCTGCAAGATAAGGAGATTACCATGCTTGAATCAATATGGTTCTTACTCTGGGGAGTGCTCTGGGCCGTTTATTTCATGCTCGACGGCTATGATCTGGGCCTCGGATCCGTGATGCCATTTCTGGCAAAAGACGAGAAAGACAGGAAAACCATCTACAACTCCATGGGCCCGTTCTGGGACGGCAACGAAGTATGGCTCATCACCGCCGGCGGTGTGACCTTCGCAGCCTTCCCCAAGGCATATGCAGTCATGTTCAGCGGTCTTTACACGGCACTCATGCTGCTGCTCATCGCCCTGATCATCCGCGGCGTAGCCTTTGAATTCCGTGGACTGGTCGAAAGCGACTGGGCCCGCAGATTCTGGGACAAGGCCATGGTTGTGGGCAGCTTCCTGCCCGGACTGCTGCTCGGCGTGGCCTTTGCCAACATCTTCATGGGTATTCCCATTGACGAGAACGGCGTATTTCAGGGCAACCTCTTCACCCTGCTCAACCCTTACGGGCTCGGTGGCGGAATACTCTTCGTGCTGCTCTTTGCACAACACGGCTGTCTCTGGCTTGCTGTCCGCACCACCGGTGATCTGAATGAACGTGCCGGCAACCTTGCCGCGCACCTCTGGCCGGTTCTGGTTGCTGTTTATGTTGCGTTCCTCGCCCTGACCGGTGTATATACCAAGCTTCTGAGCAACTACCTTTCCAATCCGGTACTGCTGCTCATTCTGCTGGTTCCGGTCTTCGCACTCGTCAAGGTCCGCACCCTTATCTCAGCCCGCAAGTGGTGGAAGGCATGGGCATGTTCTTCAGTGCTCATCGTATCCACCACCCTGTTCGGAGTGATAGGACTGTTCCCGGCCCTGCTGCCCTCAAGCATCAACCCGGCATACTCCATCACCATCCACAATGCGGCCTCAAGCCAGCTGACCCTGAAGATCATGCTGACCGTTGCACTGATCATGGTGCCTATCGTCATCGGCTACCAGTTCTGGATGCATAAGATGTTTGCAACCAAGATCACCGATGAGGATCTCGGCTACTAAAACACACGGAGATTATTTAAAATGTCCAACAAAGTTCTTGAAAAAGCACTGAACGAGCAGCTCAACGCAGAGCTGTACTCCGCCTACCTGTACCTTTCCATGTCCGCTTATTTCAGTGACATCGGACTGAGCGGTTTTGCAAACTGGATGCGGGTACAGGCACAGGAAGAACAGTTCCACGCCATGAAGTTCTACGATTACATCAACGAACGCGGCGGCAGGGTAATTCTCACTGCCATTGATGCCCCCCAGACAGAATGGGCATCACCGCTGGCCTGCGCTGAAGCCGTGCTTGAGCATGAAAAAAAGGTGACTTCGTTGGTCAACAACCTTGTTGATCTGGCTATTCAGGAAAAAGACCACGCCACCAATATCTTCCTGCAGTGGTTTGTAACCGAGCAGGTAGAGGAAGAGGACAACGTGAACGAAGTTCTGAACAAGCTCAGACTGCTCAAGGGAGAAGGAAACGGAATGTTCATTCTCGACAAAGAGCTGGGCACCCGCGTCTTCACTCCACCCACTGCTGCGTAGTTCTTACCGGCATACTGACATCAAGCCCCCGGCATGCAAAGCCGGGGGCTTTTTTTATGCATTGCTCGAATCCTCACCAAAACCCTCCCGCATAAAGGCGCTCCTCGTGAACGCTGCACACGCCTTCGCCTTTCAGCTACAGGATAAAGCGACTTAAATACCACTATACAGTTAACAAATACGATAGAATCAAATATAATTACTGGCAATTCCCCGTAAGAACGCTTTATTGATGTGCAACGTCTGAGCATGGAGAAACCATGAAAAGTCTTTATATTGCTGTAACTGCTGTAGCCTTATGCCTGATCACAGCTCTGACCTGGCAGAGGCTCATTACAAACAGCACTCCGATAAGGATCGGATATATAGGCAGTCTTTCCGGAAAATACTCTGACATGGGGAAAACATGCCGGGACGGCGCCCTTCTTGCCGTGGAAGAAATAAACAGAGCCGGAGGAATAAATGGACGCAAACTGGCATTGGTCATCAAGGACGACGGTTCGTCTCCAGCCTCATCTCTTGAGCGGGCCAGGGAACTGCAAACACTAGGCCTCAAAATCATCATCGGACCTTTCACTTCCTCCAGCGCCGCAAAAACACTTGATTTTATCAATAAAAACAAAATTTTAACCATCGGCCCGGTTGTTGCGGGAGACCAACTGGCCGAAAAGGATGATTATTTCATAAAACTCTATCCTTCCAGCAAGCTTTTCGGAACGGAACTTGGAAAGCTGGCCGTGAGCATGGGCCTGCGAAATCCGGCCATAATCACAGACAGCAACAACAGGGTGTATGCAGAGCCCATGGCCAAGGCATTCAAAGATCAGTTGCGCAAGTCAGGAGCTGCTATCTCCACGGAAATGGAATTCAACTCAGCAGAAAAAGTATCATATGCCGAACTGATTGAAAAAATCCTCCCGCCCAGGCCTGATGCCATGCTGATTATTGCAGGTCCGCTGCATACGGCAATGATAGCACAGCAGCTTCGCATCAAGGGAAGCAGCATTCCCTGCATGTCATCTTCCTGGGCTGCAAACGAGGATCTTATTTCAGGCGGTGGAAATGCTGTGGAAGGAATGCTTATGTATGTCCCCTTTGACCGGAATTCAACGATACGGGCATTCAACGATTTCCAAAAAGCGTATGAAAATAGATTCTCATCAATCCCATCCTTCTGTTCGGCATTCAACTACGAGGCTGTAAAACTGCTGGCAGGAGCCATAAAAAATTCCGGGGCAGTCTCCCCTGAAGAATTGCGCACAGTCATTACGGACAACATGCCCCATAAAGGGTTACAGGAAAATTATTTCATCGACGCAAACGGAGATGCTCAACGCCCACTGGTCCTTCAAACCATTAAAGACGGCAAATTTATTAATGTGGAGCCCTGATGCGAATAACCCGCAGTCTGTATCTCAACATCGTGATCACACTCCTGCTGGTCTCTGCCACAACAGCAATCCTCACCATTGTCGGCCGGGAGTATCTCAGCAGACACGTGCTTGAGGATATTTCCAGCAGAAACCTCAGTCTTGCACGTTCGATAAGTTCGCAGTCATGGAACGCTCTCCGACGCCCGGCCCACAGCATTGAACAGCTGAGTAAATATTTCAATTACGAAAAGGACAGGCATAAGCAGCTTGAGCGAATAGATGCCCTGTTCAGTTTCTGCAACCTTCTTGAAATGGTGCAGGTTCTCGATAGTTCCGGACATGTGACAGAGGTTGTGCCGCCACGGAAAGAACAGCTGCACCTGGATCTCTCCAGACAGCAGTATTTTATCAAAGCAAAAAACAACCCGGGAATACAGTGGACGGATTTCATGAGATCCGGCCAGACGGATTCCCCTATTGTAACCGTATCAATTGCCTTTTCCGAGGGTGTCATAGCCGGACATATCAATCTGACAATACTGAGTGATATTTCCAGAATCCCCTTTGACAGATCAAACAAATCCATCGCCATCATCGACAATAAAGGAGTCATCATCGCCAATTCCGACACCCGGATGGCCCTGCAGGGAATCAACCTGCTCAACATGGAGGCGGTAAGAAAAGGACTGAAGGGGGAGGCCGGAACATACAGTGACACATACAATTCCCGCAAAGGTCTGGCCAGCGTTGTACCCATACCTGAAACGGGTTGGCTGGCAATGGTTTTTCAGCCGGAAAAAGATGCCCTGACAACCATCCACCAGTTGCAGAGCTATGCCCTTTGGACGCTGGCCATGATCACAGTTCTCAGCATGGCACTGATCATATATTTCCGCAAAATGCTCCTGATCCCCATAAAAAAACTCACAGACCGGACAGAAGCAATCTCCATGGGGGAATATGATGTCCGTGTGGACTCTGAATATGATGAGTTCATGGTTCTGGCCCACAGCTTCAACAATATGGCCGAAACCATCGGCGAAAGGAAAAGACAGATTTTCCATGAATCGCAATTGAACCGGGCTCAGGCCGAAATAGTCAGGACCATTACCGACGGAAGTCCGGTTGAGACCCTCTACAGGATGGTTCACACATGGGCGTTGGAACTTACCGGCAGCACCAGGGGGCTGGTTAAAATTATAAATCTCGACAAGGCTCTTTCTGAAAATGCGGACAAGGCTGACGAGGCCGACTATGTATGCTATTTCAACTGCGAGGTGAATCCGGATTTTCCGGCAGTTCCTCCGGGCGAAGATTCGTTACGGGATATGGTTTTCCATAACAGGAAAGGTTTTTTCAGCAATGACTTTGCAAGCCAGCAAATAAAGGACACGCTGCCTGAAAACCATTTTCCGATTATGCGGATACTCTCGGTCCCGATAGTCCATCAGGATGAAAGCCTCGGACAGATTGTAGTCACCAACAGCCCCAGAGAGTACACAGAGGAAGACCTCACTACTGTCCATATGCTAGCCGATCTGCTGGCCGTTGCTGTCAATCGCATCCGGGCGGACCGTATACTTGTCAGTAACGAAAGCAACATGCGCAAGCTGCGCAACTACCTGTCAAATATCATCAACTCGATGCCGTCCGTACTGATCGGAGTGGATCAGGAGGGCAGGATCACCCAGTGGAACAGGAAAGCGGAGCAGGATTCGGGCCTGTTGATTGACGAAGTACTCGGAAAACCCCTTCAGGATGTTCTGCCGCATCTTTCAGACGAAATGGACCGTATCCGTCTGGCTGTCAGAACCCGGCAGGAGCAGTTTGACAACCAGCGCGCCAGAACTGTTGACGGAGAATCCCGGTTTGAAGACCTTACAATATATCCTCTGATGACCAACGGCATTGAAGGAGCTGTTATCCGCATTGATGATGTAACCAGCCGGGTCAGCCTTGAACGGATGATGGTCCAGTCCGAAAAAATGATGTCCGTCGGCGGCCTTGCTGCGGGCATGGCCCACGAAATTAACAACCCCCTGGCGGCAATACTCGGGCAGAGCCACAATATTCAGCGCAGATTGCTGGACAAGCTCCCTCAGAACATATCCGCTGCTGAGGAGTGCGGAATCAGACTTGAAGACCTGCATGCCTACATAAAAAAAAGAAGCATCCCGCGTATGCTTAGGAGCATAGAAGACGCAGGAAACAGGGCAGCAACAATCGTCAGCAACATGCTCAGCTTCAGTCGCAAGAGCGAAAAAAGAATGGGAGCCCACAGCATCGCCGAACTCATGGACAAGACCATTGAGCTGGCCTCAAATGACTATGACCTCAAAAAGGAATACGACTTCCGCAAAATTGAAATTGAGCGTCACTATGAACAGGACATTCCGGCAGTGCTTTGCGAGGGCAACGAGATCCAGCAGGTGTTCCTTAACCTGCTCAGGAACGGGGCTGAAGCCATGGCGGAAAAGGATTATACGACCGGCGGACCCAAGTTTATCATCAGGATCTACACTGAGAGCAGACACGTGGTCATTAAAGTGGAGGACAACGGCCCCGGAGTGGACGCAAAGTCCAGAGGTCGTCTGTTCGAACCGTTCTACACCTCCAAAGAAGTCGGCAAGGGAACCGGGCTCGGACTATCAGTCTCCTACTTCATCATTACCGACCAGCATTCCGGTTCCATGGGGGTGGAATCTTCCCTGGGCGAGTGGACCAGATTCACCGTAAAGCTGCCTTTGGAATAAGCAGTACGGCACTGTAGTACACTGCTGTTACCACTACCCTTTCGTCCTTGGATACTATTTCGGAAATTCAATAAACAAGGAGACAGACAATGGCTAAAAAAATTCTGATGCTGGTCGGCGATTTTGTTGAGGACTACGAGGTAATGGTACCTTTTCAGGCCCTGCAGGCCATGGGCTTCGACGTTGACGCGGTATGCCCGGACAAGAAAGCCGGGGAACAGGTGGCGACTGCTGTTCATGATTTCGAATCCCAGCAGACCTACCTCGAGCGTCCGGGGCACAACTTCACCCTCAACGCTGATTTTGACAGCGTGGTCACCTCGGACTATGCCGCACTGGTAGTCCCCGGAGGCAGGGCACCGGAGTATCTTCGCCTTAATGAGAACGTGCTTGATATTGTCCGCGACTTCTCCGATCGCCCTGTTGCCGCCATCTGCCACGGTCCTCAGCTTCTTGCTGCCGCAGGTGCGCTTGAAGGCAAAAAAGTCTCCGCCTACCCGGCCTGCTCTCCGGAAGTCCGCCTTGCCGGTGGAGAGTACGTTGATATTGCCCTCGACGATGCTATTTGTGACGGGAACCTCATTACCGCTCCGGCATGGCCGGCCCACCCCAAATGGCTGCGCCTGCTGGTTGAAAAAATAGGATAGCCGGGCACTCGAGTATTCACTCCACTCACGGCTGTGCAGTTCTGACCGTTATACAAAAAGAAAATCCCCGGCATTTAATTATACCGGGGATTTTCTTTGGCGCGTATAAAAGAATTAGTTACCGGCCAAATCAATACTCGGTGCTGAACTGGTTGCCGAAAGCGACGCTATCGCCGGACTGCTTCCGGTAAGCACGAATCCCGGCCATATATGAGGAGGAATAGGCCTGTCTCCCATCAGCGCCCATTTGCGCATTATCCATCTCAGCATCATCGGTAGCCGAGTCGGTAATACCCTTCTCAACGTTCTGGACAGTTTCTTTGTCCTTGATTTTTCCTTCTCGGTCAGCCCGTCTTTCAGCAGCAGAGACTTCTCCGTTGCCGTCCAGATCTTCCTTCTTCTCCTCCTCCTTGCGAAAGGCATTTTTCTTAAACTCGGAGAGTGCTTCAGAAAAGGCCGTAGAGGCATCTGCTTCTTCGTCTATTTTCTCTGCCTGAATCGCAGCGCCGAGCTCATCCGCTGAGAGCAACCCATCTCCGTCAGAGTCAAATTTGCTGAAACTATCTGCGTCGAGCCCGCTACTCTCAAAGCTTACCAGGGAACTATCAGCCTCTTTCGCGCCGCTCCCGGAATAATCTTCCACCTGCCCCATGGCAACCGACAGCTCGCCAATTTTTGCCTTCTGCTCCAGATAGGCCGACACCTCCGACATAGATATCTGGCCGTTACCATCGTGATCGTACTTTGCAAATTCCTTTTGACGAAGCCCGGATTCCTTGAGATCAAGAATACCATTCGAGTCTTTATCCTTTGAAATCATTAAAGACTCTACAAAAGAGTTCTCCTCCTGCAGCTCAGGGGCACTTGAATAATCACTTATTGATTCGGCGAATTCCTGCGGCTTTTGCGCATACCCGATTGCAGAAATACTCACAGCTACCTCCTCGTCATTTCCATTATCGTAAAGGGTAAGAATTTCCTTATCAGCACAAGTGACGCTATTTAAGCAAATATCATTCCAAATATTAAGAGATATTAAGTAGTGTTAAGAATGTCCCCCCCTCAACTTATGAGCGGCAGGCAGACCATTGCAATACGGGGATCTTATAACAATAACTTTCCTCTATTGTTGAATGGTAAACCCAATCTACCAGAGACAGGCACTGGCTAAAAAATTCTGAAGCTGCTCGGCTATCATGTTGAGGGCTACGAGGATATAGTTCCTTTACAGAACCCACAGGACATGGGTTTCGACGTTGACAAGGTATGACCGGACAAGAAACAGGGGAACAGGTGAAAACTGCTGTACAGGATTTCCAATCCCAGCAGCCCTGTCTTGAACGGCCCGGACACAACTTCACTCTCAACGCCGATTTTGACAGCGTGGTCACCTCGGACTATGCTGCACTGGTAGTCCCGGAGGCAGAGTATCGGAGTATATTCGCTGTAATGAAAGCATGCTTGATATTGCCCGCGACCTCTCTGATAACCCTGTTGCTGCCTCCGGTGTGCTTGAAGGCAAGAAAGTCTGCGCCTTGCCGGAGGAGAAAACGTTGAAATAGCCCTCGACGGTGCAATCTGTGAAGGAAACCGCATTACCGCTCCGGCATGGCTGCCTCCGACTGGCTGCGCCTGCCGGTTGCGAAAAGCATGTTGGGCGGGTTCTTAGGAAATGATTTCGGATTGCTGCGGAGGGGCATGCCTAATCAGCGAGGTATACCATGTGTGAAATCTACTCATCCACTCCGCCGTCCGAATACGAACAGATCACCCGCTCTGTCAGGATAAGCGGGGTTGTTACCAGCATACGCCTTGAGCGCAGGTTCTGGCGCATACTCGATGAACTGGCAGCAGAAGAGAAAACCTCCACGGGTAAATTCATTTCCACCCTGTACAATGAGGCATACAACCTGAATGGAGAGATCTCCAATTTCGCGTCACTGTTGCGGGTGGTATGCACCACCTATCTGGTTAACAGAGCCGCCTGAGCTGAACATGGATGAAACAATCTGGCCCGGCGTGAAATCACGCCGGGCTTTTTTGGGTCCTCCGTTGACACGTTTTAAAATTACGTATACGCCAAACAGACCTTTATATAAAATATATCTATATTGAATAAGTACAAAATTACATTTGAGGTCTGCATGAACAAACGAATTTCCATGGTCTTAACGCTCTTTTTCGCCCTGATGTTCACCCTTCCGGCAGGAGTTCACGCCCGCACCATCACCGACATGGCCGGCCGTTCCGTGGAAATACCGAATAAGGTCGAGCGTGTTATCTGCTCCGGTCCCGGCTGCCTGCGCTACCTGACCTACCTTCAGGGGCAGGACATGATCGTCGGGGTTGATTCCATTGAGCAGCGCGACAATAAATTCGACGCCCGCCCATATGCACTCGCCAACCCGCAGTTCAAAAAGCAGCCGCTTATCGGCGAATTCAGGGGACACGACAACCCGGAACTTATCCTCGGACTTGCCCCACAACCGCAGGTTATCTTCAAGACGTACAAGGAAATGGGGTATGACCCGGATGAGCTTCAGGCCAAGACCGGCATTCCGGTTATCTGCCTTTCATACTCAAGCCTTGCCGGAGAGCGGGATGCCATCTACAAATCCCTTCAACTGATGGGTGATGTTATAGGCAAACCGGCCAGGGCAAAGGCCGTGTGCGACTTCATGGAAGAACAGATAACGGATCTTTACGGGCGGACATCCGCCATCCCTGAACAGGAACGCAAAAGCTGCTACGTGGGCGGTATTGCCAAAAAAGGCCCCCACGGGCTTCAGTCTACCGAGCCTGCCTACCCCCCGTTCCGGTTCGTCAACGCCCAAAACGTAGCCTGCCCGCCTGCTGACAAGGGCAAGCCGCTCCAGCATGCCAATGTATCCAAGGAACAGATCGTCAGTTGGAACCCGGAAATCCTGTTCGTGGACATCTCCACCTGCCAGCTCGGCGATAATGCCGGTGCCGTGTACGAACTGAGCACAGACCCGGCCTATCAGGCCCTTGATGCCGTCATCAAAGACGAAGTCTACACGGTCCTGCCCTACAATTGGTATTCCATGAACTACGGCTCCATACTTGCCGATGCCTATTATGTGGGCAAAGTTCTCTACCCCGAACGGTTCAAAGACATCGACCCCAAGGCCAAGGCTGATGCCATCTACTCCTTTCTGGTAGGCAAGCCGGTCTTCAGCGCCATGGAAAAATCCTTCAGCGAAAAAGCATTCAGCCGACTCGCCCCGAGGTAAGACATGCATTTCGATGACGGCCAGATACCTGTAGAGTATTCCCGCCACATAAGGCGTAAAGTTCTTTTTATATCCGGAGGGTTGCTGCTGACCATAATGGTCCTCATTTCCTCCATAGGCATGGGCCCTGTTTCCATCTCCCCTTTGCAGGCCCTGCTAACCATGATGGGCGAAACCGTGTCCAAACGTTTCGACCTCATCATCTGGAACATCCGGCTCCCGCAGGCCCTCACAGCTGTAGCTGCGGGGGCCGGACTTTCCGTTGCCGGGGCGGTAATGCAGGCCATTCTGCGCAACCCGCTGGGTTCCCCCTTTACTCTGGGCATCTCCCACGCCGCAGCCTTCGGAGCAGCCATTTCAGTCATGGTGCTTGATCTGGGAACCATGACCAGTTCCAACGTTGGCGCAGTGACCATCAACTCGCCATACCTGACTACAGCCGTGTCCTTCTGCTTCAGCCTGATCGCCACCTTCGCCATCATTGCCATTTCCCGGCTGCGCCGGGCCACTCCGGAAGTGATGGTCCTGACCGGGGTCGCTCTGGGGGCCCTGTTCACTGCCGGAACCATGTTCCTTCAATATTTTGCCGACGACGTGCAACTGGCAGCCATGGTCTTCTGGACCTTTGGAGACGTGGCAAGGGCAACCTGGACCGAGCTCGGAATCATCAGTGCCGTCACCTTTGCCGCATACATCTGGTTCACGCTCAACCGCTGGAATTTCAATGCCATTGAAGCTGGTGACGAAACAGCCAAGGGCCTCGGCGTGAAGGTGGAACGAGTCCGGCTTACCGGCATGCTGCTAGCCTCGCTGGTCACTGCGGTCATTGTCTCCTTCCTCGGCATCATCGGCTTTGTGGGGCTGGTCTGCCCGCACATGGTCCGCAGGCTTATCGGCGACGACTACCGCTTCCTGCTTCCGGCCTCCTGCATCACCGGGGCGATCCTATTACTGGGAGCGGACACCGCCGCCCGGCTCATGCTAGCGCCGAACGTGCTGCCGGTCTCGGTCCTGACGGCATTTCTGGGAGCCCCGGTTTTCATCTGGCTCATCATCAGGGGGAACAAATGAATCTCACGGTGAACGGAATCAGCTTCAGCTACAGCGGTGTCCAAGTACTCAACAATGTGGACTTCCGCGTTGATCACGGCGAACTGCTGGCCATTCTCGGCCCCAACGGAGCCGGAAAGACCACCCTGCTCAAGTGCATGAATGCGATCCACAAACCCGGCAGGGGAACGGTACTGGTCGGCGAGCGGGATGTATTCAAGCTCGGCTCGGACGACATTGCCCGGTTGCTGGGTTATGTGCCGCAACGGGTCGAGCCGGCCCGCCTCACGGTTTTCGATACAGTGCTCATGGGCCGCAAGCCGCATATCCGGTGGAGGGTGCGCGAACACGACATCAGGGTCGTTGATGCGGCCCTGAAAAGGCTTTCCCTGAGCCACCTTTCCCTGCGTTACATTGACCGCCTGAGCGGCGGGGAACTCCAGAAGGTCAGCATAGCCCGCGCACTGGTGCAGGAACCGGATGTCCTGCTGCTGGACGAACCAACCAGTTCTCTGGACCTCAGGAACCAGCTTGAAATCCTGCGAACAGTCCGGGCGGTGGTCAAAGGGCACAGGGTTTCCGCAGTGATGACCATGCACGACCTCAACACCGCCCTGCGCTATGCGGACAAGTTCATTTTCCTAAAAAACGGAACGGTCTGCGGCTGCGGCGGCAAGGAATCCGTCAGCCCCGAAATAATCGAGTCCGTATACGGCGTGGAAGTTGAAATAGAAATGCGTAACGGCTGCCCGGTAATCCATCCAGTGGAAGACCTGGCAGCACTGGATGGACTGCACGCTCACCACCATGAGATTGAGCACCGCGCAACTTATGCTCCCGGCGGTCCTGCAGTTTTTAGATGAACTTTGCGCTTTTGAACAATTGGTTCTGCCTGCGGCTCTCCGAGGGCGCCTTCAAAGGTACTTATTTAAGCAAAATTGAGGATATGCAAATGACTACAATCTTCTCCAACGAACAGCTTGAGGACGTGGTAAAGTTTCATGGACACAGCTGTCCCGGACTGGCCATAGGCATCAGGGCTTCGGAACTCTGCCTGCGGAAGCTTGGACACAATGCGGACTCTCCGCTTGTTGCCGTCTGCGAAACGGACATGTGCGGGGTGGACGCCATCCAGTTTCTGACCGGATGCTCCGCTGGCAAGGGCAATCTCATTTTCCGTGATCACGGCAAAATGGCCTTCACCTTCTTCCGGCGCCGTGATGAAAAAGGTTTCCGCGCCCTGCTCAGACCGGGATTCATGGCTGAAGAAAGGAAGGAAATGAGCAGACTGATGGCACTGATCTCGGAAAACAAAGCCAGCGAAGAAGAAAAGGAGACCTGCTCCGTAATGCGCAGCAAATGCGAGTCCGGCTATCTTGAAGCTGACCTGTCGGAACTCTTTATCATCGGAGAGCCGCAGACATCCATTCCCCGCCCGGCAAAAATTCTCCAGTCCATGACCTGTGAGCATTGCGGAGAAATTCATATGGAATCACGCTCCAGAAGGTTTGCCGGAGAGACCCTGTGCATCCCCTGCTTTACAAAAGTCGAGCAGAAGATTTAGCGGCGGGGCTCAGACAAAAAACAAAATAAAACGGATAGATATGTTTACAAACCTCTTTTGACACGCAAAATCGCAAAATTCCTGAGTTGACAACTGCATTTCAGTGAATATTTGTAACCCAAGCGACAATCACAGGAGGTTTCATATGGTTATTGACTTCGGATCGTTCTACAATTTTCCGTATGAGTTCGACAAAATATTTAATGATGTCTTCAATCCTCACCACCATAGAAGGAGAAATGTTTCATACCCTCCTTTGAACATAGCAGAAGACGGAAACAACATATATATTCGTGCGGAAATACCAGGAACATCCATTGATGACATGGAAATTACCATTACTGCAAAAGACCTTGTAATCAAGGGAGAAAGAAAACTGCCTGAAGGAAGGTATTTCAGACAGGAAAGACCGTCCGGAGTATTTCAGCGGATAGTATCCATCAACACTCCCATTGATGCGGACAAGGTCGCGGCTTCCATGAAGGATGGCATACTGAGCATTATCCTGCCCAAGGCAGGAGTCACGGTTCCCCGCAAAGTAGATATCGCTGTGGAATAAGGGAGGGCAGACATGAGCAACGAAAAACAACTTGAAAAGTTCAGCCCCGCAACCGACATAGTTGAAAACGAGCTGGGCTTCTACATGTACATGGATCTTCCCGGCGTCAGCCGCGAAAACCTGGTGATAGACTTGGAAGACAACACTCTGGTCGTAACCGGAAAAACAGCTACCACCCTGACAGAGGGAGAGAAGTTCATCGACAGAGAATTCACTGAAGGCGAATACACCCGCAGATTTACAATCGCCGACATAGTTGACCGTAAAAACATCAAAGCCAATCTGAAAAACGGTGTGCTGGAACTGTTCCTGCCCAAGCTGCCGGAAGTTCAGCCCAGAAAGATCCAGATTACCGCAGAATAAGACAGACTTGTTGAAACACCAGAAAAGGCTCCTTTACCACAGGAGCCTTTTTGGTTTCCGGGATTCAGAAAACTATTCAACCCCTTTGGAATTGAGATATTTTCCCAGCTCTTTGTCTGTATTGAGAATATGCAACCGCAGCCAGTCGGCCAGGTACTTGAAAATCTTTACCGGCTCCAGCTCAACCCCTTTACTTATCATATTGTCGGAAGATGCGGCAGTTATCATGAATTCGTTGTGCTTTCTGCGGTGCTCATCCGCTCCGGGGTATCCGTATTGATCCATGAGCCTTTCTTCAGTGGCAAAATGCGTCAGAGCATATTTTCGCATTTCCCCCACCAGCTCAATCAGCACCTTCTCCTCCTCCATATTCTCAACCGAATCATAGGCCTTGTTGATCATTGCTATGAGCTGCCTATGTTCATCATCCACAACTTCAACCCCTACGGAGAGTTCCTCCCGCCATTTCAATATGGACATATCAACTCCTTTTCCCTCAAATTACACCCAACAGAACCCAAGCTCAACAAAAAGAACAAGTGCTCACACCTCGCCCTATCAGAAACCCCCGCAGATACGATTGGATTTGCCCGCTCACCGCGTTTCTGGTAAACGACATTAAACCAACAAAGTAACGGAGAGATAAAAATGAAAATCGTTAAAATACTGCTCATTTCCGCTCTGCTCAGCCTTCTCGCCATATCCGGGACAGCCTTTGCCGCCGGGTCGAAAGTCTTTGTCAAGCTGACGACCAACATGGGTCCCATTGTTCTGGAACTGGATAAGGAAAAAGCGCCCCTGACAGTGGAAAACTTTCTCAGATACGTGAACGAAGGCCATTACGACGGAACCATCTTTCACCGCGTAATTGCCGGATTCATGATTCAGGGCGGCAACATGGACCAGAACATGAAAGGACGCGACACCCACGCCCCCATTGAAAACGAAGCCCGCAACGGTCTCTACAACGACAAATACACCGTTGCCATGGCCCGAACCAACGATCCGCACTCCGCAACCGACCAGTTCTTCATCAACGTTGCCGACAACAATTTCCTCAACTTCAAGTCCCCCAGCGGTTCCGGATGGGGATATGCTGTTTTCGGCAAGGTAATAGGCGGCAAAAACGTGGTGGACAAGATTGCCAAGTCCGTAACCTTCAGCAAGGGCCCCCATGACGATGTGCCGGTAAAGACAGTCACCATCATCAAGGCGGAAGAACTGAAACAGTAGTTTTCCAACCCGCAGTACACACTGACAGAAATCCCCGGCGCACAGGCATCGGGGATTTTTTATTATTCACGCACACCGCCGATTCCATGCGGGAAGTTTGACCCCACCGGGAAAGAAGAATAGAACAGTCCCCAAGCGAGCAAACTGTAACCTTAAACTGTGCCAGCGAGGGGCCATGAAAGGTAAAAACAAAAAAGACACAATCTTATACGCTGCGCAGGAGACATTCGGGAGATACGGCTATGCCGGGACGACTGTGAAAATGATCTCCGAACGGGCGGGGGTGGCCTTCGGGCTTGTTTCACACTATTTCGGTTCAAAGGAAGAACTGTTCGTCACCGCCGGGGTAGCCCTGGTGGACGACCTCATGGAGTACCTGACCGAAGAGATAAGCAAGGCCAACTCAGGAATCGAGGGGATTCAGCTCTTCATGAAAAGCTACCTGAGCTACACCCTGCAGCACCGCAACACTTTTCCGGTACTGCTGCGCTGTTCTCCGTTCTCGGATGTGCAGATCGACATGGACCGCACACGCATATCCATCAAGTTTCAGCAGCTTCTGAACATCATCAGGGAAAGCGTGGAACGCGGGATTGAAGACGGTTCCATCAGGGACCTGTCCGTAGATGACACGACAACCATCGTCTATTCGAACATTGTCGGTACGGTCAGAACCAGATTTCTTTCTCCCTACGACCTGCCCAACCTCTACGAAGAGACCACTGAATTCGTAGTGCGCAGCATCAAGTCCAGAGAATAGACAAATTCAAGTCGGACTGCGAAAAAACCGTGCAGGTGCTTCCTGTACGGTTTTTTCTTTTCCGGAAAAGAGTTGCTTGACAGAGAGCCACGCCTCTTTCATTGTCCCCCCATGAACAAACTATTCGAAACAGGCGGCCGCCGTGCAGTCCGCATTCTCTGCAGCACAATTCTCGCAACGACCATGCTTGCCGGATTCTTCTCCGCAGACAGGGCCGAGGCCCACCCGCATGTATTCGTTGACTGTTCACTGACCTTTGAATTCGATGACCAGGGCCTGAAAGGAATACGCCAGAAGTGGTGGTTTGACGAAATGTTCGCTACCATGATCCTCGGAGACTTCGACACCAACCACGACAACAAACTGAGTGCGGACGAAGAAAAGGCCATCGAGAACGGGGCGTTCGTCAACCTTAGAAACTTCAGTTACTTCACCCGCATTTTTGTGGACGGAGAAGATTATCTCCCGGTAGAGGCGACTGAATTCAAACCGCTTATCGAAGACTCCACGCTGGTGTACTCATTCTTCGTGCCCCTGCGTATTACCCCGGACAAACGTCCGCATATCGTCAAGGCCGCGGTCTTTGACGAAACTTTCTATACCTCGATCCAGATGGACCCGAAAAACTACATCAAGGGTATCACTGAACAGATGAACGGAGCCGTCGCCCTTGAGCCCGTTCCTGAAATGGCCTATTTTCAGGGCCAGATCATTCCCGATGCCGCAGTACTGACTTTGAGCCCCCGCTAATGAGAATTTCCACCACCTGTCTTGTTCGTATGGTTTCCGCAGTCTTTGCTGCGCTCCTCTTTATGCACACTCCCCAGGCGCTATGTGCCACAAATCCCTTCATTACCCCCCAGAAACAGGAAACTCCCGCCGGAACGGCGCAGAGCGCCGGGCAAAGCGCCGTCCGCCATTCATCCTGTCCCGATACAGGATCTTTTTCTTCCGGGGTCATGCCCAGGGTAACCCTTCTCCAGAAGGACATTCGGGCTCAACTGACCGGATTCGCCCGTGAAATAAAGAAAAATCCGTATGGAAAGTCCCTGTGGCTCTTTCTGGCCTTCTCCTTTGCCTACGGGGTGGTGCATGCCGTCGGCCCGGGACACGGAAAGTCTGTTGTCTGCGCCTACTTCATCTCCCGCCGTGGATCTATGGCCGCCGCTTCGTTCATGTCGTGGCTTATCACCCTTGTGCATGTGGGGTCAGCTACCGTGACTGTCTGTCTGGCCTATTTTCTGTTCAAGAGCGGCATGTCTGGATTTGAGGAATTCAACAACCACCTGCAGACCGCCAGCTTCGGGCTCGTGGCCCTGATCGGGCTCTGGTTCACCATTGATGCCCTGATGTCCTTCAGAAGAAAGCAGGAAGAATCCCCGCAGGCAAAGCAGGGATCGCTGAAGGAAATCGGCCTTGTGGCACTGGTGACCGGGCTTGTTCCCTGCCCGGGTGCAGCCATAATCCTTGTCTACACCCTTTCCACCGGGATACTTTCCGCAGGACTTGCGGCTATGATCTTCCTGGCTACCGGAATGGCCGTCACCACCTCGCTTTTCGCCTTTGCCGCAGCCAAGACCCGCCGCCTGATGGACAAGGCCCCGATCTCCGGCAAACTGGGGGTGATATACTCCTGCATCTCCCTTTGCGGCGGACTGGTAATTCTGACTTTCGGCTCCGCCCTGCTTGCCGCGCATCTTTCCTGACCGTTAAGAAGCCACTCTTTCCATGACAGCAGCCCCCTTTGATGATATAAGGGGTATAAGTCCTGTTTTCCCGTGCGCGCACGAATTCATTCCCTTGAACCGTACGGCTGTTGAAAACACTTCATACGCGGCGCGTGAGCCGGCACATGGAAATGCTTCAGAAAGAGATGCCAAAAACGATCACCCTTGCAGGTTACGAGAACTTCCAGCCCATGCACAACGGACAGGAGATGAATCTCTGCCGGGCAGTAAGGGGCTATGACGACTTTCCTGTGCTCATCAAATATCCGAATTCCGAGCTCCCCTCCCCGCGCCTGCTGGCAGGAATGAAAAACGAGTTCGCCACATCGCAGGAAATCGGTAATTCCGCCATAATTCAGGCTGTAACCCTGCACCGCACAGACAACTCCCTTGTTCTGGTTCTTGAGGACCGGGGGTACATTTTGTTGACGCAACTGATCAAGGACAACCTCACCGGTATACGGGACAAGATCAGGATCGCCATCAAGGTTGCAACATCGCTGAGCAAGATACATGCAAAGGGATTCCTGCACCGTAATATCCGCCCGGCCAGCGTTGCAGTGTCCGAGGATCTGGGGAATGCCGTTCTTACCAACCTGCAGCACTGCATACGCATTTCTGAAACCGTTTCAGGGTCTAACGCAGGGCTTATTTCTGATGAGAACCTTCCCTACATATCCCCGGAGCAGACCGGGCGCATCAGCGGAGAACTGGACCGCCGCTCCGATTTCTATTCCCTTGGAGTAACCCTCTTCGAATTGTTTACCGGCAACCCTCCGTTCGTTGCCGACGACGCCCTTGAACTGATCCACAGCCATCTTGCAAAGGAACCACCGGTCCCGGGCAAGATAAGCCCGGATGTTCCCCCCTCGGTCTCCGACGTCATTCTCAAGCTGCTGGCCAAGAATCCCGGAGACCGCTACCAGTCTGCCCACGGGATCATTCAGGATCTCAAGTCCTGCCTCAGGATACTTTCCACAGATGATGGGCAGGAAGCATTTACCGCAGGAAATCAGGATATTTCGGACACCTTCACCCTTTCAAGAAGACTCTTCGGGCGCAAGGACGAAAAAGAGCTTATCCTTTCCGCCTACAACAGGGCATCGCTGGGAAGCTGTGAAGTGGTCATGGTCCGGGGAGAGCCGGGATGCGGCAAGACGACGCTGATCCGCTCCATAAGCAAACTGATCCTGAAAGAGCGCGGGGAATTCATTTCCGGGAAATTCGACCAGTATCAGCGCAACCGGCCGTACAGCGCCCTGATTCAGGCCTTTCAGGAGATGCTGCGCAAGAAGCTGAGCAGCCCCGCACCGGTAATAGAGGCATGGAAGGCACGCATAACCGGAGTTCTGGGCCGCAACGCGGGGTTGATCACGGAAGTAATCCCCGAACTTGAGCAGCTCATCGGCAAGCAGCCTGCCCCCGCAGAGCTGCCCTCAGCCGAGTCCAGAAACAGATTCAACCAGACCTTCAAGAGCTTCATCAAGGCATTTCCGAACATGGACAGGCCTCTGGTCGTCTTCCTTGACGACCTGCAGTGGACAGATGCCTCAACGGTCCAGCTCATCAAAAGGCTGCTGGATGACAGTGAGACGTCCTATCTGATGCTCATAGGAGCATACAGGACAGACCAGCCCCTGAACAGTAACGTACTGTCCATGCTCACAGAGATTGAAGAGCTGAGTTCATGCGTCGAAACCATAACCCTTGACCGGCTCAAGCTACGCCATGTTCACGGTTTTATCAGCCGCACACTGCGTGCGGACAGGAAAAGGACCGAGGAACTGACCAGGCTCGTATTCAACCGGACCGGGGGCAATCCCCTCTTCGTGCGCGAATACATCCGCAACCTTTACCGGGCTGGAATGATCGAGTTCAACAGCAGCGCCAACCGTTGGGAATGGGACATCAAAGCCATCCGCGACATCTCCATGGACGGCAATATCGTGGAGCTCATGGTCGACAAGATCATGGCCCAGCCCCTTGAGGGGCAGGAAATTCTCAAGACGGCATCATGTATCGGAGGCAAATTCGACCTGCGCATCCTCCTGGCCGTACTTGATACCCCGGAGGACGTGATCACCGATTACCTGAACATCGCGCTTCAGGAAGGACTGATAGTCTCTGATGCCGACATCCCCGCAGCAGTCATCAGCCTTGAGCACTGCCACGGCGGACCGCTCTATTTTTCATTCATGCATGACCGGGTGCAGCAGGCCGCGTATTCCATGCTGGACAAACCCGAAAGGTCCGAGATCCATCTCAGGATCGGCAGGGCCATGCTTGATATTTTCAATGAGAGCGAAATCAGCGATCTGGCCTTTGAAATTGCGGCACAGTACAGCTTCTGCCTGAGTGAAATACACGAGCGGCAGGAGCTTGATACTGTGGCCGATATATTTCTGGCCTCCGGCAGCAAGGCCAAGCGCAGCTCCGCTTTTGAACTTGCCGCCAGACACATTGCCACCGCCTTCAGACTGCTGGGAGAGGACTACTGGAGCAGAGATTACCGGAAAGCATTCAATCTCCATCTGGATTGGTTTGAATGCGAATATCTCAACGGGTCGACCAAACAGTCGGAGTACATATTCAACAGGATCATTCAACACGCTGAATCCCGCAACGACATCGCCACCGCAAATATTGCGCGCATACAGCTTTACTTCGACCAGAGCCGCTACCACGAAGCGGTAAAGATCGGCATTGAGATGCTCGCCCTGCACGGCGTAGCCATTCCGGAAAACATCGGCAAAGGAACCCTGGCCCTTGAACTGCTGAAAACAAAACTGGCCCTGCGCAACAAGAGCGCCAAGTTTCTGCTGCACCTTCCGCAGATGGAAGACCCGGACAGGCAGCAGACCATGCGCCTGCTGATGTACACAATTGCCCCGGCATACATGTTCAACAAGAAGCTGGTCTTTTTCATGATCCTGAAAATGATCCGGCTATCCATGAAATACGGCAATGCTCCGGCCTCAGCATACGGGTATATGTTCTATGCCATGTACCTGGCAGCAAAAGAGTTCTCCTTCGAGCAATCCCGGGAATTCACCCTGCTGGCAGTTGAGCTCAACAAGCGCTTCAACAACTCCGAACTGGAAGCTAAAATCAACATGCTCCGCGGGGCAATGCACGACCATTGGCACGTATCCATACAACAGAACATCAAGACTCTGGACACAGCCTACCAGAGCGGCCTGCACCACGGAGACAACACATACGCCCGCTACAGTACCTACTTCATTGTCTACAGCCACTTTCTGCATGGCAGCTCCATTGCAGACGTTTACAACTCGGCGGACAAGTTCACCGGCTTCATAAGCAAGAACAAAAATTCGCTGGCCAGAGGCACGCTCAACATGATGCTGCAGTTGTGCCGAAGCCTGCAGGGAAAGACCTTTACCCCCGGCTATCTTGATGACGACACCTTTCAGGAATCCAGACTTGTCAACATGGCCAGAAGCAGCGGTTCCGAAGTCGTTGAGCACTGGACCGGGCTTTCCAAAATCATCGCGCTTTCCTTTTTCGGGCACCACGCCAAGGCACTGGACTACATAGAGACTATCTACGACAAAATCGAGACATCCCTGTTCGGCATGTACCTTGTCCCGGTTTTCCATTTTTTCAGCATCCTCAACATGGCTGCTGTTTACGGCGATGCTCCTGCTGAAAAACAGAAACAATACCTCAGGCAGATCAAGGATTCACTCGCGCGAATGGATCGCTGGCAGTCAAGCTGCCCTGAAAACTTCAGGCACATGTACCTGCTGGGCAGGGCCGAACTTTCCAGGCTTACCGGAAAGATGAGTGAAGCCATCACCCTTTATGAGGAAGCCATCCGCTATTGCATCAAGCTCGGCTCCAGCGCATTTGCCGGGCTGGCCTGTGAGCTTGCTTCCAGCTTCCATTTCAGTATCGGCGGCAGGAGATCCGGGCTGGCCCTTGTGACGGAAGCATGCGGCCATTATGAGAAATGGGGGGCAACGGCAAAAGTTCAGCGACTCATGAATGATCACAGGATGCTCCAGAATGAGCTCGGGCAGATCTATTCAGGCATTGATACCAGCGCCACGCAGGAGCACTCCAGAAACTCGAACTCGCTCGATATTTCCGCCGTGGTCAAGGCCTCGCAGGCCATCTCCGGGGAAATCGTTCTGGACAGGCTTCTGGACAAGCTGATGCGTATTGTCATTGAAAACGCCGGAGCCCAGAAAGCCACCCTGCTGCTGCACAACAAGAACAGTCTTGAGCAGACTGCACACGCCTATGTTTCAGCTCACGGAATTACCACCCAGATCAGACCGGATCAGGAGCAGGAACTGTACTGCAAGAGCATCGTGAACTACGTGCTGCGCTCAAAAGACAATATCGTGCTGCGTGATGCCGGGAGTCAGGGACCGTTTACAATCGACAGCTACATAATACGGATTAAACCAAAATCAGTGCTGGCAATGCCGGTGGTCAACCAGCAGATCATGCGCGGAGTGCTCTACCTTGAGAACAATCTCAGCCCCGGAGTATTTACTGAAGACCGGCTTGAAGTGCTGAACCTACTCTGCTCACAGGCAGCTATCTCCATCCAGAATGCCCGCCTGTATTCCGACCTAAGGGATTCAGAGACCCAGCACCGCACCCTGCTGGAAAGCATCAATGTCGGCGCATTCCGGGCCGAGGCCAACCGGGAAGGACGACTGGTAAAAGGCAACCGGGCTCTGGCGGAAATGTTCGGGCACCATAACTGGGCTGAATTCAGGATGACTCCCCTGCGCTCGCTGTTTGTCGACCCCGGTACTCATGAGCAACTGCTCAGGGAACTCTTTGACAGCCACACCTTAAGAGATCGGGAAGTACAGATGCGTCGCCGGGACGGGACGCCCATATGGATAAGCATGACCGCAACACTTCACCGGGACGGAGGAGAAAGCGGGAACAGTATCGAAGGAGTCCTTGAAGACATTACTGAAAAAAGAAAATCCCGCGAACTGGAACGGGCCAAGGTTGCCGCAGACGCCGCCAACAAAGCCAAAAGCGACTTTCTTGCCAGCATGAGCCATGAAATACGCACCCCCATGAACGCCATTCTGGGCATGGCCGACATGCTCTGGGAGTCAAAGCTCAACAAGGCCCAGCGAAACTACGTAAAACTGTTTAAAAACGCTGGCGAAAACCTCCTCCTGCTGATCAACGATATTCTTGACCTTTCCAAGATCGAGGCAGGCCAGATCAACCTTGAAGAGATCGACTTCAACATCGAGGAACTCTTTGAGGAGGTCGGATCTATTTTTGCACTCAGAGCCCAGGCCAAGAGCATTGATTTCTGCTGGTACCTGCACCCGAATGTCCCGCGCATAATTACCGGGGACCCCACCAAGCTCAGGCAGGTTCTTGTCAACCTCGTCGGCAACTCACTGAAATTCACTGAAAATGGAACCATCACTTTTGAAGCGGACCTGACCGAAAGCTCGCTGCTGCGAATACTCATCAGTGATACTGGAATCGGGATTCCAGAAAACAAGCTCAATTCCATCTTTGACACCTTTTCTCAGGCGGACTCCTCAACAACCAGAAATTTCGGGGGCACGGGTCTGGGGCTGTCCATATGCAACCGCATGGTGGAAAGCATGCAGGGCGGAATATTTGTCAGCAGTGAGCAGGGGAAAGGCTCAACCTTTGCCTTCACAGTCAGGGTTGGCTTCCCGGTCCAGCCGGAACAGGAGCCGCCGCTTGAGGGAACCAGCATCCTGCTGGTGGACAGGGAGTCAGTCAGCAGGGAGTTTCTTTTCAAAGGGCTTACTGATCTGGGAGCACGTGTAATCACTGCTGCAGACCTTGATCAGGCTGTTCCTGCCGCAGAGAAACTCGCCAGCTCGGATGCTGCGGATCTGGTCCTTGTTGTCGGAACCCCTTCTGGAGACGAGGACTGTTTTGAAACCCTCAAAAAGCTGAAAAGAGCCCTCTGCCGGAACTGGAAGCTGATCATGATCATGGATGCAAGACCCCAGCCCAGAGCCACTGCACGAGCCAAGCAGCTTGGTGCGACCTACGTTCACCGCCCGGTTCATCCTCTGGCTGTAGTTGAAGACATCAGGTATGCAAGCGCGTACTGCATGCTGCCGGACAACCTTGATGAAGACCTTGAACAGTCCATGGTCCCTCTCTCCGAGGACAGGAAGGACGAATCAGAGCAGCAGGAATACCCAACCGCCAAGACCGGCTCCATACTTCTTGTAGAGGATTCGGAAGACAACAGGATTGTTATCGACCTGTTCCTTAAAGAAACGCCCTACCAGCTCACCTATGCGGAGAACGGAAAGGAAGGGGTGGAAAAATACATGGCCGGAGAATATGACATGGTGCTGATGGACATCCAGATGCCGGTCATGGACGGCTATGAGGCGACCAGAGAAATCAGGAAATATGAAGCAGACAAAGGACTCAGCCAGACACCGATCATGGCCCTGACCGCAAATGCGTTCAAGGAGGATGAGCTGAAATGCCTCGACTGCGGCTGCACCGCCCACATGGCCAAGCCGGTCAAAAAGAAAAAACTGCTCAAGGCTCTGGAAGACTACCTCGGCCCCATAGAATAACTCAGATCACCACCTGCGGGTCAGGGCTGTGGACCATGAGGGGGATATGAACTGTCCGTACTCCTGCCCCACGGCTTCGAGGGGAGTCATAACCCCGGAAAGGCTGATTGCATAAGGCTTCATAAGCCGCAGTGGATACTTTTCACTATGCAGCTGAAACCCGTTCGAACTGTCCAGCACGGTAAGCATTTCCGAAGGGCTGCGCCCCACAAGTACCGCCTCCGGGAAAAATGAGGCATAGGAAGTCTGTTCGGGAAAACCGTCAAACAGGGTCTTGCTTATGAAAATGAAATCCTCTTTCCAGAGGCTGTGATTTACGCTTGGCAGGGTTTCATTACTCACATAATGCAGCTGCCGGTCCTTAAGAAAGCCATAACTGTCCGTTTTCTTGGCATCCGCCACTATCACGTTGCCGAGTCCCATGCGGCCAAGAACATCATTGGTGCGCTCTGCAACTATCTGGTTGCGTTCTATTCCCACCAGCGAGACACCGGAAAATCCGTTACGCTTCGCCTGTACAGACATGGCCAGCATCAGGATTCCGGTTCCGGAGCCGATGTCCAGACCTGTAAAAACGTCACCGCCGATCATCGGTCCGGCTTCGGCGATAGTTTTAAAAATATGGGCACTTTTGGGCAGGTCCGCCAGCATGCACAGGGCAAACCCGTATGACAGCAGCTGACGGCGCAGCTCCCCGCAGTCCTCAAGGACATCACTGCCCAGCCTGCGGTGTACGAACTGGTCAAAGAGCAGGGATACATCCTTCAGGTCAAGCTCACGCTCATGCGATCCTGGATAGACGTATGCATGGAAATATTTGACCAGAATATTCATGAGCAGCGGCCCGTCCAACGTACATCCGCTGTTGCCTGCTTCGTCAAGATCCTCCGCAAGGGAACTCCTGCGATAAATTCCGGCCGGTAAAACCGTTTCCGGCATGGCCGGACGCTGCAACAAACGTAAACTGGCTTTCTTGATCATTCTCCACCTGCCTTTAACTTAATGCTGGATTACAAGCATAACCCCTTTTGCAATCCATTTCCACATTTTGAAACAGCAAAACTCCTGCATGCAAATAGACAGCAGAACACAAAAAAAGCAATCCCGCTGGCGGAAGCGACAAACTTGCACTTGACCTTTGCGCCAATCCTGATACGCACTTCCCAGCACATGCGGTGAGTATACTAATACCATCAATTCGGGCAAAATGCCTTTCCACTGCTCACCGGTCCTTTCAGAACAATAAGAATACACAGGAAATATATCATGTCCCAGACCGTAGACGCCAATCTGAGAAAAGAAGTCGAACGCAGAAGAACGTTCGGCATCATCAGCCACCCTGACGCAGGTAAGACCACCCTGACCGAAAAACTGCTCCTCTACGGCGGAGCCATCCAGATGGCCGGAACCGTCAAATCCCGCAAAGCCAACCGTCATGCCACTTCCGACTGGATGGCCATGGAACAGGAGCGCGGCATTTCCGTCACCACTTCGGTAATGAAGTTCAACTACCGCAACTACGAAGTCAACCTGCTTGATACCCCTGGTCACCAGGACTTCTCGGAAGACACCTACCGCGTGCTCACCGCAGTGGACTCCGCACTCATGGTCATCGACTGCGCCAAGGGTGTAGAGGTCCAGACCAAGAAGCTCATGGACGTCTGCCGCATGCGCGACACTCCGATCATCACCTTCATCAACAAAATGGACCGCGAAGGCATCGACCCCTTTGAACTGCTCCAGGACATTGAAGACACACTCAAAATCGAGTGCGCTCCTCTGAGCTGGCCCATCGGAATGGGGGCGGACTTCAAGGGAACCTACAACATCCACAAAGGCGAACTGCATCTTTTCTCCGCCGTCCACGGCGGCGGCATCCAGAAAGGCGAGGTGATCAAGGACCTCAGCAGCTCCCGTCTTGACGAACTTCTGGGCGATCAGGCCGACCAGTTGCGCGAGGAACTCGACCTCCTCGACGGCGCGGGCTATCCTTTTGACAAGGAACGTTACCTTGCCGGGAAACAGACACCGGTGTTCTTCGGCAGCGCCATCAACAACTTCGGGGTGCAGGAAATGCTGGACTCCTTTGTTGAACTGGCTCCCCATCCTCGTCCGCGGGCCACGACCACCCGTGAAGTATCCCCCTTTGAAAGCGAATTTTCCGCTGTAGCGTTCAAGATTCAGGCAAACATGGACCCTGCCCACCGCGACCGCATCGCCTTCATGCGCATCTGCTCCGGCAAGTTCAAGCGCGGAATGAAGGTCAGACACCATCGTATCGGCAAGGAAGTTCAGATCGCCAACGCGACCATCTTCATGGCGCAGGACCGTACCGGTGTTGAAGAGGCCTTTCCCGGTGACATCATCGGTGTACACAACCACGGCACCATCAAGATCGGCGACACCTTCACTACAAAGGAAGAGCTTAAATTCACCGGTATTCCCAACTTCGCTCCAGAACATTTCCGCCGGGTGATCCTCAAGGACCCCCTCAAGAGCAAGCAGCTCAACAAAGGGCTGCACCAGTTGGCCGAAGAAGGAGCCGTACAGCTCTTCAAGCCGCTCGGAAACAACGACAACATCCTCGGTGCAGTAGGCATGCTCCAGTTCGACGTGATCATCTCACGCCTGAAGGACGAATACGGAGTCGCCGCCCTTTACGAGCCGGTTGAATACCACACCGCCCGCTGGCTGAGCAGTGACGACCCCCGTGAACTCGACGGTATCAAAAAACGCTACCCCCGCTTTGTCGCCCTTGACGGTGACGACAACCTGACCTTCCTGGCGCCCAGCCAGTGGCGTCTGCAGCAGGCGGAAGAGGAATGGCCCAAAATCAGATTCCATAAGACCAGGGAACACCAGTAGGTGTTTCCCGGTCTTTACACACGGAAAATGTTACATAGGGTTGACGAACTCCGGATAGCTTAATATCCAAAAGCAGGACAATCACAGTATCATGGTCGGGCCAGAAGAAGCTGACCGCTTCAGAGACGTGCTCCACATAGTGTGCCGACCACCGGATGCCGTGCGGGCGAACAGCCAGATTGAATCCTGCCCGCCCGTGATTTTTCAGGAACCCCTGAAGCATCACGGGCCGGTGGGAATGATCTGTCGCGCATTGTGGCAGGATATTTTCAACCAATACCGGGACCCATTCCATTTTTTATGCAGATACCAGAAATTTATAAAAGAAAATTCAGCAAATCAGAAATCAACGACCTTCCGCTGCAACAATATGATGGACCTATCAAACTGATAGATTCCGAAGAAGATGTTCCCGCAGCCATCGCTGAGATCAGCAGTTGCCGTCTGCTGGGTTTTGATACTGAAACAAGGCCGGTTTTCCGCAAAGGGGTATCCTACCCCCCATCACTTATCCAGCTTGCAACGGAAGACTGCGTCTATCTCCTGCATCTGAACCATATTTCCCTTTCAGACTGCATAAAGAAGCTCCTTTCCTCTGCCGACATAATCAAGACCGGCGTGGCGGTAATCAACGACGTAAAAGAGCTGCGACAGATTTCCCCCTTCGAAGGGCGGGGCTTCGTGGACCTCGGCGACCTTGCAAGATCGCTTGAAATGCAGACCAACGGGTTGCGCAATCTTGCCGCAAACCTGCTGGGTTTCCGCATTTCCAAAGGGGTTCAGTGCTCCAACTGGGGCCGCAAGGAATTGACCCCGCAGCAGATCACATATGCTGCAACAGATGCCTGGGTCAGCCGGGAGATATACCTTAAATTCAAATCACTGGGAGTGCTGTAGGCACCCCGGCGACAACCGCGACAATCAGGACCGCACCAACTGAGAGAGATAGCCATGAAAACCAGATTATTCCTGCCCACCCTGCTCTTCATCCTGTTTACAGTCCTGCCGGCATCTGCCCAGGACGACTGTGCTTCCCGGTTCATAGGCAGCCTGAAGCAGGTTTCCGGCGTCAAAGCCGTGGAGCAGACTGAAAAAGGCTATCTGGCAATTCTGGATTCATCCGACAAAGCGCAAAGCATCAAAGCGGTCTCTCAGATAAAGGCCCTGCGCAAAAGCGGCAGCAACAGCCGGTGTGATTATTCCGGAACGGCTGTAGCAGTAATGAACAGCAACCTAGACGTTATCAAAAGCGGAACGGCCGATGCCCTGAACAAGGGTAACATCGCCACCATGCTTTACAAGTACGTGCATGACCTGAGCCCGGTGGAGGTTGAAGAAAATCTGCGCGGCTACGAAGTTCTCTGCGAAATGTCCCCGGCCAATTCCTATTATGCTGCAAGAAAGGCTCACTATGAGCAGAGAATACAGCTCATAAAAGACCGTAATGAGTTCATCGCCAAAAGCGAGGAGCTGGCCGCAAAGGACAGGGACATCATCGACCTCAAAATCAAGAAGGATTTCTATCTTTTTGTAACCGCCGGAAAGACTCCCCTTGCCACAGCCGAAAAATTTCTCTCCGCAGTGGCAGAGAAAACTACCCGCCCGGAAAAGAAATTCTGCATAATAGCCTACAGCAGTGATCTTGAAACCAGAGAGTCGGACTGCCCTGAAGAATACAGTGACGCCCTCCACGAAACGGAAGAGGAACTGCTCATGCGCTATGTGCAGTCTCTTCCCGGTTACCTCTTGCAGGATAACGTCAACGGTTATTCAGCACTCAAAAAACTGAATCCCGGCGTGACGCTCTATACCAAGAAACTGGATGCCTACAGCTACAAGCTGGACGGTCTTGAAAGATTCCGCAGCCTGCGGACCGCAACAGGCAACAAGCTGATTTCAAAATCCAGCACCAAGAGCTCCACCCTTTTCGCTACAGTCAGCAGGGAAGCCCTTCAGGGTAAATCCGCATCTGCAAACCTGAAACTGATGGAGACCCTTGCCCAGTATTACCAGCAGAGCGGAGCTCCCCTTGACAGATGTGTACTCAAGGACCCTTCCGGAACAACTCTGGGAACCATCTCCTGCAGCAATTCAGATTGCAGCTTCAAATAGGCCCCGGCCAGACAGTGCAACGGGCAGAGGCGGAATCATTTTTATCTGGCTCTCGCTCCGTTTAGGGTATACTTTTGCCTCCAGACCAACCAAATACGGAGGACACAATGGCCAAAAGCATATTTGATCTCGGACTCTCTGTTGAAGCTGTCTCCCTTTTCCTGCTCATTGAAGGGCAGGAAGTCGGAAAAATCGATCCCGACAAGAACTGCACAGCAAAACCGGAAAGCATCTCCATCGACGGCTGCCTTTCCAAATGGAACGGCGAGGAAAAGGATTTCAGATCTGCGCTTGTCGAGCTTGAGGCAGCAGAAGCAATAAAGAACAGCAACTCCCTGCTGAGCACCACTAAACCTGACCGTTGGAAAACAAAGTAGGTTGATATTTGTCTCTTTCCCCTGAAATGCTCTGGAGCGGGCTCGGCTGGCCCCTGATCCGACTCATTCTCTTCATCTGCCTCGGGCTGCTGGCCGGAAACATCGTTGAAGGACTGCGCTGGACAAGGGCTATGGGGCGACTTGCGACTCCGCTCATTCGTGCCGGGCGGCTGAAGGACATCAGCGGAGCTAGTTTCGCGCTGGCATTCTTCTCCGGAGTTGCCGCCAACTCCATGCTTTCCGAGGCTTATGAAAAGGGTGACATTTCCGACCGGGAGCTGGTGGTTTCCAACCTGTTCAACAGCCTGCCCACCTATTTCCTGCACATGCCCACGGTATTTTTCATTGCCGCGCCATTCATCGGCAGCGTGGCCTTTGTCTATGTGGGGCTGACATTCATTGCGGCAATTATACGCACCGGGGCAATTGTCCTCTGGGGCAGGCTGACCCTGCCCCCGGAGACCTGCTGCCCGGACGTCCTCAGCCGCTTGAAGGAGCAGGAACCCAACTCCCTGACCGGGATACTAGGCAAGGCGCTTAAAAGGCTCAGGAAACGCCTTCCACGGGTAATTTTCATCACCGTGCCCATCTACGTCACCTTTTTCTTTTTACGCCACTACGGGGTCTTTACGGCCTTCCAGAGCTACATGAGCGAACACCTCTCGTTTCTGGGCTGGATTGATCCGCAGGTTTTCGGGATCATCGCCTTCAGCCTTGCCGCAGAGTTCACCGCCGGTCTGGCCGCTGCCGGTTCCCTGCTCGGTGCCGGTACGCTTGAGCCGCACAGCATTGTACTTGCGCTGATGGCCGGGAACATCCTGTCCACGCCCATGCGGGCCCTGCGCCACCAGTTGCCCTACTATGCCGGGATATTCCGCGGACGCATGGCCCTCAAACTGATCGTCTACAATCAGGCTCTGCGTGCAGTCAGCCTGCTTTTTGTCGGCGTCACCTACTTTGCCGTAACCTGCTGATTCAGGTTCGGAAGTCTGGAAACTTCCTTCAGTTGTTTTGCTGGTTGTTTATTTATTTTTGGGCTAGACTTGAAAAAGTTCAAATCACGTAAGTTCGGAGAGTTAAATGGCAGCTGATCCCAGTCTCAAACGAATTCTTGATATTCCCCTTGAAATCAAGGTTGAAATGGGCCGGACCAAGCTTCTGGTCAATGAAATCATCCAGTTCGGTCAGGGAACCGTTATCGAACTTCACAAGCTTGCCGGGGAACCCCTGGACATGTATGTGGAAGGTCGTCTTGTCGCCAGAGGAGAACTGGTTGTTATCAATGAAAATTTCGGTTTCAGGGTAACTGAAATCATCAAGCCAGAAGACCGCATCAAAAGCCTCGGTCTCTGATTTCGGCTGCAACTATATTTTTCGCCAGCCCCCGTATTCCGGGGGTTTATTTTTGGAACTCCCGGAGTTGTCATATCCGGCACGCTCGGCTAAAGGTTTCCCCGCAAGGAGGTCGCTTAAAGTGTCATCACTATCCGATTCATTCAGAAACAAGCCCGCAATCTGGGCTGTATGCATAATTATTTTCACAACTTTTGCGCGGATCTGGTTTCTGGGCACAGGGCAGCTCAATCTTGTTCAGGACGAAGCCCAGTACTGGGACTGGACCCGGCACCTCCAACTGACCTACTATTCCAAGGGCCCGCTGATCGCCTGGATAATCTCCACTTTCACATCCATTTTCGGCAATACCGAATTCGGGGTGCGCTTCGGCTCGGTTGTCGGCTCTTTCCTGACCCAGACGGTTCTTTTCCTCGGCATGACCAGACTGTGGAAAAAACCCGCTGCAGCAATATGGACCCTGATCATCTACAACTCCATGCCGGTCTTTCTGGCCCTCGGCATCCTGATGACCACCGACAACCCGTTCATCCTCTGCTGGGCCTGTGCGCTTTTCGCTCTTTACGAGGCTTCACGGCCTCATCCTCCGGGAATTGAACGGGACTCCAACGAATCCCGCAACAAGCCGTTTATCCTGATTGCAGTATTTCTGGCCATAGGCATACTGGCCAAATATACCATGCTCGGTTTCGCGGGGCTGTCCGTAATGTACGGCCTGCTGCTCATGCGCAGAGAAAGGCTTCCGCAAGGATTCTGGCGCAAGCTGTTCCTCGCCCTTGGCGGCGGGATGTTCCTTGGCTTCCTGCCGACGCTTATCTGGAACATGCAGAACGGCTTTGTCGGATACAAGCATGTCCTGCACCTTATCGGTGCTTCCGGAGACAAGGCTTCACACCTGCTCCGTTTCGACAGGGTACTCCCGTTCCTCGGCGAACAGGCAGGCATGGCGGCACCGTGGTGGATAGTTTTCATGTTCATCGGCGGAGTTGCGGCTCTGCGCTTTATTCTCGGCAACAAGAACGACAACAGGCTCGGCCTCAACAACAGGCAGTCCGCGCTTCTGGCTGTGTTTTTCCTGCCCGTCTGGCTGTTCTTTTTCCTGTGGAGCTTCCATGCCAAGGTCCTCGGCAACTGGGCGGTAATATCCTATGTCAGCGGAGTAATGATCGCCGGGATCACCTTTGAAAGATTCTGGAGCCGCAGGGGTCGCATGCGTTCCATGTGGCTGTTCCTGAGTGTTCTCATTTTCGTGGTTCTTCATTTCCAGAACCTTGTCCCGCTTCCGGACAGCCTCAACCCCACCCACCGCCTGAAAGGCTGGAATGACCTCGGGCAGCAGGTGATTGAGCTGGAAAAGACCCAGTTCGAAGATCCGGAAAAAGTCTTCATCATGAGCGAACTGTACGACATGACTGCCGCTCTGGCCTTCTATGTTCCCGGACAGCCCCGCACCTACTGTGCCTGGATCGACCGTCGCATGAACCAGTACGACCTCTGGCCCGGACCTGAGGACAAAATCGGCTGGGACTGCGTGTACGTGCTCAAGAACTTCAAAGGAGAACCGGACAGGGAGCTGAGCAGGATGTTCAAGCGCATCAGCCCGCCCATCCATATTCAGACAACCTTCCGAGGCAAGCCGGCACGCAAGTTCACAATATACCTGTGCTACGACTATAACGGCTACTGGCCTCGCGACGAAAGACTGCGTTTTTAAAGGCTACACGCCAGAGAACTCCCCACCTGAAAATATTGCCTGATGGTTTTCAAAAAGCCCCTTCGACTGAGTCGGAGGGGCTTTTTTTTACAGCGGATCTGCTTTTTTTTAATTTTTTATTTTCCGTTCAGCTTGCGGTTCTTCCCCGACATGCTGCTGTCCGACAGCTATTTCCCATGCAATTTCAAATAGCTTGATGCCTGTTGTAGTGTTGTGGCAGAAATTTATGCACTCGGATGTCTTTCTTTGACATTTTTTGACAAATAATGTCATAAGGAACAAATTGTAGTGTAATTTTGAAAAATCAGGACAAGTCTTTGACTCCCTCGCCTACACTCTACACGGTGCGTGAGATCGCTGACACGCTGAGAATCCATCCTAGAACAGCCTACCGGCTTATTCAGGAGGGAAGGATTCGCGGTATCAAAGTAGGAAGTCAGTGGCGTGTACCGGAAAGATCCCTGCTGGAGTATATCGAATCCGGTCTTAATGCCCCCCGGAAGAAGGAGAAGGTTGAGAAGGACAAAGACGAAGGGCCTGAACAACTCAAACTGCCCATTTGAGAAGCATCGGTGGACAAGACATGAAAAAGAAGGCTGCCCTGCGCAGGGTGACTCTGGAAAATGATTTCGGCGGCCAGATTTCCTTCACCGGGAAACTGGATAAAGAATCCCTGAACTTCGACGAGAACACCGGGGAGCTGGTATCTGAAAAGATTTACAGTACCGAGCAGGGGAGAACCGGTTACAGCGTGGTCAACGGGGACGGAATCAAAAGGGAGAGACGGGCCTACCTGCTGGAGGACCAGGATGAAATCTGCATGGTTTCCAACGGTTCCATCATGCTCGGACTCGACACTGACAACCTGCTTACATTTTTCGCCAAAGCATTGGCCGAAGAGGCCGCTTTGTACTCCGAAGACAAGCTGGAGTATATTCAGAAGCATCTGAACGCGGTCAACGAGTAAAGAGCGAGCCTGTCCGGAGGGGGACAGGCTTTTTTATGTACATCAAAAAATCCCCGGACCGTTATGGTCCGGGGATTTTCTTTAGCTGCTCAAAAATGTCTGTGGCCGCATCACTACCTGAACAGCGGTTGAAGCCGCCGGCGGCATCCTTTGATGAAACATCCGGCTTAGTTCTTCTTGAGTTCCTTGATGAATGCATCCGCTTCGGCGATGGAAACCTGCATTTCTTTCACAAGACGTCCGATGTCGCCTTCAAGGCTGTCAAGCTCGCTCTTGAGTGAAGAAATGGCCTGAGCATTGAGGTTGTGCTTGAGATAGAGAACGTTGTCGAGGAACACGTTGAGAACTGGATCGATCTTCTTTTCAGCCTTGCGCATGGCCGCCACAAGTCTCTTGAACTTGCTTTTGGTCTTGGAGAGCTTGACCCTGCTCTCGTTGCGGAGCTTTGAACTTGTATACTGCGCAAGCTCATCATTCCACTCCTCAAAAAGGTCATTACCCACCTGTTCAACAGCATTGATACGTTTTTTTACATCAGATGCCGCTGCTTCGCTGCGTTCGTATTCATCGTTGAGGCGTTCGTAGATCTCCTGCAGGTCGCCCCCGTGAAATCCGGTCAGGGCACTGAATTTTTCCAGCGCGCTCTTGAACTGTTCGCTGGCCTCTTCCTGCGATTCACGGGCCTTTTCCACGTTTGAGACAAGAATGTCCCGCTTGTGATAGCCGAAACTCTCCATGGTCTTGTAATAGGCGGACTGACAGCCGCTTGCGGCAAGGGAAAGGGCAATAATGATTGCGCAGATGAATCTGTTGCTAAGGGACATGGAATTCCTCCGGGATGATTTGAATTGCTGCGGTCGTGTCAGCTTGCATCTACATAGAATGCCGGAGGATATATGTCAAAAAGGACTGCCGCGAAATGGGCATGAACTCCCATCCGCGGCAGATAACGTCGCATAAAAGAAATACAGCTTCAGTAGATGCCGTTTCTGTTCAGATGATCACCGGCTTCCTGGTCGAGCCCCAGAGTGTGCTCGGTAAGCCACTGGTGCAGGAAATCCAGAAGCTCGAATGAAATTGTCGCGTTATCGTTGCGGAATTCATCCTGAATATCGACCGCCTTACCGGTAAGATCATCATGGACCCTTTTGTGTTCCTCATAGCCTGGAAAACCGGTCTGGAGAAACAACCTTTCCTCTGTTGCGAAATGTTCCACTGTATAGTCAATGAGTTCATCCAGCAGGACGGCCTGCATTGATTTATCCTCGCCGTTGGTCAGGGATTCGTGCAGGCGGTTGAGAATACTGAACAACCCTTCATGCTGTCCATCCACCTCCGCCACGTTGATGCGATATTTGTCTTCCCAATCAATGAACGCCATATGCACTCCTGTTGATATAATTAAACAGGACTTACCCCGGTCCACCCCGGTCCGGGCGGAATACGGAGAAAAGTACTGCAACGCTTGATATATATGGGAGGGATGCTGTCTTCAGGACATGCGTTTGCACAGACCTTGAAGATGTCCAGAGCCTGCTGAAAATCACCCTTCCTGTACCACTTGAGAGCCTGCTCCATGAGCGGCTTCAGCTCATCTTTGGTCTTGCGTATTTCAGGAGCATTGTGGTCATAAACCTCATACAGCACAACCGGATGTTCCTTGCCCTTGACCCTTACAGTATCAATTTCACGGAGATGAAACGACTCCGGACTTTCCATCATCTCAAGCGCTGAGCCGGTAACGACAATATCTATCTTGAATGTCTTGGTGACCGACTCTATGCGGGCGGCCAGATTGACGGCATCCCCGATAACGGTCGCCTGCATGCGGTAGGTGGTCCCTACCGTTCCGAGGGTAACTTCGCCGAAATGTATGCCTATGCCGATTTCGATCTGCCGCTCCTCATGCTCCTCCCTTTCCCGATTGAATTCATTCAGATGCAGACGCATGCCTACGGCTGAGCGCACAGCCTGATCCGGGGTTTCCGGAAACAAGGCAAGAAGGGCATCACCATGAAAGGAATCCACAAAACCACGGTTATCGGCAATGGCCTGACTGATTCCCTGAAAATACCTGTTCAGGAAACTAAGTACTTCTTCAGGTTCCATCTGCTCCGATATCTGGGTGTATGAGCGGATGTCGCTGAACAGGATACCCATTGCCTTACGGACATTGCTTTCAAGGGTTATGTCGCGGTAGCGCTCCTTGTTCAGCAGACGCAGGAACTCACGGGGTACAAACCGTTCATAGGATTTGGTCATTTCAGCTACGGCAATTTCACCACGGGCATTGTCCATGCGTAATTTACCGACGGCAAAACTGACAACGCCTGCTGCTGCAGTCAGCAGCAGTACAAAATTCATGACATCATGGAAAAGCGTATCCATCCCGGCCGCAACGGCGTTGCCGGGGATTACCGAGACCAGTTTCCATGAACCAGCATCGCTGACAATCTTCGCTGAAGAGCTGAGGGCAACATCTTCTAGATTGATTGTATTAAAGCTGAACAGCCCGGCAGGAGTTGAGAACTGACCTGAAGCCCCGGTTGTCATTTTCTGCCACTCCTGCGGATACAATGACTGGAACTTCTTACCGGCCCGCTCACTGAACATGAAACCCCAGTTATCGTCCGGGGCTCCGCCATACAGGTAATATCCGTCCTTATTTAAGAGGAACAACTGTTCCCCCGGAGATCTGTTGATGCCGTCCAGATAGGGGTACAGGAGTTCCCCGAAATAATTGAGCACCGCGGCACCACGCCTTTTGCCCTTCTCATCGAAAAGGGGTCGGGCAATACGCAGAACAGGCTTGACCGGCAGTTCGACCTTCCCGTCTTCAATGTTCAGGTCGAGAGGGGAAATGTAGATCTGATCTTTTTCCAGGGAATTGATTCTAGGGAAATAATACTGCGTTCCGATGAACTGCAGCGACTTCTCCGGCACTACTTTTGGAGCACCGTCATCATAGTTGATTCTGACCACTTCCATTCCGTAACGGTCTATCAGCCTGATTTTATCGTATTTCTTTTTTATGGCTGAAAGACTTACCAGATCAGAAAGATGCTCCGGAGAAATCACCGAAGTGAATGCCGTTGTCACCTCGCTGAGACTGGCCAGATACAGCAGTTCCGACAGCGGCTCCTCCAGCTCCGCAAGGATAAGGCTGCGTGCCGTATCAATATCGCTTACAGCCTGAGTCCGGAGCTCCCTCTGGGCCTCGGTGGATTTGAAGTGGTAGAATGCATATGCTCCCCCTGCCAGCAAAACAACTGCCAGTGCAAAGCACACTGCGGACTGGGCTATTATTCTCGCCTTGACCCGGATATCAAAATTAAGGACTGCTGCAGACATGCCGAGCTCCGTGTTAAATGAGGAATCAACACCTAACATTTGGCATAAAAACAACTTTGTGTCCATTGCCGGCAATAAGATTGCGCATGAAAAAAGGGCCTCCACACTTACGCGCGGAGGCCCTTACTGTCTGCAATTGGCCTGGAAATCAGGCGGTCAGTCCGTGAACGGAATCACGCACCCAGAACATCATGTTGAACTTCTCTGCCAGTCCTTCCTTGATCTTGTTCAGGCTGGCCTTGTCCATGTCGTGGATACGGATAAACACGTGACGCATATTTTCCTGCTCCGGTTCGTAGGAGGTCAGGATAGACATTACCCGGGCGTGGTTGTCCTTAAGGTAGTCCAGAACCCCGTTCAGGGAACCGGGCTTGTTGGACAGGGCCAGACCGATCTGGACTCCGCCATGAAGAACCCCGGTAATCTTGATCAGGACCTTGAACACATCGGTATTGGTGATGATGCCTACGCACTTGTTGTCCGCATCCACCACCGGAACACCGCCGATCTTGTTCTCATCCATGATGACTGCGGCTTTTTCAACCGTATCTTCAACGGAGACGGTGATTACCTTGCGGGTCATGATATCTTTTACCTTTATCTCGGAGAGCAGGTAATAGAGCTCATGCATATCAAGAGTAGTGGCCTTGGACGGAGATGCTTCCTTGATGTCGCGGTCAGAAACTATGCCTACAAGCACCCCGTCATCATCAACAATGGGAAGCCTGCTTATTTCGTTGTCCTTCATCAGCTTGGCGGCTTTCATCATGGATCGATCGTGAGTGAGTGTAATGACCTCTTTGGACATCCAATTCTTGACGAGCATAGGGAACCTCCTTGAATCTGGCTGCCTGCAGCACGGCATATGCCTGCCTGCTGACTGATGGCTCTGCCCTTGATGTTGCTATTTAAAAAACTGCTTACACAACGCAGTGCAATTCCTGACTGGAGTTCAACTTCTCCACTTTCCTACTAATATGGTTATATAAACAAATGTCTGCGGTCAATCTTCACAGCATGAATTTTATTTGCCTTTACGGATGAACAGCCCGGATTGAAGGTCAGGATGGCTGCAGCGCAGTACAGCTTCGGTTCCGGAATGAACGGTATCTCTGGCTTCACCGTTTGCAGCCTCGAAACGGTAGCTGCCTCTTACTAGTTCAGGCCGCCTGAGGCCGGGAACTATGATTTCAGCATTGCATTCGTCCTCCCAGCGGGCCTTTACCGAGATAAGCCAACGGTCCTCGCCCAGTTTTTCAAGGATTCTGCCTGTTACCGGCTTGCGGTCTTCCGCTGAAGGGGGCTGGGCAATGGTTGCAGGACCTGACTTCCTGAAGAAGGCGGTACTCAAGGGACGGGTTGCTGTGTTGACGAGTTCGCTCATAGCGTTTTCCGGCATACGTCCGCCCTGCTGCACGGTGTCTATGACCGTACGGTATACGTCCACGACCTGTGCAAGGTAGGAGGAACTTTTGGTCCTCCCTTCTATCTTGAGGGAAGCAACACCCATTCTGGCAAGCATGCGCACATAATAGACCAGACAGAGGTCCTCAGCGGCAAAAAATTCGGTATACCCGTCATGATCCAAGGTTTCCCATACATCCTGACCGGGGCGGGTCTTCTCTTCCACCCGCATTCCTGTAGCCTTGTATTCAAAACGGCAGGGGTGGGTACAGCGGCCCATGTTTGCGGACCGGTCATTGAGCCATGCGCTCAGAAAACACCGACCGGAAATGGCCATGCACATGGCCCCGTGCACAAACATCTCCAGCTCGATGTCCGGGCAGCGGGCAGCAATATCCGCCACATCGGCGGCCGAAAGTTCGCGGGCCAGGTTAACACGCACTGCTCCAAATTTCTTCCAGAAACGGGCCGCTTCACTGTTGCCGGTATTGGCCTGAGTGCTGATATGCACCGGAATATCGGGCAGAATCTCAGAGGCCATCATGAGCACCCCCGGATCAGCAATTATCAGCCCGTCCGGGGGGCATTGGGCCAGCTTTTCCATGTCGGCCCGGACTGTATCTAGATTCTTTTCACGGGGGTAGGCATTGATGCAGAAATAAGCCTGAACATTGTTGGACCTGGTCAATTCGAAGGCTCTTGGCAACTCTTCCCATTTGAACCCTGCACCGGCAGAACGCAGGTTCAGCCCCCCTGCTCCGAGATAAACAGCGTCAGCCCCGTATGCGACGGCAGTTTCAAGTTTTTCCATGTTTCCGGCCGGACAGAGCAGTTCCGGCATTTTGCCCGGTATGGACCTCGCGGGTCCGGAATTATCGTCATTTCGTTCAGTTGTGGTATTGTTCATGTTTGTTCTGGATAAAATATAATTAAATTTTAAGCCCTCTGGACTTCCTGTAGGCCTTCAGCCCGTCAAGCACACTGTTGTGGACAAAAAGATTCCCCACTCCCTTGCCAAGCTGAATATCCGGCTTCACATACCCGTGAAAATCCGAACCACCGCTGGGCAGCAGATTGTACTTCTTGGCCAGCTTCTTGATGAATCCGGTCATCTCTATGGTGTGGGAGCTGTAATATACCTCAATCCCCTCAAGGCCAAGCTCTTTGAGCCGACGGACTTCGCTTTCCAGCTCATCCTCGTTATGACTGATCAGAAAAGGATGGGCCAGAATAGGTGTGGCCCCGGTTGAGTGGAGCAGTTCAAAGGCTTCCACATCTGAAATATTGTCTTTGGGAACGTAAGCCTTTCCGTTTCGTCCCAGGAACCCGTCAAAGGCATGTTCGAAATCCTTTACAAGCCCTCTGGCAACCAGAACCCGGGCCATATGCGGACGGCCGATGGTTCCGCAGGCCTCAGCCTGCAGATCTTCCATGGATATAGCAAAACCCAGCCTGCTTAGGTTGGCGACCATCTGCTCATTACGGCTCCTGCGGCGTTCGCGGATTTCATCAAAAGCCTTTTTCAGCGTATATGAATAAGGGTCTACCCAAAGCCCGACAATATGCAGGGCACCGATTTCCGTTTCCACGCTGAGTTCACAGCCGGGGACAACCTCAATCCCGGCCTTGACCCCGGCTTCAAGGGCCTCGGGCAATCCGTCAATGGTATCGTGATCAGTAAGTGCGATGGCCGCAAGGCCGGCCTCCCTTGCAGCGCGAACAAGCTCTGCAGGGGTCATGGTCCCGTCGGAAGCGGTGGAGTGAGTATGAAGGTCAATAGCTGGCATTTGCGATCTCCGAAAAAACAATGGGTCCATCAATACATTCCCCATTCGGGGCAGAGGAAACTGCGGGGTTGAGGAATTCGTTTTCTATAGTTATAGGATACCGATCAAACAATGCGCAAGGAGTACCTTAGTATGGCTCTTAATAAAGAACTGATTGATATTCTGGTTTGTCCCAAATGCAAAGGAGAGCTTGAGCTTCTGGCAGGCGAAACCGGGCTTAAATGTGATTCCTGCAACGTGGTATACCCGGTGAAAGACGAGATCCCCATCATGCTTGTGGATGAAGCCATCCCCGCAGACAAGTGGGATAAATAACAATTTTTGATCTAAACAATGCGGAATGCGGTCTATAGGGTCCGCCCGCGACAAACAAGGAGTTTCCATGTCCCAAGCCAAAGACGGCGACAAAATCCGCGTCCATTACGCCGGTTCTCTCGAAGACGGCACCGAATTCGATTCCTCCTACAAACGGGGCGAGCCTCTTGAGATTGTTCTCGGCAAGGGGATGCTTATCAAGGGTTTTGAAGACGCTGTCAAAGGTCTCTCGGTAGGCGAAAAGGTAAAGGCCACCATCAGCCCGGAAGAAGGCTACGGTCCCTATTACGACGAACATACCTTCGAAGTGGACCGCAACCAGATTCCGCCGGAGATCACCCCGCAGGTGGGCATGATGCTTCAGGTGAACACCGAACAGGGCATCACCAATGTAACCATCAAGTCCGTCACCGACCAGAAGGTCGTTCTCGACGGCAACCACCCTCTCGCAGGGCAGACCATGATCTTCGAGATCGAACTGGTCGAGATCCTGTAGTTATAGAATCCTCCGTCTACAAAAGGCGGAGTGCTTCGACTGTAGAGTCATAGAAGGTCGACTTTTCCGGTAAACGGGAAGGTCGGCCTTTTCTGTAGGAATAGTCACAAGAAAGGGTTCAAGCACGAGAGACAGCTGAAAAAGCTGCACACTCTGCAAACAAAAAACACCCCGGCAGAAAATTCTCCGCCGGGGTGTTTTTTATCTCGAACTAAATACCGGGCAATCAGCCGCAGCACTTCTTGTACTTTTTACCACTGCCGCAGGGACAGGGATCGTTGCGTCCGATTTTCTTGTCTTTCTTGATGGGCATGGGAGGCACTATTTCACCGTCCACATAGAGCCAGCGGCCTTCACGCTTTTCAAAGACACTGGCCTCGTGATGGGTATGAATGGCTCCCTGCTGCCGAAACTTGGCGATGAATTCCACTTCGCCCTTTTCGTCTTCGGGCTGGCCCTTGGAGGTAGAAACAATGGTCAGGCCGAGCCATGTTGATGTTTCCGCCCAGTTCTTGACCTGTGCCTCATCGTAGTCGTGCTTGCTCTCGGGAGCCAGAGTTTCTCCGAGGTAATCCACCCGTTTGACAACGAAAGCGGAATAGCGGGAACGCATAAGGGCTTCAGCAGTAGGGGCAGGCTCTTTGCCTGTGATGTATGGCTCACAGCAGCTTTCGTAAACTGCACCGGAACCGCAGGGACATTCATTCATGTTTCTAGATCTCCAGTTTTTTCTGTGGGCCGTGGACGCCGAAGCGTTTCGGCCTAGTGATTACCGCAGGACTCGTGGTCGTCACAAACGGTTGCGGAGTCGGTGATATTGCCGGCGCTCCACTGAGCTACCGCGGCCTTCAGATCACCGCTGCATCCGCGGATAACCTGAATACCGCTGTTCTGCAAGAGGTTCACAGCTCCCTGTCCCATGTTTCCTGCCAGCAGGACCTGAACGCCCATTTCAGCAAGAGTGGGTACGATGTTGGATTTGCATCCGCACCCGGGGGGAGGAGTAAGGGTTTCCTCTTCAACGATATTCTTGGATTCATCCAGGGTAAAGATGGTGAAGGCTTCGCAATGCCCGAAATGTCCGTCCACCTGTCCATCTCTGGAAGGAAGTGCAACTTTCATGATATTTCTCCTTGAAAAAAAAGTAAGATCAATGCAGACCCAAAAGCATCGAACTTAATGGAGTGCGTACGCCACATACGCACATAAAGACAGAACCATCCGGCCGAAAGCTATGATAAGTATCACATCCACATTGTCCATACCGGAAAATGAAATTAATTTCATCACCTCACGCAGCTCCGGCCCCGGCGGCCAGCATGTGAACACCACATCCTCGCGGGTAACTCTCATATTCGATCTGGACGGCTCCGCCAGCCTTACCGAAGAGCAGAAAACCATAATCCGGTCACGGCTGGGCAACAGGATCAACTCCAAGGGGGAACTCCTGCTTTCATGCGATGAACACCGCAGCCAGTTCCGCAACAAGGAAGAAGTGCTGCTGCGCTTCCGCCAGCTCCTGTCCGAAGCCCTGCGCCCGATCAAACAACGCCGGGCCACCAGAGTTCCCCTTTCGGCAAAGCGCAAACGGCTGGAGAGCAAAAAGCAGCGCTCCGACGTAAAGAAGAGCAGATCAAAACCGGATTACTAGGCATCGCGGCAGGATCAGGCCCCCTTCCCTATGCAGAGATCAGACTTGTTTTTCCCGACTGATCCCACAACCCTTCATATCATCTCGAAGTCGCCGGGAATATGGAGCCAACAAGCGGATCAGCTATGACATAGGCCGACACAGCCATGAAAAAAGCCGCAGTTCTAAACTGCGGCCTGATATTTCTAATGAACTGGTCTGTCAGGAATCTTACCGGACAAAAATCAATCTGTGTCCCGGTCACGCAGACCGATCAGGTAAAGGATCGAGTCCAGCCCGAAATGAGAAATGGACTGCCGTGCATCCTTTTTGACCTTGGGCTTGGCGTGAAAAGCAATACCCAGCCCGGCAATGGACAGCATGGGCAGGTCGTTGGCCCCATCTCCCACTGCAATGGCCTGCTGGAGGCTGATCTGTTCCTTTCCGGCTATTTCCGTGAGTAGTTCCGCCTTCTTGGGCCCGTCAACGATGTCACCTATAACACCGCCGGTAAGCTTGCCGTCCTTGATTTCAAGACGGTTGGCATAGACGTAGTCAACCCCAAGGCGTTCCTGCAATTTTTCCCCGAAATAAGTGAACCCACCGGAAATAATGGCTGTTTTGTAGCCGAATTTCTTGAGGTTGGAGATAAGGCGTTCGGCACCGTCAGTGATGGGCAGATTGCGGGCGATCTCTTCCATGACCGATTCATCAAGCCCCTTGAGCGTTGCCAGACGCTGACGCAGGCTTTCCTTGAAATCGATTTCGCCGCGCATGGCTGATTCGGTAATGGAGCTGACCAGCTCTCCGGAACCGGCCGCCTTGGCCAGCTCGTCGATGACTTCGGCCTGAATGAGGGTGGAATCCATGTCAAAAGCCACCAGCCTGCGGTTGCGGCGGAAGACATTGTCCTCCTGCAGGGCAATGTCCACCTGTTCCTCGGTAGCCATGGTCAGGAAGCTGGCCCGCATGAGATCCAGATCCCTTGGAGTGCCTCGAACGGAAAACTCGATGCAGGAATGACGGGGTGCGGCTTCACCACCCATGGGGACTCGGCCGGAAAGCCGGTGGATCATGTCGATATTCAGCCCGTTTTCAGCGATGATGCTGGCAACCTTTGAAATTGCCGTCCCACTGGCCCTGCGCCCGACAAGGGTGACTATATGACGGGGTTTGCCCTGGGCATTGACCCAGTCCATATAATTATCAGCTTCAATAGGACGAAACTTGACTGTGACCCCCAGCTCGTAGCCTTTGAACATGATGTCCTTCAGCACCGGGGCGGATTCCGCCTCCCGGGGAATGCGGATAAGCACTCCGAGCACAAGCTGGTTGTGAATTACGCTCTGGCCGATATCAAGAATATCTATGCCATAACCGGCCAGAACCCCTGTAAGAGATGAGGTCAGACCCGGTTTGTCCTCGCCGGATATTTGAATGAGAATGATTTGAGGCATGTTTATTTCCGTGATGGTAGATATGATGGCGGACTTTGTCATAAAATCCATGTACAGTAAACATTGCTTATGGAGCCAAAATAAAAACTAATTAAACTTGCTCCTTTTTGTTCAGCATCGTATGCTTTGACATCTTTTATTCCAAGGTGTTGCAAATTATGGAGAGTCGGAAAAAAAGCGCAGACGTTTATTCAATGAACCCCACCGATATGCTCGGCGAGGGGCTTTCCCTTGCGTCCGAACCAGATCCGGACAGACTGCTGTCCATCCAAAGGCGCATCCATGAGAAAATGGATGACTACAAGGACTACAGTTTCTCGGCGACCGAGAAGCGGGCCCTGATGATTTTCTTTGACCTTGCGCAGGAATTCGATTCTCTGGAGGAGTTCTTCACAATATGCACGGCAGTGCCGAAATTCATCTTCGACCTGGACTGCCGACTGTATCTGGCCATAGGACCTGATGAATTCATCCCGGTAGGCAGAACCGAGAACCGGGGTCTTATATGCAGTGCAGTTCCCCTTGAAAAGACCTTCATGAGCAGGCACCTTTTCATCCCGATCCGCGGCAATATTGAACTGGTCGACCAGCTTCCGTTCAAGCCGGCCGGAGACGTCATCGGATGCTTCGAACTATACCCCATCGACAAATTATCCTCACACCAATCTTTATTCTTTGAAAAATTCGTCAACCGGGTCGGTTTCCAGCTTCACAACAAACTGCTGCGCCGCAAGGGACAGGAGCATCTGGATTTTGTGCGCAATCTGGTAAAAGACGTCGGGCATAATGTTATTGTCCCCAACATGTATTTCAAGTTGTTCTACAACAGGCTGCGCGACCGCATCGAGAACATCAGCAGACTCAGGCACAGCCTGGACAGCAAGGAAAAGCCGCAGATCAAAGCGGAGCTTGAAGAAATGTATAACGGGCTGGTGTCACAATTCAATGAGATCCACAGCCACTATGAACAGACCAGCCTGTTCCTTGAAACCCTGCTCAGGCGTCAGCACTTTGAGGAAGGGCGGTATATTGTAGAAAAAAGGCCCTGCAACCTGCTCAAGCAGATCATAGAACCACAGTTGGAGCGCTACCGTTCCAGATTTGAAGAACGTGGAATACGGCTTGACATCAGCATGGGCGGAATCCCCGACAGGGAAGTTCGTATCGTTGCAGACATCGGTCTTATTTCACAGGTTTATGCCAACCTGTTTTCCAATGCGGTCAAGTACACGCGCGAAGCCACCATGCCGGACGGTCGCAATGACAAATTTACCGCTTATGGATGGGAAATGGTACCGGACTTCTTCAACAACGGCTGGGACGGGCTGAAGCTGAATGTATTCACCACCGGTCCACACCTTTCCACTGAAGACCGTGACAAGCTCTTTCAGGCCGGATTCCGCAGCGAGAATGTAGGCAATGAGTATGGTTCCGGACACGGCCTCTTTTTTGTCAGACAAGTAGTTGAGCTGCATGGTGGCAAAGTTGGATACGAACCACACGATGGGGGTAACAATTTCTATTTCATCCTGCCCTTTGGTGACCACTAATGTGCCACGCTAAGCCAATTTACATTTTTTAACAGTTAAAAACAGCATATTAATTGAAAAATTAGTTAAAACCCACTGAAATCAAAGACTCTTTAATTCATTAGCGCGCGGGCACCAATCTGGGAGCCAGTTTCCCACCTCTCTTCGGAATATGTATTTCGTTTATAATAATACATTGGCAGAACAACACAAATCGCCATCTTATACAATAAAAAGAAATTAATTGTTTTTACACACCAACCTATGCTCCAATACATTCAAATGTTCCACAGTCGGAAGTGTGATTAGAAAAATGCAGTAAAATAATTTACAGAAACTACATTGAGAGTGTTGTGTTCATTGTACATGCAGAAACGAGCAAAGGCTTTGCTACTTTTAAATTTCATGTTATTCTTATATTTGGTTGCTGCATTCATGACTATACTTGTAGGAAATGGGTGAATTATTTTCCTGCACAGTCCGGTTTTTAATAGTAACATACTTAAGGCTTTTTATCCTCACCTTGTCTTCGCAGGAGGTAACGGGCGTGTCAAAATGGTTTGATGAAAGTTTGGAACGAATCAAAAAAGCTACGGGAACAAGAACCCAGGTGCAGCTGGCTGAAATACTGAATATACGTCAGTCCAGCATTTCCGATGCAAAACGTCGCAGCTCCATCCCGGCTGAATGGTTCATCAAGTTATACAGAACTCACGGACTCAACCCCGAATGGCTTTCAGACGGAGTAGAACCGGTCTATCTGAAGCCTGGAAAAGGAAAAATTTCAGCGGATGCGATTCTCAGCGAAACCACCGCACAGTACGGACAGGTTCAGTCCCGCGGACGAATTGTACCTGTCTCCTCCATGGCCGGGGAGAATGCCAGCGCGCATACATGGAAAGCCCAGCAGATTTCAGAACTGAGCATCCCGGAAACATTCTACAGGTCCTCACTTGTTGTCCTTAAGGTGGAAGGATCCTCCATGGAACCTGCCATCCGCAGAGATGCATTTGCCGGGATTGATGAATCCCAGAAGCGTCTCATGGCCGGGGATATATACGCCATCCATGTCCCGCATCAGGGAGTGGTTATCCGCCGGGTCTTTTTCGACCCTGAAAACTCCCGCTTCATTCTGCGCCCCGAAGATTCCCAGCATCCTGAACAGTACATTGCTGTCGAGGATCAGGAAAAATATGTTGTGGGCAGAGTTGTCTGGGTCATGCAGGAACTGTAGGCAACAGCTATCTTTAAGGATAAAGGCCGTCCCCATGCACAGGGGGGCGGCCTTTTATTTTTCCCTGCGCAAGTTTATGAAAGGCTTGTCACTCGCTCACTATTTCACTCAACCTGTTACTGGCATTGCTTACGGCCTGGGCTGCCGGTACGTTCTGCCGAAGAGCCTGATCAATCATTGAAGGAATTATGCCTTGAGCAGAGGCTATCGCGGCCTGGGGAATCAGAACCCCTTCAGTGAAACTGAAACTTTTCAGGACATCAAACCCGGACACGATTTCCCGTACTCTGCGCCGGGAATACTTTGAAAAACCCCCCTGCACATCCCTGTAGAACATGGGGACATCAGTTACGTGCTTCAGCACCGGCAGCATGCCTCCGGGAACCATGTGCAACCATGTGATATAGGCATCATCCCTGAACAGAAATTCAACAAAACGGGCTGCAGCCTCCTCCCTGCCTGAGTCTCCGGTCTTGATAAGTCCCAAGGCATGGATGACCCCATAACCGGCTTTTCTGCTCCCCTTGATACGGGTTACCACCCCGGTATTCATCAGCAGGTTGTAATCATAGTCCGCGCCGTCCAGTTCCGGGAAATTATCCGGTCCGAGGGAATCGGCGGCGATGCTTGGAGCGGCAAGATCATCCATGATAAACGTTGAATAGAACATCATGGCCAGCCTGCCCTGCAGATAGAAATCCCTGCCTCTCCACCATTGCGGACCCGGCGGGGTATAACGGGAGAGTTCCTTGTAGAACTCAAGAGTTTTTACCGTGGCGGGAGAGTCAAAAACCACCCTGCCGTCCTTGGAAAATTCCTCAACTCCGGCAGAAAGCGCCAGATGGGTAAAGACCTGCTCGGCATAAGCATCTGCCCTCGTACCGATCAGGATTCCGTAACGCCCCTTTTCCGGGTGATGAAACGCTTTGGCGGCCGCGAGGATGTTCCTCCAGCTGTTCGGGGCCGCAAGTCCTTTTTCGGCAAACCAGTCCTTGCGATACCAGATTCCCTGTACCCAGCCATTGAAGGGAATCCCGCAGAAATAGCGGTTGGCCAACCTGAGCCGGCTCAATGCCCCGGCATAAAATTTATCCTGCCCTATGGAATCGATCAGCCTGCGGGTCTGCAGTGAATTCATCCAGCCCTTACTCCCGAACGCCACCACCAGATCAGACGCACACCCCACAACATCTGGTGCATCCCCCTCCTGAATGGCCTTGCCCAGCTCCTCAGCAATCCGGTTTTCCTCAACACCCTTAACGATAATTTCAATCTCGGGATGATAGATCCTGAATGCGCTGACCAGATAACCTATGACCGCCTGCCGATCGGCACTGACTTCGGTAGTCCAGAAAGTAATGGTCTTTGCAAAAGAATCCGAAGCGGTAGAAAGAAATAATATTGCTGACAATGCAGTCATAAAAAGCATACGTGCAAAGCAGTTGGATCTGCTATTTCGCATCGAAGACGACCTCCCCGGTCCAGCAGACATTATCGGACTGTGTCATGAACCTGCGCGCCATATCCAGATAGTACCCGCAAAGAGGATCATCACCGAACCGTCCACAATGCAGGTCAAAAGCCGTCACCGCTTCCGCATACCTGTGTGAGAGCAGTATATTGAAAGCGTACTCCCAACTGGCTGCCCTTTCTTCCTCTTCAGAGGAGACAGCGAACTCGGCAAGCTCACCGACTGAACCGCAAGAGGTTCCCAACAGCTCGTAAACACCCAGGGAGACAGTCGTTCCTTTGGGCATCACCCTTCCGGCGAACCGGAACAGGAATCCGTCACCTGATTCCTTTGCGGTGTTTTCACTGACCAGGATTTCCGTCCCCAGAAACTTGTTCAGTCCTTCCAGACGGGAAGCCACGTTTACCGCAGCACCGATAGCGGTATAATCCATCCGGTCGGAGGACCCTATGTTTCCCACTACCGCTTCACCGGTATGCACCCCAAGACGGGTTATCATTTCCGGTTCACTGCATTCCCGGCAACGGGAGTTGAACCGCTTGATTTCGTCTCGGCAACGGAGCGCGGCAAGACAGGCCTTGCGCACATGATCGGCGTCCTCCACCGGAGCATTCCAGAAGGCCATGATTGCATCACCGATATACTTATCAATGGTTCCACCACTGAAAAGGATGATCTGACTCATCATTGTAAAATAGTTGGTGATGCTTGATGTAAGTTCCTCAGGAGACAGGGTCTCGGCTATGGAGGTGAAATCCTTGATGTCACTGAAAAGAAAGGTGAGTTTTTTCCGCTCTCCCCCAAGTTTGGGAACAATCCGGTTTACAATCATGGACTCCACAAGAGGCCTAGGTATGTAACTCCCGAAGGCATTCAGTGTGCTGCGCATTGTTTCTGTCGCCAGCGAGAGATCCCGGATTTCGACAATGTTGGAGTGCACCTGCACCGGGCTGTCCAGTTCGAACTTCCTTATCTTCTCCACACTTCTGGTCAACTCATTAAGAGGACGGCTGAGGCGTTTGGCAACGTAATAGATGATAGGTACAAAAAGCAGCAGAATTCCGACTGAGACAAGCAGTGTCTTCTGGCCGATACGGGCAATCGGGCCGGTAAAAAACGATTCCGGAACGGCCACAGCCACAAACAATTCCTTTCCGTACTCACTGGGGAGGGGATCAACCAGGGAAATGTATTTCTTACCGTCAACCAGAAGATTCTGGATACGAAGTTCATCGTCTCCGTGGCCCTCATAAGTTTCCACAATTAGATCGAGAACTTTGTTCTTCAGACCGGCAACAGAAACTTCTGATATGGAACTGTCCTCTTTGCGGTGTATGGCAGCGGTCAATTTTTCCTGACTGTGGTAGCCGTACAGTTTGCCATTCGACCCGTAAATCATAATTTCGCAGTCAGCTCCAACCATCTGCCTTTCCATGAAATCAGCAAGGTTTGCCAACGAGATATCGATCCCCACCACTCCCGGAACCTTTCCGTCAAAACGGCGGGAAACTGTCAGGCCGGGCTCTCCTGAAAATGCAAATATATAAACATCGTTCAAGACAGGCTGATCGGAAACGGAAGCAGCCTGAAACCACGGACGAATGCACGGATCATACTTCACATCCAGAGACGAAGAAGACCCAACTGTTACGAATCCGGTATCAAGATACTTTATAAGCTCATACCTGCTGCCGTTTCCGAGGTGTCCAATGGTCTGGGTGTACCATGCGGCATTATCCGGTATATGCCTTTCCTTTTTCATCAGCTCCCGGCCCCGCAGAGAGGAAACCAGATAGAAATCCCCATCCCCGAATCCGACATACACAGAGGTGAAATCCGGATTTTCCTGCAGATACTTGAAAAAGACACTGGTCATCGGATGAGAATGAATGGACGGCTTATCGCCCAATTCAGGAAAGGCCGTACAGGTATTCACATTCATGAAGGCAGTATCAAAGATGTTCTGAGTTCTTTCCCCTATGGATGAACCGGTCTGGCGGATAAGCTGTTCAGCGGAAAGGAGAGCGATATCCGCATTGCGCACATATCCATAAGTGACTACACAGAATACAATCAGAAAAGTCAGGCTCGTAAAAACAGTAAGTATATTGATGTACAATGGAAAATATTTCTTCATCACCCACCCGCATTACTTACATTGTCAGGTCCAGGCACTTCCGCAGTTGTTTCACCTGCAATATACACGATGTTGTTACGGTTTCAATCAGGATGAATCTTAAAAATGCTATTCATCAACTGAGGAATCAATTTATGATACATTTTTCACGTGGGTTGACGATTCCCCGGGCAACTGCTCATATCGGCACGCAAACGCGCGTGCAGGCGCACACCCTGCAGCTAAATGCAGCCCAGATAAGTATACACACTAGATGAGGTAAATATGAAAAAAATAACCGCACCGGATATATCCGCCCTCAAAGGACAGCGGAAAATTTCCATGGTGACCGCCTACGATTACCCGTCCGGCCAGATTGCCGATGAGGCAGGGGTGGATATAATTCTTGTTGGTGATTCGCTGGGGATGGTTGTTCTCGGTTACGAAGACACTCTGTCCGTGACCATGGAAGATATGTTGCACCATACTGCCGCAGTCTCCCGCGGGGCCAGACGTCCCCTTATTATCGGAGATATGCCATTCATGTCCTACCAGCCTTCGGTAGCCATGGCGGTTGAGAATGCCGGCAGATTCCTCAGTCGCACCGGGGCACGGGCAGTAAAGCTCGAAGGCGGTTTCCCGTTTCTGGAGCACATCAGGGCCATTGTGGATTCCGGGGTTCCTGTTCAGGGACACATCGGGTTGACCCCGCAACATGTCGCCCGTTTCGGAGGCTTCAAGGCTCAGGGCAAAAATGCCCGCTCCGCAGCCGCCCTTGTCGAAGAAGCGCTGGCCCTTGAAGCCGCGGGCTGCTTCTCCATTGTTCTAGAAGCAGTTCCAGACGAGGTCGCAACCGAGATCACCGAACGCCTGTCCATCCCCACAATAGGAATCGGAGCTGGACCCAACACAGACGGACAGGTGCTGGTCTATCATGACATTCTCGGCCTGTTTGACCGCTTTGTGCCCATGTTCGTAAAAAAATACGCTTTGCTGCGCGGTGACAGTATTGCCGCCATCGGACAGTACGTGGAAGAAGTCAAAAACGGTTCCTTCCCGGCACAGGGCAATTACAGCCACATGGATGCCGATGAATTCAAGCAGTTCAAAACCCTGCTTCGCGAACGAGTTTAAGCATTCAGCCGGAGGCCATGCGCAAGTTGGTCTCCGGCTGATCTGCCGGGCTAGTTTTGATGCATTTTTGGATGTCTGATTTCCCCGCCATAGACGACAAACCATCTCCGACCGATCAAAAATATTTCAGACCAAAGATATCTTAACCTCCGAAGTGCCTGCAGTTATCAGCTTTGCTTTCGATACAGATAAATCCTCGATACACAAACAAGCTCTTCGAACATAAATTGATTGAACAACTTGCGGCAAAACGGTTCAAGGGTTAGGCTTTACCGACACAGCATCATCTACCCTGTGGAGGTTTTTATGAAACAGACAATACTTACCCTGATCCTGATCCTTCTCTGGGCTCCTGCCGTCCACTCCCAACAGGACGGTTTCGCCAGCAGCTCGGAGGAAATCCTGAATATGCTCACCGATGACGGTGGCCGGGTTTACCTTAAGATCGAATTCGACGTTAACTCAGCCAAAATCAGCAAAAAAGCACTTCCCGTGGCTGACGCCCTCGGAACAGCACTCACCACCGGCGATGCCGCGGCAATGGACGTCAAACTCATAGGCCATACGGACTCGGCCGGGAACAGTGAATACAATCGCAAACTGAGCCTTGAACGGGCAGCCTCGGTCAAGCAGTACATGGTGACAAAATTCAATATCAGCCCGGATCGAATTCAGGTTGAAGGCATGGGAGAGGACAAACCCATCGCTCCCAACAACACCATACAGGGACGCGCGCTCAACCGCAGGGTTGAAATCGTAAATATCAGCAAGAAGCCCGTCAGCAAATCCGTTGTCCCTGCAGCCGGCAGCTTATTTCAATAGCTTCATTCCCCCCTCATTTTTTAATCGAACGATTGACTTATGTTAATCGTTCGATTAAATGCATTCCATGACTAAACGAGAAATAATCTTTCACGCAGGAACCAAGCTCTTTGCCGAGCGCTCCTTCAACTCCGTAGGAATCCGAGACATCGCCCGCGAAGCAGAGGTCAACAGTGCCATGATTTCCTATTATTTTGGGGGTAAAACCGGCCTGCACAAGGAAATCTTCTCAGTTTTCAAGGACCGGGTTCTCAATGTGGTCAGGAAATCCATGGAAGAATCATCCGATCACTTCGAACTGGTAGACCGAAATGTCGAAGAGTTTCTGAAGGATGCAAGGGAGAACCGCAACATCTACCTCGTCGGCTTGCGAGTGCTCAACCATGACAGCCCTGAGCTGGAAGAGATCCGCGACAGCCTTTACTCCACTGGCTGGAAGTATTTTTCTGAATTTCTCGCCAGAACCGGTGCCAGAATCGACCAGTCCGAAGACACCCGGGACATCACTTTCACCGCCGTACTTGGAACAATTTTTTCCGACTATCTTCTTGGTGGTGGCACCTTCATTGATGATGATTCCAAGATTGAATCCTACAAAAAGGTCGTCTCCGGTCTGTTGAAGTACGGATCCCCTGCCCTCTGGGCATAATTTTTTTAACCATCAATTAATCAATTGATTGATTAATACTTTGTCAAATGCATGGAGGAACACGCATGCGGGAAAAAATACTGCTGTTTATGCTGGCTGCAACGCTGCTGCTGCCGGGCTGCAAAGAAGAAGTCACGGTGGAGCAACCCATCCGACCGGTCAGAGTAATGAAAATATCCGATAAAACCGACCCGGAACAACGCACTTTCCCTGGAAAGGTAAAGGCTACGCGCGAAGCCACACTGGCCTTCCGAGTCTCCGGGCAGATAGAACACTTCGATGTTCGGGAGGGAGACCTTGTAAACAAGGGACAGGTCCTGGCTGTGCTGGACCAGCGTGATTTCGACGCGGCTGTAGCCGACCTTGAAGCCAAGCTTCGCGGAGCACGCTCTGTCATGAAAGAAGCCCAACTAAATTTTGAGCGCAACCGCAAGCTTCTGGAGTCGGACACAATTGCCCAATCAGCCTTTGATACGGCACAGAGCTCGTTTGAAACAAGCCAGGCCAATGTGAATTCTCTGCTGCAGGAGCTGCGCCGTGCGAAGCTGAATCTTCAGTACACCCGCCTTGAAGCTCCATTCAGGGGAACCATTGCCGTTAAGTCCGTGGACAACCACGAATTCGTGCAGGCAAAGGAATCCATTGTACAATTGGAAGACACCACTGCTCTGGACGTTGTCGTAAACATTCCTGAAAAGGTCTGGGCCCGGGCATTCAGCATCAAGGACCGGGATAAAATTCAGTCAATCGCACGATTTGAGACATATCCGGGCAAAGATTTTCATTTGAGCATCAAGGAATTCCAGACCAAGGCCAATGCCCAGACCCAGACATACGAGGTTACCTTTAAAATGGAAAACAAGTCCGGTCTCAACATCCACCCGGGAATGACCGCCGAGGTTGTAGCCCTGTTGCCAGATGAATCCACCGTTAAATCCGTATCCATCCCCGTCTCCGCAGTTGTCGGCTACCCGAGTCAGGACAAATTCGTCTGGATTTACAACAACGGAGCAGTGCGGAAAAGGAATGTGCAGGTCGGCCGGATTATCGATGATCACTTTGAAGTACACTCCGGCGTCGAAGCCGGGGAGGATGTGGTTGTGGCAGGCGCGCATTACCTCCGCGATGGCCAGAAAGTAAAAATCCTTACCGGAAAAATCGGGGGCCGAGGATGAGCTTAGCCAAGCTGACCATTGAAAAGAAAACCGTTTCAGTGGTTCTGACCATTGTCTTCTTTCTCGGGGGAATAAAAGCCTTCATGGACATGCCCCGTCTTGAGGACCCGGAGTTCACCATCAAGGAAGCTCTTGTGATTACCTCCTACCCCGGAGCTACACCTGCAGAGGTAGCAGACGAGGTCACTGACGTAATCGAAGGTGCGGCACAGGAGCTCAAGCAGCTCAAGAAAGTTACCTCCATTTCAAACCGGGGCCAGTCCATCGTCACGGTGGAGGTTCAGGATAAATACGACAAGAACACCCTGCCACAGGTCTGGGATGAGCTGAGGCGCAAGGTAAGTGATGCCCAACCCTCCCTGCCACCGGTGGCAGGGCCTTCATTTGTAATTGATGATTTCAGCGATGTTTACGGCATTCTTCTCTCTGTTACCGGGGACGGATACTCGCAGCAGGACCTGCAGGATTACGTCAATTTTCTGCGCAAGCAGCTTCTGCTGGTTGATAATGTCGCCAAGGTCACAGTCTGGGGAAACCAGCAGGAAACCGTGTTTGTGGAGATCTCACGAGCCCGCATGACCCAGCTGGGGGTATCACTGGACTCCGTATACCAGACCCTCTCCAACCGCAACCTTGTCGTGGAGTCCGGCAACGTGCGCGTAGGGCGCGAGTACATTGAGATTTCACCTTCCGGGGGTGTTGAGTCGGTCTCCGATCTCGGAGATCTTTTCATACGCGACGGGTCAGGTAGACTTGTTCCCCTAAGGGACGTTGCCCAGATCAGACGAGACTACAAGACTCCACCGTCTCAACTGATGAACTTTAACGGCCGGAACGCAGTCGCCATCGGCATCTCCATGAACCCTTCGGCCAACGTGGTGGAACTGGGACATGCCATCGACAGGAAACTTGCAGACCTTCAGGCACAAACCCCGGTAGGCATCAATGTGGACTCGGTCTACTACCAGCCAAAACGGGTAGACAATGCCGTAAACGACTTTGTACTCAACCTTGGCGAGGCGGTAGCCATCGTCATCATAGTACTGCTGCTCTTCATGGGGTTGCAGTCTGGAATGCTCATCGGGGCCGTCCTGCTGATCACCATCTGTGGATCGTTCATTTTCATCCAGCTGGCCGGGGTAGCCCTTGAGCGCATCTCTCTGGGAGCTCTGATCATCGCGTTGGGCATGCTTGTGGACAACGCCATAGTGGTCATCGAAGGCATACTGGTGCGCTACCAGCAGGGCCGGGACCGTATTCAGGCCGCTATAGAGGTTGTGGAACAGAGCAAGTGGCCGCTGCTTGGCGGAACGGTCATCGCCATCATGGCCTTTGCCGGAATCGGTTTCAGCCCGGACAAGGTCGGCGAGTTCTGCCGTTCCCTTTTCATTGTCCTGTTTATTTCCCTTATGATGAGCTGGATCACCGCTGTTACGGTCACCCCGCTCCTATGTGAAATGTTCCTGCGCCCTAAAATCAACGGAGGCAGCGATCCATACGGAGGTATAATCTTCCGTTTTTACAGTACCGTTCTTGAATTCTGTCTGCGCCGAAGGATACTGACCATGGGAGTTCTGGTGCTGATGCTGGCCGGGGCCGTTTACGGCTTCGGGTTTGTAAAACAGAGCTTCTTCCCCGATTCCACGCAGCCCCGATTCTTCATCCACTACTGGCTGCCGCAAGGAACCGATGTCCGCGCAACAGCTGAAGATGTAAACGAAATATCTGAAATGATCCGCAAGGATGTGCAGGTAGAGAACGTCACCTCCTTTGTCGGGCAGGGAGCCCCGCGCTTCATCCTGACCTATGCACCGGAAAAAACGGCATCATCATACGGTATGCTGCTGGTAGAGGTTAAGGACTACAACACGGTTGACGAAGTGCTGGTCCGCTATAAAAAGTTTGTCGACACTAACTATCCCGAGGCAGAAGCCAAGTTCAAGAAATTCAAGCTCGGTCCCGGACGCGACGCATCAATCGAGGTCCGTTTCAGCGGCCCGAAGACTCAGGTTCTGCGGCAACTCTCCCTGCAGGCGCAGGAAATTATGCGCAACACCGGAAAGGCGGAATCAATCCGCGACGACTGGAGACAGGACGTCAAGGTCCTCAACCCCGTGATCATGGAAGCACAGGCCAAGATCGCCGGAATAAGCCGCCCAGATCTGGCAAGCGCACTGAACATGTTCTTCACTGGAACCCAGGTCGGGGTGTATCGCGAAGGAGACAAGCTGCTGCCTATCGTGGTTCGTCCCCCGGATAACGAAAGGCTCAGCGTGGAACAGATCGGCGACGTCCAGATATTCAGCCCGGTTGCCGAACGGATGATTCCTGTCGAGGAGGTTGTAGCCGGTTTTGAGACGGCCATCGAACCGGGCAAGCTGCGAACCCGCAACCGGCTGCTGACCATAACCGCATCCTGCGAACCGGTCTCCGGCCTGCCCTCGGTCCTGTTCTCCGAACTCAGACCTCAGATTGAAAGCATGGTGATTCCGTCCGGATACACAATGGAATGGGGCGGTGAATTCGAGGATTCAAGGGATGCGCAGACAAGCCTTGCCGGATGTCTGGGCGTGCCGTTCATGATCATGATTCTGGTAACCGTCATGCTCTTCAACAACCTGCGCTTCCCGGCCATAATCTGGCTCACGGTTCCCCTGTCCATCATCGGGGTGACCCTCGGGCTGCTCTCTACCGGCGAGCCGTTCGGATTCATGGCACTGCTTGGCTTCCTGTCCCTCTCAGGTATGCTGATCAAGAACGCTATCGTTTTGCTGGACCAGATCAATATTGAGCTGGCAGACGGCAAGGAGCCGTACCGCGCAGTTGTGGATTCAGCCCTCAGCCGCATCCGGCCCGTGGCAATGGCCGCGCTGACCACCATTCTGGGGATGCTGCCGCTGGCAACAGACGCCTTCTTCTCAGCCATGGCAGTCACCATCATGGCCGGATTGGCGTTCGCAACGCTGCTGACCCTGCTGGTAGTGCCCGTACTGTACGCCATGTTCTACAAGGTCAGGAATTCATAGATAGCTATAGTTGATGCCTCCGGCGGCATCTCTGCTCTCAACAGACCGCTAAACTCGAAGACTCGTTAAGCGGCTGTAAGGCCTGCGGGGCTGAGTTTGATGCGCTTTGCGCTTTTAACGATCTGATTTCGCCGCCAGCGGCCAAAGGAGCGAAGCCACTTTGGAATCCCTATTAGCTTAAATTCATTACTTAAAAAATATGCCGCCATATCCTGAAGGGTGTGGCGGCATTGTATTTGATTCGACCGGAAGTTGAACTTACTGTTTGAACTGCAGCAACTCGTCACATAGCTCCAATGCTGCCAGGACCGCCTTGTCCATATCGTAGTATCTGTAACGGCCGAGTCGGCCGGCGAAATGAATATTTTCCAGCCGTTCGGCTTCCTGCCGGTACAGCTTCAGACGTTTCCGGTCCTCATCTGTGTTTACCGGGTAGTATGGTTCATCGCCCTGTTTCCACTTCATGGAAAATTCGCGGGCTATGACGGTCTTTCCGCTGTCGCTTTCCCGCTCGGGATACAGGTGCCGGAATTCGTGAATCCGGGTATACGGAACTTCAATATCGGCGAAATTCATAACCGCCGTTCCCTGATAGTCGGCAACAGCCTCCACTTCGTACTCAAAACGCAGGGAACGCCATGAGAGTTCCCCGTAGCTGTAATCGAAATACCTGTCCACCGGCCCTGTGTAGTAGATTGCGGTCTGTTGCGGAATATCAGCCCTCACAGCAAAGAAATCCGTTTCAAGACGAACGTCGATCAGTTCATGCTCAAGCATGTTTTCGAAGAGCCGGGCATACCCGTCCCACGGCAACCCCTGATAGCGGTCAGTAAAGTAATCGCACTCGTAGCCGTGGCGGAAAGGCAACCGGGTAATTATCTCGGCCGGAAGGTCACGTGGATCGCATTCCCACTGTTTTACTGTATAGCCCTTAACAAAGGATTCATACAGCTCCCGCCCGATCAGGCTGATGGCTTTTTCCTCAAGATTCCGGGGATCGGAAATACGCTCCTTTGCACTCTGCTCTCTGATGAATCCCTCAACCTCATGCGGACGCAAGTTGATGCCGAAAAAGGAATTGATGGTCTGAAGATTGACCGGCATGTGATAGGTGCGGCCCTGATAGGTAGTCACAACCTTGTGGCGATAGCTGTTGAACTCGGTGAACCGGCTCAAAAAATTCCACACCCGCTTTTCGGCAGTATGAAAAATGTGCGTCCCGTAATTGTGGACTTCAATACCGGTTTGCGGATCAACACTGCTGTGGCAATTCCCGCCGATATGATCGCGCCGGTCAATAACCAGCACCCGCTCACCAAAGTCCTCGACTATACGCCGGGCAATGGTGCAGCCGGTAATACCTGCACCAACAACTACATGCCTGTAATCAAATTGAGCCATCCACGCCTCCGGAACTATTCGCAAAAGTTAGCTTATGGAAAGGCGATGCCTATTAAACTATTATGAAAAACCCGCTCCGCACATTACATAAAAACGCACTCGGTACACAATTTAAACAAAATAAATAAGACAGTTAACCATCATTTTGGATACATTGTATCCTTAACAATTTGTCATGTGCCGCGGCGAAGCCATAATAAAAGGTTTTGGGATTCTTAAACTCTTTTGCAAACGCGCCTTTTTCCTTAGCTCCGCAAAAGTAGGTCTTCGGCGACCCTGCGGGGCTGATTTTGATGCGCTTTGCGCTTTTGGCGATCTGATTTTGCCTCCGGCGGCCAAAGGAGCAAGCCCCTTTGGAATCCCTATTAGTTTTAGGCCATTGCTTGCAGGAAATACCGCATGATAAACACTTCTTGCGGAGCTAAGGCAATAATCATATTTGCAAAAGGGTTTAAGCCCCCGGAGGGCCGCCGGAGGCAAAATCCAATCATAAAAAACGCGCAGCGCATCAAATAATTTTTCTACCCTCGGAAAGCCGCAGGAGGCATCAATCAATGCATTTCCATCCAGCGACAGAGGACTGACAGCAGCCAGAGACGATGCCCGTTACGGCGGATCTGCTTCTGATCTCCGGCAATCATCTTGCGCACATATTCACGCTCCAGATAATTCCACAGCGGATGGTTGCCTTCATTTACGGCCTGCTCTACACGCTGCTTGAAGATAGTTCCGGCCCAGTCCCCCACGGGTACGGAGAAACCGGTTTTAGGCCGGTAAATGATCTCGCGGGGCAGGTACTTGGCCGCCAGCTTCTTGAGCAGATACTTGGTCTCGCCGTTCCTGATCTTGTATTCCGGCGGCAGGGTTGCAGCAAACTCAAACAGCTTGTGGTCCATCAGAGGAGAACGGGTCTCAAGGGAGTTGTGCATCCCGGCGATGTCCATCTTAACCAGCAGGTCGCAGGCAAAGTAATGGCGGTAATCTATGCTCTGAAGCCTGCACATCAGTGGACCGGTAAGGGGCAGCTCGGAAATGAGCCTGCGCTCGTACCCGCAACGGTTGTCAATTACCCGGTCAAAGACATCTGGCCTGTAAAGGCCCTTGCGATACTGGGAAGAGAAAAAGTGATTGAAACGGACGACCTTCATGTACGGCGACATCCCAGAACCCAAGCGGTCGGCGAACTTGAGCATTGCCGGGGAACCGAAGATCCGGTTCGCCATGCCCTCCAGCCCGCACCCTGCCCGGTATCCGGCCGCAGCAAAGGGGGTCATGAGCCGCCGCATGGCCTTGGGGTTGTACTTGCCGTAACCGCCCATCAGCTCGTCACCGCCATCGCCGTTCAGGGCAACCTTGACCTCCGAGGCCGCATGGGCACAGACAAAAAGGCTCGGCAAAGCGGAGTTGTCGCCGTATGGCTCACCGTAGGCATTGACCATCTCATCAAAAAGGCCGCAGGCGGTCCGCTCGTCCAGCGATGCCGGCCTATGAATGGAATTGCAGGCCTGTGCTGCCTTGGCAGCATGTTCAAGCTCGCTCTTGCCGTAATCGAACCCGATGGAAAAAGTCTTCAGCCGCATGCCCGATTCCTTTGCGGCAACGGCAGCAACCAGACTTGAATCCACCCCGCCGCTGAGCAGCACGGCAACTTCCACGTCTGAACGCATACGCAGCCGCACGGACTCGCGCACCATGTCTTCCAATCGTTCAAAAGCCTCATCTTCGCTGATGGAATAATCAGGCTTGAATTCCACCGCCCAGTAACGGGTCAACTCCAGCCTGCCGTCCTTGAAGCGGGCATAGTGCGCAGGCGGCAGCTTTTCGCAACCGCGATAGATGGTAAAGGGATGGGGAATAAACTGGTAGGCCAGAAAAAGGTCCAGAGCCCGGATATCAATTTCGGGACGCTCCGGAAGCAGGCTGAGCAGTCCGTCCAGCTCGGAGGCAAAGCTCAGTGAACCGTTTCCACAATGGAACACAAGGGGTTTCTTGCCCATCCTGTCCCTTGCAAGGAAGAGTTCCTTCTCCTTCACGTCCCATATTGCGAAGGCGAACATGCCTCTCAGATGCCTTAAGGAATCAGGTCCCATAACCTCCCAAAGCTCCAGCAGCACCTCGGTATCCGAAGTGGTCCTGAACTGGAAATCGGGCAGAAGGTCTTTCTTCAGTTCGCGGTAGTTGTAGATCTCACCGTTAAACACAATCACGAATCTGCCGCTGCGGCTGACCATCGGCTGGGAGGATCTTGGATCAAGATCTATGATGGAAAGACGTGTATGGCCCAGATGACAGAAATTTCCGTCGCGCCACTCACCCTGCCCGTCCGGGCCTCGATGGTGCAGTGTGGACAGGTCGAAACCGGACGTTGAAGCGGAATTGACCGCACCGATGATTCCGCACATGACTATGCCCCTCCCTTTGCCTGATCAAACCGCTTGAAATCGTCAGTTCCGTTTCTGCCGCTTATTATCAGGGCGGTGTAGAAATCCACAAGCCTGCATACGTAGTTGTCCATGGAAAACTCAGGGGCGGTTTCAAGAGCCTTGGCGGCAAGGGTCTTGCGCAGCTCTTCGTCTACTAGAATCTTTGAAATCTGCTCCGCAATATGTTCCGGCTCCCTGCGGCAGACAAGCGATGCTTCCTCGGCAATCTCAAGGGAAGGCACAAAACGGGAAACTACCGCAGGAACTCCGCAGAACAGGGCTTCAATGTGGGTGATGGGCAGCCCTTCGTAGTCGGAAGGCATTACAAGTATGTCCGTGGACCGCATGAAGCGGGGCACGTCACTGCGATAACCGGGAAAAATAACCCTGCCCCCAAGCTTCAGTTCACCGACCAGCCCTTCAAGCTTCGGCTTTTCGCCTCCGTCACCAAGCAGCACAAGGGATGCCTGCGGATACTTGCCGGCCAGCAGGGCAAAGGCCCTGATGAGCAGATCGAAATTCTTCTGCGGAACAAAGCGGCCCACACCGGAAATTACTATTTCTCCGGCTCCGAACTCCGCTTTAAGGTCGATCCCTTCCACCTTCAGCTTTTCCGGGTCCGCAGCGTTGTAAAAAACCAGTGAAGGTTTGCCGCAGACATTGTGGTCAAGGGTGACACACTCCCTTTCGGCCTGTCCGGAAACAGACAGGAACACATCGGTAAAGCGGCAGAGAAATTTATTGGCAAAGCGGCGGAACTTCTTCGTCTGGCGCTTGATGTTCCTGATGTGGGTAACAACGGGGATACCAAGTCCGATTGAAGCAAGCCGCCCGAAATAATCGCCGGAAAAATGCAGCGTATGGATCACGTCCGGGGCTTCGTCGCGGAGCACCTTACGCAACTTCAGCACCGTACCCAGCTTGAAAGTCTTCAACCCCTTCTTGGAATCGCAGACATTGATCACACGGATGCCCTTTTCCGCATACTCCGGACCTTTGATACCGGTACCGGAGACATTGATGACCACGGCCTGCACATCCTCCCTGTCCTTGAAACGCAAGGTCAGATCAAGAAGCCAGTTTTCCACCCCGCCAAAGGGCAACCCACCTATAACGTACGCTATTTTCATTTATATAACTTGCTTATTTCCTTAGCTCCGCAAAAGAATGCCTCCGGCGGCCCTGCGGGGCTGATTTTGATGCGCTTTGCGCTTTTGGCGATCTTATTTCGCCGCCGGCGGCCAAAGGAGCTAAGCCCCTTTGGAATCCCTATTAGTCTCAGGTTATTGCTTAAAAAAAAGGATACATGATAATTACTTTTAGCGAAGCTAAAGCAAAAGCCATATTTTTCAGAGCACGCAAACATGCGCGATCACCCTAGAATAAATCATGCTTTACAGCAACTTCTCACTTTTACGCCAAGATCGCACCTTAAATAAAGCACACCTTTTCAAGCACTTAACATTCATACTGAGTCCAACAGAAATAACCTTCAAGACTAAACATCGGCGCAAAGTAACCGATATGAAAATTAAACACCGCCAACACTGACTGAAGACGACTCCGGGAGGGGGAGATGAATTTTGACAAATCCGACGACAGCGAACTCTGGCTGCCATGCAGCTTTGCGCCGGAGGACCGCGTTGCTTCATTCAACAATGAAGATGATGCGGAACGACGGCACAGAATAGAAAGACTTCGCGACCAGATCAGGACCGGAACATATCGCCCGTCCATCGGCGAAATCGCCATTAATCTGGTCAAGGGGTCCATGAACCCTGACAGTTTCAGGTAAGTCCCCGGAGGCTTTATCTAAATATACCTAAAAGGTATTCGATAAGGCCCCGGAGGACAAAATATATTCACTTCCCGCACCATAACAGAGTCAGAAAGCTACCATATGTGCTGACGCAATGGAGTTACCTCCATCCCACCGAACACCAGAATCTATCTTTAATCCATATTATTGAATGGTTACAGACATAACCGGTCTGTAACTGAAAGTTTTTCGGCAATTCAGCACTCCTTCAGAAGTTTACCAGATACAATTAAGCATCAATCCTCTTTACGTTCGGCTTACATGTAATTAAACTGCCGGGTCTGACACCGGAGGTATAATGCTAGTTGTAATAAATGTGGATGATCTTGGACTGCATCCGGCGGTACGCCGGGCGGTGGACAATCTGGCGGGAATGGGGGTTGTGACATCTTCCACCCTGCTAGCCAACGGTCCCGATCTTTCAGAGGCCGTGCTGTTGCAGGACAAGCACCGGGGGCTCGGCCTGGGGGCGCACCTGAATCTGCTGCGCGGAAAGCCCATTTCCAACCCCGACCACATCTCAAGCCTTGTTGATGACGACGGGCTGCTTTTCGGCAACTATACGTCCCTGCTGCTGCGCTACATCACCGGACGCATCAGGCTTGCCGAGGTGGAAAAGGAATGGTCGGCTCAGATTGAATATCTGCTCGACCACCAAGTCCGGCTGACCCATTTTGACAGTGAGAAACACATTCATGCCTGGCCCGGGCTGTACAATCTGGCAGGAAAACTGGCCCGCAGATACGGGATCAAATGGATTCGCAGACCCTCTGAGCACACCCCGCTGAGCCGCATGGACAAGGGAATGCTGCGCACCAGATTCCTGCAGCTCTGCCTTGCCGGAAGCTTTCCCTCTGAAGAACCGCGCACAGCAAAATGCGTCTGGGGAATCGGGGACCAGAAAGCGAACCTGAAACCGGAACTGTTTGAAAAACACGTCGACATCTATCGACCTGATATAATAGAGATCGTCTGTCACCCCGGACTGCCGGGAGAAGGAGACGGACCGCTGCCATCCGAATTCGGCCCCATGCGGGTTGATACACAGTGGAGGGAGGAATACAATTCCCTTGCACACAATGGATGGCTGGAAATATTTGAAATAATCGGGGCAAAGGCCGTCAATTACGGTCAGATTGATCCCCGCAGCGGAGAGATTAAATAATGCAAGATTACATGGAACACGATCAGGAAATTGAAGTCAGCATCGTCACCCCCATGCACAACGAGGAAGGATGTGTGCGCGAATTTCACCGCCGCATCGGCGCAACTCTGCAGGGCATGGGCACGACCTACGAAATCCTGCTGGTCAACGACGGCTCCACCGACAGCACCGAAGCCATCATCCGCGAACTGTCCGCAAACGACCCGCACCTCAAGGGCATAATGCTGGCCCGCAACAGGGGCCAGTGCACGGCCATCTATGCCGGCATTCAGGAAAGCCGGGGCCGCTATGTTGTCATCATGGATGGCGACCTTCAGCACAAACCAGAAGAAGTTCCCGCACTGATCGAAGAAATCCGCAAAGGCTACGACCTTGTTTCCGGATGCCGCACCAACCGAGGCGAATCCATGATCAAGCGCAAACTGCCCAGTAAAATCGCCAACTACCTGATGCGGGCCACCAGCGGCTGTCAGGTGAAGGACATGGGCGGACTTTCCGTGCTTAAGGGCAAACTTGCCCGTTCCATGACCCTGCGCGAAGGACAGCACAGGCTTATCCCCGCACTGGTGTACTCAATGGGCGGTTCAACTTCCGAAGTGCCTATCTCCGCGCCCCCGCGCTTTGCCGGTGAAAGCCACTACGGTCTGTCCAGATCCATTGACGTGCTTTTCGACATCGTCATGCTCTGGTTCCAGTCTTCTTTCAAGCAGCGCCCCATCTACCTGTTCGGACGCATCAGCCTGCTGATGTTCATGGTAGCCTCGCTGATCATGGTCTGGCTGCTCTATGAAAAGGTGTTCTTCGGCGTGCACATGGGAACCCGCCCGCCGTTCATGGGCTGCATCCTGCTCTACCTGAGCTCGCTGGGATTCATGTCCACCGGGTTTATTCTCGAATCACTGGCCAATACCTATGACGCTGTCATGGGCACCAAGACCTACCAGATCCGGGAAGTGGTTTCACAAGGCCTTGCGAGACGGCCTGAGAAATAGGGAGTCAGTATGTTGCCACCGGCAAACCCTGCCAGGAGGCCTTAAACCCTTTGAAAACCGGTTATGATTCCCAAACTTTTTTATCAGGCTTCACCCATAGCCCGCGAATGCAGCTTTCGGAACAAAGCCCCCGACATCACATCAGATGTCGGGGGCTTTTCATTGGATAAAGAAATTCATCCTGCAAAACAATTTTTACATTAATCTTGAAACCCTGCCTTATGAAACCGCGAAGCTTATTAAAACGCGTATTGGGTAGAGGGGATGGGGATCGCCGGAGGCACGCCCTCTGCTACTTAGCGGGTTTCGGCTCTGCCTTAGGCGGAAAAACCAGCAGGGTTACGCGACGGTTCTTCTTCTGGTTCTCCGGGATGGGATCACCCTTCTCGTCTTCGTTAGGATACATGGGCTGGGTATCGGCCATACCCATGACTTTGATCCTGTGCTTGCTGAAGCCGTTTTCTATCAGATAGCGGGCTACGGCACTGGCTCGGGCTGAGGACAGCTCCCAGTTGGATGGGAACTGCGCGGACTTCATGGGAATGTTATCCGAATGGCCCTCGACGACGATATCATACGGAGATTTAGCGAGGGTGGGCACGATCTGACTCAGAACCTTGATGGCTGCAGAGGTCAGATCGGCCTTGCCGCTATCAAAAAAGAAGTTGCCTTTAAGGATAATTTCCACGGAATCCGGGCGCATCTTGATCTTGAGGGCATCGGTTTCCCGTCCGACCAAACGCGACATTTCAAGCTGCATCTCGAAAATATTGCGCTGATCCTGACTGACGGCCATACGGGCCCCGGAAGCAGCCTGCGGATTGCGCCCCTGGACATCCACGCCCATGGCCTCTGCAAGCGAATCGGACACCGACTTGTACTTGTTCTGGTCAACATCAGCGATAGCAAGCATAAGCACAAAAAAGCAGAGCAGCAGGGTCATCATATCGGCAAGAGTCAAAGCCCAGCCGCCCTCTTCTCCGCCCTGATGCGGCTTCTTGAGTTGGAAGTCGTCTGACATAACGTCCTCCGGTTACTTTTTGGCCTTGACGGTGGCCCACTTGCGCGGAGGCAGGTAGCCCTTCAGCTTATCCATTACGATGGCCGAGGGAGTCTTTTCCTTGATAAACAGGATACCATCACGGATAACTCTCATGAGCAGGGTAATCTCGTCGATACGCTTTTCAACCTTGATGGCGATGGGCATGAACAGCATGTTGGCAAAGAGTGCGCCGTAAAGCGTGGTGGTAAGCGCTGTTGCCATTGCCGGGCCGATGGAGCTCATATCTTCCCCCATTCCCTGCATCATGGCGATAAGACCGATAAGGGTTCCAATGATGCCGAAGGCCGGGGACAGGGTCGACATGGTCCGGTAAATCCCGGCTGCGCTGTATTCCTGTTCATGATACTGCTGGATGCGGTTATCGAGAATCTCCTTGATCTCCTCCTTGGAATAACCGTCCACCAGCATCTGCAGACCTTCCCGCAGAAATTCGTTCTCGATCTTTTTCAGACTCCCTTCAAGGTGTTCCTCCCCTTTGGAAGTAACCTGCTTGGAAAGCCCGACGATAACATTGATATAGTTTTCAAGAGGCAGCTCGTCCGCACCCATGGCCATCATGAAGACTTTAAGTACGCGCATTACCTCACGCAGCGGATAGCAGATAAAAGTCGCGGCAATGGTTCCGCCGCCTACAATGGCTATCCCCGGCAGGTTGATGAAAACATCCACCGAATCCGTTGAGGTGTAGGTTGCCACCATGAGGATGGCAATCCCGAAAAAAATACCGATTATGGTCGCTATGTTCACTTATCTTCCCCCCCTTTTATCTCCCTGACCATTTCGAACAGCTCGTTTACAGCATCTTCAGCTTCCCCTTCGTCAACATGATCACGGACTTCATCCTGAACAACCTTGGCAATCTTCTTGGCAAGGTTGGAAAGTATCTTCTTGCGGGCCTCTTCTTCGGCAATGCTCATCAGCAGCCCCAGCTTATGGTAGCCGAGACGGGTGAACACTTCCTTGAGGGTCGCATTATCAACGTAGACTATATCAGCGATCTCTTCGAGCTCGGAAATATCCTTCTTCCTTTTCTTTACCTTGCTGAAATAGTCGGGTTCCTTTTCCGCCGCCCATTCGCTGACCTTCTTGCGGTCAAACATGAACATGGTTTCGGGGAAATCTTCCGAGCCTATTTTCTTATAGATGATCTGGGGCTCACTTTCGAGCAGGCTGGCTATTTCGTAGATATCAACAACCTGCAACTCCGAGGTAGTGGAAAAGGAACTCTGCTGCAGTTCTTTGAAGAGATTGGTCGAAATTTCGATGAAGTTTGCCGGATCGGCTATCTGGATAAAGCGGTCAGGGAAGGCCTTCCCGGTTCGCAGGTCAATGACATCTATCATTTTGAGACCTTTGAGCTTGTTGATGACCGAGTCTATATCGGCCTGAGAAACGAGGATGATGTCCCTGATTTTCTTGCACAGCTTGCTGTAGTCAAGCCCGAGGTCATGGTTGCGTTCCTTGCGGGCCTGTTCGCGGTCCATACTCAGGTGGGTGCGGTAGGCCATATCCAGAATATGGCAGATACTCGTGAAGTTATTGCGATGCCCTTTCGGGGAAATCATGTCCCCGGTACGGGCAAGTCTTTTTACCAGCAGGCGGGTCATGTACTGGATGGTGCGCGGGCACTGGTCAAGCAGCTTGAGAATTATCTGATCCGTGAGAATAACCAGATCACAGTATTCCGCGGCCTCGGCATTGGCGGAGCGGGCCCCCTTGGAAATAATTCCCATTTCTCCGAAGATCTCGCCCTCTCCGAGCTTGGCCAGGATGATCTTCTCGTTGTTGAGGATCTTGAAAATATTGACCGCCCCTTTCTTGATCATATAGGCAACGGAACTCTCCTGTCCTTCCTTGAAGATCTCCTGTCCCTTGTAGAAGGACTTGATATTAGGACTGCTGGACCCCATTGAATTCTCCTGAAGCATGACCCTGCACAAAGGGCGGGATGAATGAAAACAGCATTCGTATCAACCTGAAAAGCAATTGCATCTATTCAACAGATAAGCATGCCGGGAACGACAATAATCCACGGTTACATTTAATAATATATCTCAGATTACTGTAAAGAACAATACATCAGACACAAAGGCTCATGAATAGGAGAGATTATAATACGCTAAAAAGCCGCCGCACCCCGCGCGCGAAACAATCCCCTCCTGATCCTGCAAAACATCGTCCTGACGAAACGAAACCTGCCGGGTACTTCCGGCAACAGGACATCTGCTATCAGCCTGTTTTATTTTACTTACAGCCGGGGACAAATCCTGCTATGGTTTCGCCAGCCGGCAGACGTGAATATAGCCGCGCCATCAGCCAATCAAACAAAAGAAGAGTGTATGACCACTGAACTGAATCTCCTCATCGGCCACCTTTCTGTTGTCGGGGGCTTCATCCTCGCCTCCGTTCTGGTCATGTCCATCCTGCGCAAACAGCGTACGTCATCGGCAGCATTTGCATGGCTCATGGCCATTGTCTTCGCTCCATATATAGGTGTTCCGCTGTACCTGATCTTCGGGGGTCGCAAGCTCAAACGCGATGCCCATACCAAGCAGGACATCCATCTGGAAGTACAGGAGACGGTACCCGCGAAGCAGGCCGACCCCATCGACTCCCTGCTCCGCGAATACGGTATTCCCGGGGCAACTTCCGGCAACAGGGTCAGGCTCTGCCCTTCAGGAATCGATATTTACAACGAACTGGTTGACCTGATTGAAAACGCCGAGCACCAGATCCTGATCACCACCTTCATCCTTTCGCGCGACGAAGTGGGCAGGGACATTGTGGAAAGGCTGGCCCGCAAGGCAGCAAGCGGAGTCACCGTCAGGCTGCTCCTTGATGACATAGGCTCCATGTTCACCACCCGCCGTTTCCTGAAGAAGCTTATCGCCAACGGAGGCAAGGTGGCATACTTCATGCCCCTGTTCCGGGCTCCTTTCCACGGCAACAGCAACCTGCGCAACCACCGCAAAATAGCAATCGCCGACCAGACCGTTGTGCTGGCCGGAGGCACAAACATCGCCAATGAATACATTGGCCCCAGACCGTGCGAGGACCGCTGGACAGACCTGTCCTTTGTGCTGCGCGGCCCGGCGGTACGTCACTACATAGAAGTCTTCCAGTCGGACTGGCAGTTTGCGTACGGGGAGAAGGTCAACATTATCCCGCCCTGCACAAGCGGATCTGCCGTCAGCGGAGGCGGTGAAGGGGTCATGCAGGTCGTTCCCTCCGGGCCTGACGTACCCCGCGACCCGGTTCACGATGCACTGCTTACCGCAGCCTTCACGGCGGAAAAAAGACTCTGGATAGTCACCCCATATTATGTGCCGGATGAGGCTCTGGCTCAGGCCCTGCGTCTGGCGGCACAGCGCGGGGTCGACGTAAGGGTAGTGATTCCGTCCAAATCTAACCACCTGCTGGCCGACCTTGCCCGCGGAACCCATCTGCGCGACCTTGAAGCATGCGGGGGCAGGATCATCAAATACCCGCACATGGTACACGCCAAAGTTGTAGTCGTAGACAGCCGCATTGCAGTTGTAGGCTCCGCCAACATGGATATGCGCAGTCTGTTCCTCAATTATGAAATCGTCATGTTCTCGTACTCCGAACCGGATGTAACGGCAGTGCATGACTGGGTGCAGAACCTTATCAACCAGAGCAGCGAAGGAACTCAACCGGTGGGATTTGTCCGCGACACTGTCGAAGGCGTAGCCCGGCTGGTTGCCCCACTGCTCTGATAATACAACAGAAATATCCCGGAGTTAGCGCGGTGAACTTTCAGGAGCAGACTGAATCTGGGCTGCCCGGAAGCAGCCCAGATAGGAACCAGTGCCCCGGTTAAAGGCCGCTTTCCTTGCAAATCACCTCAGGAGCTTTATAATCTTTGAGAGTCGAATTACACAGAGGCAGTGTCCAGCTTCTCCGACATTCATGATCTTCCCATGATCGACATTTCAACAACTCAGAGCAGACTCGCCGCATCGGCCATAATATATGAAAAAAATTACGTTTATCATGCTTTTCACCGTTATCGCGGTTCTCGGTTTTGCCGCCACCAGCTTTGCCTGGGGTCCCGGTGTGCACATGGCCATAGGCAATGCTGTACTCGCCAACACCGAACTGCTCCCGACTGCCATTGCACGACTGCTGCTCTCAAACTCAGCCTTATTCCTTTACGGATGTCTTAGTGCGGATATCTTCATCGGCAAGGGCAGCAAGGCCAAGCGTAAGCACAGCCACAACTGGAAAACCGGATTCGCACTGCTTGCGGAAGCCGACAAACCGCACCTTGAAGCATACTCCCTCGGGTATCTGTCCCACCTAGCAGCGGACATAGTGGCCCATAACTATTATGTTCCCAACCTGATGCGTCAGGCCCCGGCCGGTGGAAGGCTGACTCATGTCTATATTGAAATGCTGGCTGACGATCAGGCCAACTGGTCCGCGCAGCAGGCTACAAGACTTTTCCGGCAGGCCACTCAGGAAGCGGACCTGACCCTGCGCAAGCATATGGATGCCCGCAAGCTCAGCTTCTTCCTGAAAAAAGGCGTCTTTCACCAGACCATCGGGCTGCTGGAATACAAGACCGTGACCCGCTCCCTGAACTTCTCCAGAAAGGTCATCCCGGCTTATCACCACGAATACCTGCAATCAGTGCTCGACTATTCCTATAGACTCGTACTCGACCTGCTTCATAATCCGGCTCAGGCTACCGCACTCAATTTCGATCCCATAGGCAGCCGTAACATCGGGCTGGCTACAAAGGAAAACGGCTGGCGTAAAGCGCTGAAGCTTAGCGCAGCACCGGCAACAAGATTCAAGATCGACCCCAGCATCACGATCCTGCCGCCCCCTGCGGGCATCGACATGTTATTCAAATCGCCGGTCATGCCACAGCTCAAGCCATTTCCGGACTACTGATCCCCAGCGATACCGCCTGCAGGCGAATTCAATTTAAGACAAATCAACAGCAGGCCACTTTCATGAATATAATTCTGAAACTCACCACTCAAACCACCCTAAATTGCGCGTTTTTCAAAAAAACGGCGAATTTTCATTCAGGACCAGCATCCAAATCTTCGCCGAATCAAAGTTGATACACTACCCCTGCATTAACAATGTTGTTTCAGCAAATCCAATGTTGTAATCAACCACACTACACTGATTTCACATTGGCAATGCATCATCATAATGCATTTTACATCTTCCAATACAGTTATTGATTATCGAAACAAGTTTTTCCAAACCGTACAATCGGGCCTCCACAACTTGACAATTTTGGCATATTTTTTAATGCTTATATTTTTTATTAAATAAAACAAGTATGTTATTTAGCAAAAACATATTCCAATTATGTAAACACATGGACAACACAGACAGCTATGAGAAAATTTTCACCAACGCATTGATTCCAAAATCAACAGACCTGAAATTCCAGCATCCCAGTAAGGAACCGGCGACACCGCCCTCATAATAACCTGATATAAAGCACTTTTTATCCAAACATACCCGCTGAATTTTATTTACTGCACATTTCTCTACTACAGAGCTTGTACTGTTGACTTGCAACGCAGTCGGACATACTTGGGACTCACGAACAACGCAATTTAACCAAATTTCCCTGGAGGAATATAATATGTACGCAATCGGAACCATCAAGGCCTGGGCAGCTACCCGCGCAGCACGCGGCACCGGTGAAGCAAACCACAGCCTGCATGCAGTGCTGACCATCGCAACTCTCGGTCTCTGGCTTCCCGTCTGGACCGTGGTCGCAATCCGTCAGACCAACCGTACCAAGATGAGAAGCACCCTCGTGGACCTGCGCCACATCGAGCGTCTCGAAATATCCCCCGAATACCGCCGTCAGCTTGCCCGCATGTCCTAAACGGTCAAACTGAATACGGTTACAAATCTTTCGCACCGGCATCCTGATCATACAGAATGCCGGTGCACTTTTATCTGCTCCCTGAGGCAATTTCAGGGGTGTACATAAATCCAGGACCGTCCTAAGATCACCCATCACCTGCCGCATACTGCGGCCCCGTCTGTTTCCCGCGCCAAATAAACAGATCATGTTAATGCCCGGCATTCCCTCTGCAAGGGATGCTGATTCAACTATCACCCAACGCGAGGAACACTTATGTTTGATTACGACATTGCACACTGGTCCACATTTCTGCTGGCCGCTTTCCTTCTTAACATTGCCCCCGGACCAGATTTCGCCTTCATCCTCAGCCATACGGTTACCGGAGGACGCAAAGCCGGTTTTGCCGCCATGCTCGGCATCTGGACCGGAGCCTTCGGACACGTTGTACTTGCCGCACTGGGGCTCTCAGCCATTATTGCGGCATCCGCCACTGCCTTTTCCGTGGTGAAATGGGTCGGAGTCGGCTATCTGTTCTGGCTCGCCATACAGGCTCTCCGTTCCAAAGGCAGTCATCTGGATATCCGCAGAGACTCCTCAGTCAAAAGCACAGCAGCGATTTTCAGACAGGGCGTGCTTGTGGACCTGCTCAATCCCAAGGTGGCAACTTTCTTTCTGGCATTTCTGCCCCAGTTTGTGGTGGAAGGAGCAGGGCCGGTCTGGGCTCAGTTGGCACTGCACGGAACATTGATCATTGTTATGGCCGCGCTTGTGGAGCCGCCCCTGATTTTTGCCGGAGACCGCATAACCGGCAGACTTCGCGAAAGCCAGAGAATGCAGACCTGGCTGGACCGGGCACTGGGGTGCGTCTTCATCGCCTTCGGTGTCAAGCTGGCTATGCATGAGCAATAACAGGCTGACAAGTCAGAGCCCGCCTTTGCCTTCCCCATCCCGTTCTGTTATTTTCCTGCAAACAAACGGAGTACCCATGAAAAAGATTACCCTGCTCATATTTTTATTCGTGACCGCCCTGCTCTGCGGATGTCAGGCCAAGATGAACCTGTTTCCGGACGGGACCGATCCGCTCCTTGAGCAGACCCTGCAGGGCGAAGGCCCGAACAAGGTGCTGCTGATTTCCGTGGACGGAACAATTTCCGACGAACCTAAACGCGGCCTTTTCGGCTATGCCCCCAGTCTGGTGCAGGAAGTTGTCTCCCGCCTGAAACTTGCGGAAAAGGATGATGACATCAAAGGGCTGGTCATCAAGGTCAACTCTCCCGGAGGGGGCGTTACCGCCAGTGATGTGCTCTACAATGAGGTTGTACGCTTCAAGGAAAAGACCGGAGCAAAAGTGGTTGTGTCCATGATGGATGTAGCTGCTTCGGGCGGCTATTACATCAGCCTGCCGGCAGACAGGATCATGGCACACCCCACCACGCTGACCGGTTCGGTGGGGGTCATCTTCATCCGGCCAAAAATCGACGGGCTCATGGACAAGATCGGAGTATCGGTTGAAGTATCCAAATCCGGCCGGAACAAGGACATGGGCTTCCCGTTCAAGCCTGACACGGAAGAACAGAAGCAGATCATTGATGCCATCATCAAAGACTATGCCGACCGCTTTCAGGCACTGGTCAAAAAGAACCGTTCCATTTCCGAGGACCATCTCAAAACGGTTTTCACCGCACAGGTTTTCAGTGCTGAAGGAGCAAAAAAGATCGGCCTGATCGACGGAACCGGTTACCTGCCGGACGCGGTGCAAGAAGTCTGCAGGCTTGCAGGAATACCTGAAAACTCCAAGGTTATCAGCTATAAGCGCAAGTCGTATCCTAACGACACCATGTACAATTCGTTAAGTGCGCATGCATCTGCTCCGGCACTCATCAACATAGACGCAGGAAACCTGCTGCCGCCCAAGGCCGGATTTCATTATCTGTGGCTTCCGGCGGCGGAATGATTATAGGGACACTGCTTTGCTTTCCTGAAAAAAACATGTATGAACTGCCCGTTTGACCAGATGACAGCAACCCCTTACCGGAGGAATTAATGAAAAAGACCAGCCTGAACATTGCATTCATTCTGTTTTTTTCCCTTGCTGTTATCAGCGCCTGCACTCAGGAGACCCAGAACCGCATCGGCCGCACCATCCAGAACTGGACCGGTGTTGACGGTGTTCTGGAGATCTATTCCGGAGGCAAGCTCATCAAGCGTTTCGTCAAGATCGACAAGCTCTCCACTGCTGCGGGAACCAAGGAACAGGTTCATCGCCCCTACCGTTTCGGTTACGGCGTCCTTGATGCCAACCTCAACGGCAAGGCAGACCCCGAAGAGAAAAAAGTCTATTTCGAATTCAGTGACTACTCCACCAACTACGTCTTCTTTGAAGATCCCGACGTAAAATAATTATCAGGCCGGACTTTCCAAGTCCGGCATTTTTTTGCCCATGAATAAATGTATCAGAGCAGCGCGAGCTGTAACAATGACACGCGGGGAAAGTCTTATCCACGACTTTGCCCTGCTCCATGACGGTGAACGCATCCTTGAAACCGGAAGCTGGGATAATATCAAAAACGGCTTTACCGGTGAGGTCGAAGACCTCGGTGACGTGACCATAACGCCGGGGCTGATCAACGCCCATGTGCACCTTGAACTGTCCCACCTCCAGGGCAGGACCGTTCAGGGACAGGGCTTTACCGGCTGGGTGAAGTCCCTGCTGGGCAACCCGCTTTACGACCTGAATGAGCAGGCTGTGCGCGAAGCCCTGCTGGGTATGAAGCAGACCGGCACGGCATTCTGCGTGGACATCTCCACCCGCAACTGTGCAGCTATCGCAGGAATTATGGATGAACTGTCCATGGGCTTTTACGCCTGCTGCGAGGCCATAGGATTGCAGCCCCCGAAAGATGGGGCAAAATTCTTCCCCAGCAGGGAGTTCAGACACGGCCACGCCGCCGGTTCCGGGCACGCCCTGTACTCAACGGCCCCGGAACTGCTTAAGGCGGTCAAAAAGGCGGATAACGACGCCGGGCTGACCTTTCCGATCCACCTTGCCGAAAACGAGGAGGAAGACGAAATCGTAGCCAGAGGAACAGGAGTATTCGCCGAGATGCTCAAGGGGGCAGGCATGCTAGCCGACTGCGGCAGAAAGGGGCAAAGCCCGGTAGAATACGCCGACTCCCTCGGACTGCTGGACAGATCCACCCTTGCAGTGCACTGCGTCAGGGTAACCGACAGGGATATTGAAACCCTTGCTGCAAGGGAGACTAACGTGTGCCTCTGCCCGCGATCCAACGAATACATCGGCGAGGGACGTGCGCCATGGGAAAAAATCCTGAACTCTGGTATAAAGACCTGTCTGGGCACGGACAGCATCGCTTCCAACCATGACCTGAACATGTGGAACGAACTGGAATTCCTGCTCAAAAACATAAATATTTCATTGTCCGCCCAGGACGCGCTTGCACTGGTTACAACCAACGGCGCCAGGGCACTCAACATAGCTGAATCATATGGTTCTCTGGAAAAGGGCAAACGGGCGGTTTTCGCCATCGTTCCAGCCCATCTGGAAGACCTTCTGTTCGCATAACTTTTATTCAGCCTGCCGCAGGTACGGCTCAAAGAGGTTTCTATGGAATGGCAGCATAAAGACCTGCTGGACATCACTCAGCTCAGCAAAGAAGAAGTGTGGCATGTATTTGAAACCGCCACCTATTTTCAGGAAATCAACTCCCGACCGGTAAAAAAGGTTCCCACCCTCAAAGGCCATAGCGTGGTCCTTTTTTTTGCCGAACCGAGCACCAGAACCAAAACGTCCTTCGACATGGCCGGAAAAAGGCTCTCCTGCGACACCTTTTCGCTGGCAAAAAGCTCCAGCAGCCTGACCAAGGGCGAAACGCTCAAGGACACAGCCCTGACCCTGCAGGCCATGGCCCCTGACGGAATAGTCATCCGTCACTGGGCCAGCGGTGCAGCGCAGTTCCTTGCCGAACGCCTTGACTGCAGCATCATAAATGCCGGTGACGGCCGCCACGCCCACCCGACCCAGGCCCTGCTTGACGGCTTCACCCTCTATCAGGAATGGGGTTCCCTTGAAGGAAAGACCGTGCTCATTCTCGGTGACATCGCCCACAGCCGTGTGGCCCGTTCCAACGTCATCCTGCTGACCATGATGGGCGCAAAAGTCCGCCTCTGCGGCCCGCGCACCCTGCTCCCTCCCTACCTCAAGAACTGGCCTGTGACAGTCTACACAGACGTCAACGAAGCCAGCAAAGGGGTGGACGCTATCATGTGCCTGCGCCTGCAGCTCGAACGCCAGCAGGCCGGACTGCTGCCTGACATCCGCGAGTATTCCAAGTATTTCGGCCTCGGCTACAGACAGCTTGAACTGGCCTCTCCGGACGTAAAGGTCATGCACCCCGGTCCCATGAACCGTGGGGTCGAGATCAATTCCGAGATTGCCGACTCAGCGGCCAGCCTTGTGCTTGATCAGGTTTCAAGCGGTGTTGCCACCCGCATGGCCCTTCTCTACCTCTACCTTACCAGCAAGAAGAAATAAGGAGGCCCGACCATGTCCCATCCCGAACTCGTAGTCCGCAAGGCGGTCTGGAAAGGCGAAGAAGTCGACCTTCTCGTTGCCGACGGTAAAATTCTCGAAGTAGTTCCCTCTTCCGATACCATGTACGAAGGCGCAGAAGTCATCGCCGCCCGCGGCCTGCTGCTCATGCCCAGCCTGACCGACGTACACACCCATCTGCGCGAACCCGGCTTCGAATACAAGGAAAGTATTGCCTCCGGCCTCAAAGCGGCCGTACACGGCGGGTTTTCAAACATCATGTGCATGGCCAATACTGCCCCGGTCAACGACAACTCCGTTGTCACCGATGAAATGCTCGCCAAGGCAAAGCAAGCCTATCCCGCAGGCGGCCCCAGACTTTTTCCCATTGGTGCGCTGACCAAAAAGCTCGAAGGCAAGGAACTTGCCCCCATGCATGAACTGGCCGAGGCCGGCTGCATGGCTTTCTCAAACGACGGTGTCCCGGTAAAAAGCAGCGAACTTTTCCGCCGGGCCATGGAATACGCTTCCGACACCGGCAGACCGGTCATTGATCATTGTGAAGATCCATACCTTGAACCGGCAGCCGGGGTTAACGAAGGCGAGGTATCCTCCCTGCTGGGTCTTGCCGGACAGCCCGATGTTGCCGAAGCGGCACAGGTGGCCCGCGACCTGCTCTTTGCAGAATATCTGGATATGCATGTCCATCTGGCCCACATATCCTGCCGCAAGTCAGTTGATCTGATCGCATGGGCCAAGAAGCGCGGCGTGAAAGTGACTGCCGAAACCTGCCCGCACTACCTGCTGCTCACTGAAGACGCCGTGCGCGGCTACGGGACCGACACCAAGGTCAACCCGCCCCTGCGTACCACCGACGATGTGGAAGCACTGCTGGCAGGTATCAAGGACGGCACCATCGATATGTTCGCTACCGACCACGCTCCCCACGCGGCCCACGAAAAGGAAGTTGAATTCATGGTCGCCCCCTGCGGCATCTCCGGTCTGGACACCGCCCTGCCGCTGACATGGTCGCTGGTAGCTTCCGGAAAGCTGACCTTTGACGACTTCATCCGCATGTGGACCACCGCCCCCTGCAAAACCTTCAAGTTGCCGCTCAACAGATTTATTCCGGGCGACCCTGCTGATTTTTTCCTCTTCGACCCGAATGAAGAGTGGATTCTGACCGCTGAAAGCATGCATTCCAAAGGCAAAAACACTCCTTTCATGGGTCAAACCCTGAAAGGGCGGGTTATAAGCCATTTCCTTAGCGGGAAAAAAATAGTATGACCTCTTGAAAAGGTGGTTTAAAAGGCCGCCAATCAAGGCAAAAGATTAATAATTTTATATAATTGATCGATCTCTGTTGCTGAGGTGACAGGCTGTTTATTTCTGATAAGGAGAAATTATGAGCGAACCTTTCAAGGACGCGGTGGGAATCTGCAAGACCATCATGCGTAACGGCTATGATGCTTATATTATTAACGAAAGACTTCAAAAGCTGACCATTGATGATAAGGGTCAGGAAATTGAACTGGATATTTCCACCGAACTTGATTTCAAGGGGCTGTCCAAGCTGTTTCCCAGCATCCAGCCTTCCGAGCGGTCTGAAATCGCTGCTGTATTGAATGAAGGAGGAAACACCTTCCTTTTCTACACTTCCGAGACCAGCAACTCCTCCCACCCGGAAGAGTGCGTGTCCCGTATGACCCCGCGCCTGCTCAAGGCTCTGGAAAAACAGCACGAGATTCCCCTGTCTGCGGCCTGCCCCTACATCCCCAAAGCCAAAGACCCGTATGAAGGTTTTGCCGAGCTGAGCAGCGGCGAAGTCCGTTTGCTGGGCATTCCCGACCAGACCCTCAAAAAAGATTACCTCATGGGCATCAGGGCCCTGCGTTTTGCAGCAAACTACAACCTGCCCATTGAAACAAATACCAAAATAGCCATTATCCGTTCTTCCAAGCGTATACTGGACTATGTTCCCGTTCCCGAAATCATGGATGAGTGGCGCAAGGTTGAAGCCGAGAACATGTACGTTTTCGTCTCCCTGCTCTTTGAAACCATGCTTCTGCACGGTCTCATCCCCGAAATCGCAGCGCTGTCCCGCCTGACTCAGGTGAAGAACAGCAAAACCGGCGAACTTGAGGACGTTTTCACCCATACCCTCGACGTCATGCGCCTTTACCCCGAAGAACTGCCCTACGACTGGTTCGGCGTGGTAGCCTGCATGTTCCACGATGTAGGCAAGCTCTACACCGCTGAAGAAGTAAACGGCGAATGGCAGTTCCTGCAGCATCACCGTGTAGGCTCCAAGGTTACCAGAAAGATCCTGACCCGCCTGAACTTCCCGCAGGAAGACGTGGATCTGATCTGCGATCTGGTACGCCATCACATGCGTTTCCATTTCATGCTTACCGATAAGGGTATCCGCAAATTCAAGGCAATTGACGAATATCCGCGTCTTATCGAAATGGTTCGTGCCGACATCAAGGCCCGCAGCACCACCTACAAGGAATTCAACCACAACCTCAAGATGCTCGAACGCGCCGACATACCCGAAGAAGCTCTTGATCCGTTTCTCAACGGTAACGAGATCATGCAGCATACCGGCCTCAACCCCGGTCCCGGTGTCGGTATCATCCGTGAGTCCCTGCTCAAGGCCCAGATCGCCGGAGAAGTGACCAGCATGGAGGAAGCCATTGAGTACGTTATAGCTCAGGCTAAAAACGCTTAAGCAGACAAGTGCCTCCGGCGGCCCTCCGGGGGCTTAAACCCTTTGAAAAGGGTTTAAGGATCCCAAACTTTTCTAACGTGCTTCGCCGCTTTGGATGACAGAATGTCATTAATGCCTTGAGGCAACTTATAATGGAAAACAAGATCCCCGGTTCAGTTTGACTGAACCGGGGTTTTTAATTTCGAGAATGTAAGAATGGATTACAGTTCGCAGATATCCATTTCCATGTCGTTGCGCAGGTGTCCCTGACCGGTGGATTCGAGCACGGCTCGCCAGTAATCGGACTTGATGTTCAGCTTCTTGCGCTTGGTGGTTACCAGATCAAGCGGCAGATGCACATAACGGGCCTGCAGGCGGCTTACCACCATACCGGTCTTTCCGGCCATGGCCGCATGAACGGCATGCTGTCCAAGGAATCCGCAGTATACGCAATCGTTGGCATTGGCCGGAACCGAACGGATAATGTAACTGGGGTCGATGAACTTGAGAGTTATCTCCTTCCCGACATCCTTGAAATGTTCCTTGATCCGGCGGATAATCAGGGTGCAGACATCGCACAGAACCGGGTTGCCGGAAGCATCCTTCTCGCCGGTGTATTCACACTGCTCCTGCCCGGCACCTTCTGCACAGACAATGACAGCATGCTGGCGCTCATCCAGACGTTTTTCAAGGGACCGCAACAGGCCGAACTCACCGTCGAATTCAAACGGATGTTCCGGAACAAGCACAAAGTTGACGTCCTTCAGGGCCAACGTGGACTGAGCGGCGATAAAACCGGACTCGCGGCCCATCAGCTTGACCAGACCGACTCCGTTGACCACACCGAGTGATTCCACGTGTGCGCACTGGATAGCCTCAGTGGCCTTGTCCACAGCAGTGTCGAAGCCGAAGGACTTGGTGACAAAGTTTATATCGTTGTCGATGGTCTTGGGGACCCCGATGATGGAAATCTTGATCTTGCGCTTTTCGATCTCGGCCACGATGTTCTTGGCCGCACGCATGGTTCCGTCACCACCGATCATGAACAGCACGGAAATATTCATGCGCTCAAGGGCATCCACAATCTCTTCGGCATCCTGCGGTCCACGTGACGAGCCGAGGATTGTTCCGCCGAACTGGTGGATATTGGCCACTTTATCCGCGGTAAGCTCAATCACGTCATGCCCGTACTTGGGAATGAAACCCTGCAGGCCGAACTTGATACCGAGCACGGAAGGAACCTTGTAGAGGTAATGGGCTTCAAGCACAATGGAACGGATAACGTCATTGAGGCCGGGACAAAGCCCGCCGCAGGTCACGATAGCACACTTGGTCTTGGAGGGGTCGAAATAGGTAAAGGCCCGTGGCCCGGCCTTTTCGAACTCCTGATACACGGAGCTGTCCACGGAGGAATCCATTTCTTCCTCCGCAAGGTTAACCAGAGTACGCTCCTGATCCTCTATAAAAATACACCGCTTGAGCGGGGAAGGAATCTTGGCTTTGCCGAGAACCGGAATATCCGTGTTTATCTCTTGTTTCTTGAGCACAACTTTTTTAGGCACTTCAAACCTCCTGAATCTGGCTTAGGTCCCTTTATTGTCTTATCTCACCTTCAACCAGCGGCACCCACAGGGCAGGCCGGTCTGCGAGCATGCTTTCGCGCACCGGCAGTTCCATCGGGTGGTGATTGATCTTCCCTGCTCCCGGTTCCTGCTCCCACCAGAGGTAAAAACCTTTCCCCTCTATATGGCGACAGTAAAGCAGCAGCGTTCCCTTTTTAAATACTGGATCATAAAGCCGGAAGGAAGCCTTCCCGGCCTGATAAAGTCCTTTTCGCGGCGAGATGAGTTTCCAATCCTCAGCCTTGGCACCGGTGAACTCTTTGCCGTCCAAAGTGCTATAGTACCGGGTTTCACCGTCGAGGTCACGAACTCTGAGCAACTTTTCCTTTGCGGAATGGGAAACAATAAACATGGGCATTCCCAGATGCTCGGTTATCTTCCAACGGTCTACGCCTGTGGAATAAACCAGCGAGCCGTCCTGCTCGTAAATCCAGGAGGGCTGCTCGGCAAGGGCCTCGGATTTCCTGACCACCGCGCGCCTGCGCAGATCCCAGTACACCTCCCTGCCGTCGTCAGTGTTCAGGCAGACCACATAACCGGCGATTCTTGCTGACCTGAACGGCCCCCCGGGCACATAGTCCGAATCCATACGGGCCATGTTCTTCATACCGGTTTTAATAATATTTCCTGAAGCTTCAACGGCGATCAGAACTCCCTGGGCCGGGGTATAGCCAAGCAGGAGGGGGGTCCCCTCAAGCACGGAAATTTCGGACAGCGGACCGGTGGCAGGTCCGCAGCGGAGTGTGTTGAAGCTGTCTATCAGACCGAGCCAGTCACCGGTTCGCGACACGGACATCATCCTGACCGGGCCGTGCTGTACCGGTATATCTCCCGGCACCCGGGCGCATTGCTGCAAGTCGAAAACATACAGACTGTTACCGTCGGCGGAGGTCGCAGCCAGCGTGGGACTGCCTGGGCCGTATCCCAGACTCTGCGCCCCACCGCCACCGGGGAGACGAACCTTTGCACACCCCACCTCGCTCCAGATGCGCACAGTACCGTCATAGAGAGCGGCGGCAAGCCCTTCAGCATCACCGGCAAAAGAGGAAACTCCCCCGGCGAGAATTGGCACGGCCTGCTCTCTGGTCACTGAAATGAACAGCTTGTCCTCCAGTCCTTCAGGAGGTGCATCGTAAAGCTTGGCAGCACTTACATACTTTGTGGAAAGCAGCTTCGCGACATAGCCCTTCAGGGCTTTTGTGGTCCCTTTGTCCAGTTGGGGCGGAACCCCGATGTAGGCTTCGCCAACCCTCTCCAGGCTGGAACAGTATCCATGACCCGGCAGCCATGCAGAGAGAGCCAGTAGCGACAGGCCGCAGACCCCGGCCTTTAAATATCTAGAAATCATTAAATTTTTTCCTTGGACTTCTTGCTGTGTAAAGTTATGCGCTCGACGATGCTTTTATAATATTCGTCCTCGGCGTCAATGGAAATCTTCCTGCCCCGCATTGACCTGATCCGCTCGAAAAGCATGTTGACCTTCTGCATCTGAACGTAACGTTCCTTCTCGTCCTCCAGATGTTCCAGCAGGTCAAGGGCGGTATGTATATCCTTGCGGAGCTGCATCTCAGGGGGGAGATAACCGGCGTTCTTGAGAGCCTTATAGGCCATGCGCAGCTCCTGGGGAATCATGGAATCATCCTCGTATTCAATCGGCCTGCCCTTGCATGGCAGGTCATCGAATTCCCCGTTGCGCTCGGCTTCCTTTATTTTGGCTTCGGCTATGGCGTGTATGAAATACATATTACCTATCTTTTATCTCCCGGAAGCAGGCCGCCCTCTCCCAGACCGTCTATCCACTGAACCGCATCATCGAGAACCTTTCCCACAGCCTGCTGTGCGGCAGTTGCAATCCCATGTCCATCCATGGTCCCGACCGGTGCTTCAGAAGTTATTTTCCTGCGGGCCAGCAGAACTCTGCCTTCACTGTCCCAGAGGGAGAAACGCACAGAAGCGATAAACCGGTCCCCTCCATCCCTCTGCAATTCAAAAGATGTTATCTCGCCCGACAGAACCAGTGACCGTTCCAGACCAGGACGGTAAGGGGTCACGACCTCATAACTGTTCATGCAGCCCAGAGCCGGACCGGCAGCCTGATCAAAGACTTCTGCCGGAGTACCCTCCCAGTTCCAGCGGTAGTCCGGCTTGAGCACAGGACCATTGGCAATAATCACAGTCTCCCGATCAAGTGACGGCAGAGAGGTGAATCGCTTCAAGGCCAGTCTGGGGACACCGCTCTTCACTTTTTCGCACCCCGGACCGCAGCCCAGATTGTGCCCGACCCGCAGATAGGAAAGTTCCACGGATTTGCCGCCGATACACCCGGACAGTACAACCGATGCACCAAGAAAAGCGCACAAGATTAATTTTCTATTCATGACTGGCTCCCTCCGGAGGATTAAGCACCTGCCAGGGGCGTTCCCGCAACGAACGGGCCAGACGATTCATTTCCTTTGAAAGCCGGTTGAGGTTGAGCAGGATCATTTCCAGTTCCTCCTGATCATACTGCATATTCTTCCGCAGATCCGCGGTCATACCCTCGATGCCGTCCACAGCACGCACCACCTGACCATCCACATTATGCAGGGTGTTGCTCAAATCACCTTCAAGGGTCGAGAGCACTCCTTCGATCTTCTGCAGGGTGTCGGTAACTTCTGCGGTGAGTCTTGTTATATTCCCGGCTCCGCTCTTCATCGCGGAGGACCCTGTGCCGGACAGCCTTGACCATTCTTCCCGAAATGAGACCAGCGTTGCATTGGCCTGCAGAATCAGCTCAGGAGCCATTTTTAGACTTTTTTCGATGTTTGACATGTTCTGAAGAGAAAAAAGCGTCTCAACCCCAATTATGAGCCTTTCAAGCTGTGGCGACAATCTGGCCACGGCCTTACCCATTTCAGCAGCGACATCGTTCATGCTCATGGTTACTGATGCCGGGATTTCGGCTCCGGGTGCCAGCTTGTTACCGGCCTCCCCTTCAAGCTGGAGAAGGATGTAATTATCACCCACCAACCCCTTCTGGGTTACGGTGGCGACAGTACCTTCGTAAAGGGGAAAATCCTTTTCGACATTGATGGTTACGGAAATAAGTCCCGGAGTGGCAGGATCAACGGTAATTCGTTCGACCTTTCCGACCCGCAATCCAGCATATTTCACCGGCCTGCCGGTAGTGAGATCCTTTACATTCCGGAACAGGATTCTGTATTGCGAATACTCGGAAAAAAATTCGTGCCCTCCAAGAAAGACAATGAACAACCCGAGCACGAAAAGACCGGCCAGCACCGCCATGGCGGCCTTGACCAGATCTTTCGCTGAACTGCGTGGATTAAGAACCATATTGCCACTCCCCTTATTCCCTGCTGCGGAACTTCACCGCCCTTTCCATAGTATCATCATGCTGGGTTGGTCGGCGCTCAAGGAAATCAATCAGATAAGGATCATCAGATGTGCGCAACCCATCAAGATCTCCCTGATAAAGACACCTGCCCCCGTGCAGGACCACAACGTGATCAGCAATGTTGAACAGGCTGTCCAGATCGTGGGTCACCACCACCGTTGTAACATGAAATGTTTCTTTTAGCTTCAGGATAAGCTGATCAAGATCTGCTGCTGTAATCGGGTCCAGCCCTGAGGATGGTTCATCGCAAAGAAGTGTGGTCGGGTCCATGACCATGGCCCGGGCCAGACCGGCCCGTTTGCGCATTCCCCCGGAAAGCTGGCTGGGGAAAAAATGCATGAAATCGCCAAGCCCGACCATGCGCAGTTTCAAACGCACAACCTCTTCGATAATAGGGTCCGGCAGCTCTGTATGCTCCTGCAGGGGCAGGGCCACATTCTCGCCCAGGGTCAACGAACCGAGCATGGCTCCATCCTGAAAAAGAACCCCCATACGGGTGCGGATATACTTGTACTCGCTCTCATCCTTCAGGCCGGTCAGGTTTGTATCACCGAGATATATTTCGCCTGAAACCGGTGTATTCAGCCCCAGAATATGCCGAAGCAATGTGGACTTACCGCAGCCTGAGCCTCCAAGAATCACACTGATCTTGCCCGCGGGAAGCACGGCATTAAGGTTCTCCATGAGAACTTTCCCCGGATAACCGAGGCTGAGATTCTTCAGAGTTATGTCTTGTGCAATCCTTGAAAACTTCATGATGATCACCGGAAAAGAAAATTGAGTGCGGTAAAGAAAAGGTCCAGCAGGATGATTACAAAGATTGAAATAACCACGGAATTGGTTGTCTTGCGTCCAACGTCAGCTGCACCTTCCCGGGCAAGGAAACCCTGCCAGCAGCCGATCACCGTGATCGCCACGGCAAACCCGCCGCTCTTGACCAGCCCGGCAATAACATCGCGCAATTGCAGAAATTCAACGGAATTATAAAAGTATGTGGTTTTGTTGATACCAAGGGCAATGGCTGAGAATGCCCCACCGGAAAAAATACCTATAAAATCGGCCCAGACGGTCAGGCAGGGAACCATGATCAGCATGGCAATGAGCTTGGGAACCACCAGAAAACGGACAGGCTCGATGCCCATAACTTCAAGGGCGTCGATTTCTTCTGAAATCTGCATGGTGGCGATTTCAGCGGTAAAGGCGGCACCGGAACGCCCGGTAACGATGATGGCTGTCAGGAGCGGCCCCAGTTCGCGGATGATGGTCACACCAACCAGATTGGCCACGTAGCTTATGGCTCCTACTTTTTCCAGCTGCTGTGCGGATTGCAGGGCGAGAATGATCCCGGTACAGGCGGAGATCACACTTACGATGGGAATGGAATCAGCTCCGACCTGAGCAAGGTCACGATAAAGCCGCTTCCGGTAAAAGGACTTCTTCTTTCCCGGCTTCAGGCGCAGGCATCCCAGCAATCTGGAGATCATCCATGCCAGCACCTTGAATCCGTTCATACTGTCCCCTTCACGTCATAATGACAGACGGATCTACTTCATTCCGAACAGCGGCTTGACCTGAGTAAGCTTCAGCAGCCTGTCCACCTGTTCAGTCACGGCGATGATCCTGACGCTGCGCCCATCCTTGGTCAGCATCCGGCGCAGTTCAATCAGGGACGCCAGCCCGGAACTGTCCAGATATTCGAGCTCGGACAGATCCACCTGAACCTCCCCCGAAGTCTTCTGCACAAAACCGTGCAGTTCCTCGCGGAGCTGCGGTGTTCCCGTAAAATCAACTTCGCCGATTATCTTGATCAGCACGTCCTCAATGGACGACTCCATTTTCCAACCCGCACTCATATCAACTCCTTTGCTGGTTCCCCGGTGTGCGCGGCATAGCCAGCACGAACAGCGACGAATATTCTCAGTACTGCGGGACTGAACCATCCGAACATCAAATTCAGGAAACGGATCAGCTCTCATTTGATCTGAAACTCAAAGAAGACCTTTGATTACAGCCCGACTGTTCGGGCCGTTCAACTACCGTACATTGAGTGTTCAGACTAAACCAGTCTCATATGCAAAAGCCAGCATATCTGTATGCATTCACAACATTCATTCAGGCACAACAACTACGCCCGGAAAATTTCTACAACCGTCGTATCATCATTGGGCGGAGTATCCCCGCGCCAGTCTGCCACCGCCATGATCAAGGCCTCACCGACCGGGGGCCCACCGGCAGTGCGCAGTGTCTGCAACAGGCGCTCTTCACCGAAAAAGTCACCATTACCTGCCCTCGCCTCGTCGACACCATCGGTGACAACCAGCAGCGACTGACCATGATCAAGGGTAAACTCAGCCGTGCCGAATTCACCTTCATCCATGATACCGACAGGCAGCCCCATCGGGCGCTCAAGTTCAGTGACCAGCCCCCCGGAAACAAGGAGCGGAGAAGAGTGTCCCGCAACAGCGTACCGGCATCTGCCGGTTTTCGAGTCATAGCGCATAAGCACCATGGTTGCGAAAACTTCTCCGTTCATGAACTCCCAGGCCCCAATGTTGACGGCTTCGAGCATCTCACCGGGATCCTTTTTGTTCAAGGCCTCAGCCCGGATTCTGGTCCATAAGGCAGACATGATCAATGCTGCCGGAAGCCCCTTGCCGGCGACATCGGCCACGTAAATATACCAGCTTCCATCGGAAATGGGTATAAAATCATAAAGATCACCACCAACAAACTGAGCCGGGACAGAACTGCCCCAGATACGATCCCCTCCTTCAAGCTCCGGCTGACGGGGATTGAACTGTCTCTGGATTCTGGAGGCCGCTTCAAGCTGGGTTTCAAACTTCTGCTGGTTAAGGCGCTGAATAAGCAGTTCTGAGCGTACCAGAGCTACTCCGGCGAGATGTCCGAAACTCTCAAGAAGTTCCTGATCTTCAGGTTCAAAGCAGGTTTTGGCCGTAGAATTGAGGACCTGAACAACACCGAGAAGCTTTTCCTTATGGATAATGGGGATACAGAGAATACACTTGGTGGTGAAACCGGTCTTCTTATCCGCGGCCTTGGAAAACCGCGGATCATTCTGAGCATCGGTAACATTGAGAGAAGTTTTGTTTGTTGCAACCCATCCGGCAATGCCCTGCCCCATGGGTAATTCGAATCCGGTCTTCAGCTCCCTCATTTTCTCTTCACCAAGAACATCATTCATAGCCAGAGCAAACCTGAGAACGTTTTTCTCTTCATCGTACAACATGATAGAGGAAGCCTCGGCACCGGTCACATCCTGCGCCAGCCGCAGCAATTGCGGGAGCAGATCAACCAGCGAATCAATGCTCGCCAAAACCTCGTTGGCCTGAATGAGTTTCTTCAACCTACTTGCCTGTCTGCTCACCGTATCTCCTTGGTATGGCTTCAACAATCACGACCGGATCATCAGCTTCATCGTCCTTTATGTCATGTCGTACGGAAATGATTCAAGTATTATTCACTCCAGGAATTGATCTCCGGCTTGGGCCAGTTGCGCACAGCTTCCGCAAGCTCATCCACCGTGGCAGTGGCAGCGCCCACCTGCCCGACAACAATACCGGCCGCATAGTTTGCCAGCACGGCGGAAGTCAGGGGGTCCAGACCTGCAGCAAGGCCGAGCCCGAGAGTTGCGATCACGGTATCACCGGCACCGGTCACATCGAAGACCTTGCGGGCGAATGTCGGCACATGCTTGACTACGTCCCGCGACTCGAAAAGAGCCATGCCATTGCCGCCAAGAGTGATCAGCAGATGCTCCGGGTTGAGCCTGTCAAAGAGTCTGCGTCCGGCTTCAAGAACATCGGCACGTTCCTTGACCTCCATGTGCGCCCCTTCCCCTGCTTCCTTGGCGTTGGGGGTAAGCAGGCTGACCGACTTGTAGCGGTCGTAGTTGGCGGTCTTGGGGTCAACCAGAATATGAGGCTTGTGATTCTTCTGTTTCAGCAGTGTCCAGAAACGGTCGAAAAAGACCTGTGAAAGAGTGCCCTTTCCGTAGTCTGACAGGATGACCACTTTGTAATCACAAATTTCGCGCTCAAGAAAAGCAAACAAATCATCCATCAGTTCCGGAGAAAAATCCGATGTTTTTTCCCGGTCAACCCTGACCATCTGCTGGTTGTGGGCCATGACCCTTGTCTTCTTGGTAGTAGGCCGGTCACTGGACTCATAGAGACTGCAGGTTATCCCTGAATCATCGCAAAGCCGCCTGAACACCCGCCCTTCCTCGTCAGCACCGACGAAACCGGTCAGGTGCGGTTCACCCCCAAGCGAGGTGATATTTCTGGCAACGTTCCCGGCACCACCTAGAAGATACTTTTCCTCAGTCACCTGTACAACAGGAACCGGAGCCTCAGGAGATATGCGGTCAACTGTTCCGATCACATAATGATCAAGCATAACATCGCCAACAATCAAAACCTTCTGCCCCTTCAGATCAGGCAGAATATTGAGAATTTTATTATCCATTTGATGAGGATTCCTTTTGGATTTCTTTAATGGGAACGCAACTCAAGAATGGCGACAAGTCGCTCAAGCTCCTCTTCAGAGGAATAGTTTATGCTCAACTTACCTTTACTGTGAGACCCGCTGAAAGAAACCTTTGCTTCCAAAGCTGACTCAAGGCGTTCTTTGATCATCATCAGGGAGTCATCAACCTTCTTCGGCTCACGCTTGGCACGTTTTGAAGGCTTCATCGCCCCAGAAACAGCCTCAGCAGGAAGTTCCCCGTGCTCTTTGAAATATGATGCCGCTGTTTCAGCCAGCCGGACAGACATCCCGCCCTCAATCATTCTTCCGAAAAGGACTTCCCGAGCGTCATCATCAGTAACGGCCATTAGGGCCCTGCCATGACCGGCTGAAATCTGGCCTTCGCTGATGGCATTCTGGATGGGTTCAGAAAGAGTCAGCAGACGCATGGAATTGGAAAGAGCGGAGCGGCTTTTGCCGACCTGCCCGGCAAGCTGTTCCTGACTGAGTCCGAATTTAGAAATCAGTTCATTGTATCCTTTGGCTTCCTCTATCGGGTTTAAATCTTCACGCTGGAGGTTCTCAATGAGAGCGATTGCCATGCTCTCAAGGTCAGTCATCTCCTTGACCAGCGCGGGTATCTCCCCCAGACCGGCCAGCTTGGAGGCCCGCAGGCGCCGTTCACCGGCCACGAGTTCAAACCGGTCGCTGCGGCCGGCAATCGGGCGGACGAGAATCGGCTGCAGCACACCCTTGGAACGAATGGATTCGGACAAGTCTCTCAGAGCTTCTGCTGAAAATTCCTTTCGGGGCTGATTCGGGTTGGCAACGATTTTATCGATATCTATTTTTCGGGCATCGATGGAAGCATCCTTTCCGGCATCAGCCGTTCCGGCCCTACCGCCGCCCAACAGAGCGTCAAGTCCTCTGCCGAGACCGCCTGTAACACCTGCCATAAACTACTCCTTATGCATAATTCCCCATCATCCGGGGAGTCCAATATTTCCTTTGACTTGCCGGGAACCGTGATTAAAGTATGCCCTGAAACTCAAACACAATGAAAATGTCGGAGGCATAATGTCCAATCGCGATGATAATCTCACAGAACTTTACGACAAAGACGGTAATCTCATCGGGGTCCTGATCACGGCTCCCCTTTGGGAACAGATAAAGCCTAAACTGAAGGGAATTCTTCCTGAAGAAGCCCCCAAAGAACGCCCCGAACCAACCGGAGACTGGAACACCCTTAAGGACTACTGGGATTTCCCCTACCCCGTCGACACTGATGTTCACTGCGAGAACTGCGGGAACAAAACCGACGACTGGGAGAAAGACGAACCCCGTAAATTCAGGCTGACTTCCTGCAACCTTGGTGGTCTGGTTTCATTCAAATGCACTCAGTGCCAGGCCAGAATAGTTAAAAAGCACTTCAAAGACCAGATCACTGTGGAGTGCACTCCATATATTGATGAAAAAACCCAACGAAAAGAAGCCCGGTATTAATCCGAAGAAGCCCAACCAGCCAAAGGCCGACGTTAAGTCGGCCTTTTTTTATTCCTGTTCTGCGTGCCTGTTGACGACTTCCTGAGCCAGATTCAGATAGGCAAGAGCTCCGTTTGATTTTGCATCATACGATATGGCCGGTTTACCAAAGCTGGGAGCTTCTGAAAGCCGCACATTCCTGGGCACGATTGTATCAAACAGACTGTCGGGGAAAGCCTTACGAACTTCATTCTTCACCTGCCGCGCAAGACGGTTGCGCCGGTCGTACATGGTCAGCACAACACCCAGCACCGTGAGTTCGGGATTGAGCCTTTTCTTGACCAGTTCATAAGTCATAAGCAGCTGGGCGACCCCTTCAAGGGCATAATATTCAGTCTGAAGAGGAACAAGCAATTCCTTCGCAGCACAAAGGGCGTTAACCGTCAGCAGTCCCAGCGAGGGTGGGCAATCGAAAATAATGTAGTCGTATTCGTCGTCGACCTTTTCAACAAGGTCCTTCAGGTAATACTCACGCCCCATTTTATCGATCAATTCAATCTCAGCTCCGACCAGATCCTGACTGGCAGGCATCAGAGACAGATACGGAATATCGGTCTGATATATTGCGTCGTGAACTCTTTCCGGCTCAAAAAGCACGGAATACACATTCTCTCTTGAGTCTCCAGGATAAAAACCCAAACCACTGGAGCCGTTACCCTGCGGGTCACAGTCCACCAGCAGAACTTTCTTTTCCATTACAGCCAGTGATGCAGAAAGGTTTATGGAGGTGGTTGTTTTCCCCACTCCCCCTTTCTGGTTGGCTACAACAATTCTTTTTGCCACTTGAAACCATCCTGTTCATGGGATTTCAATTTTTTGATGTTTCACGTGAAACATATCACCAGACTGACGCACAAACGACTAGGTCAAACTAGACTGAAAAACAATTTAAATCAAGAAATCGACAACCGGTACGGAATGATCAAAATCGGCACAAAAGACAATAAAGACAGGCACCAAGCAGGACAACCATCCAGAATCACGCACAATCAAAGATCATGAGACAAAAAAAAGGCCACTAAAAAGTGGCCTTAAAAATCGAAAATAAGCAAAATTATACGTTGTAATACTCGCGATACCATTTAACAAACTTAGCAATACCTACTTCAATAGTAGTATCAGGCTTGAAATCAACGTCGCGAATAAGGTCGTCCACGTTGGCATATGTGGAAGGAACATCTCCTGCCTGAAGGGGCATCATGTTCTTCGCAGCCTTCTTGCCGATGCAATCTTCAAGTACTTCAATATAGCGCATCAACTCGGTCGGCTGGTTGTTGCCGATGTTGTAGATGCGGAACGGAGCAGGACTGGTTCCCGGATCAGGGTTCATACCGGACCACTCAGGGTTCGGGGCGGCGGTATTCTTCATGACCCGCACCACGCCCTCGACTATATCGTCAATATACGTAAAGTCACGGAGCATTTTGCCGTGGTTAAAAACATTGATAGGCTCATCTGCGAAGATCGCCTTGGTGAAAAGGAAGAGTGCCATATCCGGTCTGCCCCAAGGACCGTAGACAGTGAAGAAACGCAACCCTGTTGTGGGGATATTGAATAGATGGCTGTAAGAATGGGCCATCAGTTCATTGGATTTCTTGGTCGCAGCATACATGCTGATGGGGTGGTCAACGTTATCGTGAATGCTGAAAGGCATAGACGTATTCAATCCGTAAACAGAACTTGAAGAAGCATATACCAGATGCTCGACACCGTTATGGCGGCATCCTTCAAGGATATTCATGAAGCCGACTACGTTGGAGTCAATGTAAGCCTGCGGATTCTGCAGAGAGTAACGGACACCGGCCTGAGCCGCCAGGTTGACCACATGAGTAAATTTCTCTTCGGCAAAAAGCTTTTCCATTGCCGGACGGTCAGCCATGTCCATGTAGGCAAACTTGAAATTTGCCTCGTTCTCAATCTGTTTAAGTCTGTTTTTCTTAACATTTACATCATAATAGTCGTTAAGAATATCCAGTCCGACAACTTCGTGGCCTTCACCTAGAAGGCGGCGGGAAAGATGAAAACCGATAAAACCGGCTGCTCCAGTAACAAGGACTTTCATTATTAATCGCTCTCGTCTTTTTTCTCAATTGCCTCCCCCCTGCCGCTAACCGGTGCCAACATTTTCAATAAATCAAGAGGGAGAGGGATTATGGTGGAAGATTTTCCTTCAGCAGACATCTCACGTAAAGTCTGCAGATATCTTAATTGCAATGCCTCGGGGTGCGCGGAAATGATTTCCGCAGCTTCGGCCAGCTTATCCGCGGCCTGAAATTCACCCTGAGCATTAATTACCTTGGCCCTGCGCTCTCGCTCAGCCTCGGCCTGCTTGGCCATTGCACGCTGCATCTCCTGTGGAAGATCGATGTACTTCAATTCGACTGTACTGACCTTAATTCCCCACGGGTCGGTATGTGTATCCAGAATCTCCTGAATTTCACTGTTCACCTTGTCCCGCTTGGAAAGCAACTCGTCAAGCTCAACGCCACCACATACGCTACGCAAGGTGGTTTGTGCAAGCTGAGAAGTGGCAAACATAAAATCCTCAACCTCCAGAATCGCCTTTATCGGATCAGTTACCCTGAAGTATACCACCGCATTGACCTTGACACTTACGTTATCACGGGTGATCACATCCTGATTCGGCACGTCAAGAGTCATGATACGCAAGGAAACCCTCACCATCCTGTCGATCACGGGAATCAGGATTATCAGCCCGGGACCTTTGGCATTTATAACCCGACCCAGACGGAAAACCACGCCCCGCTCATATTCGTTCAGAACCTTCAAAGCCGTGATCAGAAAAAACACCACAAAAAGAACCACAGGGATGAAAAACGTCATCTTGACCTCCTAAAAGAAATAAATGATCATCATTTTTCTATAACAATCAGGGTAAGACCATCCGCTCGAGTAACGATCACTGTAGTTCCAGGCTGCAGCATCGAGGCATTCTCGTTTACAGCATTCCAGATCTCCCCTCGGACCCTGATCTTCATCACCCCATCACCGGATGTAAGCACGAGGCCTTCAAGACCGATCATAGCCTGCATACCGACACCGGATCTACGAAGCTGGGCCTTGGCCACAAGATAGACAAGTGCTGCTGCGAAACCTGTAAATACGGCTACTGTTCCCAGAACGGTTCCCAGTGAAATCGGCTGAATCTCCCCTCCCCTGAACAGTACAAGCGAACCGACAAACAGACAGACAGAGGCCGCAAGGCTCAACAGCCCGTAACTGACAATGAAAATCTCGAGGACGAAGAGAACTGCTCCGAAAACAATCAGCAGTATTCCGGCGGCATTGGTCGGCAGTATGGACATGGCGTAAAGGCCAGTCAGAAAGCAGAAACCGCCCACCACTCCGGGAAGAATTACTCCCGGATGGGCAAGTTCGAAAAACAGACCGAGAATGCCGCCGATTAATAGAAAATATGCCACCTGAGGATCAAGAAGCCAGGACAGGACCGAGTGCCTGAATCCCGGTTCAAAGGCGACCACTCGAACGTCATCAACAGAAAACTTTAACAATCCTTTTTCAGAGGTGATGCCGCGCGCCCCGGCCTGTTCCAGAAAATCATCCACTGACACAGCTATATAATCAATTACCCTGAGGGCGAGCGCATCCGGTGCAGCAAGACTTACACCCTCTTCAACTGATTGCACATACCAGTCGCTGTTTCTGCCTCTCTTCAAGGCCAGGCCACGGATCAGACCGGCCATATCATTCTTAACCTTCTTTCCCATGGTAGCGGAAAGGTCCTCACCGGATGCGGACACCGGGCTTGCTGCCCCGATGGTAGTGCCGGGCGCCATAGCTGCAACCTGAGCAGCCGCAACAAGAAAAGTTCCGGCCGACGCCGCCTGCGCTCCATCCGGGCCGATCCAGACGAGGACAGGTCGATCAGAGCTCATCATGATCTTGACCATATCACGCATGGAAGCGCCAAGACCGCCCAGAGTATCCAGCTTGAGAAGGATCATATCCAGATCGTCATCACGCGCTTGGGCGATCACATCTTCAAGTAGTTCCACTTGCGCAGGACTTATTCCTCCCTCAATCCGGGCAGAAAGAACACTTACCCCGGCAGCGTTTGCAACTACTAAAAAAATGAGACTGACGCAGACAACCAATGCAAGGCTCACCAGAAACAACAAGGATTTGCGTAAATTCATGACGCCCCCGCGGATAATAATTCAACCGTATCATGCCACCGAATGGCGATTAAATAAACAGCAGAGGAAAATATTCTGCGTGACAGAGAATACGGCAGCAGAGCAGCGCAGACCTGATGGAGCCACCTTCGATCATCGGCGGCCCGACACCAAAGATAAATATTTGCCGAATTTCAAAAATCCTCACCCAGCAACGCCTTACTTACAATAAACATTAGTTGGGCTTTTCAGTTATAACGATTTGACCTCTCCACCTGCCGCAAAATGAATCGAATACAAAAAGACGGTCATTACGTATAAAGCGCAATGACCGTCTTTTATGACAGATTAGTAATTTTCGGAGCAAAGCCGACGGGTCTTGAAGGAATCAATGAATCCGGCTGCCGCCCCCATGCCGTCCTAGAAGAGCGGCAAACGTAGAAGAGATATACAAAGGAGCTGCTGCTCTTCCTGGGGCAGTATTTTCAAAAAATCAGGGTCCTGGAGCATCACAAGCTGGACATTATCTACATGTGCTGAAGCAGCATTTGCCGAAGCACCGGGGGCAATGACCGCACGGGTGTCGTCGCCAAAACAGGCCACGAATTTGACCCCGTAAGCCTTGACCCCCTGCCAGAAGACCTCGGGACGGCTTTCAAACGCTGAACCGTTCCACACCGTACAGGGCCAGAAAGAAATCGCCCCCTTGGGGAGCCCCATATAACCGATAAGTGACTGGAACAGTTTACGCCGCTCAGCGTCAGCCTGACCGGAAAGATCCTGGGCAAGCTGGGTATAGGTCCAGAAAATCTGCAACCGGGGGGTGATGCGACCGGCCAGAGTACTCCACGGAGCAGGCCATGAATTCGGATCTGGCAATGCAACCTTCGGCTGAGCGGAATGAGTCCTCCGCTCCGGAATCCGCGAAGGACGGGCCGCAGGAGTCGGCTGATGAAAAGTCTGCTGGACGGGAGGGGGTGTTTCCCGGACCGGTTCCGGTCTCTCTACAGTCCTTTCGACCGGGGGGGGGACCGTACCGGGGGGGGAGGGTCGAACGGTTCTACCCGGTGGGGGTGGAGTCGGCTGAAACCCTCCGGGTGCAACAGAACGCTGCCGGGCAGGAGCAGCTTCAAGCTGTTCTATACCCGGCAGAGCCTCCTTAAAAATATACTGCAGGCCATTCTGATACCAGGGCCTTACAAATTCAGGAACATTTAATTCAGCAGAAGGTGATCCCATATGCGCCACGCGATTTCGGTTTTAGGAAGATTAGGCCACTCCTCAGAGCGCCCTGCCCTGTCCAGAACATAGACCGAATTTGTAGAAGACTCAAATCCGGCTCCGGGGAGGTTTATGGGATTGGCAATGATCAGGTCAAGGTTTTTACGTTCGAGCTTGCCCTGGGCTGACTCCTGAATATTGGATGTCTCAGCGGCAAAACCGATCAGCTGCTGATCATCACGCTTCATTGACCCTACGGTCTTCAGGATGTCCGGATTGGTATCAAATTCAACCTTCAACGAAACGTTTCCGTCTTTCTTGAACTTGCCTGCACCATGGGGAATCGGTTTGAAATCGGCCACTGCAGCTGTAAAGCATCCGGTGGAGCATTCAGGCCATACGCTCATACAGGCATCAAACATCTCCTGAGCGGAACCGACCTTGATCACGCTCACATCATCAGGAAACCACCAGTTCACCGGACCGGAAACAACAGTCACCTTTGCACCGCGAAGCCATGCGGCCATGGCGATGCAGGCTCCCATCAGCCCGGAAGAAGGATTGGACCAGAAACGGACAGCATCCCATTTCTCACGGGTAGGCCCAAGAGTGATCAGCACGTGCCTGCCAGCCATATCCTTGGGGGCTACAGCCCGCAGTCCGGCAGCATAAATGGACTCAAGGGGAGCCATGCGCCCTTTTCCATGATCACCACAGGCCACATCTCCGCAGTCAGGACCGACAAACTCAACGCCCCTTTCTGCAAGAACCCGGCAATTATCACGGGTGGCAGGGGCATCCCACATGGCCGGATTCATGGCCGGGGCAACAAGCTTTCTGCCACTGAAAGCCAATGCCTGACAGGAGAGCATATCATCGGCAAGCCCGTGGGCCATGCGGGCAAGAACGGAAGCAGTCGCAGGAACAACCACCATGGCGTCCGCAGCCTGCCCGGGCTCAAGATGCCCGAAGGTGTCATCCATAGTGGGAAACATTCTTTCCCAGACCTTGAAAGCACCAAGGGCCTCAAAACTGAGGCCCCTGATAAATTCCTGCGCACCGTCAGTCAGCGTCACACTGACCTCGATCCCGGCCTTGCGGTACATGCGCAGCAGGTCAAGTGACTTGTATGCCGCGATGGAGCCGCAGACTCCCAGATGGATGCGTTTTCCTAAAAAACAGTCAAAATTCAGATGTTCATTCATTACTGGATATTCTGTTCCTGAACCCCGCTGGATTCGCGCAGGGCATCAGCCTTGAGCTCCACAGCATAAATCTCGACTTCGGTGTTGTAGGACCCGTCGATGATTCTGATGGTGCAGCTCTTGTAAGGTTTTACAAAAGTGAGCTGAGAAAAAATCGAGGTGAGAGAACTGTCCAGACTCCAGTTGTCCTTAGCCATCTGGTTTTTGAAGAAATCAATCAGGCTGGTATTCTCTACACGCCCCTTGAGGACAATCTTTCCATATTTGAAATCACGGCGGTCAGCAACAAAAGACTGCTCAGGGACCCTGCTCAGTTCATTGGGAACCGCAATATCATCAAATTCAGTGTAGGGGACAAACTCCTCAAAGCTCTCGGTTGCACCGGCTGTGGCCACAACCGGCTCTTCGGAGCTGGTGTTCTTACCGGGCAGGCAGCCGGCAAGAGCGACAAACAACATGGAAACAAGCAAAATTCTAATAACGGTCCGCATAACTAATCCTCCGATTTTTATGCCAATGCATACTGAAATTTTACGCCAGCCGGGCTGGAGCGAAATAATCGTCTTTCACGTGCGTACATTTATATAATGGATAATCCGCACAATTTCTAGACTTTATCTACAGAGGCCTGCGCAAAAAATCAAACCCCAAATCGGGGAAGCAGGCAGGTCAGCCCTTCATTTTCTTGATTTTGTCGAGGAAATAATTTTCCATATCGCGCCTGTCCTTGCGCAGGCGGATCAACTCGGCCTCCATGACTTCAAGCTTGTGCTTCAAGGCATTGTTTTCCTGCGCCAATTCGGCAGTCGCAACTTCAAGCTCAACATCCTTCTGCTCAAGAGCGTTGGTACGCTCATCGTACTCTTCGGTAATGGACCGAATATCGATCTGCGGAAGGGCCTTGATTTTTTTCTGACTGCGGGCAAGAAGAACAAAAGCTTTTTTGAGCTTATAAATATCCTCGCGCTGCTCTTCGATGATGGACTTCTGATCGGCGATCACTTCAAGTGACCGGCTCATCTTATCCATCATTTCAGCGAATGCTCCGCTGAGCTCCGCCTGGATATTCATGGAGGGCTGCACCGGCACGCCCCTCTCGGAAGGACTGATCTCTATTGTCCGGGGATACTCGGCACGAAGCTGCTGTTCGATTTCTGTGGTAACCAGCCCTTCATTATAAAGGGAGACTATCCGCTTGAAAATCTCCACTGCGGAATCAGGATACTTTGTTACCCGGCCAATCTTCCTGCTGGGAAGAAAATCCTTGAACAACGCGGCATAACGCCGGGCCGTAGGTGCTGGAATCATAGTAATTTTGGAAATATCTGCAACTGACAACCATTTCATAAAACACAATCCCGGTTTCATGATCAACGTGAGAATCAGGCTGAAAACCTGAACGGACAATCAAAGGACGAACACAGTATTGACGGGCAATATCCGTGCCTGTTGAACAGATTCTTACCAGATTATCACCAATAATGAAAACTGAAAATATGAACATAAACGAACAAGACTTTCTGCTTAAAAGCTACGACTTTGAACTCCCGGAAAAACAGATCGCCCAGTGCCCGGCAGTTATGCGCCACGGGTCCAAGCTTATGGTCCTGGATCACAAGACCGGGGAAACCGAAATCAAGTCCTTTACCGACATCGTCGACCTCCTGTCCGAGGGTGCCCTGCTGGTGGCAAACAACTCCAAAGTTATCCCCGCCCGCATTTTCGGACAAAAACCTACCGGTGGACGGGTAGAATTCCTGCTGCTGACCCCCCTCCCCCTGATCGAACCGGTACCGGAACCGGGGGGATACAAGGCTCAGGCCCGCGGACTGCTCAGAGCATCGAAAGGGCCAAAACCGGGAGATGAAATCCATTTCGAATGCGGCATGAAGCTGACTGTTCTCGGTAAAGGTAAGTTCGGCCTCTCTGATGTGGAGCTCCAGTGGCAGGGGGATCTGAAAACAATTTTCGAAACCTGCGGGAACATCCCCCTCCCTCCCTATATCCGCAGGGCCGCGGATGAAACCGACAACGAGCGGTATCAGACCCTTTACGCCTGCGATGAAAAGGCCGGGTCAGTTGCCGCCCCCACGGCAGGACTGCATTTTTCCGAGGAAATCAATTCGGCCCTGAAAGCAAAAGGTATCGATAGAGCGGAAGTAACCCTTTACGTGGGGTACGGTACCTTCAGCCCGGTCCGGGCCGAAAACATCCGTGATCATGAGATGCACAGCGAATACATCGAGATCCCTGCTGAAACTGCGGAAGCAGTCCGCAAGGCCAAAGCCGAAGGAAGACCGGTAGTCGCTGTAGGAACCACTTCCGCCCGCACCCTTGAGGGCGCGTTTATGCAGACCGGAGAGATATGCGAATTCAAGGGGGATACAGACATTTTCATCTACCCGGGATTCGAATTCAAGGTTGTGGATCGGATGCTGACTAATTTCCATTTGCCGGAATCATCATTGGTCATTATGATTTCGGCTCTCGCGGGCCGAGAGAACGTGCTTAATGCTTACAAAAAGGCAGTGGACAACGGGTTCAGATTTTTCTCCTACGGGGACTCAATGTATATAAAATAAGGCCCGGAGTGGGTAACCCCGTTATTTTGACTGAAAAATTTGCGCCTGAACGCAAATAATTATACGCTGTCCTCCAACAGACACATATTTGGCATGTGCTGTTCATAATAGAAAAAAGACCCAAATGGTCCCAGCCCGTTGATTAAACGGGCTTTTCTGTCACGGTAACAGGAGATTAGGATGTCACGAGTAGAATTTTTGGACGAAAGGTGCAAGGGTTGCCTGCTCTGCACCACCGTCTGTCCAAAGGGAATCATACGGCAATCCGACCGATTCAACCAGCACGGTTACAAAGTTGCTGAAGTTGCGGCTGAGGACATGGAAAAGTGTACCGGATGTACATCCTGCGCGCTGATCTGTCCGGACATTGCGATCCGGGTATACAAGACCAAGAAGGCCAAAGGAGAATAGTATGTCCAGGAACGGCGAAAAGCTTTTCATCAAAGGCAACGAGGCTATCTCCCGCGGTGCTATTGCGGCCGGGCTCAAATGCTATTTCGGCTACCCCATCACTCCCCAGAACGACATCCCGGAGTACATGTCTGCAGCACTGCCTGCAGTAGGCGGCGAATTTGTTCAGGCTGAGAGTGAAGTGGCTGCAGCCAACATGCTCATCGGTGCCGCTGCCTGCGGCGTGCGCTGCATGACTTCTTCCTCAAGCCCCGGCGTATCCCTGAAGCAGGAGGCTATCTCCTACCTCGCAGGTAGCCAGCTTCCGGCGGTTATCGTCAACATGAACCGCGGCGGACCGGGTCTCGGCGATATCGGCCCCAGTCAGGGCGACTACTTCCAGGCAACCAAAGGCGGCGGACACGGCGACTACCGCACCCTCGTCCTTGCCCCCGGAACCTGTCAGGAAGCCTACGATCTGGTTATCGAAGCCTTCGACCTCGCTTTCAAATACCGCAACCCGGTAATGATCCTCGGCGACGCCATCATCGGACAGATGAAGGAACCGGTAATCACCTGGACTCCCGAGGAAAAAACTGCTGAAGAAGGAGCCGACTGGCGCATTGAAGGTGCAAAGGGCCGTGATCACCGTATCATCAAGTCCCTGTTCCTGAGCGAAGGTTCTCTGGCAGCTCATAACATGACCCTGCAGGCCAAGTATGATGACATGGCCAAGAATACCAAGCAGGAGCTCTTTGAAACCGACGACGCTGAACTCATCGTAGTTGCCTACGGTTCCATCGGCCGCATCGTAAAGAGCACCGTAAGAAAACTTCGCGCCGAGGGTCACAAGGTCGGCCTGTTCCGCCCCATCACCCTCTACCCCTTCCCCTCCGCCGAGCTCAAGAAGCAGGCCGAGCAGGGCAAGAAGTTCCTGACAATCGAGCACAACCTCGGACAGATGGTTGAAGACGTGCGCCTTTCCATCCGCACCATCACCGACAGTGATTTCTTCGGCTTTATGCCCGGTAACCTGCCCACCCCCGACGACTTCGAGGAACCCATCCTCAAGAGCCTTGGAGGGAAATAGATATGAGTGAACAAGAAATTCTCGCCTTTGACAGGGCTGACGCAATCGTAGATGTGCCCACGCACTACTGCCCCGGCTGCCAGCACGGCATTGCCCACAGGCTGGCCGGAGAACTGCTCTCCGAAATGGGACTGCAGGAAAACACCCTCCTGATTACCTCAATCGGCTGTTCGGTGTTCCTCTACAACTATCTTAATGTAGACAGTGTTGAAGCTCCCCATGGCCGTGCTCCGGCCGTTGCCACCGGCGTCAGGCGCGCACGCGGCGACAAGTTCGTGGTTTCCTACCAGGGGGACGGCGACCTCGCTTCCATCGGTATGGCTGAAATCATGCACTGCGCCAACCGCGGTGAAAAAGTGTCCATCATCTTCGTCAACAACACCGTATACGGTATGACCGGCGGCCAGATGGCACCCACCACCCTCGAAGGGCAGAAAACAACCACCTCCCCTGCCGGACGCAACCCCCTCAAAGAGGGTCAGGCAATCCGCATGGCGGAGATCATCGCCCAGCTCGGCGGCACAGCATTTTCCGCACGCGTTGCGCTGAACAACGTCAAGAACATCCGCAAGGCCAAAAAAGCCATGCAGAAGGCTTTCGAGGTTCAGCTTAAGGGTCTGGGATTCGGCTTTGTCGAGCTGCTGGCCACCTGCCCCACCAACTGGAGAATGACTCCCATCCAGGCAAACGAAAGGGTTGAATCCGAGATGATCCCCTACTTCCCCCTGGGTGTATTCAAAGACGTAACTGCGGAGGACTAGGATGAGCAAATACCTCGACAGCATCATTGCCGGTTTCGGCGGACAGGGCGTTATGCTCATCGGCAACCTGCTGGCCTACGCCGGTATGAACGCAGGCCTGAACGTGACCTACATTCCGGTCTACGGCCCGGAAATGCGCGGCGGTACTGCCAACTGTACCGTGGTTCTTTCCGACGATGAAATCGGTTCGCCGATCATCCGCAGCCCGCACAGCCTGATCATTATGAACCGTCCTTCGCTGGACAAATTCCAGCCCATGCTGCAGGACAACGGTATCCAGATCGTCAACTCTTCTCTCGTTGACAAGGAACTGGTCGATACCACCCGCGTGAAGTCCTACTTCGTGCCATGCAACGAGATTGCCGACAAACTCGGCAACACCCGCATGGCTAACATGGTGGCCCTCGGAGCCTTCATCAAGGCAACCGGAATCATGGAACTGCAGGCAGTCATCGACTCCCTCGGCAACGTGATCTCCGCCCACTACAGCCATCTTATTCCCAAAAACGCGGAAGCCCTCCAGGCTGGCGCAGACGCGATCTAAAACTGACCATTAAAAATCCCCCTGCGAATCTGGTTCGCAGGGGGATTTTCTGTTTATGCTGAAATTCATCGCATTTGCCAAAACTCCAGTTTTCATAGAGACTCACTAATCCCGAGATTAATCAATGAATGCCTTCGGCGACCCTGCCGGGGGCTTAACCCTTTGAAAAAGGTTTGTTCCACTGTCGCCATCTCTACGACTCGCGGAGAGACCGCTCGCCTAAGAGCTGATGCAAGAATCCCAAACTTTTTTAGTAGGGATTCGCCGCAGTGCACGACAATTTGTCATTGTGCAAAACCATTCAGCAAATGGGTTTTGTTAAAATGTACGGGCTGAGCACAACTCCATCTCTTTAGAAGTTTCACCATTTTTTATCATTAATTCTGAGCGTTTTATTTAAAAAAAACGACTTTGACCCTGCGAACAAACACAAACGCCTACAGGAGCCAAATATGAGCGTTTTCCGGCCTGAGAAGCTTTTCGGCATAATAGGACACCCCCTGGGGCATACCATGAGCCCCCTTCTGCACAACTGGGGGTTCACAGAGCACAAAATTCCGGCTGTTTACATGGCTTGGCCGACTGAACCAGAGAAGGTCAAAAGCTTCATGCGCACCTTTCGGGACCTGCCCATATCGGGTGCGAGTGTCACTATTCCGCACAAGCTTTCCGTAATGAACTACACTGATCAGCTAACAGAGCGCGCCGAGTCCGTCGGAGCGGTTAACACCCTCTTCTGGCGTGATGATAAAATTGTGGGCGACAACACTGATGCAGCAGGAGTCTCAGAGCCCTTACGCCCCTATTCTGATCATATACACAAAGCCCTTCTGATCGGAGCAGGCGGAGCTGCTCGCGCAGCGATCACCGGATTCAAGGAACTGGGCATAAAGAAAATTTTCATAACCAACCGCACAAAGTCCAAAGCAGATGAGCTTGCTGAGGAGTTTAAAATATCAGTGGTTGATTGGGACAATCGCGGTGATCAGCATTATGATCTCATCGTGAATTCCACGTCTCTGGGAATGTCCGGAAAATTCGTTGATATCAACCCCATGATCATGGACAATCAGGATGAACACACCGTCGTCTTTGACCTTGTCTACAACCCCATGGAGACCGTTTTCATCAGGGAAGCAAAGGCCAAAGGATGCAGAGCCATCCACGGCATTGAGATGTTCATTCATCAAGGGCTGGAGCAGTTCAGGCTTTGGACCGGAATTAATGTGGACGAGAAGAAAGCGCGCGAACTCCTGCTAGAACATCTCCGGGGTTAAGGGGCCCGGAAAGCCCGCCTCTTCCCCACAATTAGTGCAGCAATGCGGCAGTTACATGCGTTCGGGCTCTCTGATGCAATGCATATCAACGGCATACAGCAAGAAACAAGAATTCAAACAGGAATTTCAGCATGATCAAACGCGTCTCTTTCCTGACTCTGACACTTCTTTTGACAGCGACAGTAGGCCTGTTCGCAGAAGAAAAAGAATTTGATGCCCATGCCACTACGTTCAGTTACTTTTTTAAAGACGGCGACATGGATTTCCATTTTGGAAATCTCATTCTTGGCGCAACCCGCAACGGCGGCGCAGAGATAGGTGAAGCTTTTTATGCGGCTTCCAGGATCAAAGATGGCGATGCCGCCAGTTGGCAGGAGGAATGGTATAAACTGGCCCAGCGCGTGGAGAAACGCGGTCTTGAAGCTCTCAAGGGGAAACACAAGAAAAGCGCGGCCGATCAGTTGCTACGGGCAGCTTATTACTATCGCATTTCCCTTCTTGCCATGCAGGCGAACAACCCGGAGCTGAAAAAACGCGGCGAAACATGCCGCGTCCTCATGCAAAAAGCCGGAACCCTGCTCAATCCTCCATTGGAGTATATTGAGATTCCCTTCGAGGACACCGTCCTGCCCGTCTTTTTCCGCAAGGCCGATAATTCGGGAAAGCCCGCCAAAACCCTTGTGATGATTGGCGGCGGCGAAACATTTATAGAAGATCTTTTCTTCTACATCGAGCCTCAGGCCCATGCACGCGGCTATAACTTCATGACCGTGGACCTTCCCGGTCAGGGAATGATGCCTTTGTCCGGCCAGGTGTTCCGCACGGACACCAACATGGCCATGAAAAAAGTCATAGACTATGCCCTGAGTCGTCCAGACGTGGACAGAAACAGACTTGCCTCCTACGGCATCAGCGGTGGAGGATTGTTCGTACCACAAGCAGCCATGCACGACTCGCGCATCAAGGCCATTGCCATGAATTCAGGCGTAGTCGATGCACAACGACTGTTCCGCACTATGCCGGCAACGCAGGCATCACCCGAAAATATAGCCGAATGGTCTTCCTTTCATGCTGGTGTGGTCAAATCCATCTGCTGGCGCTACGGGGTGAACAATCCAGCCGAACTCGTTGAGGCGAACCGTGGCAACACCTTTGATGGATCAAAAATAAAGGCCCCTGCCCTGCTGATCGTCGGTGAAGGAGAATACCGCAGCAAGGAAGTCCAGAGGCAACAGCAGATCGCCATGGAAAGTTTCCGCGACAAGCGCAGCTGCCTTGTAGTCACCCCCTCTGATGAAGGGGCTACAAACCACTGCATCATGGAGAACCGAAGTCTGGTCGGTCAGGTCCTGTTTGACTGGCTGGATGAGGTCCTCAAATAGCCGAAGAGCTTTTGAACTGAGAGGGTGTCTCTCTACATCCGCTTGGCTACAAAATATTTTTCATTTTGTATAAAACAGGCTTGTGTCAGGAATTGACCTTCTCTCAAAGAATTCCCTGGCGGAAAAGCCCAATTATTGCACACGAATATACACAGAGCTACCCGACGCAGATAGACTTCACATTTACGAACTCACGGATTCCGTATTCAGCCAGTTCACGCCCGTAGCCGGAATTTTTGACTCCACCGAAGGGAAGCGGCGGCCGACTGCTGACCCTTCCGTTTACGTAGACAAGCCCTGCCTCGATCCTGCGGGCCAGCCTGAGCCCTTTTTTCTCGTCCTGTGTCCAGACGGACCCACCGAGGCCGAAACGGCTGTCATTGGCCATTTCCATGGCATTTTCATCACTCTCAGCACGGAAGACCATAGCCACAGGTCCGAACAGCTCCTCACGCGCTGCCGAAGACTCAAAAGGAATGCCGCTGATAATCGTCGCGGGATAGAATGCGGCCTTGCCTTCTGGAATCTCCCCGCCCAGTAGAACCTCGCCTCCTGCTGCCCTGCAGCGGTTGACCTGCTCCTGCAGTTCAGCGCGGAAACGGTGGGATGCCATGGGCCCCATTACAGTCTCCGGATCAAGGGGATCCCCCATAATCAAGCCTGCCATCTGCTCCTTAAGCCGGGAAACGAAATCATCATAAACGTCAGTATGGACAATAAAACGCTTGGCAGCGATACAGGCCTGCCCGGCGTTAGAGCAGCGTGATGCGGCCCCTGTTTCAGCAGCCCTGTCGAGATCAGCATCGGCGAGAACAACAAAGGCATCACTTCCGCCCAGCTCCATAACGCTCTTCTTGAGATTGGAACCGGCAAGAGCAGCAACCTTGCGTCCGGCATCTTCGCTGCCGGTCAGGCAGACGCCCACCACGGAATCGTGCCCGAGAACGTCTTCAACCTGTCTGGCTCCAATGAGCAGCGTCCTGAAAGCATCGGCAGGAAAAATGGAATCACGAAATGCCTCTTCAATGGCAATAGCGCACTGCGGAACGTTGGAGGCATGCTTGAGCACCATAGTGTTGCCGGCCATAAGCGTAGGCACGGCGATACGCAGAACCTGCCAGACCGGATAGTTCCACGGCATTACCGCAAGCACGGTTCCCATGGGGGCATAGTCCACATAGGTCTGCATTCCGTCCACGTGCTGATCTTTGCAGGCAAGCATCTGTGCCCCATTATCAGCATAGTAATCACAGACTGTAGCGGCCTTGAGCACTTCTGCCCGTCCGGAATTCAGGGGCTTGCCCATTTCAGCAGCCATCAGCCGGGCAAAACGGTCGGCGCGCTCACGCAGAATACCTGCCAGATTCCTGAGGCATTCTGCGCGATGATCAAGCGCGGACTCTCTCCAGCTCTTAAACGCAACTGAAACAGATGAAAGAACCTTCGCAGTCTGCTCAGTACTTAACTCTTCAAAAGTATTTTCAACCACTCCGGTCATCGGGTTGGTGCTTTGGATTGCCATGATCTAAATTACCTTGTTTAAATCTGAAAGAAAGGAACAAACTTCACCAAACGGATTCAAAAATCAACCTGTTTGGCAAGTCCAAACATTTCACGAAAATATCCGGGATTAAGCTGTCGGCTTGTAAAAAACGGCAGAATTCAAAGAGTTCGAAAATAACGGTCTTACAACAGGCAGCTCAGACAAATATTCAGAGGGGGAGAAGGAAGGGTGGAAATTAAAAAGGGCGGTTGAAATCACAACCGCCCTGAATATGCGAGTTAGGCTCGACTGCTACTGAACGTAGACCTTTATACGGTCTCCGGGACGAAGTATACTCTTGGAATTAAGGCGGTTCCACTCCATCAGAGCGGAAACCTTCACACCGAAACGACGGGCTATCTTCCAGAGGGTGTCACCGCGACGAACCTGATAGTCAACCACCTGCTGTTTGACGTTCTCGGCCTTGGCAATGGAACGCGCTGAGCTTACAGCGTTATTGTCGGGAATATAGAGTTTCTGACCGATTTTGAGCTTGCTGGTATAAAGACCGTTGGCCTTTTTGAGGGTATTAACACTCACCTGGTAACGGGTGGCGATATCCCAGAGGGTGTCCCCCTGCTGAACCCGGTAGTTGGCCCTGCTCTGAGCAGTACGACGGGTGGAAACGACTCCGGCGGACTGCACAGATTCAGCTGAACCTTTGCCGGGAATCATAAGGAACTGGCCGGGTTTGATCAGATTGGAATTGCTGTTGTTAACTGATTTCAGGACTGCAACGGGTACACCGTAACGATTGGCGATACGGTACCAGGAATCACCGCTGCGCACTTTATAGCGGTTGTAGCCGGCAAAGGGACGGGAAGCGGGAGATTCAAGGTAATCTGAAGCATCGGCCATAACCTTTTCAGGAAGGTAAGCGTTTACGGTTGCATCCGGGGGGCTGACCTGACGACGAAAGTGAGGGTTGAGTTTCTGGAACTCACTCCATTTCATTCCGCATGCTCTGGCAAGGGCCAGCAGATCTGTACCGCCGGGAACGGATACGGTCTCAACCTTAAGGCCGTTGTCCCAGTTGATGTTCTCGAAGCCGAGCTCATCCAGGTTTTTGAAAATCTTGGAGATTGCGATAAATTTGGGAACGTAGTTCTTTGTCTCGGCCCGCAATCTGTATTTTCTGGAAAGTTTGTGGTTGTTCTTGGTCAGCTCGAAAAAGTCGTCACAACCGGTCTTTTTGAGCGCCCTGCTGATCTTGCCTTCACCGGCATTGTAGGCTGCAAGAGCCAAGTGCCAGTCCCCGAACATTTCGTGAAGAACCTTGAGGTATTCAACCGCTGCAGTGGTTGCCTTGTAGGGATCGCGGCGTTCGTCAACCCACCAGTCTACACGGAGCCCGTACTTGCGGCCTGTATAAGGCATGAACTGCCACATACCGGCTGCACCTACCCGGGAGTAGGCCCAGGCATTGTAGCCGCTCTCGGCAAAAGGCAGCATAGCCAGATCCTGAGGCAGCCCCTGTTCGGAAAGGACCTGACGGACATAAGGCAGGAAAGGTTCGGAACGCTCGAGCCAGCGGGCAAAAGTTTTGCGGGCCTTGTGAGTAAAGAACCCGAAATACTGCTGAACTTCCTTGGTATCATGCTCATCAAGGTTGAAATAGATGCCGTTGCTGGACAGCAGGGCTTTCTGTTCCTCAGGAGTAAGAGCCTCGGACTCCTGCGGAGCGGTTTCAAGCTCCGGATCAAGGGGCTGAGCTCCGGAGTCGGCAACATCGCCTTCTGTTTCTACGACTTCGCTTACCTTGGCCTGCGGATCGCAAACCTCCTGCTGAGCAACTGGAGCTGTCTTGGCTGCACACCCGGCAAAAAGGGCAAGCATAGCCACAAAAACCAGTAACCGGAGCGAATTCACCATGTTCGACCCCCTGTAATTCGAAACTGCAAAAGTATTGATTTTATCCATAAATTATTTAGAAAATGTATAGTTTATAACTGCTTGACTGATCAAAAAACCCATCCAACAAGCTAAAAAAGATGGGTTTTCCCAGCATTAATTTAATAATTCAAACTTACGTAGAGCTATCCTAAAGAGCGAGGGTTTGCAATAGTAAAACAAAAGGAATAAGTTGCAGAAACGGTTGTGCCGCAAGGGTTTCCGGCCTTCACGGGCTGTACGAAAGCGGGACTTTTTACCCCGGACAGATTATCGGCAGACTGTAACTTTTCATATTAATTAGGCAATTGAACACATGGGTGCCGGAATGGCCTTTACATCAGGCCCGGTGCCCTTTGAGATAAACAGCCTCATATTTTTTTAACGTTTCTCCAAATAACAAGGCAAATATCGATGAAGAATACGAATCAGGACGACAATACCGTCATCGCGGGCCGGAAACCGGTCCAGGAGCTGCTTTTGGACTCCCCCGAAAGGATTGATCTGCTCTACCTACAAAAAGGGCGTCAGGACAAGAATTTCGAGCGGACAATCGAGCGGTGTAAAAAACACGGCATCAAATACAAAATCGCCGACAAAACCGAGATGGGCAGAGTCTTCTCCGGCAACCATCAGGGCATAATTGCCCGGGTGGCGGCACTGCCCTATGCGGAATTTGATGAAATGCTTGAGACCTTCAGGGATGCCCCTCTCCCCCTGCTGATCGTTCTGGATCAGGTCCAGGACCCCGGCAATATCGGAGTTCTGGCCCGCAGCCTTTACGCACTCGGCGGGGCCGGGATAGTTACCGCCAAGCACGGCGGGGCCTTCCTCGGGCCTGCTGCGGTAAAGGCCAGCGCAGGAGCTCTGACCAGACTCCCGGTTGCCCGCGTCAGCAATATTTCGCAGGCTCTGGACAAGGCAGCGGAACTTGGGATCAGCATATACGGGGCAGGAATATCCGAAGACTCTTCACCGGCGTATACGGCCGATCTCAACCTCCCGGCAATTCTCGTTCTGGGCAACGAAGAAAAAGGTATCCGTTTCAGCGTTGAAAAACGTTGTGAAAAGCTTATCCACATCCCCTTCCGCCGCGACTTCGACTCCCTGAACGTGGCACAGGCCGGGGCCATGCTTATCAGCGAGTTTGCCAGACGGCTGGCCTAGCTCCATCGCCCATCAGACTTCTTATTGCGGGAGACTTATGCTTCCCTGCACAGGTAAATAGGACAGCCCCCTGAAGATTCTCTTCTTCAGGGGGCTTATGCATGTTTAAAGAAATTTAAGCTTTTTTCTATTTAATATACGTAGGAAGATTAATGAACACATTCCTCGTAAAATCAATCATCTTGTCCATAATCCACGGAAAGGCAAAAAGCAGAGCCAGAAACATGGATACGATCTTGGGCACAAAGGTCAGAGTCTGCTCCTGAATCTGGGTTGCGGCCTGCAGGACAGATACGAAAATACCCACCACAAGCCCCACGCCCAGCATAGGCAGGGCAAGAGTCAGGGCCAGCTCAATGGACTGACGGGCATATCCGATTACAAATTCAGGAGTCATATGATACCTCCGCGTTTAAAGGACGCACTACTCCCCGGATCACTGAAACGTGTTGACTATCGAGCCCGTCAACAGGGACCAGCCATCGACCATGATAAAAAGCAGTATCTTGAACGGCAATGAAACCATTGCCGGGGGCAGCATCATCATACCCATGGCCAGCAGGATACTGGCAATGACCATATCGAGGATGAGAAACGGAATATAAATGAGGAACCCGATAGTGAAACCGGTCTTGAGTTCGCTGATGGTGTAGGCGGCAATGAGGAGCATGGTGTTCACGTCCTCTTTTGTTTCAGGACGCTTCTCCCCTGTAATCGCATAAAATATGGAGAGATCCTTTTCCCTTGTATGCTTGAAAAGGAATGTCCTGATTGGGCTTTCGGCCTTTTTCAGCGCCTGGGTGAAACCTATCTCCTCGTTGAGATAAGGCTGCAGGGCGGTGTCATTGATGGCCTTGCCGGTCGGCATCATGATGACCACGGTCATGAAAATGGCCAGAGATGCCAGAATCTGGTTGGGCGGCATCTGCTGGGTTCCCATGGCCTGCCGCAGGAAATGGAATACGATGATAATGCGGGTAAAAGAGGTCATGGTCAGAAGAATGGACGGAGCCATTCCGAGAACAGTAAGCAGGAACAGGATTTCCAGCATCTTGGCTACCTGTTCCGGTTCCTCCTGCCCGGCGGCAAGATTAAGGGTCAGCGTCGGGATTGTCTGGTCCTGGGCAAAAACAATACCCGGAACAATCAACAACAGGACTGCGCTAAGAGTCAGAAGAGCCGGAATCTTCATCGGCAAGATATCCGGAAAAATCTTTTTTACTGGCTGCATGCCCTTCGTCCCCTGCGTGGAGTAAAGTTATTCTGTCCTGAGTGACTCCGACCACCATCTCCCGGTCCCGGTACCTGATGACGGTAATATTCTGGCGCGGCCCAAGCGGCATACGGTCCACGATCTGAAGCACACCCTTGCGCATTCCCTGGAAACTGCCCCCTATGTTCAGTCTTCTGAGCACATAAAAGGCCAGCATGAGCATTGCCAGAATGAAAAACAACGCACCAGCCATCTTGAGCACCGAGCCCACCCCGGCATCGGGAACAATCGGTGCAAGCGCGACCGCAGTTGCGTTAGGCAAGGTGCTTCACCCGCTCTATGGGGCTGATGATGTCAGTCAGCCTGATACCGAATTTCTCGTTGATGACAACGGCCTCGCCGCGGGCAACAAGCTTGCCGTTAACATAAATTTCCAACGGCTCACCGGCCAGCTTGGTCAGTTCCACGACAGACCCGGTTCCGAGCTGGAGCAGTTCGTTGATGAGCATCTTGGCCCGTCCGAGTTCGGCGGAAACATCAAGGGGAATGTCGAGAATAAAGTCCAGATCACGCCGCGATCCATCGTGCCGGGGGTTCTTGGCCTCGTTGGTCAGGTCCTTGAAATCGGCCTCACGGGTCTGGGTACGCAGGAATTCCTGCTCCTTTTCCTTGCGGATGTCTGCTCCGGTATCTTCAGCCAGAGCTGCCGCCCACTCATCGGCAAGGCCGGCATCTCCACCGCCTCCGCCGCCGGAATCAGGGCTCTGCCCCTGCTCGCCCAGTGCCGCTGCCCATTCGTTGGCCAGTGCATCGTCATCACTGGCACCGCCGTCATCCTGTTCAGCCAGGGCCGCAGCCCATTCGTCGGCCAGAGCATCATCACCGCCGTCAAGATCATCAGCCAGAGGATCACTGCCACCGGAATCGCCGGACAGGGCATCAGCCCATTCCTGCGCAAGTTTATCCTGATCAAGATCATCAGATATCATAGCTGTCTACCTCCGACTGATTTCATCCCGTCACCCGTAATAAAAATCGATGCCGAAAAAATGGCACCACCAAGCAACGTAGCAATAACCATGCTACTGGATAACCATATCCGTAAAATATACCTGCAACACCTTGGAACCGCCGAGTATCTGGTTAAGACGGTCGACGATTTCCTTTTTCAACAGAATCTTGCTCTCCATGCTGGAAAGATCCTGATAGGTCTTGCTGGAAAGAAGAAGAATCAAGGTATCCTTGACCATCGGTTCTTTCTTGGACAGTTCGGCCACGGCCTCTTCACTGACAACCTCAACATCAACGCCGAGCTTGAGGTACCGTCTTCCCAGAGGGTCGGCGAGGTTGACTACAAAGGTCGGCAGAGTGACGTTGAAACCGTCACCGGGCAGCGGGCCCTGATCCTGTGCCGCAGAGTCTTCCCCGGCAGCAGTTTTTTCAGCCGCATCCTCCGGGGGAGCCGCAAAAAACTTCTGGTAGGCGAAAAATCCGCCTCCGCCGAGCGCGCCCAGCAGAATCAGTAAAATGATCCACTTGAGCAATCCGCCTTTCTTTTTAGGCTCTTCACCGCTTTCAGCCATGTCTGTCCGCCTCTTTCCGTTGTTTAATACCCGCCCATGGGGGGGGTGGTCTTGATCAATATTTCAACCCGCCTGTTCTGATCCCTCCCCTGCGGAGTCGTGTTGCTGTACAGGGGGTAGGTCGGTCCGTAAGCGGATACTGTCATTCGTTCATTATTTATGCCCTGCTCGGCAAAAAAAGAGAGCACGGCCAGGGCCCTTTCGCCGGAAAGCTGAAAGTTGGCAGGACTCATTCCTCCAACGTTGTCAGTATAACCGGCAATGTTTACATCTGCTGTACCGAGATAGTCCAGAACAGGGACCAACTGGTAAAGCAGGATTTTGGCGCTGTCGTCAAGCTGAGACTTTCCCAATGGAAACATCAGCTTATCAGTCAGCACAAGCGCCACCCCCTCGGGCTTGGCAAGGACCTTGAGATTCTCGTTGAGAGTGGCCCGGTCCATATCCGCAGGCAGCACGTCATCAGGAAAGAGCAGATCCTTGATCCTGTCCTGTCGTTCAAGGACTTCCCAGGGCCTTTCCAAAAATTCACTGACCAGCTTTACCTTGGCCGTAACCCGCCCGGCCCCGCGTTTATCAAGAAATCCAAGCTCCGCAGGCATGATTGTAACACGGGTAATAAAACTCTGGTCCATTGAAGCCATACTTAACAGGAGCACAAAAAAAGTCAAAAGCAGGGTTACCAGATCCGAAAACGTTACCAGCCACCCTCCGCCAGGATCCGGCGGCTTCTTTACCTTGTCGCGCCCCATCGCTCAGCCTCACTTATCCCTGCGGACCGGGTTATCCGAATCCTCGACCGGAAAGACAAAACCATCAAATTTGAAAGGCTCATCCTTTTTCTTCGGCGGCTGATACTCTTTCAGTTCTTTCTCAATGGCCTCACTGCGGGTATCAAGAACAAGGTCGACCCTCCGGTTCATCTTCCTTCCTTCAGGGGTTGAGTTCGGGTGACGCGGATGAAATTTGCCGAAGGCCTCAAGCTTGAGCATCTCGGGACTCATACCGTTCCTGACAAGATAGTTATAGACGGAAAGCGCCCGGTTAAGCGACATCTTCCATGAAATATCCGGAATCTGATTTCTGTCTTCAACCCGGTAATCCTCACCGAGTTCGTCGCGCAGGATGGAGGTATGACCGGCCACCATGACCGGATGCTTTACCCTTTTCAGTATGGGCAGCACCGTATCAAGAACCCGCGTTCCCTCAATGGAGAGGGTCGTGCTGTCGGGAGTAAAGAGAACATCGGCACCTATGGAAAGGATCTGCACGAAACGGTTTGATTCAAACCGCAGGTCTTCCTCGGCAAATTCCCAGAGCAGCGGCTTGATCGGTTCAAGATCGCTTTCAACTTCCAGAGGTCCAATCTCGACGGTCCGCTTTGAATCTCCCTGTGAAAGGACATCATACCCCTGCGAACCGAAACCGAATGTTCCGATGATGGACCCCAGAACGACCAGTTTACGCCGCTCGTCAACAACTGACATACTGACCAGCAGAACAAAGAAGGTCAGCATGAGAGTCATCAGGTCGCTGAAGGTTATAAGCCAGAGCGGCTGCCCCTGCGCCTCGGGCGGTTTTTTCTTTCTACCCATGCGGCTCTCCCGACCGTCAGCGTCAAACCGGCCTAGTCGACAGCCCTGCGAATTTTCGGCGGCAGGTAGCTGTTCAGCTTTTCTTCGATAATTTTGGGGTTTTCACCTTTGGATATGGAAATGATCCCTTCCATGACCATTTCCCGCAGCAGAATCTCCTCTTTGCTGCGGGTCTTCAGCTTGCCGGACATGGGAGTGAAGACAAGGTTGGCAAGAATCGCCCCGTAAAGAGTGGTCAGAAGCGCAACAGCCATTGCAGGGCCGATGGTACTGGGGTCACTCATGGTCTGCAGCATCTGCACCAGACCGATAACCGTACCGATCATGCCCATTGCAGGAGCAAAGTCAGCAAAGACCTTGAGGATTTCAGCCCCTGTTTCATGCCTGTTTTCGAGATACTGGATTTCCGTCTCCAGAATCTCCTGAATAACCTGAGGCTCCAGACCGTCAACGGTCAACTGCAGTCCCTTGCGCAGAAAATCGTCATCAATGGATTTAAGGGCCGGTTCAAGGGAGAGGATCCCCTCGCGACGGGCCCTGTTGGCAAAATCCATGAACTTGTCGATAATCGCTTGCGGTGACTCGAGGGTGGAAAAGAAAGTTTTCTTGATAACCCCGATAACACCCAGCACATGTCCCATGGGATAGTTTACCAGCGAGGCCCCGATAGTTCCACCCACAACGATGAGAACGGAAGGGACCGAAATAAAAATGGAAAGGGGACTTCCGACCAGAATAGCCGAAAGAACCAGCCCGAAGGAAAGCACGATGCCTATGACTGTACCCAGATCCATTAAAGCCGCCTGTAGATAGGTTTACGAGACTCCCTTCCCGGTCTCACGTTTAAAAGCGCCCGGATCAGTATCCGGGCCTGCGTCCGAATATCTTTGTCCCTACCCTGACCATGGTGGAGCCCTCTTCAATGGCCACCCTGAAATCCCCGGTCATGCCCATGGACAGTTCGGGAATCCTGATGTCGAAAAGCTTTTCCATACCTTCGGCCAGCATCCGCAGCCTTGCAAAATAAGGCCGGGCTCCTTCAGGGTCATCAAAAAAAGGGGGCAGGGCCATCAGACCGACAAGCTTAAGATTCTCAAGTCCGAGAAGCTCTTCAACCAGAGCAGGAAGGGACTCTTCGCCGACGCCGCTCTTCTGCTCTTCCCCGGCGGTGTTGACCTGAATAAAAATATTCTGGACCACACCCAACTCAGCAGCCCTTCTGTTCAGCAGTCCGGCAAGCTTGGAGCTGTCCACACTGTGGATTGCGCTGAACATGCCGGCCACCTGCCGGGCCTTCTTGGACTGCAGTCCGCCGATGAAATGCCAGTCGATATCAAGGCCGGAGAGCTCTTCCTGCTTGGCAAGGGCCTCCTGCACATACGATTCACCGAAACAGCGGTGGCCGGCCCGGTAAAGCATCTCGATATCCGAGGCCGGGTGCAGCTTGGAAACCGCACAAATCTTGATCTCATCTGCCTTGCGTCCACAGCGGAAAGCCGCATCAGCCACTTCTGCCTTAACCTCGTCGAGGTTTTCCGTAAGCTCTGTTTCCCTGTTGTTCATCTGACCACCGCCGCCTTATCCAAAGGCGGCTTACATTAAAATTCGGTTGATTATATAAATTTCTTTAATAAAAAGAAAACAAAAGAACAAGATTTGATCCGCTGACGCTATTCCCCAAGCCCCAGAGAGCGCAGGAATCCGACGTCTTCAGTCCAGCCTTCACGCACCTTGACCCAGATTTCTAGCATAACCTTCATCTCAAGCATCTCTTCAAGCTCCACACGGGCCTGAGTGCCGATTTTCTTGAGGTTCTGTCCTCCCTTGCCGATGATCATGCCCTTGTGGTTCTTCTTGGTGGTATAGATCACAGCACCGATATTGACCAGATTGCGTTCAGGTTCTTCAGTCCAGAACTCGATCTCAACTGCGGTGGAATAAGGCAGTTCCTGCTGCAGGCTCATGAACAGCTTTTCCCTGATGGTCTCGGCAGCCATGAAACGCAGAGGAACGGTTGAAACCTGATCCTCGGGGAACATGGGCGGGCCTTCCGGCAGGACTTCTACCAGCTTTTCCAGCAGCACCTTGGCTCCTTCGCCCTTCAGCGCGGAAACAGGGATGAACTGTGCTTCGGGCCAGAATTCCTGAGCCTTCTGCATGACCGGAAGCAGCATGGCCTTGTCCTTGACCTTGTCCACCTTGTTCACGGCCACGAAAACAGGCTTGTGCGACTGGTTGACCGGCTTGACCACCGGAGCAAGGTCCTTGTCCATCAGGTGCGGCTTGGATGCGTAAAGGGCGGCATCGAAGAGCACCACGATGGCATCGGAACTCCCAAGTGCCTCCCAGGCTGAATCAAGCAGGAAGCGGTTCATCTTTCCACGCATGCGGTGGATGCCCGGAGTATCCAGAAACACGACCTGAGAGTTGTCATCGGTCAGGATGCCGCTAATGCGGTTACGGGTGGTCTGCGGCTTGGGAGATACAATGGCGACCTTCTGTCCCAGATAGTGATTCATCAGGGTAGATTTGCCGGCATTAGGCGGCCCGATAAGCGCAACACAGCCGAATTTATATTCAGACATTTTTTAATTCCTCTATATTGTTCTGTTACGGTCATTAAGACCATCGGCGGTCAAAGTACACTAAAACAGACTGACACGCCAATTGGAAAAACCCTTCCCAATCTAAGTCGGGAAGGGTCTTTTTGGTCTTTCACTCAACTAGAGAATTTCCAGACTGTCTCTAGCAGCATATCATATCGACAGGTTAGGACTCATCCACTTCCTGAACATATCCGCACCCCTTTTCAGGGCAGGCAATGTGCTCACCCTTGGCGCGGGTGGTCTTCCTGACCAGGACCGGATGCCCGCATTTGGGACAGGGCCCGTCTACGGGCGGGTACCAGACCGCATAATCGCAGTCGGGATACCGGTCGCAGGAATAAAAAATCTTGCCGCGCCGGGAGCTCTTTTCAACCAGTTCACCGGAACAGCCCTCGCGAGGACATTTTACACCGGTGGTAAAAGGCTTGGCAAATTTACAGTCGGGATAGTTGGAACAGGCAATGAAACGGCTGCCGCTACGGGCGTGCTTGATGATCAGATCACCCTTTCCGCACTCCTGACACTTACCGACAACCTGCTGGGCAGCAGTCTCCACCACCTTGATTTTCCCGTCTTCGTCCCGCTCGAAATTCTTGATATTGCGGCAGTCCGGGTAGGCGGTACAACCGAGAAACTCTCCACGAGTGGAGCGCTTAACAGCCATGGGCGAGCCGCACTTGTCACAACTTATCCCGGTATCTTCAGGAGCCTGATCTTCAAGAACGACAATGCTGCCCTTCTCGTCACGGGTAAAGTTGACTATATTCTTGCAGTCCGGGTAGTTGGAGCAGCCCAGAAATTCACCGGTCCGGCCGAACTTGATGACCATGGACGAGCCGCACTTGCTGCAGGAGACACCGGTGTCCTCACCGCCGCGCTTCATATCCTTGGCAGCGGCATCAAGGGTCGGGTAAAAGCCCTCAACGAAATTGCGCATGAGCGAGGTCCACTCAATCTTGCCTTCGGCAACATCATCAAGCTGCTTCTCCATAGCTGCGGTAAAGCCCACATCCATGAGTTCCTTGAAATGTTCGGAAAGCTGGTCGCTCACCACAAAGCCAAGCTCGGTGGGGACGAATTTCTTTTCTTCAAGAAGGACGTAGCCGCGATCCTGAATGGTAGAAATAATGGATGCATATGTGGAAGGACGCCCGATACCCTTTTCCTCAAGCTCGCGCACCAGCGATGCTTCGGAATAGCGTGCGGGAGGCTGGGTGAACTTCTGCTCACTTTCAATCCTGTCGACCTTAAGCACTTCTCCCTTGTCAAGCTTGGGCAGTTCCACGAGATTCTCGTCGCCGGTCTTGCCGGTAACGCGCATGAAACCGGGGAACAGCAGCCGTTCGCCCTTGGACCGCCAGATGGTTTCACCGGCTTCAATGGTGACAACGGTATCCCAGAAGCGGGCCGGAGCCATCTGCGAAGCAACGAAACGGTCCCAGATCAGTTTGTAAACCTTGAACTGGTCCGGCGGCAGGAAAGCTTTGACGTCCTCTGGAAGAACAGTGACATCTACGGGCCTGATGGCTTCATGGGCATCCTGCGCTCCGCCCTTGGATTTATAGACCCGGGCCTTGGCGGGATAAAATTCCTTGCCGAATTTATCAAGAATGAGCGTCTTGGCACCGTCACGGGCCTCGTCGGCAATACGCACGGAGTCGGTACGCATATAGGTGATGAGCGCGGTTGTTCCCTTGTCACCGAGTTCCACCCCTTCGTAAAGACGCTGGGCCAGTGTCATGGTGCGCTTGGCCGAGTACCCTAATCTGCGGTTGGCATCCTGCTGCAGGGTGGAAGTAATGTAAGGAGGCTGCGGGCTGCGCTTGCGTTCCTTCTCGGTCAGATCGGAAACAGCAAAAGGTACACCTTTGACCGCTTTCTCAAGGGCCGCGGCCTCATCGGCAGAACCTATTTCAGCTTTCTTGCCGTCAACTTTCCAGAGTTCGGCAACAAAGAGCGGCGGATTGGCGCCCTCAAGGTGGGCCTTGAAGAGCCAGTATTCTTCAGGGATGAATGCCCTTCTGGCCTTTTCCCTTTCCACTACGAGCTTGAGAGCAACAGACTGAACGCGCCCGGCGGAAATACCGCGCTTAACCTTCTTCCAGAGAATAGGCGAAATTTTGTAACCAACCAGACGGTCCAGAATACGGCGCGCCTGCTGGGAATCGAAAAGCTGCTCGTTGAGCGGCTGCGGGTGTTCGAGAGCCTCTTTAACGGCTCTGGCGGTAATTTCGTTGAACTGGATGCGGCTGATATTTTCGTTAACTTCCTTGATAATGGCAGCCACATGCCAGCCGATAGCTTCCCCCTCGCGGTCGGGGTCGGGAGCGAGAAAGACGTGATCAGCCTTGGCTGCCGCTTTCTTCAGCTTATTGACCACCTCTTCCTTTCCGGGAATGATCTGGTACTGGGGGGTAAAATCACCGTTTTCCTCGACTCCAAGCTTGTTCTTGGGCAGATCGCGCACGTGACCGACGGACGCAGCCACCTGGTAGTTCTTTCCAAGGAACTTGCTAATAGTCTTCACCTTTGCCGGGGACTCAACAACAATCAAATCTTTGCTCATAGTTTGGAGCCTATAACCATCAAGAAGACACTATGCAACCATAAAAAATGCCTCAGGACCAAACTTCCGTCTGCAAAAACAGCGGAAATCCGCGAAGCGCGCTATTTTTAACCCCTTCAACAATCAGGAAGAAATGCATTTTTTCAGGGCCGACAGTTTTTCATATAATTTTTTTGTTTCCACACCGTCTCGGGCGGCCAGTTCCAGTTCCTTGGCCTTGACGGTCACCTCCGGCAGACCGAACGTGCGCGCAGAACCCGCTACAGCATGGGCTCCCTTGTAAAGGAACTCCAAAGCAGCACCGTCGCCGGAAGCGCTGTATGTATCCAGATGCCCCTCCAGCTCAGCCACACGCCCCGCAAGAGCTGCTGCATATTTCCTGTTCAGTTCAGCCAGTTTTTCCTCAAAGCCACCCATAATTGACCCTCCACTGCAACCATCGCTACACCCAAGCAGGGAGCTACCCGGATATCTCGTCTAGAGAAGTCTCCGGCGATCCTGCGGGACTCATAAGGCATGCCTTCGGCGACCCTGCCGGGGGCCATAAACCTTTTATTACGGCTGCGCCACGGCATAAAACAAATACCATTGAACCAAACAGTCAAAAGCCACATTAATCATCTGACTTAATGGAATTAATATTTTAACAAGTATGCCCTGCTGCAATGATTGGGCAAAGCATTTTCAAATAAGACAGCACAAAAAAAGAATGCCCGCATTGAAACCAATGCGGGCATCATACGACAAATCCTTATTAATGCAAATAAGTTAGCGTCTGGAGCTGTTCATCAGTGCAACCCCGGCCCCGGCTATAAGCAGGGTCAGGATCAGGAAGTGAATGAACATATCCTTCTGGATGGCTCCCCATATGATGTAGATGGAACCGCAGGCAGCCAGCGTCGGGCAGACAAAGCGGCTGAACAGGCTGAGGTCGGTGAAAGTCTTCATCACCCAGATATAAATGGAGATGTAGATCACATACAGGAAGGCAATCGGTAGCTCGGAGACATCCATGAACTGTCCCCACCAGCCGTGGAAGTTGCCGTACCAGACCATGAGCCAGAACAGGGAAAGGAAATATCCGAGAATGGCGGAATGGCTGGTGCTGTTGGTGATGGGATTGATCTGTTTGAACAGGTCTGCTCTGGGGCCCATGTTTCTGGAAGCGATGGAGAACATGCCGCGGGCAGAGCCCATGATCAGTCCGTTGAGAGTGCCGAGGCAGGAGATGATAACGAAAACGGTCAGCAGGGTACCGCCTACGGAACCAAAGATCATCTCAATAACCCGAACCGGAGCTGCATCACCTTCGACGAGGACCTGATCGTTGGTCAACACGCCGGAAATACCCATGTAATAGAGCATGTATATGGTCATTACCGCGATGGTTCCTACTACCAGCGCCTTGGGCAGGGTACGTTTGGCATCCTTGAGTTCGGCGTTGATTACAGTGGCAATGATCCAGCCTTCATAGGCAAAAGCGGTTGAAAGAGTGGCAACGGCAAGTCCGCCGCCACTACCGGACACTGCCTGCGCAGCCTGCATGAAATTCTGCATGGTCTGGCCGCTGGAAAGACCGGCAATACCGCCTACCACGGCCACAAGGCCGAGCGGGATGAGCTTGATTACAGTAGAAGAAACCTGCCACATACCGGCCAGAACCGGAGAATAATAGTTAAGCAGGAAGAATCCGGTCATGTAGACAAATGAAATGGGCCAGACTCCGTCCTTGAGGCCAATAAGCCCTACAGTGTAGTTGGCTGAAACCCATGCCAGAACCGCAACAAGGGTCGGGTAATAGATGAAAGTCATAAACCAGCCGACAAGATAGCCGGCCTTTTCCCCGTAAGCCTCTTCAAAATAGTCCACAAGGCCGTTGACCTTTTCGATACGGGTAGCAATCTTTGAAAACACATACGCGGTAACGACCATGATCGATCCGCCGATGAGCCAGGCAATCAAAGCAGTCCCGAGGTCACCGCCAGCCGCACTAAGCACATCGTCAGCCTTAAAGAATACACCGGAACCGATAACAATCCCTACAACCATTGCGGTTGCAGTCCAGAAACCGTATTTTTTCTGTAACTTTTCCATCCAGAACACACCCCTTTTATTATCTTTCCCGATTTTTCACCCCTACTCCGAAATGGCGCTCGGCGCAGGCGTCCCCATTGGGTCAGAAAAACCGGCCCACAAAAAATATACATAACCCATGAAAGCAAGCCTGAACATCCCTGCTGGAGAATTTCGGACAACCATCCATCAGGCATTGCCAGTCACTGTGTACAAACAGGTTTACTTGCGCGGATATAGCAAATCTGTCCAGATTTTTTTTGCCATTTTTGATCAAAAATGAATTTTGGCTGCATAATTATTCTCAAAAAATAAATCCGTCGTGATGCCTTTATTCTTCTTACCTGCAACAAAAAAGCCCTGTGACAGATTCACAGGGCTCCAATAATATTTACCAGTCAACCGTTCTCAATGAAATGAAAATTCAGGCATCGAAGAATGAGAATTACGTGGTCCATTACCTCTCAGCAGATTTGACCGGATCTTCCGCCCGTAAGCATGAGCGACAGGTCCCTCAGCATAATCCGACCAACTGAAATCAACAATGAGACAAGACCTGTACCGTTATTATGGAATCATGGACAGATTCTTCCGGGCGGCATCATTCTGAGGGTCTATCTCAAGAGCCCGCCGCAGCCAGTCCTTTGCTGCAGAATTGTCCCCGCGCATATAATAAAGCAGCCCAATGTTGACCATTGTATTGGCATTACGGGGTTCCAGCTCAAGGGCCTTGCGGTAGTCGGCCAGAGCAAGATCAAGCCTGCCCTGCTTATGGTATCCGATTCCGCGGTTGGCATAGGCGGTGGCGTAATCAGGGGCAAGAGCAAGGGCTCTTTCATAAAGGTCCATAGCGGCCAGGACTTTCCCACGCCGGGAAAGAATGTTGGCAAGGTTGGTCATGGCCTTGTAATGGGAAGGGTCGGCCTTGATGGCTGCCCGATAATGCTCGGCCGCCTTGTTATAATCCTTTCTGCGTTCCAGCAGGTTCGCATAGTTGTAGTTCATATGGTGGTTGTTCTCGGTCACCGACAAAGCCCGCAGGTACAGTGTTTCACTGTTATGCCAGTGCCCCGCCTGTGTATATGCCGCAACAAGCAGCACGCCCACAACTACAGCCCCGGCACCAAACACAGCGCTGCCGGGCAAACGTCCTGCCTTCACCAGCCGAACGGCTCCGAATGACAGCAGCATGTACAGTCCCATGAACGGGATATAGGCATAACGGTCGGCCATAGCCTGATCACCGACCTGAACCAGCCCGATGACCGGCACAAGTGTACCGAGATACCAGAACCAGCCCACAGCCCCCAGAGGGAACCTGCGCAGAAAACGCAAACAGACTACACTGACCGCAACAATAAACAACAACGCAAGAACAGGCTGCCAGACGGGGATTGCATGCGGATATGGATAAAAGACAGCAAGGTTGACCGGGGCAACCAGCTCTCCGAGATAAGCCACGTATGAAACAAGCGCATTGGAAATACGCAGGGATAGCGGAAATGAGGCAATGGACTGCATGGCCCCGCCGCCTTCCTGAGCCATAACCGTAAGTACGGAGGAAAGAACTGACAGACAAAGAAGCGGAATCTTCTCTACAATCACCCTGCCAAGCTGCGCAACAGGGTTCTCCCTGAAATCAACACGCTTGAGAGGCCAGACATCAAGCAGAAACAGTGCTGCAGGAAGCGTGACTACCATCGGCTTGGCAAGAATTCCCAGCCCGGTAAAAAAGAAGGTCAGCCCGTAATTGGCCATGCTCCTGTTCTTTGCATACGCAAGCCAGCAATGCATGGCGGACAGCCAGAAAAAGGCGGACAGAACATCCTTGCGCTCGGCAACCCACGCCACAGACTCAACGTGCACCGGGTGCACGGCAAAGAGGGCTGCGGCAAAAAAGGAAGGCCACACCCCGCCTTCTTCAAGTCCGGCACTGGCTTTGAGCAGAAAAAAGAACAACAGCAGCACATTCAGCAGATGAAAGAACACGTTGACCAGATGCCGGGCACCGGGCGAATCCCCGAAAAGGGATGTATCAAGCATGTGGGAGACAACGGTCAGCGGGTGATAGTTTGAAAGCTGGAATGTGCTGAAGGCCCAGCCGATATTTTCGGCAGACAGACCCTGCATGACCCGTGCATTGTCGATGACGTAGCTGGTGTCGTCATAGGTGACCAGCTCGAAGCCGCCACACTGCCCGTACACGGCAATAACCATCGCCGCCAACAGGGCCGAGCAAAGCAGCACCTTTTTAGTGTCATATACGGAAGATGTCACATTCATGATTATCACCTGCTAAATATATTTAGATACAATGTGCTCTTGCGACACTGATTTCCTCAAAAAGTGCCTCCTGATCTTGATGCGCTGCGCGCTTTTGACGATCGAATTTCGCCTCCGGCGGCCAAAGGGTCCGCGACCCTTTGGAATCCCTATTAGTTTCAAGCTATTGCCAACAATAAGGCCATATGAAAAATAAATTTTGCGGAACAAAGACAATTCCAGAGTTGCGATTGGACTCGAACGCAGCGACAGCCTGTTAAAAAAGTTTTTTGGAGAGTCCAGAGAACCTTTTTTTCAAAAAAGGTTCTCTGGCCGCCGGAGGCAAAAAATCAACGCCGGGTTATTCCTTTGAGGAAATCGCTTTCCTTCCAGCCCAGCCTGTGCAGCAGGGTTTCCATGGAGCAGCGCAGCACACCGAGGCCGTATCGTACTGAACGGGCAAAGCTGATTGATGAAGAATCATCCATATAACGGGTCGGGCAGGTAACTTCCCCGATGTCGTACCCGGCGTAGATGATCTGGCAGAGCATCTGGTTATCGAAAACAAAGTCGTCGCTGTTGGCGTCGACAGGAAGATTTTCCAGCAGTTCCCGTGAAAAGGCCCGGTATCCGGTGTGGTACTCGGAAAGATGGTAGCCTACCAGGATGTTCTGGAAGATGGTCAGACAGCGGTTGGCGACAAATTTATAGAGAGGCATGCCGCCTTTCAGGGCACCGGTTCCGAGAATACGTGAACCCAGCATGCAGTCGAAAACGCCGTTGGCAATGGGTGATACCATGGCCGAAATGATCCGCGGGGTATACTGATAGTCCGGGTGGACCATGACAACTACGTCGGCCCCCATTTCAAGGGCAGTCCTGTAGCAGGTCTTCTGGTTGCCCCCGTATCCAGTATTGCAGGCATGAACCACGGTCTTTATCCCCAGAGTCTCCGCCTGGGCTACGGTATCATCGCGGCTGCAGTCATCCACCAGCAGAATCTCGTCCACCACATCCGGAGGAAGCTCGTCAATTGTCTTTTTAAGGGTGGACGCCGCATTGTAGGCAGGCATGACCATTACCACTTTTTTTCCGTTAACCATCATCTCTCCTGAATAAGTACCGTATTTATTATGCTGGAGGCTTATCACCAAAGCACAGGTGCAATCAAGCCGGTTGCCTGCCGTAGCTCTTTCTAGTAATCAACCTTCATCAATTTAACTTAATTCATTTTTTGCAGAACAGGGGAACCAGAATATGGAAGAAGCAAAAATCAGAGAATATATTCATCAGGTAATCATGAAAAAGTTCACTGAAAATGAAGAGGCCCGGCAGGACGCCTTAGGTGAATTCATTGCCATGACAATGCCCAACATAGATGAAGGTGCAGTCAGGAACATCAAATCCATGATTCCGTCTATTGCTGAGCTTTATGACAAGTGGATAGGTATGTTCATCGATAGACTGCTGGAAACCGTACCCCGCAACCAGATCGAAGAGCTGTGCAGCGGTACAACCGAAAATAATTCCTCACTGGTACTTATCTACATCATGTTCATGGAATCAGAGCGCATGGAAAAGCAGGTTGCAGAAGACATTGCGGCCTACGCCCCCACCCAGAACGATGAGGCGGGAAACATCGCCAGCGAATACATCCGTACCAAGCTGACTCTCATTGCCGAGCAGCAGAAGGCCAAGGACGCAATTATACAGTAGGATTTCAGGAGATACACAGGATGTTCCGCAACGCCATTGTCAGAACCCCCTCCCGCAACATGGGGCAGGGCATAACCGAAGCCGGCCTGGGTTGTCCGGACATGGACCTGACCCTTGCCCAGCATAAAACATACATAGAACACTTCGAACAGGCCGGGATCAGCGTTACCGTACTTGAGCCTGTTGAGGAGTACCCTGACTCGGTCTTTGTAGAAGACACCGCAGTGATGATCCCCTTTGAGGGTGGAACCGCAGCCTTCCTGACCTGCCCCGGAGCAGAACCGAGACGCGGTGAAATCGAGATCATCAGCACCGCCATCAGTTCACAGGTTGATGAAATCATACGCATGGAAGGGGATGGACTCATGGAGGGCGGCGACGTCCTGCTCATGGGCAAGACTTTTTATGTGGGCATAGATACCCGTACCAACCGGTCCGGATATGAACAGTTCTCCAAAGCTGTAACGAGATTCGGGTTCAAGGCCGTCCCCGTACCTTTTAAATTCGGCATGCCCCATCTCAAGACCGAACTGTCGGCTCTTGATGAAGATACCCTGATCATGAGCGGCCGTTTCGCGGCCCGTGAAGAGTTTGCACAGTTCAGGAAGCTTACCGTGCCGGACGGCGAAGAGTATTCCGCCAACTGTCTTTATCTCGGTCCAAAGCTGCTGGCCCCTGCGGGGTTCCCCGCCACAGCCGAGCTGCTCGACAAAAACGGCTTCAAGCCCGACTACATCGACATGTCCGAATTCCGCAAAATGGACGGCGGCCTGACCTGCCTGTCATTGCGCTGGTAGTTTCTGCTCCCCATAAGAAGATTTCATTGCAAGACAAACAGGCCGCAGCACCCTTAACGGTACTGCGGCCTGTATCAGTCAGTATACTCCGCTCCGTCAGGCTGATCAGCCTCTTTACCGGCGCCTCTGAGCGTACAAATCGGTTGACCTGCATAGCTAAAAAGTTCATCCAATAATTCTGCCTATGCTGTTCATGCAGGGCTCGCCGGATCTCTCTCTGCCTGCAGGCGATGAACGCATTCCCGCTTGTTCCAGTCGCATTTAATGCCCACCAGTCCGTTTCCATCGGAGGAATACCAATCATGTCCAGGACCGACACATCACTCGCATATAAAATCGAGCAAGCAGCCGCAGCAGATCTCAAGCAGATACTCGCACTGCAGAAGACAGCCTACTTAAGCGAAGCTGAAATCTATAACGACTTCAACATCCCGCCACTTCTGCAATCTGACGATGAGATTGAAAAAGAATTTTCAAGCCACCTATTCTTGAAAATTGAACTTGAAGGAGAAATAATCGGTTCGGTCCGGGCCTGTGAAAAGGATGGGGTCTGTCATGTAGGGAAGCTCATTGTAAGCCCGGAACATCAGAACAAAGGGCTGGGTTCCGCACTGCTCAGGGGAATAGAAGCACACTACCCCTCGGTCAGAGCCTATGAACTTTTCACCGGCAGCAGAAGTCTGAAAAACCTGCACATCTATGCCAAGCACGGATACATGATTCGGGACAGCAGGAAAGTCTCGCCTTCCCTGACCATATCATTTCTGCGCAAAGAGAACCTGAACCGGTAAAACACGGGGAACATGAAGGCTTAGCAGCCGGAACAGAAAAAGGCGGCAGTAAAAACGTATACTGCCGCCTACTATTAGCACAAAAGAAAAGCGCCCTCACGATCCGGTCATGAAGGCGATTTGTGGCAAGTGGTGCCGAGGGAGAGAATTGAACTCCCGACACGGGGATTTTCAGTCCCCTGCTCTACCGACTGAGCTACCTCGGCGCCGCTGAGGAGAGATATTTATCGAAACCGGTCCTCATTTGCAAGCACTTTTTTAATATTTACTCATTTTTTTTAAGGCCGAACTTCTGAAGGTGTTCATCCGCTACCAAGCCGCGGATTCTGCGGGCATACTCGGCTTTGAGCTCTTCCAGATAAACGGGATCGGTCTGACCTTTCCAAGTGGTCACTTCATGGTAACGCTTAGGAATGGCAACTGATTCAGGATCGTAACCGGTATCAAAGCGCACCTTCCAGCGCATTGCCCGGATTCGCTCTCCGATGGAGTCGATGTTATCAGCTATTTCAGTATAACTGACCGATCTCAGACACTCACCCAGCTGCTCATCACTGTAGACTCCCCGTCCAAATAGACAGGAAACCATGGAAGTGAGAAAAGCCCTGCCGGACTCATCCTTGATCAGAAAGTCACAGACACCATGCACATCCTTCTTGTCGTGCTTCTGGTCCCATGAATAGCCGCCGGAATCGAGATGCGAATGCCGGAAGCCGAGTCCTTCGGCAACGTAGAAAGTTTCCCCGGTAGCATACCCGGCCATCTCCTGCCCCAGAACACAGGCAAAGTCCTCTCCGCCGTATCTGGCAGCAGCCACAAGACTGCCCTTACCCAATGCCCGGTAGAACTCATTTTCAGCCTCCCCAAGATAGAAGACCGCTTTTTTGTAATTTTCGGCATTACCGAAAGCCAGCGGTACAATTGTTTCGGCTTCGGTGATCAATCCCTTTTCAAAGGCTTCCGTTGCCCAGCCCAGCGCAACGCCGCCGGACATCACGTCCAGACCGGCTTTTTCCACCTCATCCATGATTCCAAGCACCTGAAAGGCATCGGTAACGCCAAGCATGGAACCGGTAGCGAAAATAGGCTCGTAATCGTAGGCCACCTGCCGGTAGAGGTACTGGTTCTGGACCATGAATTTTTCGCGCACAAAGCCTACATGTATACACCCGACCGGACAGCCCGCACAGGCGGCGTTACGCAGCAGGGTATCGTCGGCGAACTTCTCGCCGGTGATGCCTGTTATCGCTTCGTCTCTGGTAGCCTGCAGGTTTCGCCACGGCAGGGACTTAAGTTCGTTCAGGGCTCCGAGGTTCGCTGCGGTACCGAGGTTGTGGTACTTGCTCATCATGTCAGTAGCAGTCATCTTGTCATAAACCTGCTTGTAAACCTTGGGGTAATCCGGATTATCGGACAGCGCGAAAGATCCGTCACCCTGAATGACTATCCCCTTGAGGTTCTTGGCTCCCATGACTGCACCGGAACCGAGCCTGCCGAAATGGCGGTAAGTATCGGCATTGATGCAGGCCATGGCTGAAAGATTCTCCCCTGCCGGACCGATGCGCAGTATGGAACGGTGGCCGGAACCGGGGAACATGCGGCGCAGGATCTTGCCGGTCTCAAAGACATCCTTCCCGGCGAGGAACTGCACGTCCTTGAGCTCCAGATGCTTCATCCCGATGGACAGGCAGGTCAGCCGCTTTGCCCGCCCCCTGATCACAACTGCGTCATAATCAGCAAAACGTATGGCCAGCGCGGAACGTCCCCCGGCATGACTTTCAGCAAACTGGTCGTGGTAGGGGGATTTGAAGGAACATACCGTCTTGCTCATGAGCGGGAACAAACCGGTCAGTGCTCCGATGGAAAAAATCAACGGCTGGTCCGGGTCGTCCCACGGGCGGTCCGCAAAGCCGTACTGATCGAACAGGAGTGCTCCAAGCCCGCTTCCTCCTCCAAATTCATTACGCCCGTCGACCTTGACCACATTTCCCTTGCCGGTAGACAGGTCCACCAGAAGGACCCTGAAATAATCACGTATCATTTGGAGTCCTCCTTGGTACCGGAATCAACGGATTCGACCATCTCCAGACATTCGTGCGGGCAGAAGGCCACGCAGCGTCCGCAGTGGATGCAGACATAGGGACGGTCCTTCAGGTCAAGATAAATGGCTTCAACAGGACAGGCCGCAGCGCATTTTCCGCACCGGATGCAGTCATCCTTCCTGTACAGGACTCCGCCGCCTTTCTTCCTCGGCATCATGGCCCCGGTAGGACAGGCCTCCGCACATGGAGCAGGAGAACAGGCAAGGCAGACTTTAGCAACAAAGCCCGTCGAAAGTCCCCCTGAAGAGGCAATCCTTATACCGGCCGTGTTCCAGGAAAGAAGCTTATGCACCAGCCGGGCGCAGGCGAAAGAACATGAATGGCACCCTATGCAGCGCTCCATGCGGGAAGCGGTCAAGGTTTTCATATGTGACTCCAATCGGTTATTGATACAGCATGAACAATCCCGGCGCCGGAGATCTGAGCAGGAAAAAGGCTGCCCCCCTCTCCTGCATGGCTGCCGGGCAGCCGGGACTTATTTTTCAAAATTAACACATCGGTACCGATTGCAAAATAAAAATCGTAAAAAATAATACCGTAATTTTGCAACCATGTGGATCTTATCAGCAACAAACCAACTTGAATATATTATCTTCGCTGAATTTTATTCTTTCAAATTGAGCATAATTAGACTGAGTCCTATACGGGAACAATCAGATGGGACTTGACGGGTGGCTCTTAACCCCTATCATCTTATTATCAAGACAAAACAAACGACCCGAAAGGCCGTATATCCTCATTTTTAAGATGAGAGGAGGCGGTTATGAATATCAGCAGTTCACAGCTTAGGAACAGGATTCTGGCCCTTTACCCTGAAATCGAACGCTACAGCCTCGGACTGACTACCGAGTTCAGCGTTGAAAAGGACGCCTGGATCATAACACTGAACAAGGACGGGGAAACCCTGTTTACCCACATTGACAGCACAGATGCGGAAAGGTGCCTTGAAGGCAGGGAGTGCATGCATCTTGGAAATCAGATGATGAACTTCATGGACGCATACTGCACAGGTTCACATGTCTGCACAGTATAAGAGGCCCAAAAAAGCAGCCCCTGAAACAAATTTCAGGGGCTGTATCATATTTTCTTCATGACCGGCATATCCATGAAACAACCGGCGTGTAGAGATGTTTTTTATTTTACGGAATCAGCTTTTTCCAGATTCCCGATATCCTTGCCTTCGAACTCCTTGCCTTTGAGATTGGCAGCAAGCAGCTTGGTCAGCACGCCCTTAGGACCGAGTTCATAGAAGGAACGCACACCGGCGTCATACTGGTTGGAAATGATTTCTATCCAGCGGACGGAGGAAGTCATCTGCGATCGCATGATCTCCTTGATCCGCTCAGGGTTGGATTCGGGTGCGGCGGTAACGTTGAAATAAACCGGAAAAGCCGGAGAATTCCAGTGGAGTTTGCCGAGATAGGCGGAAAACTCGTCTGCAGCCTCCTGAATGAGCGGGCTGTGGAAAGCTCCGCTTACAGGCAGGGGAACCGCACGGCCCTTGCGTTCCTTGATCACGGTTCCGGCAGCATCAATGGCGGCCTTCTCTCCGCTGATTACATACTGGGCTGGAGAGTTGTAATTGGCAATGCGCAGCTCCTTGCCGGATTCACTGGCGCCGAATGCAACAGCATCCTCAACGTCGGACTGGCTCATCTTGAGCACGGCAGCCATTCCATGATCAGAGTTGGCAACCTGAGACATGAGTTTACCGCGCAGACAGACCGCCCGGAGAGTGTCCTCTGCTGAAAGAATGCCGGAAGCGCCGAGCGAGGCAAATTCACCGAGGCTGTGACCGGCAGTGGCTGCGGGCTTGAGGCTGTCCTTGAGATAGAACCAGATGGACAGGTTGACCACGGTCAACGCAGGCTGCAGTGCATCGGTGCTGGCCATGGCAGCGGCATCGCCGTCCCAGTAGATTTCACGCAGTGCAAGGCCGGATTCAGCTTCAGCAAATTTCCAAAGATCCATGGCGGCAGTCCATTTTTCCGCCAGATCGCGCCCCATTCCGGGTTCCTGAGATCCCTGTCCGGGAAAGAGTATGGATAAATCAGACATGATATTTCTCCTTGAATTTAATGATCAGGCATGATTGCAGCCCGTATATATGATCGATACATGTTTCAGCTTGGAAGAAGCCTATAAAAAACAGATTTGACTGCGTTGTTCAAGTTCAATGTTTAAATTCATCTCCGTATTTAAACACTGAAAAATATGATATACTTGCCTTGCAATGCAGTATGGGAATAAAATTACGTGATTCCATCCCGGAAAAACTCGGACGCATTTCAGTCTGAATGCCGGGAGGTTATTGGAGAAAACAATGCGCATTGAACTTGATCGCACAGCTACCGTGCAATCATTTAGACAACTTGTCCTGAACACTGCTGAAGATCATGCTGTCCGCGGACTGCTGATCATGAGCTGTGACGGGAACGGATATACTTCTGAAGAACTCAATCCTGTTCTGGCTGAATGCCCTGTCCCGCTGGCCGGGGGAATTTTTCCGGGGATTCTATTCGGACACGAGAAACTCGATAAGGGAACACTCGTAATCGCACTTTCAGATGAGCCGTCAATTCTGACCATACAGGGTCTGAGCGATCCGAAGAAGAACTATGACCGGGAACTGGACAGAAAGCTGGATGAGAGCAAAGTAACTTCGACCGTTTTTACAATGGTGGACGGGCTGGCAAGCCGCATTTCCTCATTCATTAATGCCATGTTCATCAATCTTGGACTGGAGCCGAACATATTCGGGGGAGGAGCAGGATCGCTCTCCCTTGAAAGGAAGCCGTGCCTGTTCACCAACGCAGGCATGCTCGAAGACAGTGCAGTAATCGTTTTCATCAACACCCCCAGTTCGGTAAGCATCAGCCACGGATGGCTCCCGATCAAGGGACCGTTCAAAGTGACTGAATCCGAGAGCAACGTAATCAAATCACTGGACTGGATGCCAGCCTTCAGCATCTACAGGGAAGCAATCCGCGGCCATTCCGGCCAGTGCATGACAACGGACAATTTTCTCTCCCTTACCCGCTCATACCCGTTCGGCCTTTCAAGGATCTGCTGTGCCCATATCATCCGTGATCCTGTCAAAACCGATGCAAACGGCAATCTGATCTGCGTTGGGGAGGTAAGGGAAGGATCATTTGTCGAAGTCATGCACGGCAGTGCCGACTCGCTGATTCAGGCCTCCAGATCCATTTCTCCGCTGCAGGGCGAAGCAAAACTCACCGAAAGGTCCATGGCATTCATGGTCGACTGCATATCCCGGGCCCTGTTTTTGGAAGACAGATTCGAAGAGGAACTTCAGGCCATCCCCCTCCCGGAGATTCCGATGGCCGGCATACTGACGTTCGGTGAAATAGCAACCAGCTTCAGACAGTCCCTGGAATTCCACAATAAGACAACCATCCTTGCCGTACTGGAGGAATTGTGAGCATCAGAATACAGGAACAAATTCTGCTCGAAATTGCCATGTCGCTGGGTTCAAGTCTGGACCTGCAGAAAATGCTTTCAAGAGCCCTGTCCACATACCTGCGCAGGTTGTGCTGCATGGGTGCTGCTGTATTACTTCGCTCAGATGAGACTGCGCGCTACGATATCCGTTTCCACATACCCAAAAAAATATCCCCGAAAGGTCCGATTCTGGACTTTCTGGCACTGGTCAACAGCTGCAAGGACGATCACGACGAAGCAGAGCTGCGCGAAAAGCTGCCTCTGTACTCCTTTGCCAACGGGAACCACCACTACATGTTTGATCTGCCTACTGCAGGATTCCTCGTAATAGAAAAAGGACTTACCCCCCTCAGTCGGTCTGCGCTCAACTCATTGCGCAAGATAAATATCAAGCTGGCAAAATCAATAACCACCTGTCTGATACACCACAGAAACGAAGTGCTTAATCTTTCACTGAAAAAGCAGATAGCTGAACGGGAAGAAATTGAAAAAAGACTCATCAACGAAAGAAAGAAATACCGGGTCATTTTTGAAAATTCACCGATCGGAATGGTGTATTTCAACCATGACGGTGTAATTGAGGACTGCAATCAGAGGTTTGCCGAAATAATGGGAGCAGAACGGGATGTAATCATCGGTCTCAACACTGCCCTGTACAGCTCACAGCTCCTGAGAAATACCCTTGGAAGGGCGCTCACTGGCGAACCGGCCACCTACGAAGGAGAATACACCTCATTTATCGGAAGGAGAACCTGCAGACTGCGCGCTCACTTCAATCCGGTTGCAGCCGGGAACCCCAACACCGAAGTTATTGCCACGGTAGAAGAACTATGACCACATGACGGTATGACTCTCAAATGGCATACAAAAGGAAGACACTGTGCCCCAAAACGCCAGGCCACCGATGCTCCGCATATCCGCAACACTTCGTATTCAACGAAAGATTGCCTTTGGAATCTGCACTGGTTCAGAGCATCTTATGCATGGCAATGCTGCACGATAATTATGTTTTGCAGGGCTAAAGCAACAGCCACATAAAAAAACAATCCCGCTATTCGGAAAGGACTTCTTCCACTTTAAGCTCAAGCTCGTCTTTATCGATGGGTTTTACGCAATATTCATTAGCCCCGTGCTTGAGAGATTCCCTGGCGGTCTCAAGGGTAGGATATCCGGTAAGCATTATCACCTTCAACTGCGGGGACAGCTTCTTCACCTCCTCAAGAACCTCCACTCCGGTCATCTTCTTCAACTTGATGTCCAGAATAGCCAGATCCACGCTGTTTTTGCGGACATACCCAAGGGCCTCTTCCTCCTCGGAAAAAACCGAAACCTCGTGCCCTTTGCGCTCCAGAATCCGTTTCAACAGAATCCCTGCATCAACCACATCATCAAGAACCAGAATATGCGCCATAACAAACTCTCCCTGCTTATTTTCTGCAATAAAGCATAATATCAATCGGGTACATAAGTCGAGAACCGACTTGCCCGTGCCCGGAGCATTAAACCGCCCTCCAGCTTTGCAGCCATTACCCGTATTCAGGAAAAAACACACCTGACCCAGAGTTCATAACCAACCATAATAACAGGATCAAACAAAGACCAATGCACGGAGCAAGCAAAACTGATTACGGCCATAAGAATATGTATGCACCACTCCGAACCGACTGTGCGAAGATTCTCTTCACGAAAAATGATTTCAGCATTCTATCGGTCTTAAATGACGTAGAATACAATTCTTTTACCGGGAAATTACTCTTTCAGCAGAATTTTGCGCCATGAAATTTGATGGACAATAATCAAAATGTATTCTATGGGGGTTGCTCCATTATGCGTTTAGCGCATTTTACATATAGTTTTTGCTTATTTCGCAAAATGGTTGTGAGATTAGCGGTCTTTTCTAAAGGAGTTCTAACAACATGCAAAAAAGAGAAACATGGGGTTCCCGTACCGGCTTTGTTCTGGCCGCTGTGGGTTCCGCAATCGGGCTTGGTAACATCTGGCGCTTCCCCTACATGGTTTATGAAAACGGCGGCGGCGCATTCCTCATTCCTTATTTCGTAGCCATGCTCGCTGCGGGTATCCCCTTCATGATCCTTGAATTCGGCCTCGGCCAGAGATTCAAAGGTTCCGCGCCAAGAATTTTCTCCTCTATTTCCCGGAAATGGGAATGGCTGGGCTGGTGGCAGGTAATGGTCTCCTTCGTTATCGCCTCCTACTACGTTGTAGTTATCGCCTGGGCCATCAACTACCTCGCTCTGGCTTTCTCTCAGGGATGGGGTGCAGCACCGAAGGACTTCTTCTTCGGCCAGTTCCTCGGACTGACCGATTCACCCATGGCGCTCGGCAGAGTAAAGACCAGCATCTTTTCCGCAACCGCAGCAGCATGGATATTTACCTTCATCGCTATTTTCTCCGGAGTAAAAAGCGGCATCGAAAGGGTGAACAAAATTTTCATGCCCGTTCTTTTCCTTCTGGTATTTGTATTCATTGCCCGCGGGCTCAGCCTGCCCGGCGCTGTTGACGGTGTAAACTGGCTGTTCAAACCAGACTTTTCCGCCATCATGAACGGCAAAGTATGGGCTGACGCTTTCGGTCAGATATTCTTCAGCCTTTCCATCGGCTTCGGCATCATGCTTTCCTATTCCAGCTACCTGCCCAAGAAATCCGACATCACCAACAACGCCTGCATGACCGTTTTCATCAACTGCGGATTCAGCGTAATCTCCGGTATCATGATCTTCAGCGTGCTCGGCTACATGGCTCAGCAGCAGGGCGTCCCCATCAAGGATGTTGCCGGTGCCGGCGTAGGACTGGCCTTTGTAACCCTGCCCACCGCAATCAACCTGATGCCCGCTCCGGTCTTCTTCGGTGTGCTCTTCTTCCTCGCCCTTGTTGTTGCGGGTCTTTCTTCCATGATCTCCATCACCGAAGTTGTAGTTTCCGCCATCATCGACAAGATGAACGTCTCCCGCAAAACTGCGGCCGTCGCGTTCTGCGGAATCGGCTTCATGGTCAGCACGGCGTTCACCACCGGTGGCGGTCTGTATCTGCTTGATATCGTCGACCATTTCGTGAACAATTTCGGCATCCTTCTCGGAGGATTCATTGAAATCATGTTCATTGCCTGGATGTGTGACCTCAACTCCCTGTGCGATCACATTAACAAGACCTCGGAAATCAAGGTCGGCGCCCTGTGGATGAACAGCCTCCGCTTCTTTGTCCCTGCAATGCTCGGCTTCATGCTGGTGTCCAACTTCATCGGCGACATCAAGGAAAACTACAGTGGCTACTCCAATGAAGCCATCCTGACCTATGGCTGGGCTGTGCTCTTCGCCTGCATGGCCCTTGCTGTTTTCTTCGCTTCCAAAGAGCGCGCTTTCGTTGGCGTATCCTCTTCCAACAGCAACTTCCTCAAAAGGAGCTAGACCATGGAAACAAGCGCAATCATCATGATGCTTTTCGGGCTTGGAATCACCTGGGGCGGTGCAATCATCTGCTTCAGAATCGCTTTCAAGAACAACTAGCAGATCTAATAAGCAATAAATAAGCAGGCTGGTTCCATCTGGACCCAGCCTGCTTTTTTATGATCCTAAGCCGCCAAAACAAAAAGCCGCAATGCCAAATGGCATTGCGGCCTCTACATTCTAAAACAGACTTTCCTGATGACCGCCATTACAGCGCAGTAAAGTCCGGAGAACCCTTTAAAAGGATTCCCCGCCCAGCGGGCAATTAGATGACTTTATTCAGCGGGTACTCAATGATACCTTCCGCGCCCATATCAATGAGCTGGGGGATCAGTTCACGAACGGCCATTTCCTCGACCATGATCTCTACGGACACCCATTCGGGGTTGGAAAGAGAGGACACGGTGGGGGAGTTCAGGCAGGGCATGACCTTCATGGCTTCATCAAGAGAGCTCTTGGGCATGTTCATCTTCAGGCCGACCATTTTCTCGGCACGCAGAGCACCCTGCAGCAGCAGGTTGATGTTCTCGATTTTCTTGCGCTTCCAGGGATCATTCCATGCATTCTTGTTGGCGATGAGGCGGGTGTTGGTCTGCATGATCTCGTCGATGATGCGCAGGCCGTGGGCCTTGATAGTGGTGCCGGTTTCGGTGACCTCTACAATCGCATCGCAGAGACCTTCAACTACCTTGGCTTCGGTTGCGCCCCAGGAGTAGAAGACTTCAACATTGATGCCGCGTTCTTCGAAGTATCTCTTGGTGCAGCCGACGAGCTCGGTTGCGATTTTCTTGCCTTCGAGATCTTCAGGCTTCTGGTAGGGAGAATCACCGGCAACAGCGAGAATCCAGCGGGCGGGACGGTTGGAGACTTTGGAGTATACGAGGCTGGAGACTTCAACAACGTCGGAGTTGTTCTCAAGGATCCAGTCCTTGCCGGTCATACCTACGTCGAGAACGCCGTCAGCTACGTACACGGACATTTCCTGTGCACGGCACATGGAAATATTCAGCTCTTCGTCGTTTACATCGGGGAAATAGTTTCTGTGGTGCAGGTTGATCTTCCAGCCGGATTTGGCGAAGAGTTTGATTGTTGCATCCTGCAGGGAACCTTTGGGCAGGCCGATTTTAAGCTTATTGGACATTATTTGTATACCTCCTTGGGGTCAAAAACCATGGGCGAACATTCGATGACTTCGCCGTCCTTGAGTTCACGAAAAAAACAGCTTCTGTAACCTTTGTGACAGGCTGCCCCGCCGATCTGCTCTATGAGCAGGACAAGGGTGTCATTGTCGCAGTCGATCCTGATGGACCTGATCTTCTGCACATGACCCGAGGTTCCGCCCTTATGCCAGAGGGTATTGCGGCTTCTGCTCCAATAATGGGCATCACCGGTCTCAAGCGTTTTATTCCATGATTCCTCATTCATGTACGCCATCATCAGGACTTCTCCGCTTTCTGCGTCCTGGGCGATGGCCGGGATGAGTCCGTTCATCTTTTCAAAATCTGGCTTGATCATACAATCCTCTGTCTGGGGCGGCTGCTTTCAGCCTGTGTGTAAGGTTAACCGAAGTGGGAAAATTAATTCCAGCCAATTGCCTATGTAAAAATTCCTTGAACCTAAAAAAGCGCCGGCTGTGTTCAGGCGGCGCTTTTATGTGTGCGTGAAGGAAATTTCTGCGTATTTATTCGCTCTTTTCCTGGCACTCCCTGCAAACGCCGAAGAGGTACATTTCATGATGGGTAAGCACGAAACCATGCTTTCTTGCGAGTTCTTCCTGCAGATGTTCAATTTCAGGATCAACGGCTTCGATGGTCTTACCGCAACGCTCGCAGACAAGATGGTCATGATGGTCATGACCGTATTTATGCTCATAGCGGAGTACGCCGTCGTTGAAATCAACAGCTTTGGCAATGCCGGATTCGGCAAGAAGTTTCAGGGTACGGTAAACCGTGGCCTGACCGATGGAGGAGTCTTCCTTCCGGATCAGGTTGTACAGCTCTTCAGAGGAGACATGCCCTTCCTCAGCAAGGAAAACATCCAGAATGTTCCTGCGCTGAGGGGTCATTTTAAGTCTCTGCCGGGAAAGGTATTCGGCGAATATATCCTGTGCTGACTTCATCAAACTGTATCCAGAAATTTATGTTTACCGTTACGAATACAGTCTCCCTACATTGGATCGAAGGTCAATGTCAAATCCTGATTGCCCATATGTGGACATAAGAGTATGAATGTCACAAAATCATGACCCGGAAACGTATAACTCATGAATTCGACAGCCATATTTACTGGTCGGGCGATTTTTTTTGCTTCCGGCTGCGACCTGGGCTGACATAATAATCTATCAAGGAGTGACAAATGGAACTGGATAAATTTATTTCCGAATGGGATCAGGACCCCGCTGGCGTGAAAGAAGTCTTCGTTGAATTCAAAACCCTTCTGGAATCCCTTGAAGACACGAAAATCGAATTCCATGCCCGTCCCGGCGTGACCTACTCCATGCGCGGGGTCAAGACCTCTCAGGATAAATGGCCCCTCTTCGTCATGGTCGACGTTATTGATGACGATCCCGCAGCCCGCTGGCTCTCGGTATGCTTCTTCGGCGACTGCATCACCGATCCCGATGAAATTGGCGATCTCGTTCCCGGAGGCCTGCTCGGTCAGGACGGACACTGCTTCGATGCAGACGACGCCGAACCCAAGGAATACCTCGCTGCCAGAATCAGGGAAGCTCATTCCAACCAGTAGGCGACTGGTGTGGGTAGATGCCTCCGGCGGCTTAAACCCTTTTGCAAAATGGTTTAAGAATCCCAAAACCTTTCAGTAGGCTACGCCGCTTCGTATGGAGAAACGTCAGTTTGGGAAAAAAACGACGGCTGATAAGACACACAGGGTTTCGCCCCTTTCCCAGCCAGACAATAAGACAAAAGCCCTGTGCGTAGACGCACAGGGCTTTAAAATTTCCTGACATCCTTGAGCTAACAACATCTAAGCCTCGTCAGATCCCAAATCGATTTAAAGCTGGCTTACTCGCCGCTTCCACCGCCAGCCAGTTGATCCAGTATACCTTCCTTGAAGATAAGCTTGGTTGCGTACTCATCTGCAATTTCAGCCACATCCATCAGTTTTTCAAGAAACTCGAGAATATCGAAACGTTTTTCTTCTGTCCCGTTATCAAACTCAAACTTCATGTCACCTGAAGTCATGTAATGTTCAAGTTTCTCAAGATAATCCATTTTAATCATTATAAAATCCTTTCAGGCTGGCACTTATAGCCCTATCAACTGGGCCTGTTTCCGAGCAGGTAGCGACAGCGCATTAAAAAAGTTTTTTGGAGAGTCCAGAGAACCATTTTTTCAAAAAAGGTTCTCTGGACGCCGAAGGCCTCCTTAAACATGGTGATACGGAGACCCGCGAGAGATGGATGCTGCTCGGTAGAGCTGTTCCAAAAGCATGGTCCGGGCAAGCTCGTGCGGCAGGGTCATTTTGCTCAGGGAAAGTTTGATGCGTGCGACATTCTTCACTTCATCGGACAGGCCGAAGGGACCGCCGATGACAAAACAGGGGGTCAGGTTAGGGTCTTCGGTCCAACGCTCCAGCTGTTTTGAAAGTTCCACGGAAGTCATCTCCTGACCTTTTTCATCCATACAGATAACCATGTCGGACGGCTGGATCTTTTCCATGATAGCCTTACCCTCCCGGAGAACCTTGTCTTCCGGGGGAAGCTTGCCCGGTGCGTCTTTCAAAACCGTCTCGTCAAGCTTGTGAAACCGTCCCAGCTTCTTGCTGTAATGCTCACAAGCCTCTCGAAAAAAAGGCTCTTTAAGCTTGCCAACCCACACAAATCTTATTTTACCCATGCCGCCTACACTTGCTTAAGGGTTGCGGTCAGTTCACCGTTTTCAAGAGAAATAAACACGTACCCTCCGCCGGCAGCCATGCCGGGATTGAAAAGGCGCGACCTGCCGATCGAGTCTTCCCCTCTGGATTCATGGATGTGCCCACTGACCACAATATCTGGCTGACGCTTTTCAATAAATGCCCGAACAGCCCTGCTGCCGACATGCATGCCGTTTGAAATCATGTCCAGGGCGGTATCGTAGGGAGAATCGTGTACGGCAAGAATCAGTCTTTCATACTCTCCGACCTTGCCGTAGGTTTCCTCAAGCAGTACGGCCATCTCCTCTTCGCTCACCTCGCTGGGGGTGCCGAAGGGTGTGGGGATGGAATATCCGACCCCCATGAGCTTGACGCCCGGAGCCAGTTCGCGGACTTCACAGTTCAGGTTCGCCCCCCTGCCCTTGAGGAACTCGGTGACATTGCGGCGGTCCATATTTCCGGCCTGGGCCAGAATGTTGGGGTTGCAGGCATAAATGGAATTCCAGACCTTTTCCACCGCACCTTCGGGCGAATGATTGGTCAGGTCGCCGGTAACGATTATCGCATCGGCCTGTTCGATGCCGGGAATGAGCGCCGGCAACCCGGTACTCTGATGAATATCCCCGAATGCAATCCAGTTTCTGGTTCTTTCGGACATGTATACTCCGGTAGTTATATCTAATTGTGATATTTAAAATTGCTTAACAGGTTTCAGTGGATAACATTTTAAGCACCAAAAACCAATGGTTACAGACCGCCCGCAAGCAACGGCAGCTATCAACTTTTCCGTATTGTTACACTATCCGGTTGATTTTTCGGTCCAAGACATGCTCAAATCCGGACAACGCGAATTAAAACCACCGGGAGACGGGTGTGGATAAGAATGTAATAAGACAGAGGCTCCTAGAACTGCGTTCCTCGTTGAAGGAAACGGCTGTACACTCTGCAAGCCGCTGCATCGTTGAAAGTCTTCTTGGGCTGGAACAGTGGAAAAACGCCGGTGAAGTGCTGCTGTACTGGCCCATCAGGAACGAGGTGGACATCCGTCCGCTGCTTACGGAAGCACTAAGCAGCGACAAAAAACTATTCATGCCCTGCTGCCGGAGGGACGAACCGGGTATAATGGACTTCGGCGTGGTCAGGGCGGAAAAGGACCTGATCAGCGGCTCTTTCGGAATCAAGGAACCGTGCCGCTCCCGTTGCGAATTCCCGGATGCGGTTTCACCGGACCTGATACTGGTGCCGGGAGTAGGATTTGACCGAAACGGCTTCCGCATCGGCTTCGGCGGCGGCTATTATGACCGTTTTCTGGCCAGACCCCAGAAGGATGGATTCCTTTCCGTGGGCATCTGCTACTCTTTCCAGATAGTGGACGGATTTCCACATGAACCCTGGGATCAGCCAGTTGAACTAATTTGCACAGACAAGGAATTGATATGGCGAAACTGAATTTTATCCCGTTCTTTTTTCCGGGACTGGACAATGTCTCCGTTGTCTTCACCACCCGCAACGGCGGCAGAAGCAAGGCTCCTTTTGATGAAGCCAACCTGTCATTCGATGTGGGCGATGATCCTTTTGACGTCCGCGCAAACCGGACCGAACTCGCCGCCTCCCTTGGCATTGCCCACTGGCACGAATGCAGGCAGGTTCATGGAGACATTATCCACTATGAACCGTCCAAAGGCACTCCCGGAGATGAAACCGAACTTGAGGGGGACGGCCTTGCTACTTCGGCACGCGGCCATGCCCTTGTGATCAAGACGGCTGACTGCCAGCCGATAATGCTGGCCCATAAAAACGGCAGTTTTGTAGCCGGTCTGCACAACGGCTGGCGTGGGAATTCCATAAATTTCCCGGGACAGGGCGTGGCGGAAATCTGTGGGCACTACTCATGTGATCCGGCCGACCTGCTGGCGGTAAGAGGTCCCAGCCTGAGCCCGCAGGCTGCGCAGTTCGTCAATTTTGCCACGGACTTTGAGCCCGGATTCGAAGAATACTACGATTCTGCGGAATGCACTGTAGACCTCTGGAAACTGACCAAAGACCAGCTCATCGAAGCAGGACTCAGGCCGCGTAACATCTACGCTCTTGATATGTGCACGTTTTCAATGCCCCGGACATTCTTTTCATACCGCCGGGAAAGAGAGACTGGACGCATGTGCTCTTTGATCTGGATCAGCTAGAAAGAAAAAAGCCCTGCTGAAAAAATCAGCAGGGCTTTCCTGTTTTCTGATGGCTCTGCTATCAGCCCTTAGTGGATTCAATAAGTTTGAATACCCTTTCAGCAAGCTGATTGATTTCGGCCTTGGAAATCTGGTCGTTGGCTCCAACTGACTCACCCTTGTGGTAAAGGGTATCGGTAATGATTGAGGAGCAAAGCAGTACCGGAATGTGGCGCAGTTCAGGGTCATCCTTGATCCGCTTGGTCAGGTTGTGACCGTCCATAACCGGCATTTCAATATCCGTGACCACTATATCCACGAAGTCGTCAATGGTCTTGCCTTCTGCCTCGGCCCTGCTCCGCCATTCGACAATCTTGTCCCATGCCGCCTTTCCGTTATGGGTACGGGTGACTCTGAAGCCGGCATCTTCAAGCATCTGACCGATCATGCGGCGGATCATGGTTGAGTCGTCGGCAATAAGGGCCTTGAGCTGACGGCTCTCGATCTTGTTGATCAGGTCAGCCTCAGGCATGTCTGTAATGTCCATACCGGGGTTGAGGTCGGCAACGATCTTTTCGAGGTCCAACAGGAAAACGATACGTCCTTCAAGCTTGACCACACCGGTGATGGAGTTTGCGGTGAGAGAGGAAACCTGCCTGCTCGGGGCTTCTACCTGCTCCCAGCTGATCCGGTGAATTCTGGTCACGCCGGAAACAAGGAACGCTGTGGAAATTTTGTTGAACTCAGTAACGATAACCTTAGGGGCTTCGTTCTCAATCCTGTGTTTGCCCACCCGACGGCTGAGATCGATCAGGGGGATGATTTCGGACCTGAGGTCAAATGCCCCCAGAACAGCATCGTTTGCAGCGTCCGGCATGTCTGTAAGTTCGGGCAGCCTGATGATCTCCACAACCTTGGCCACGTTGATGCCGTAAAAATTGCGCCGGGTGGAGTCTCGGATATTATCCATTTCGTCGATATAAAACTCTACAATTTCAAGCTCATTCGTACCTGATTCAAGAAGAATATTGGTTTGGGACATGCTCATCCTCCCCTGTAAAATAACGTGTCATGCCAGCATTAAACATCTGCGTAAGGAAACTACTCTGCTCAATATTAGCTTGAAACGGTTGTTTATGAAAGATGTTTTTAAAATATAATATCAAGATCAAGTCTGTATTTCCAGTGCAAACCGCAAAAAAGTCAACCTGATTTATCCATCTTTCAGTTAAATCTTTGAAAAAATAACACGACACGGCCTGGTCAGCTATGCCGTTTATATAATCTGATATAGTCGTTAAGCATTCTTGCACAGCTGAACCTGATCTTTCCGCGCAGGAAACCGTTCTCTCCGAGTTTTTCAGCCAGGTGCCTGTTTTTAAGCAATGCGATTACCGTATCGGCCAGATCCTTTTTTTCATAAGGGGCAATCAGAATTCCGTTTTCGCCGCTGATAATCTGTTCGGAAACACCGCCTACATTGTAACTGACCGGAACCAGTCCATTCGACATGGCCTCAAGGATGATAAGCGGATGGTTGTCCGCAAGTGTAGGGTAAGCGAGCACGTCAGCAGCAAGCATGAAACGGTCCAGCATTTCGCGGCCCACATAGGGCACGGAAATAAAGTCCCCGTCCCGGGAATGGCTGTCTCCGCCGATGGCAAAAGCAACTGCTTCTGGAACCGCAGACTTAATCATGTCCCAGTATTCTGCCCACTGCGGTCCGGATTTGTAAACAGCATTGCTGCCCCCGTGGGCAACAAACAGCACGGCCTTTGATGCCGGATGCAGGCCCATTGCCCGGCGGGCTCCGCTCCTGTCCCCAAGGGTGTCCGGCCAGGGAATTCCGTTTGGAATAACTTTGGCTGAAAGTCGCGCATGGGCTTTTGCCACCAGCCGCGCAAGCCATCGGGACGGAGAAACCAGCACTACGCGTCTTTCAAGCAGGGCGGAAATAATACGCCTGCGCACGTTCTCTGAATCAGGATAGTTTCTGGGGCAGGGATTCCTGCACTCCAGCTCAAAATGCGGACAGTCCAGCGGGTTTATGCAGCCGCCGGTAATCATTCTGGTATCATGAAGAGTGACAAAAACCTGTACGGACGCAGGAAGGGCACCCAGAAACAAAGCCGGATCAGCAGATGAATGCAGATGAACAATGGCATTATCAGGGATGCTGCACGCTGTCTCCTGCGGACTGAGCAGTTCGTCTCCCGGGTTTTCAGAGGCTTCAAAGCTGTGCCGGACATCAACGCCTTCGCCCTTCAGCCCCTCAACTAAAAGCTGTGCTATCCGCGCAGCTCCCCCGCTTTTTGCCAGAGCGGAATGGTGGATAACGGTCCTGTTCAGCATGCCTTTTCCAAAATATCGTGCTTGATGCACCAGAGGATATGGAATCTCACTTCATCATCGGATAACTGCGGGGCCAGAGACCGTATTTTTATGTTCAGATCTCCGGCGGAGATGGGCTTGCGGGCAAAAAAGGCCATTTTGCGGATGACCTCCTGCTGCAGGATTCTCTCCAGTCCCCGGTATATGAGCGGAAATTCCCGTCCCTGATAAATTGCCTGTCCGGTTATCCCTGTCACGACCATGGTTTGAGAGTCAAGGGTCGAGGTTGTGTAGTGGGCAAAAGTCTCACCGAAACGCACCTGAACAGGATGACGAATGCCGCGCAGGGCTTCAATCTCCACAGGAACGGTATTCAATTCCTCCCACAGGTGGACGTGCTGCAGCACAACCTGTTCCCATGTGAATTTTTCGCGCACCCGTTTTGCCCCGGCAGCGCCCATTGCGCTGCACAGTCCGGGGTTATTTATCAGCCTTTCCAGCGCGGAGGCCAGCTTCGGCGTAAGCACCGCTGTCTGCTGGGCCATCAGCAGATGGTATTGGTTGTCAAAGCACAACGGAGCCATAGGATCGAGCTCCGGTGTTGCCGGGGTTCCTACGGTCTCAATAAGAAAACCCGTTTCTCCGTCGACCACGAGATCCCTGTATCCATCGTATTCGGAAGCCACCACCGGCAGCCCCATGGCCCCGGCTTCAAGAATGGTCAGCCCGAAGGTTTCCTGCGGATTATCGGAAATTGAAACAAAGATGTCCGCCGCCCGGTAAAGATTCAATTTTATGCTTTCGGTGGGCCGGGCCATAATGGTCAATTCAAGACCCATATTATTTGCAAGCTGTGCAAGAGTTCCCGGGAAATCATCTTCCTCGTCCAGCCAGCCGGCAAGGATGACCCGGACCGAAGCACGGTCCATTCCAGAGGCAAAAAGCCGCTGCATGGCCCGCAGCAAAGGCAGCAGATCCATTTTGGAATAATGAGCAATGCGCCCGAAAACGAGAATGTTGACCCTGCCGTCTTCCAGCCCGAGTTCACGTATTGCCAGCTCCTTCTGCCGCCTGTCCGGAGGAACCAGCGGGCCGGGATTTATGCCCAGCGGTATTTTCCTGATCTGGGGGGAAGGGAAATTCTGTTCATCCAGCCCGAAACCTTCACGCAGATGGGCGAGGTAGTTCTCAACAACCCGCGTTCCCGGAGTGGAGGTGGCCACGATACAGTCCCGGGCAGTAGTTCCCTTCCATAGATAATTGAGAAAGGAAGACCCGTAGTTGCTGTAGCTGAGCGAATGAGTTGTGCCGGTAATGGGAAAAATGTTTTCGGCGAGCATGTTTCTCAAGCGCGCCAGATGGGGGGGGTAAAGGATGCAGTCGGACTGGTGGAAGCAAAAATAATTATTTTTGGAAACAGCATCCGGAAGATCTCTGCGATCCATTATTTTGACTCTATCCCCGCCGGCAAAAGACGGGAAATTGCGGTTCAGAAAATCCTGCAGTCCCGCACGGGCACCGCCGCCGGAAATGAAAAAATGGTATTCATCAAAGGGGTCTACCTTGAAAAGACCGCTGAGAAATCCGACATTGGCAACCTTACGGCCCAGAATCGGGCCGGCCTCGTAAAAGGGATCCAAAGTTCCCCATATTCTTTGAGTTTCCATAATGTATTTCAAGCCATAACTACAGCTATCTTGTCAAAGGATTTATTTTCCCAGCACGACCCTAAGAACAGTCGGAAACCCGGCACACACTTCCCTATTCATCCGTGAGATCTGCCCTAACGGGGAAAAGCCCATACCCCTTGTCGATTCTGACAAGATCAACCGCAGCACTCTACCAACCCATAACCATTGACTTTTAAACATACAAAATTCCTGGCTCGTGGAGGGAGCGGTTCAGACCCCATCAATCGTTTTGGGGATGGTCTTTTTCTTGCAATAGAACGGGTGGACAATTGTTTCTGACAGCTAAACAAAGGCAAAGAAGGAGACCCGAAATGAAGAACGAAAGCAGCCCCGAACTGCTTTGGGGATTCGGACTTAACAGCAGCGAAGCCGGGAAGATCAAGGATTCACTCGGACCGGGATTCTTTCTGAGGAATTTCTCCGAAAGATCCCTGCCCAATGTAAAAGATCTCAAGGACCAGGAAAAGCCTGCTGCAACATGGATTCCACAGCGAGTCTGGAGTGTTCTCCCCGAGTCGCTTCGCAATGCGTACCGGAATTTCGAATCAACTCAGCGCATTCTTATACAGGATGAAAATAACAGTGTAGACCTTGAAAAGGTACTTGAAGACGGATTTCTGGCAGTAATCAGTACACCGTTGACCAGCTCCAAGGTTCAGGACGCCCTTTTCAGGGCAAAGGAAATTTCCGGCCTCTACAGCGACCTTTATCGCATGACCGAAGAAATCATCATGGAGAGGGAACTGCTCGGCCGCAAGACAGAGCAGCTCATGTTCCTTAACACCGTTCTCTCCAACGCGACCCAGCGCCTTGAAGTGGCCGATATCCTCGGACAGGCAGAAGAGGACCTTAAGATGCTGCTGCCTGTGCTTTCCGTGCAGGGTGCTTTCTGGAGCACCATTGAATCGGGCGGCGCTGTTGAAGCAGAGCTTTTTCTCACGCCAGGACTCATGCCTGAAATACAGAATGAGTGGACCGACTTCATGATAGCGAATGTGGCCGCACTTAGCGGAATGAGTGTTTCCGGCTACAATATTTCCGAAACAGCCGGTCTCGTGGAAAACCGCATGGCCTACAGCCCCACTTCCGGCAGGGTGCTGGCCCTCCCGCTGGTAGCACGCGGCGACAAGTTCGGCTGTCTGGTAATGCTCTGCGAAAGAAGCGTCAGACTTGCCAAGGATCAGGTTTCCACCCTTAATGCTGCGGTCAACCACCTGTCGCTGGCCCTGAATAACGCCCTGATGTTTACCAAGATCCGGACCCGCGCAGACCGGGATGGACTTACCAGAGTTTTCAACCGCCGCAGCTTCGACGAGCGTCTTGTGGAAGAATTCAAGCGCCACCAGCGCCTGAACACGGATCTTTCCCTGCTGATGGTCGACCTTGATCACTTCAAGAACATCAACGACACCTACGGACACATGGCCGGGGATATGGTTCTTGAAAAGGTTGCCAGACTTTTTGAGTCGACCTTACGCTCAACCGACTTCATCGCCCGCTACGGCGGCGAAGAATTTGTCATCCTGCTTCCGCATACGACTGAAGACAATGCCGCCATGCTCGCAGAACGCATCAGGGTGAAAATCGAAGAGTCTACCATGGCTTATCAGGACAAGAGCTTTACTGTAACGGCAAGCATTGGGGTTGCGAGTATACGCCCCGGATGTTTCGAAAGGAACAACGAAATCGTCTGCAATGCAGACGAAGCCCTGTACAAGGCCAAGAGTACCGGCCGGAACAGAGTTGTTGTTGCTTCGGGCCGTCCGAAGCTCAGAGTAATGTAAGAGGTCTCCATCAGCCTTCAGCTGTCAGGCTGATTCAAGAGCACCCGCGGCCATGTGGCTCCGGGTGCTTTTTCTTTCCTATCTGCTTGATCAAAAAATTATTCAGGCTAAATTATACTTGCATACCCCCAATCAAAGGATAGCCTTTCATTATGATATGAGCTAGGAGCAAGGCCGGTCTGCATCCTGAACCCGATATTTGCGTGCAGGAAAGCATACCATGCTGCAACAAGCGGCCTGGAAAAGCTGAAAACATAACTGTTTTCAGCAAATTTCACCCGCCGCCGGAGGTATCATGACAAATGAAATATTATGGATCGGCTTTGCTGTTCTGGACTTGAGTCTGGTTCTGGTACTATACAGATTTTTTGGAAAGACCGGTCTTTACGGGCTGATCGTTTTCAACCTTATTCTCTGCAACATTCAGGTTCTGAAAACAGTCGAACTGTTCGGGATGACCACTACGCTCGGTAACATTCTCTATGCCAGTGTCTTTCTTTCCACGGACATGCTGAGCGAATTTCACGGCAAGGAAGAGGCCAAGAAAGCCGTATATCTGGGCTTCGTTGTTCTGATCATGGCTGTCTGCTATATGCAGTTGGCTCTTCAGTTCACCCCGGCCCCGGACGATTTTGCCCAGCCGCACCTTGAATCGATATTCGGCTTCATGCCGCGTATTGCTCTTGGCAGCCTCTGTGCTTATCTTCTTTCCCAGTTGCACGATGTCCACGTCTTCCACCTGCTCAAAGACAGGCTTGGGGATCGCCATCTCTGGCTGCGCAACAACGCATCCACCCTCATGAGCCAGCTTATCGACTCCTCGGTCTTCTGCTTTGTGGCTCTGTGGGGGCTTTTCCCCTTTGACGTCTGGGTTGAAATCCTGCTGACAACCTATATTTTCAAGGTCATAGTCGCGGTCATGGATACCCCGTTCCTGTATATGGCCAGGCGCATTCACACCCGTATTTACGCGGGGTAAAACAGTAAACTTGACTACTCGTCCAACGCGGTTCACAATCCACCTCAAAACAATCGGAGGGACTCCTCATGAGCAAAATGTTCGGTAAATCTGTTCCTTTTTATAAAATGCAGGGCTGCGGCAATGATTTCGTTGTTATTGATAATCGTGAGCTCGGCATCCCGGTAGAAAAAATGCCCGTCTGGGCTGAAAAGATCTGCAAACGCGCTTTCGGCGTTTATGCGGACGGACTATTCTTCATTGAAAATGCACCTGAAGGTTCGGAACTTAATTTTGTATGGCAGTTTTACAACTCCGACGGGTCTAGGGCTGAGATGTGCGGCAATGCCTCCCGTTGTGCAGGGAGACTGGCTCACGCGCTTGGAATAGCAGGCGAACAGCATGCCTTCGGTTCCGACGCCGGTCCAATCAAAGTTCAGGTTTTCCCGCTGCTGGAGGAAGTAAAAGTCCAGCTGACCAAGCCGGAAGGCGTTGCCCTGAAGCAACGCCTCGAAATTGATGGGAAAGAATATGAATACCACTTCGCCAATACCGGAGTTCCGCATGCGGTTATTCAGGTGGCTGATGTACAGGATGTGGACATAAAAAAACTTGGCAGCGCCTTCAGGTATCACGAGGCCTTCGCCCCTGCCGGAACAAACGTGAACTTCGTTCAGATCGACGATAATGACAGCCTCATTGTCCGCACCTATGAACGCGGAGTTGAAGACGAAACATATGCCTGCGGAACCGGAGTCAGCGCGGTTCAAGTCACGCTGAACAAACTCGGCCTCACCGATGACGCCGTGCGTGTCAGAACTTCCGGAGGCGAAATACTCAAGGTGATCATCGAAGAATCCAATGTTTTCCTTCAGGGAGGAGCAGAATTGACCTTCTCCGGAGAGCTGTATCTGGATTCAATCGGCATTGATTAGTTAATCAAACTTAAACATTTACATTAAGGGCACTGTTTATAAGCGGTGCCCTTTTTTTATCGTAATCAATTCATACCTTGACAGAGGGGTTTGATATTACGTAAATCAATCCTTGCAAGCGATCTCTATTCGCTGTATAGCATCTTTGTCTCATCACCGTGATTTGCCTGATAACTAATTTTCCTATGAGACAATAATTTTTACTGAAGAACAGGAAAAACAGGCGGATCAAAGCAGCTTAAGTTTTGGTATGTCATCAATTTCATTGAGCAAAAAAACACCATATTATTACCCCGCAAATTGGCATGAAAATCGCTAACTTTTTGGGGCATGCAATAATTGGAAAATAATAAACCCAGGGAGAAACACCATGGCAAATAACGAACTGACTAAGCTTTTACAGGATGTTGTTCTTAAAAATGACAAGCCCGCCCGTGATATCGCCAACGAAATCAACAAACCTTACCCGACCCTTCTTCGCGAAATCAACCCGGAAGACAAGGGCGCAAAAGTTGGCGTTGAAGAACTCATCCCCATCATGAAGTCCACCGGCAGCATCCGTCCCCTGACCAGACTTGCCAACATCATGGGCTACGTACTCGTTCCCATGGACATCAACCCCGAAGATCCGGACGAAGCCAACTACATGGCTCTGGACCTCATGGACGGTTTCGGCAGATACTCCAAGGCTCTCAAAAGCGCCCTGCAGGCCGATCCCTCCGATTCTCTGGTTGATTCCGTTGAACAGGAAGGCTTTGAAGCTATCACCGCGATCCTCACCATGGTTCACTACCTGCGCAAGAGATCCGATGAAGAAAAAGCCAAAACCGCACCCCGTCTGGCTCAGGTCGGCTAGACTGAGAGCGAAAGAAGATTTCCCCCATCAAGGAAGACAAATGAAAGCAGCCCCGGCAGTTAATTGCCGGGGCTGCTTTCATTTGGAATCAAACAAACTCCGCTGAGCCCTAAGGGGACAACGGAGTTTTTCTTATGCATGACTCATCCGGACAGCCCGGAGCTTAACGCTCCGGTAGAAGCGCCAAAGAATATTTCAAGCCAGGCTCCTTGCCTGCTGCGGCAAAGGCAGGCTGAGCACTCCCAGTACGGGATTCAAAGCTGCCCGAATATTCAACCGCTGCTTAGCAGTTGTGGACGTCTTTGTTTATGTAGAAGCAGACGTCGAAAAGATTGTTAACCATCTGATCCACAAGATGATCCTGCTCCGGGCAGGGGGACTGGGTGGTAACAGTCTTATTTATAATTTTTGCAAAAAGGATGGACACGAGTTCATCATCCTTATTGGTCCAGTACTTGGTGGCAGACACAGCTTTATTATCGAATCCGTGATAATACATAAAACTCCTCCATGAGTAGGACTTCCCGTTAAAAGGAAATTATCCGCACGTTCATGCTTAAGGTATCGGCAGCGATGACATTTCACTTTACGGGGTCCGCACTTTTTTTTCAGGAAATGACGCAGGGCCCCTGTGGTCGTTGATTAAATCATCTAAAGTACATACAAAGAAAAGGCTGTGGAACAAAAATCCATAATCCGTAAATAAACTGCCCGTTCCCGCCAGAGGAAAACGGAAGGATACAGGAACCTGCTGATGCGTTTTTCACTCAGAAAAAAGATCATAACCATTGCCTGCGGAGCCGCGATTATTCCAATTGTGGCGATGTTCATCATTACCGACATCCTTGAATACCGGCTGGAATCCTGTATGGAAGCCGAAGTCCGCGCCTTGATCGAATCCCATGTCTCCCAGCTGACCAGCGATCTTTACGAAGAGTGCAGGACTTCTTCCGACCTGCTGACCGATGAAACAAGACGGGCCTCAATGGCCCTGCAGGCCCTGCTTCAGGATCGCGGGAAGGTCGAAGTATCAAAAACGACTTCGGACTGGCAGATCAACGATAACCGCGTCAAAAGCCGTACCTCGGTAAAACTACCGTTGATGACCATGGGAGGGAAAAAACTTTCCTACGCCGAAAGAAACGGAAAACCGCTTCCCGTTCTGGTGGAGGCCTCCAAAATCTCCGGCGCATACTGTACCGTGCTCCAGCGCATGAACCCGGAAGGGGACATGCTGGTTGTGGACACGACCGCACCTGAAGAAAGCGAAAACAGGCACCTTGGGGATGTTTTTTACTCTCTGGGGAACAATGGGCAGGCCAGCATTGTAATAGATGATGTTCTTTCCGGACGGACCGTGGAAACATTTGAAACGGCCGATCATGGAACACGGTTCGTCATTTACACGCCTCTTCGGGACCAGGACAACTATATCACTGGTATGCTGGCCGTATACATGGAAGACGACATCGTGGAAATTCTGCGTAAATCCATGCTCAAAACAACCATCGGTAAAACCGGATACGTCTGGGTAATCGGGACCAGAGGAGACAGCAAGGGAAGATACATTGTCTCCAATTCAGCCAAGGACGACGGGGAGCATGTGGATTCCGTCGGCGGGCAGAATGACTTCGTAAACGGGCTGATCGAAGAGGCCATTCAGGCCGGGGAAGGCAAATTAAGCACCAGACAATATCTCTGGAAAACCGATAAGGATGAAAGCGGGCGGATAAAACTCTCTGTATTCACCTACTACAAGGCCTGGGGCTGGGTGATCGGGGCCGGAGTCTACCTTGACGAATATCAGGGCATCACCGACCGCCTGACCGGGGTGATGGACTATCTTGTTGAATGGCTGACAACCACCGGAATCCTTCTGCTGATTATTACCCTTGGAGTCTCCCTTTGGGCCAGCGGCCTTATTGCCAACCCGGTCAGCCATATGGTCGAGCTGGTCAAGGTTGTTGCAGCAGGGGACCTGCTGGCGGCAAAAAGCATCATACAGGAAGTCGACAAAAACTGCCCCAACGCCCGCCGGGCTCTCAGGAATCAGGAAAACAGGGAACGACTGGACGAAACCGGCCAGTTGTACCTTGCAGTCAGGGAAATGGTTGAAAATCTTTTCTCTCTTATAGCCCAGGTCCAGCGCTCTGGAATACAGGTGACCACCTCTTCAACGGAAATAGCCGCTTCCGCCCGCCAGCTTGAAGTTACGTTCAACCAGCAGGCGGCCGCCACCAACCAGATAAGTGCCACCAGCGCGGAAATATCCGCCAACTCCATGGAACTTGCCGGAACCATGCATCAGCTCAACGCATCCGCATCAGGCATGAACACACTGGCCCATGACGGGCAGGACGGCCTGAAAACCATGATCCGCATCATGGATGAACTCAGCCGGGGCACAGAATCAATCACCGACAAGCTGGCAGAGATCAATGAACGGGCCAATGCCATTGAGAGCATTGTCTCCACCATCACCAAAGTGGCGGACAGGACCAACCTGCTTTCGCTCAACGCAGCCATTGAGGCTGAAAAGGCCGGCAAGTTCGGACAGGGTTTCTCGGTGGTCGCAGCAGAGATTCGCAGACTGGCGGACCAGACCTCGGTTGCTGCTCTTGAGATTGAAAACATGATCGGAAACATGCGTTTTTCAGTGGACACCGGCGTTGAGGAGATGAACAAGTTCGCTGCCGATGTTCAGGTTGGAGCCTCCAAGGCCGGAAAGCTCGGTAAGAAACTGGACGGCATCATGAGCGAAGTTCGGGACCTGACCCCGCGCATCGAAGTGGTCAACGACGGCATGAGCGCGCAAGCCGAAGGTGCGGAGCAGATCAGCGAGGCCATGGCCCAGCTGTCCGACACTGCTTCCGACACCTCCGATGCACTAGGAGAGTTCAACAGAGCAGCCATGCAGCTGAATGAAGCCGTGCAGGGTTTGCGCAGTGAAGTTTCACGCTTCAAAGTGAGTGAATAGGCATGCTGGTGCTGACCTTCAAAATAGGTGAATACTCATACGGACTTGAAGCAACTGCGGTTGCTGAAGTTGTGCCGCCTGCCATCTGCAAGGCCCTGCCGCGTTCCCCGCAGTTCGTGAAAGGAATTTTCAATTACCGGGGCACAGTGACCCCGGTGGTGGACCTGTCCATGCTTGCAACAGACGTTGCGTGCAGACCGCTCATGTCCACGCGCATAGTCATGGTTGACCTTGCCGATCTGGACAGTCGCTATGAACGGGGAAACAAATACCTCGGCCTGCTGGCTGAAAACATAACGGAAACCGTCAAGATAAAGGACAGCGATTTCAAAATCTCCGGTGTTGAAATCCCGGATGCCCCATGGCTCGGCAAGGTGGCAAGGGTCAACGGAAACATTCTGCAGCTCATCAGGCCCGGAAAACTCCTGACCGAAGAACTGCATAAAATCCTGTTCCCGGCTGACAGTCAGGATATACCGGAATAAAACAATGAATCTCGAACCGTTTAACAAGATTCTCAATAAGGCCATGGGCCTTTCCGCAGATTCGCTGAGCAGGTCAGGCATTGTCCATGCGATAAAGGCCCGCATGCGTCAGACCGGCTGCGATGAATATTCATACCTGAATCTGCTGCGCTCAAGCGAGGAAGAGTGCTCTGAGCTTATCGAGAACATTGTTGTCCCCGAAACATGGTTCTTCCGGGATGTGAAGCCCTTTGAGCTGCTTTTTGAGACCGCGTTCAAGCACAGGCAGGGAGAGTTCAGGGTCCTGAGTGCACCCTGCTCCACCGGGGAAGAACCGTATTCAATCGCCATGACCCTGATGGGTGCAGGCTTTGATCCGTCCCGATTCAGGGTGGACGGGGTGGATATAAGCAACAGGGCCATTGAGAAGGCCCGCTGCGGCATATATACGGAAAATTCCTTTCGCGGCAGCATTCCGTCCTATGCCGAAAATTGTTTCCGCAAATGCGACCAAGGCAGAAAACTTGCCGAGAAGGTGAAGGATTCGGTCAGTTTCTACACCGGCAACATTGTGGAGGGCTGTCTTCCGTCCGGAAAGTATGATGTGATTTTCTGCCGGAACCTGCTGATCTACCTCGATGACAGGTCCAAAAGGTGTCTGGCTGAAGCTCTCAGCGAAAAACTGAAGGACACCGGCCTGCTCTTTGTCGGGCATGCGGAGCTTCTCCCCGTGTTCAATGACTGGTTTACCCCGGTACGCAAAAAAGGGACCTTTGCGCTGAGAAAAGGGCCGTTCAAAGTTGCCCCGCTGCTTAAGAACCCGGAATGTCCCCGGGAATGCAGACCTAAAAAAGTTGTCCCCTTGAAGAGAATCCTCAAGCCCGGGCCAGTGCCTGAAGAGGACCCGGTACAGCCTGAGACCCACAGCTTTGCATCGGCAGCTCCGGCAGCTGAAGCTCAGCGCGGCCATGATTCAAAGACATCACTGCCCGGGATTGCGAAGATAAGGAAAATCGCCGATCAGGGCAGAACCGCCGAGGCTCTTGCCCTTTGCGCCGAGGTGTTAGGGCAAAGCGGGCCTGAGCCGGACCTTTACCACCTCTGCGGGTTGCTGCATGAGGCTGAGGGCAACACTTCAAAGGCAGAGGAATTTTATGGAAAGGCCCTTTATCTGGAACCGCAACATCTCGAATCACTGGTGCATCTTGCACTGCTGCTGGAGAACCGCGGCGAAACCCGCAGGGCCGGACTGCTCAGAAATCGGCTCAGGCGGGCCGAAAACCGCTGATGAGGCAGGGAAATGACCGCATCTTGCTGGAATACAATAGGTTACGCAGGTGACCGCAGCTGCCCGGAACTGGAGCAGTGGAATCATTGCTACAATTGTCCCTACTTCACCAGTGCCGGACTTTCCCTGCTGGATCGGGAGCCGCCGCAGGGTTATCTGGAGGAAAACACCGCCGCGGTTGCCCTGGCCAAGAGCGAAGAGGCCGCCGAGACTGCCGGGGCAGTGGTCTTCCGCATCGCCCGGGAATGGCTGGCCCTGCCATCACATGTTTTTGTCTCCGTGCTGGAACGCAGGACAGTACGCCCTGTTCCGCACCGCAACAGCAGGATCTTCAGAGGGCTGACCAGCATTCAGGGGGAAATTGTTCCGGTGATTTCCCTGCGCGATCTGCTTGGACTTGAAGCCGAGCACATGACGGAAGAGGAAAAAGGCTTCCGGGTCTACAGCAGGTTTATCTGCGTAGATCGTGGGCTGGGCAGATGGATTTTCGCCGCCGACGAAGTAATGGGCGTACAGCGCTATTTTGCCGACGGTCTGTATGAAGCCCCCTCGACAGTGACCAAAGCTCCTGCGGCATATACCAAAGGGCTCTTCGAAGCAGAGAAAAAAAGGATTTCGCTGCTGGATGAGACCCTGCTCTTCGAAGCCTTCAACCGCAGCATCAAGTAAAAAGCCAACCGGCAAGACAGGGAGTTTAAACGTGACACGCGACATGGCCGACCTTTCCATGCTGGAACTCTTTAAAATGGAGGCCCAGGCCCATTCCCGGTCCCTGAACAGCGGGCTGCTGGAACTGGAAAAGAACCAGTCTCCCGACAAGGTCGAACCGCTCATGCGTGCGGCTCACTCTTTGAAAGGGGCGGCACGCATTGTCGGCCTCAATGATGTGGTAACTCTTTCCCATGCCATGGAAGACGTCCTTGAGTCCTGCCGCAAGGGAGAAAGAATCCTGACCTCCGTGGACATCGACCGGTTGCTGAAAGCCACTGATTATTTTTCGCTTATGGGAGAACTGGACATGGCGGACCTTCCCGGCTGGCTGGATGAGCATGTCCCGGCCATGGACGCCGCAGCCGCCGAGTTTAAAAAACCGTCCATACCTGAACATCCTGCTCCGGAGACAAAGAACCTTACGACAGCAGTAGAAGATCCTGCCGGACCGGAGACAGCTCCCGCTGAAATGGCTGCCGAAACCAACCGGCCTGAGACAGCCAGAACAGAAGTTCCCCTTGCCGACCTCTCCATGCTCGACCTCTTCCGCATGGAAGCGGAAAGCCATTCCCAATCCCTGAACGCCGGGCTGCTGGAGCTGGAAAAGGACCAGTCCCCAGATAAGGTCGAACCGCTAATGCGTGCGGCCCACTCCATGAAAGGGGCGGCCCGTATAGTCGGGCTGACGGACGGGGTGGCCCTTGCCCATGCCATGGAAGACCTGCTGGTGGCCTGCCAGAAAGGGGAAACCGTCCTTACTTCCACCCAGATAGACCTGCTGCTCAGTGCCACCGATATTTACAACGAAGTTTCAAAGCTCGACACAGATGTGATTCAGGAGTTCCTTGCCGGCAAGAAGCCGCTCATGGACCTGCTGGAAAAGGCCATTCGGGGGGACGGAAGTGCTGTTCAGGCAGTGCTGAAAGAAGTCTGTCCCAACGGACTGCCCCCTTCGGCTGTGGAAACCCAGCCCGATCCGATAGTTTCAAGTACGCCCGTGGCCCCGGAAGAGAAACCCGGGGAACATAAAAAGGCGGAACCGACTCCCCAGACACAGAACAATGCTCCCAAGGATGCGGTGGTCCGTGTTTCTGCCGGCAACCTGAACCGGCTTATGGGCCTTGCCGGGGAAAGCCTTGTGGAATCAGGCAGGCTTTCCGGTTTTGCATCATCCCTGCTGCGCATCAAGGCAGGACAGCGCGAGCTGATGAAAGCCCTTGAAGAAGGCTGCGAGCGGGTCATGAACGGTGAACCTCCTTCGGGAATACTGAGTGAACTAAAGGCAGTTCTTACGGAATGCCAGAGTAAACTCGACAGGCATATCGGCGATTTCGACCTCTACCGCAGGCGTTCGGACAATGTCTCCGGTCGTCTTTATCAGGAAGTCATTTCCAGCCGTATGCGTCCGTTTTCCGACGGAGGATTGGGCTTTCCAAGACTGGTCCGGGATCTGGCCCGCTCACTGGGCAAAGAAGTCGAGTTCATCATCGAAGGCGAGAACACCTCCGTGGACCGGGATATTCTCGAAAAACTGGAGGCTCCGCTCAACCACCTGATCAGGAACGCTGTTGATCACGGCATAGAAATGCCTGAAGACCGGCTTGGCGTGGGCAAGGAGTCTAAAGGAACCATCAGGCTGATTGCCGGACACAGGGCCGGAATGCTTTTCATTGAACTGCGCGATGACGGCCGGGGGATAGACCCGGAGCGCATCCGGGCCAAGGTGGTGGAAAAGAATCTTGCCCCGGCACGCATGGCCGCAGATATGAGCAGGGCAGAGCTGATGGAATTCCTGTTCCTGCCAGGCTTCTCCACTGCCGGAAAGGTCACTGAAATATCCGGTCGCGGCGTGGGGCTGGATGTTGTCCATGCCATGGTTCAGGAGGTCGGCGGAACTGTCCGCGCGGAATCAGAACCAGGACGGGGTATGGTGTTCTCCATGCAGCTTCCCCTGACCCTTTCCGTTATCCGCACCCTGCTGGTGGAGATTTCCGGCCAACCCTATGCCGTACCCCTTTCACGCATCAGCCGCATAGCCGCGATATATCCTGCCGACCTGCAGCTTGTGGAAGACCGCCAGTATATATCACTGGACGGGACAAACGTGGGACTGGTTCCGGCAGCACAGATACTGGGAACTCCCTTCGAGCAGTCAACGACAGGTCAGCTCAAGGTTGTAGTCGTAAGCGACCGGATGAACAGATACGGACTGGTGGTGGATAATTTTCTTGGAGAACAGGACCTTGTTGTGCGCCCACTTGATCATCGTCTGGGCAAGGTAACCGACATCAACTCGGTTGCTTTGATGCCTGACGGTTCCCCGGTACTTATCCTTGATGCCGAAGATCTGGTCCGCTCCATCGACAATCTGCTTTCCGGCGGCAGGCTGGGTAAGGTCGGCATGGAATCAAGGGAAGTGGTCCGGATGCAGAAAATTCTGGTGGTGGACGATTCCCTTACCGTGCGGGAAGTCGAACGGAAGCTGCTGGTCAACCACGGTTACGATGTTGACACGGCCGTGGACGGACAGGACGGCCTCAACGCCATTCTGGCCGGAGAATATGACCTTGTTATCACCGATGTGGATATGCCGCGCATGAGTGGACTTGAACTGACCCGCAAAATCAAGTCCGACCCGGCACTGAAGTCCATCCCGGTAATGATGGTCTCCTACAAGGACCGCAAGGAAGATAAACTGCGCGGCCTTGAAGCAGGAGCTGACTACTACCTGACCAAAAGCAGCTTCCATGACGAAACTCTTCTTTCTGCTGTGGAAGACCTTATCGGCGGGGCTGCGAAATGAGAATAGCGATCATAAATGACATGGCTTTGGCTGTTGAAGCCCTTAAAAGGGTGGTGACCGCTGCCGGGTTCGAAGTAGCCTGGGTGGCCCATAACGGGGAGATCGGCGTACAGAAATGCTGCCGCGACACCCCGGATCTGGTGCTAATGGATCTGGTCATGCCGGTCATGGACGGGGCCGAGGCAACCCGCAGGATCATGCGCGAATGTCCCTGCTCCATACTCATCGTAACCGCAAGCATCGAAAGCAACTCCTCCAAGGTGTTCGAAGCCATGGGAGCCGGAGCGCTTGATGTAGTAGCCACCCCGGAACTGGGCCCCGGAGGCGGACTGGAAGGCGGGGCAGTGCTTATTTCCAAAATTTCCGTAATCAGAAAACTGCAGGGCAACGGCCGGAAATCAACTCACAAGCCGCCAGTGCAGAACATCAGGAGGGCGATTCCTCCGTTGCTGGCCATAGGAAGCTCTACCGGCGGACCTACGGCACTGGCATCACTGCTGGGCGGGCTGCCGGAGGATTTTCCTGCGGCCGTAGCCATCGTGCAGCATGTGGACGGGCAGTTCTCAAGCAATCTGGCCCAGTGGCTGGACACCCAGACTCCGCTCAAGGTCTCCATCGCCAGAAGCGGGGAACAGATCAAGGCCGGGCATGTGGTCATTGCCCCCGGAGACAACCATATGCTCATGGGCCCGGGTGGAGCCGTACAGATTACCATGGGGCCGGGAAGTTCCCTGTATGTTCCCTCAGTGGACCTGTTTTTCGAAAGCCTGTGCTGTGTGGGGCTGCCCCTCAACTCCGCAGCCGTGCTGCTTACCGGAATGGGGGCCGACGGAGCCAAGGGCATGCTTGGCCTGAAAAATTCCGGCTGGCTTACTATCGCCCAGGATGAACAATCAAGCGTTGTCTGGGGTATGCCCGGAGCGGCGGTAAAAATGGGCGCCGCACGTGAAATCTGCGCCCTGTCCGACATTCCGCGGATACTCGTCAGGCATTTCAATAAAAAATTTCAGGAGAACAGATCATGACCGACGCAGCTTCTAAACCGGACCTTCTTACCCAGCACAAGATCAGTGTGCTGCTTATCGACGATCAGGCCATGGTTGGTGAGGCCGTGCGCCGCATGCTCGCTGACGAGGAAGATATTGATTTCCACTTTGTAAGCGACCCCACCAAGGCGATTCCCACTGCGGAAGCGTTGCAGCCGACGGTCATACTTCAGGATCTGGTCATGCCTGAAATCGACGGAATGACCATGGTACGGTTCATGCGGGTGAACTCGAAACTCAAGGACATACCGCTGATCGTGCTTTCCACCAAGGAGGAAGCCACAACCAAGGCCGAAGCCTTTGCACTGGGAGCCAACGATTACCTTGTCAAACTTCCTGACCGCATAGAGCTGCTGGCCAGAATAAGATACCACTCAAAGGGTTACATAAACCTGCTGCAGAGAAACGAAGCTTACCGCCAGCTGCTGGAAAGCCGTGACGAACTGCGCAAGGAACTGGCCGTTGCTGCCGACTACGTCACCTCTCTCCTGCCTGCACCGGTCAGGGAAGGGGAGGTAATCGCCGACTGGCGGTTCATTCCTTCTGCGTCACTCGGAGGGGATTCCTTCGGCTACCACTGGCTTGATGATGATCATTTCGCCATGTACCTGCTTGATGTATGCGACCACGGTGTAGGGTCAGCCCTGCTGTCAGTCTCGGCCATGAACGTCCTGCGCTCCCAGACCCTGCCGGATACCGATTTTCTGAAGCCGGAGATGGTCCTTGAGGCACTGAACAACTCTTTTCAGATGGAGCAGCAGAACAACCTGTACTTCACCATGTGGTACGGTGTGTACTGTAAGTCGGAGCGGACCCTGACCTTCTCCAGCGGCGGACATCCTCCGGCACTGCTGGTCTCCGGCGGAACCGCACAACAGCTGCGCACTCCGGGCATGATCGTGGGCGGTATGCCGGACATGACTTATGTGAGCAAGAGCGTTCCGGTAGAACCGGGAGCGCGATTCTTTCTGTACAGCGACGGGGTCTACGAGCTGCGCAAGGTTTCGGATGGAAAGATGTGGGAATTCGACGGATTCGCGTCCTTCATGGCGGCAACAGAAGGACCGCTGGGAACCCCCATCGACCAGCTTATCGAGTATACCCGAACCCTGCAGGGCGGCGAGATGTACGAAGACGATTTCTCAATGGTTGAATTCGTCTTTAACTAATCGGAATATTTTACCGGAGATGCCTCCGGCAGCCCATACAGGGCTTACTTTGGCAAACGAGGCTTAAGACATGAGTATCCGCAGACAGTTCATGATCGGGTGTGTGGTTTTCTGCATCGCCCTTACCGTATCCATCATGTGGCTGATTTCAGACTACACCCGAGACACCCTTATGGATGAATATCGGGGCAAGGTCGAAATAATGCTTCACACCATGAAGGCGGTCCGCAAGCACACCGGAGCGGTCATCCGCCCCAAGGCCACCGAGCTTCTGCCCGCGGACCGGTTCGTCGCAGAACTGCAATCCACGTCGTACACAGCCAACGGGGTCTTCAGCCGCGTACCCGACCAGTACAGGCATGACCTGACCTTCAGGACCGCGTCCACCAAACCGCGCAACCCCGACAATATGGCAACAGGGGATGAGGCAAGGATAATAGAAGAGCTTGATGAAATGGCTCAGGCCGGTAAGAAGCCTTTCCTGACGGAAATACGCGACATAAACGGTGTGGAAAGTCTTATTGCCGCTGAGGGGGAAGTAAATAAATCGGACTGCATGGTCTGCCACGGCGATCCCAAATATGCACCACAATCCATGAAAGACAAGTACCCGGTGGAAAAGGATCAGGGCTATTTCCGCAAGCCGGGCCGCATTGAATGCGCAATGATCACTTCCGTACCCCTGGCAGCCATGAACAAGGTTGCCAACCAGACTCTGGGGGCGGTTTTGTTCGCGGGATTCATTTTTATTGCAGTTACTCTGTTCTTCCTTTTCTTCGGACTGAACCTCATATTCAAACCGGTCTCACGCATAACCGACATTGCCAAATTCATAGCCGAAGGCGATCTGCAGAGTGCGCATGAGGCTATCAGGAAAATGCGCCGCAGGTCTGAAGACAAGTTCTTCGCCAGCAGGTTCATGCGTCCTGAAAGCGAAATCGGCAGACTGGTCTCTTCATTCGAAACCATGACCGCAGGACTTTCCCAGATTATAGGGGAAGTGCAGGCTTCCGGGGATCAGGTCTCCATGGCCGGAGGCAAGATCAGGGCCACGGCAGAGCAGATCGACTCCGCAGTCAACAGGCAGGCAGCCTCAACCAATGAAGTCACCGCAACCAGCAGGCTCATCAGCAACACCTCCAAGGAACTGGTCAAGGTGATGGAAGATGTAGCTGCAAGTGCAGGGGAATCCGCCAAAATGGCTGAATCCCTTCAGGCCAATATTGAGCGGAGGGAAAAATCCCTGATCCAACTGGTGGATTCAACTGACAATGTGTCTTCACGCCTTGGCGCAATCAATGAAAAGGCAAACAAGATCAACAACATCGTCACCACCATTGCCCGCATTGCCGACCAGACGAACCTGCTCTCCCTCAATGCCGCTATTGAAGCTGAAAAAGCCGGACAGTTCGGCAAGGGCTTCTCGGTTGTAGCCCGTGAAATACGCAGACTGGCCGACCAGACGGTCATCGCGGCCGAGGACATCGAGCTCATGGTCCGGGACATGCAGTCCGCCGTCAGCTCCGGGGTTATGGAAATGGAAAAGTTCAATACCGAAGTCCGCTCCGGTGTAGATGAAGTGGAGACCATGAGTGCCGATCTGGGCCGCATCGTTGAGCAGGTCCGTATTCTGGGCCCGCGTTTCGCCGAAGTCTCCCGTTCCATGGGCGATCAGGCCGATAGTGCTGAACAGATCAGCGAGGCCATGAGCGACCTTAGTGAAACGGCATCCGGTAACACCGAATCCATTGAAGAATTCAAGCGTACTGTGGCCAGCCTGAATTATACCGTGCAGTCACTGACCGGAGCCGTGGACGGTTTCAGGATGGTAGAGGACATGGACAGGTATGAACAGGATGAAGAAATCAAAGGAGCTTCCGCAGCCCCGACTGAGGATGAAGACATTTAACACAGTTGTAACAGTTCTGCCTTAAACTGTTCCATTGTTACAGGTATTGTCCGGCGCAGAAGGAGATAACCGTGTCAGTAGATAAAATACTGGTCGTAGAAGACCATAATGATACCATTGAACTGTTGAAGTACAACCTCACCTCCTCAGGGTTCGAGGTTGTAACCGCCATGGATGGACACAAGGCACTGGAGCAGGCCCGGGCCGAACATCCGGACCTCATCCTGCTGGACCTCATGCTGCCCGGAATAGACGGGCTTGAAGTCTGCCGCAGACTTAAACAGGATGCAGGAACCCAGCACATCCCGGTCATCATGCTGACCGCCAAGGGCGAGGAAGTGGACCGTGTAGTAGGACTTGAGCTCGGAGTTGATGACTACATCGTAAAACCGTTCAGCCCTCGGGAACTGGTTCTCAGGGTCAAGGCTGTCCTGCGCCGCAGTACCGAGGTTGAGCCGAAACGTTCAGGCAAATGGACCCGCGAAGGTCTGGTGGTGGACTTTGAGGCCCATACCGTGGAAAGCGATGGAGAACTCGTTGCCCTGACCGCTACGGAGTTCAAGCTCTTTTCCGAGCTCCTGCAGCATGAAGGCAAAGTCCGCACCCGCGACCATCTGCTTGATACCGTCTGGGACACTCATTTCGAGGGCTATTCAAGAACCGTGGACACCCACATCCGCAGACTGCGTCAGAAACTCGGTCCTTATGCCGACTATATCGAAACAGTGCGCGGGGTAGGTTACCGTTTCAAGCAGCATTAGCTCCATAGCGGCAACACACCAGCCCCTGTGAAAGGACGGCTCATGCCGTTTCGGACTTACCCGCAACCGGTACTGAGTTCCGGTTGATTCTTCACGCTGGCTGGTTGTCGGTGCAGAGAATCCTGCGAACCTGATCAAATCCCAAAAGAAAGGATATGCTGTCTGGGCGAACACCACTTCGCCCAGGGTCTATTCTTGCGCCTGTAAAAAAAAGGATATGCAACTGTAACACAACTGCTGCCAGTTGCGTTTTTTTCCTGTTAGATTGAGCAGTCCTCCACATTGACCAAACACCTCATTTTCATAGGGCGGTATGATGAAATTTTCCTTCAGGAACAAACTCCTTGCGGCCGTCTGCCTGACTGCCGCCATATGTGTAAGCCTGCCTCTCGGTTTTGCCTACTACCTCCTGAAGGCAGACCTTGCTGCTGATTCCATAAAAAATGCTGGAGAAACACTGGAACTGGCAAGACGCATCTACCTGAAAACCGACCACGCCGACCCAGTGGAAAGAATGGCTGCGGTTTCGAATATTCTGGGCAGGGAAGTCGCTCTGGTGTCTCCCGAGGGCAAGACCCTGTCCCGGACCTCATGGGCAGGGCAGAACTGGTCTATGTCCCGTTCGGAAATGCGCCAGGCAGCAGTGGACGGAATGGGCTTCGAGGCCGAAGACAATCCCGATCACGGGCATAGGATTTTGCATTCTGCCATACGCATCGCCAAGGATATGGATTCACCATCCGACTATCTGGTTATGGAGGAATCCCTTGAAGGACTGGCCGAGCGTCTTGAGACCGTGCGCAATGTCTTTTTTTGGGCCCTGCCCATAGTGGCACTGGTCTGTTACGCTCTCATCAGGTTCATGATCCTGAACCTGACTTCATCAATCGAATCAATGGTTCGGACAGCGGAAGCCGTAGGGCAGGGAAACTACAGGCGCAGGATAAGAAATCTTCCGGATGAAGAATTCGTCCCGCTGGCAGAATCCATCAACTGGATGGCTGAGCGCATTGATGCCCACGTCGGGATCATCACCAGCCAGAAGAACAAGCTGCAGGCAATTCTCAACGGCATGTGGGACGGGGTTATGGTACTTGACGGAAGCTGCCGCATCCAGAGCGTAAACCGGGCCCTTCAGGAAATTATCCCCGATATCCTGAACGGCATCGGACGCCATCCCCTTGAAATCATGCCCAGCCCGGAACTTCAGGATGCCTGCATGGAGCTGACTTCCCCGGAAGGCCGGGATGCTATCACGGTACAGGTAACCCTGTCGGACGGCAGGATATATGACGTAAATATCGTCCGCTCTCCGCATACGGTTGAGCCGGGGCAGGGCCCCGGAGCCATCGCTGTTTTCCACGACATCAGCCGCATCAAGAGGCTCGAAACCGTGCGACAGGATTTCGTGGCCAATGTTTCCCATGAGCTGCGCACCCCCCTGACCTCCATCAAGGGGTACACCGAAACCCTGCTCTCCGATCCGCCGCCACCTGAATCCCTGCGCAGCAGTTTTCTGGCCACCATAGAAAAAAACGCCAACCACATGTGCAAGATAGTGGATGACCTGCTCAACCTGTCCAGACTTGAAAGCGGGCCTGACCGCAGTAAATTTGTGCCTACCGACCCGGCCACAGCTCTCTCTGATGCCTGGCAGGCCTGCGCTTCCATGGCTGCAAAACGCAATGTCGAACTGGTCGCGAAAGTGAGCAAAGGCCAGTATACGGTCCAAGCAGACCCGGACCAGCTTATGCAGCTTTTCCGCAATCTTCTGGAAAATGCCATCAAATACGGACCTGACAACAAACCTGTAAAAGTCTCCCATACAGTTGAAAATGGAAGAATCAGGTTTACTGTGCAGGATGAAGGTCTGGGCATTCCCGCAGCAGACCAGCCTCGCATATTTGAGCGGTTCTATTCCGTGGAAAAATTCCGCCGCAACGAATTCGGTTCAACTGGGCTGGGGCTGGCCATTTCGCGCCATATTGTTTCCAACCATGGCGGAGAAATCAGGGTGCAAAGCCCGCCAGAAGGGCAATCCAACGGCACGGCCTTCACTTTTACCATACCGCTGGAATCCGCATCCTGATCTGATTCAGCCTGATTCCGTACAAATTCACAAAATACCGCAGGGCGGACCTGAGTTGGGTTACTCAGGTCCGCCCTGTCTGCTATCTTCTGCGCCATTTACGTTGCCTTTGCAAATAATTCCAACACGTAACAGGAGGAGAAGAAAATGAAGATCTTCACGGGAAAAGCGGACAGTCTTTTACAGGAACAAAGTGGCAGCGGCTTGTTTGCCCAGAATATGGGCCAAATGCCGAGCCCTGAACTCGAATACCTGTCCAGAAACGGCAACACAGATCCCGACATGATAAAAAGGGCTATGGAACGGGAAGACGAAGAGCGTGACCTGCGGGTGCTTGATGCCTATAACCGGTTTGAAGCCGGGTTGCAGGAGATTCTTACCGGGAAGGACAGCGGGGTAATGGTGAGGGAGGGCGGGGCTGCCCAGTCCGCTGTCTTCGAGGTCAGCGATTATTTCAACGAACAGGGAAGCAGGCTGCGGGATGAGCTGCCCGATGAGAAATGCCGGGAACGTTTCATGGATATTCTCTCGTCCCGCCGCAGGACTGCAATCAACGCCGTTGCCCGCTTCCAGAGTCAGGAATACCAGAAATGGAAGGACAGCACTGCCGCCCTGACAATCGACTCCATCCTTAAAGCAGTAAACATCAGCCCGGACGCAGCCTCGCTCATGCATGGAGAACAGCTTCTGGAAGGGACCATCATGAGACTTTACCGTTCAAGCAATCCTGAACTGCTGACCGTGAAACTGAACAATGCCCGACAGGCCATGTACAGCGGAGCACTGGAATCAATAGCCGCAAAAGATCCGGTCACTGCGGTCATCGTGCTGGAAAGCTGGAAGGATCATCTTGGAGATGACATCTACCTGCAATTGCGCGAACGTTTTGCACCACTTGCCCGCAACCAGAGTCTCAAAATGGAGTTCATGTCCCTGCGCGACCTTGAAGGAGAAATCCTCAAGGCTGAGCTGGAAGACATAAACGACGAGCAGATGCGTGAAGAGCTGGCCGAAATGATCATTGCGGACCGCATGCTCAAAAAAGTGACTGAGGAAAGAGCCGAGAAAGAGCGTATCAACTCAATCAGCCGGGAACTGTTCCAGCTCTACAATCAGGGACAGCTGAGCGCCGAAGATATTGTGGATTCCGGGCTGTCCCCCGATGAAAGGTCACGGTGGAGGATGATTTTCAGCAGCGACGGCACCGGAGACGACCAGACACTGCTGCGGGTCGTACAGGAGGTCGCGGATGGTTCAATACAGGAAGAGCACCAGATCTACCGGGCAATAGCGGAAGGACTGGGCAAACTGGACGTACTCCTGCTGGCAACCCTTTTCAGCCTCAAGGACAACCCGGAAGCAAAGCTGATGATCAACGGACTCCAGGAGATATCCGAAGTCAGTGCCGAATACGGCGGTGACGAACAGGACCATGCCGCGGCGATCCGGGACTTCCTCAACCGGATTGTCGCTCTGGTAGGCAAGGGCGAACCGTTCAGAATCACTGCTGTCCGCAACGAAGTTATCAAGGACCATTTCGGCACACAGAAATCCAACGTTCGAGACAGCAAGACTGCTTCTGCAACAGAAGGAACAGATCCTGCCAATCCTGTCGCGGAAATTGCGGACCATTACACCCCCGGCCCGGACGTCCAGGAGAACTCAGAGGAAGATGAATCCATAAAAACCGATTGATCCAACACACGAAAAGGCCGCCACATTCATGGGCGGCCTTTTCTTATTCATTCCAAAATCAGTTCCCATCGTTTATGTTGATCTGAACCTCAACATGGAGCGACCCGATGAAACGAATGATCCCGATACTGCTTCTTGGGCTGTTGCTGTGCGGATGTACTGCCCGAGATTACGTCCAGCAGGCAGAATACCTTGCACCGCTTCCTGTCCAGCACGTCCGCTCAGGCGACATTACGGTCGGTTACCGTATCTTCGGAAAAGGAGAACCGTTGCTGATGGTTATGGGCTTTGCCGGCACAATGGATATATGGGACGCCGAACTGATCAGGATCCTCGCTGAAAAACATACGGTGATAACCTATGACAACCGAGGCATCGCCAGCACCTCTGCAGGAGTCGAGAAAATATCCATCAGCCGCATGGCCGATGATGCAGCAATACTTCTGGAGACTCTTGGCTATCCCAAAGCACATATACTTGGCTGGTCAATGGGCGGACTTGTTGCCCAGGAACTGGCCCTCACCCATCCGGACAAGGTGGACAAGCTCATCCTTTTGGGTACTGCCTGTGACCCAATCCCTGTTGCAGACATCACCCGCAGGTTGATACGCATGGACACCAAGGAGCTGCTCAGCCATTTTTTCCCTTCCGGGTGGATGGAAAAACATCCTGATGCGCTCAAAGAGCTTCCGCGTCCGTCCATCGCTCCTGATCCGAAGGCAGTATCCGCTCAAGCCGAAGCCATGCTCAACTGGCCCGGAACCTGCTCCAGTCTGCAGGAACTGCAAATAGACACGCTGGTAATCTCGGGCACTGACGATGATATCCTGCCAGAACCACTGAGCATGGAGCTGGTGCGCAGAATAGACGGATCATGGCTGGTGCGTTTCAGGAACGCAACCCACTGGCTGATGTATCAGGACCCGGCAAGCCTCGGACAGACAGTAAATACATTTCTTGAAGTGGAAGAGAACATGATGGAATAGGTTTTGGGGGTGTTGTAGTTGGTTGAGTGTTATCAAGAACACTTTTAAATACCTATTGATTTAAGACTATTGCCTGCCGAGAAGATGCATGGCAATTAATTTATGCGGAGTTAAAGCAATATCCATATTTCAAAAACAGTTACCGCATAACAACTTAAAAATAATGGCAAAAATGCCGCATATTGGGGTGCATTCCATATCTTTAAGATATTGCGGGATTTTTTATGCCTGTTCAACAAGCTGTGAGTGAAGCCTGTTAAAAGGTCTTGAAGTGAGAGTTCAGAGAGGGAAACTTTTGCAAAAGTTCCCCTCTCTGGACGCCGAAGGCGTAGAATCAATTTTCACCGGGCTTATGTTCATAGGTAAGCGGACCGTTTTCATAGCCGACTTTTTTAAGCCACCACGCGGGATACCCAACAGACTGGGCTATCCCTGATTTGGTATTCAGGTATCCATCATTATACTTGATGTAGAGATGTTCGGATAATTTCCACCATGCATCAAGAACATTTCCGGCATTGTTGGCGCAGTACTGGGTAAGTAGTTTTGCTGCTTCGGTGTTCTTGCCCTGCTCGATGAGTTCGACGGCATTCTGTTCCAGTTCATCCTGAGAACCGAAGGCCTGCATTTCGAAATGATCCCGGACCGCATGGATGTCCTTGATCATGTAGCTGTACTTGAGCATGGCATAGTTGGCCACATAGTTGAAGGCCGTCCACATGCTGTCCTTCTGGAACTTGAGGATGTCTCCCGTCTGGATAGGATGGGGCAGATTGTCTACACCGGCGTAGAAGGGCATGAGCACTGCGGTGGCAGGACGATCCGGACCGAACCAGGTCAGACCGCCTACGGCATCCGGCAGCCATTTGCGGGACTGGTTAACATAGGCGTACACGCAGCGGTAGATGTTCAGGGGACGTTCAAACGCGCCTTTGACGGTGCTTATGTGTCCGTCCTGATCGGCTTGCCCCTCGGCATGGCCTTCAAAGCGGTTGGGGTCGCCGAAAGGTCCGGCAGCCAGACCTTTGGTCAGGTCAAACTCGGTTCCTTCATAGTTGTCCCGGTGGATCTTGAAGACATCTTCAACAGTGAGCTTCTGGTCTGGTTTGATGGCAAAAGGATAGACTGTGGTAAAAGCCCCTTCAACCCATGCGGGCAGGTTCATTGAAGGAGCAACTATGGACAGGGCCCGCCAGACCCGGCGCAGTGAATAGTATGGGTGATGAAATTCTCCGTCACCGTAGACCTTGGTCCAGTCCAGGGGGCCGTCTTCCGGCTTCCACCATCCTTTCTGCTGGGCAATTTTGAATATGTTGGCGGAATGCATCATATTTTTGTCGCCCTTCAGGACATCGCGGATGCGGAACTGGTTTGCTGCAACGAAAAATGAGTCATCCGGGACGCGCTTGGCTACCCAGACTCCCCCTGTTCCATCCATGTCGTATCCGCACATTTCAAAGACCCACCCCTCCTCGGGATCGGCGACCAGCAGGGTTTCTCCGGTTCCATAGTAACCGTATTTATCGATGAGTTCTCCCATGAACTTGACCGCGTCACGGGCTTTTTTGCAGCGTTCCAGAGCCACGCGGGAGAGCTCGGAAGAATAGAAAATGCGTTTCCCCGGAGCCGGTTCCGGATGAACCTTTGCCTTGTCGGTACATTCACCGATTGAGAGCTGGTGTTCATTGATGATCCCGTAGTTTGCATCAAAGTATGCATATGTGTGCTCCACCTGCGGGATATAACCAATGGGAATGCTCAACGGGAATCCGGGGGTGTCGTAGCCGGGTGCACGGCTGTGGCTGACTATGCGCTTGGTCTCGCTTGCGCCCCACTCAGGTTTGTATCCCAGCGAACAGGCATCATAGTAAACCGGGCGCATGCTGTCTTTCTTATGTTTTTTGGCCGGTACGTAGATGAGCCGTCCGTCGCCGAGTCCGTCATCGGAATGTGAAACCATTACTGAGCCGTCGGCGGAGGCTTTTTTGCCGGTAATCGTTGTCGTACAGGCAAAGGCGCTGCACGCGACCAGCACCAGAGAAGCCGTGAAGGCCATGATCAGGGTTCGCTTCATGACATTTACCTCTAAATTTATGGGTTATACCATGTTTAATTGAGTCGCTTTTGAATATAGCACACTGCTCAGGCGAAACAAGCACGACCTGTCAAAAAAAGGAAAATTGCAGCGCATAAAGCAATACCATGCCTGACCGTTCAGCGGTGCAGAGCGTCATTTTCTGCTGTGTCTCGCCTTGGTGAACGATCGGGCATGGTATTTCGAAGCGGATAACCTGAACGGTTATTCCTGACTGCCTCCCGATTGGCGTCTTACATATATGATCGGTAGTTACGGCATCATCTTTATGTTTGCGGTGGAAGTCTTTTCATCAGCATAGCTTGCATAAACGCGGGTATACTATGTATGCTCACCCGAAATAGATGATGATTACAAACCGGCGGAGATCCGAATTGAAAAATGTGTTATTATTACTGTGTATTGCAGTTCTGGTCTGTATAAATTGCAGTCCTGCTGCGGCCGATAATGCCACGGACGCGGGAGTGGAGGCCAATGGCGCCGACCGTTCCCTTCTGCTGCTTAAGGAAGGAAACCTGCGATTTGTAAAGGGCAACAGCGTTTATCCCAACCAGACGTCACACCAGCGCAAGATTCTGGCCCTCAAGGGGCAGTCCCCTTTTGCAACGATCGTCTGCGGGTCTGATTCCCGGGTTGACCCGGTCCTTATCTTCGACCGGGGACTTGGGGATCTGTTTGTAATCCGATCCGCCGGGACCGTGGCAGGAAGCGACACTCTGGCATCCGTTGAATATTCCATGCTCGCTCTTGAAACCCCGCTGATGGTGGTAATGGGCAACACCCGCAGTACCCTTATCCGTGCGGCCATAGATAAAGTGAAAATGCAGGGGCATATGCTGCAGCTGCTGGGCAAACTGGAACCGGCGGTGAAGATGACCAGAATTCTTTATCCTTCCCTGGAAGGCAACGAGCTTGCTGATAAGGTCGCCGAGACCAATGTTCGACAGGTTATGCGGGATGTTTTAAGTCAATGCCCGGCTGTACTGGAAAAGATACGGGCAGGAAAGGCGCAGATGATGGGTGCGGTATATGATACCGACAGCGGAGAAGTCCGTTGGCTGGGGCCATAAATTTCATTTGGTAAGAAAAATGAGAAACCGGCAGATCCAGATGTAGGGAATCTGGTTCTGCCGGTTTCTCAAATCTTAAGTACCACCCTTGAGCGGGTCGGAGCCGATCTCCGGCCCGTTCAAAAGTTTCGGGAGGTTGCGCTCCCGGTGGGTGCGTGAAGGCTACATCCACTCTTGCCTTCTACACCCGTGAGGGGTTCATCGCCCTGAGGCTACAGCCCGCATTTACCCATGTAGTCGATGAGGTCGGCAACACGGCAGGAGTAGCCCCATTCGTTGTCATACCAGGCGTATACTTTGGCGAGGTTTCCGCCCTGTACAACGGTGAAATCAGCTTCGACGATACCGGAATGGGGGTCAGCAAGGAAGTCGCTGGAGACCAGAGGAGCTTCGGAGTAACCCATGATTCCTTTGAGTTCGCCTTCGGCAGCATTCTTCAGAACGGCCTTGAGCTCTTCAGTGGTGGTATCTTTCTTGAGGATGGCAACGAAGTCTACAAGAGATACAGTGGGTGTGGGGACACGCACAGAGTAGCCTTCGAAACGGCCTTTCATTTCGGGGATAACCAGTGCAACAGCCTTGGCAGCACCTGTGGAGGTGGGAATCATGTTGCATGCAGCAGCGCGTGCACGGCGCAGGTCCTTGTGCGGCTGGTCGAGAATGCGCTGGTCGTTGGTGTAGGCGTGAACTGTGGTCATTACGCCTTTTTCAATACCGAACTTCTCGTGCATGGTCTTAACGATCGGTGCCAGGCAGTTGGTGGTGCAGGAAGCATTGGAAATGATGTTGTGCTTCGCGGGATCGTAATCGGTATGGTTTACGCCCATTACAACGGTGATGTCTTCTTCCTTTGCAGGAGCAGAGATGACAACTTTTTTTGCGCCGCCTTCAAGGTGCTGTGCTGCGGTGGGGCCGGTGCGGAAAATACCGGTAGCTTCAACCACAACATCTACACCGCACTCTCCCCAGGGGATACGCTTGGGATCGCGTTCTGCGAAGTTCCGGATGGTGAAATCCGAACCGATGTGCATGGTGTTGCCTTCAACCCGTACTTCAGCAGGAAACTTTCCGTAGTTGGTATCGCGTGCAAAAAGGGCGGCGTTTGTTTCGATATCGAAAAGGTCGTTCACGGCAACTACTTCAACAGTGTCGCGGTGTCTTTCCCAGATGGTTTTTACAACCTGACGGCCGATACGACCGAAGCCGTTAATACCTACTTTTACTTTGCTCATTTCTATATCCTCAAATAAGAGAAAGGGTTAATCGTCAACCCGGTAGATGTATTCGTTGGCCAGTTCACTCGCACGTTTGAGTGCGGAGTACATGCGTGCGTTTTCAAGGGCGAGACCGGAGAGGTCTGCAACGCACTTCAGGAAGTCCAGTTCATCCTCGGAAAATTCGCGCTGTTCGCCGGAGTATACGCGGAGAACACCGATAACCTTTTCACCGCGGGCTGTGAGGGGAAGAACTACGAGGGATACGAGGCCTTCCTTTGCTGCTTCATCAGGATACTGGAAGCGATCGTCTTTGCGAACGTCGGCAATAGTTACGATCTTGCCCTGAAGAACTTCCTGATCAAGACGGCTCTTGGAAACTTCGACCGGACCTTTTTTCTCGTAACGAGCTGAAAGGCCGTAGGAAGCATCGGCCAGCAGGGTTTCTCCCGTGCGGTCAAGGAGTCTGATAAAACAGCCCTTGAGCTCCATTTCAGTTGCCACTTTTTCGGCAATGCTGTTCAGAACTTTCTTAGGCTCCAGGCTGGAGTTTACAGCTCTGGTAATTTCGAAAATCGCTTTGTAGAGTCTGGTTGCACCCATTTCTCATACCTGCCTTTTATGTGTTTATTTAAAAGTAAGGACCTTCCACTCCAGATCCTTAATTTCTAGCCTTTTATCCCTTTCAGGTTACTTGGAATCTAACAGATAAAAAAAAATATTGCATGTAAAAAATGACCACTTTCAAACATTTTTTCAAAATTTGGCGCTAAACCTTGTTCACTTTTGAACATTTTTTTCGGTTTTGACACTTTAAATTGCGGCGCAATAATAGCTAAAATCATTGAATGATATAATTTGTAGAGCTGAATTAATATCGTAATATAAGTGTGTTAAAGATCAGATTCTAAATTATGACGATTATAGCACAATCAGGATTAGATTAACCATCTAAAAATGCTCAAAACCAGGAACGGCAGTCGAAATCAGACCTGTGGAGCTTGTTAACGACAGGCGGTCATAAGGGATCAAAAGAGTTCGCGGAGGTTGGTCATGAATTGTGAAACCTCCTGTTCAAGATGACTAAATTGTTCATCAATGGCGGAGGAAAGCTCTTTATGTCCGGCTGTTTCAAGTTGTCTTGAGGCGTGATAGGCACCGGTCTTGCCGAAGTTGCCCAGCATGCTTTTCAGGGCGTGCGATTCCATTTCAATCATTGAAAAGTTCCTGCTCTGAACAGCGGCACTTATTTTGTCCATGCGCTGAGGAATCTCGCTTTCGAGTATTTCAACCATCTGGAGCAGGAATTCCTTGTCGTTGTTGAATTTCGAAACAAGGCTGTCGAGACTGAGAACTTCCACATTTGCTGCCTGTGAAGGTGCCTGAGAAATTGCTTCCTGAGATGTAGTGACCATTTCCGGAGCTTTCACCCCTGCCTCGTGCAGCTCAATCTTCGCAAATAGTCCTTTCCAGTTGATGGGTTTTGAAATGTAGTCATCCATTCCCGCATCAATACAGACTTCCGCATCTCCCTTGAGGGCATGTGCGGTCATGGCCAGTATGGGCGTGTGGTTGAGGCCGTGCTTCTTCTCGTAGGCCCGGATGTGTCCGGTTGCTTCAAGACCGTCCATGACAGGCATCTGTACATCCATGAGCACCAGATCAAAATTGCCGGAAATAAACTGCTCAAAACCGTCATGGCCGTTTTCGGCTATCGTCACGGAATGGCCCCACCCTTCGATCATATATTTGGCAACACGCTGGTTTAGTGGGGTGTCTTCGACCAGCAGAATCCGTTTCGGCGTGGCGGAGATAAGAACATTGATTTTACTGCCCTGTGAGCTGCTTTGCAGCCCGGCATCGCTGGACAGGGCCTGCATTACCGCTGAAAGCAGATCTGATGAAGTGACGGGTTTGTACAGGAAGGCATTGGCCAGAACTTCGTCCCTGTCTGGGGTAAAATACTTTTCAACACCCCCAAGCATAACAACCAGAGCACTTGAGATAAGTGGATTTTTCGCAATTGCGTCGGAAAAATTCCTGCCTTCCATGCCCGGCAGGTTTATGTCGCAGACGATAAGCTGATAGGGATTTTTGCCGTTCACGGCTTTTTCAATACGGCTGAGTGCTTTGGTTACGGAGTCTGCTTCATCCACAATACCGCCCCAGTTTTCGAGCATTTCCCGTATAATGGAGCGGTTGGTTGAATTCAGGTCAGCCACCAGCATATGCAATCCCTGCAGTTCCTCACGCCCGACGGTAATAAGTTCTGAGGAGTTATCCTTGATAACCCGTAAGGGAAGGGAAAAGTTGAATGAACTCCCTTTGCCCAGCTCACTGGTGCAGTAAAGCCGCCCACCCATGAGTGACACAAGCTGGTAGCTGATGGTCAGCCCCAGCCCGGTCCCGCCGCGCGAACGGGTCAGTGAGCCGTCGATCTGTTCAAAGGCGTTGAAGACGGATTCAAGTTTATCCTTGGGGATACCCGGGCCGGTATCGTGGATGGAGCAGTAAAGCATTCCGAATCCGGGGGTGGTATTTTCAAAAGCCACCTCGACCAGAATTTCCCCTGACTCGGTGAATTTGATGGCATTGGACACTATGTTCAGCATTACCTGCCTGATCCGGTCTCCATCCCCTTCGATAATTTCAGGCACATCTGTCCCTATCCTGAACAGCAGTTCCAGACTCTTGTCCCTTGCCTGAACATAAAGCAGGCGCAGGCAGTCCGCTACCAGCTCCCGGATATGCACCGGTCCGCTTTCGATAACCAGCCTGTTGGCTTCAATTTTTGAAAAATCAAGAATGTCATTGAGAACGCTCAGCAGGGAATAGGACGTACTCTTGAGCTGGCGCATAAATCTTTCCTGACTGGAGTTGAGCGGAGATCCCAGCATAATTTCAGCCAGGCCGATAATACCGTTCAGAGGGGTACGGATTTCGTGGCTCATATTGGCCAGAAAAATTGATTTGGCCCGGTTGGCACCTTCAGCCGCTTCAAGTGCCAGCCTAAGCTTTTCTTCCGCCTCCTTGCGTACGGTGATGTCCATTATGAACCCGTCATAGTGGGTGGTCCGCCCTGTTTCCGGGTCCACGCAGGACTGAATGCTCAAGGAGGCCCAGAAAACAGAACCGTCTTTTCTGCGTCTTCTGGTTTCATAGCCGATCAGCCTGCCCTGTTCGCGCAGCTGGACCTGGACCCACTCCCGTTCTTCCGGGTCGGCATAAATTGTCGAGGCAATGGATGAAACACTGCTTACCAGTTCTTCCGGGCTGCCGTATCCGTACATTCTGGCGAGGCGCTTGTTGGCGTAGAGATACTGCCCCTCGGGCCGGGACTGGAAAATACCTACCGGGGCAGCTTCATAGAGAACCCGTAATCGTTCTTCGCTCTCTTTGAGGGCCAGTTGTGAAGTTTGAAGTTCTGAAGTCCGCTCCTCAACCCGTTCTTCGAGCTCTTCCAGAAGTCTGGTCAGGCTCATGTTGGCATCCATAAGTTCCGCAGAACTAAGTTCAAGGGACCGTTCCAGCATCCTGCGGTCGGCATCGGAGTCCTGATATGCATCGTTCACAGCCTGCACAAACTTGAGAAGCGGTCCTTCGAGACTCTCCGCATCGATATTCAGATGCCGCTTGAGCTGCCGTTTCAAAAGGTTGTGCAGGTCTTTCATACTTTACTTTTCCCTGAAGACGGTCACGGTCATGGTCTGGTTGTGCAGTGAGCACTGCTCCTGCCCGCGTATGGGTGAAAGCTCTCCGTAGGAATAATACCCGCATACCGCTGTCTGTTCCCCCAGCACATTCAGGGCCGCCTCAACCTCTTCCTCAACCCGCTGGCCGAGTACAAGCTTGCGGCCTACACAACTGACGCAGAGAGCCAGTTCAGAAGGCCCGTGCAGCCGGGACAGGCAAATTTCCGCCGCGTTCTGTGCCCCGTCAATCAGGCGGTCTTTGTTGGCCTTCATGAATCTTACCTTGGAGCCCTCCGGGATGTCCCCGGCAAAGGTCATGGATTGCTCAGCTTCATCAATTCCCAGTATCGTTCTGACCAGTTCGCACTTGTCCGTTCCCTCGACACTCATGCTCAGGGGAAAGAGCAGGCCGGAGGCCGGAAGCCCTTCAGCGAATTCACCAAGGTAGTCCTTGTACAGTTCAAGTGCGGATCTGTTATCCAGCTCGTAGAGTACATTGCCGTCAGATCTGGTCACCTGCCGCAGGGGGCCGAAAGAATCCCAGCCGCCCATGGAACCGCAGCCGACCTCAAGCCTGTCGGAATAAAATCCGATCAGCAGGATGGTATGCTGGATAGGTTTGCCGTCACAGAACACATAGGTGTTTTCAAACCGGGAACCGTCTCCGGCCAATCCTCCGCTTACAGATACATCTGCCGGAAGGGCTGCAGTGATCCCCTGCGCCAGTTCCGTGCCGTTGACCCCAAGTCCGTCGGACAGTACCAGAACATGAGTCAGCCCGTCTCCGACAAGCTTTCTGGCCATGTTTTCGGCGACCTTGAATACTTCATTCTTGCTTGTAAATGTGTCGTGAACAGCCCGTACTGAAGTCTGCTCAAAGCTGACGGCCGTAACGGTCAGGGAGTCGTCATATACCCGGTCGCCGCGTATTTCTCCGGCAGTCGAGCATCCGGCCACAACCGCTTTCGGGAAGGCAGCGGTTATTTCGGCCAGAAGCGGCTGGTCGTGCACTGCTTTTCCGGAACCGAAAATAAGAACAAGCCCGGCATCACTCAGTCCAAGTGATCCCGGAGCGGTTTCCCAGCCATTGCCGGGTGTCCATACGGTCTGCACTGTTTTCATAAGACCCTCTCCTGTGGAACGGCATAACTCAGTCGGAATATTGTTTTAGAATATCCAACACCAGATCAATATTCTTTCTGAAAATATCATAAATGTCAGGATCGAAGTGGGTTCCCCTTCCTGCGTCCATTATTTCCATGGCCTGATCGAACGGCATTGCCGGGCGGTAGACACGGTCATTGACAAGAGCATCGAATACATCGGCAATTGCGGTGATCCGGCCTTCTTCGGAGATGTCCTTCCCGGATAAACCCTGAGGATAACCGCTTCCATCCCATTTTTCGTGATGGTGCAGGCTGATCAGACCGGCAGTCTCGATCAGCGTATATTCAGTTCCGGAGAGAATATCCGCTCCGATACGTGGATGGGTCTTGATTACTTCGAATTCTTCCGGAGTCAGGCTACCCGGTTTTTTCAGGATTGCATCAGGGATTCCGATTTTTCCCAGGTCATGCATGGAAGAGGCAACGCGGCAGATAGCAATACGCTTACGATTCCAACCCATCTTTTGGGCAATAAGTTCACAATATGCACCGATTCTCCGGACATGGTTTCCGGTTTCATCGTCGCGGTATTGGAGTGAAGACATCAGCCTGAAGATGAGCTCTTCGCGGCCCCTGCGTATGATCTTGGTCTGTTCGTCAACAACCTGTTCTAGGTGGCTGGAGTAAGCAGTAAGTTTCCGCTCAAGACCGACCATGCGGGAGCCAACCGAAATGCGGGCTGCAAGCTCGTGATCATCAAACGGCTTGGTCAGGTAGTCGTCTGCCCCGGCGGATTCCAGTGCCAGTGCAATGTCGGCCTTTGAGTCCTTGCCGGTAAGGAATATTATATAAACGTAAGGCTTGCCGGAACTCTCCTGTCTGATCATGCGCGCCAGATCATAGCCGTTGATCTCAGGCATCATCCAGTCAGTAATCACGATGTCGAACGGTTCCGCTTCTGCAGTGAATTTTTCAATGCCCTCACGGCCGTTCCCGGCTTCAGCAACGACGTGTCCCCATGATCCAAGAAGCTTTGCCAGTCTTTTTCTGGCAATAATATCATCATCAACAGTGAGGATTTTCATTTAGCAGGTACTTTCCTGTATGCGTCATAAAGATGTTTCAAGGACTAGACGAAACAGTAACCTCCATGAAGCGGCAAAGGCAAGTCTCTTTTAAAATTGAATAGAAAAACCTGTGGCCGTTGGCTGTATTAGACCCCTGTGCAGAGAACAACGTTGTTGCATAAAGATGCATAACCAGGTCCATCCCATGCAGTTTGATTCAACACAAGGTCATTATGAAGTGGCTTTTCTCAGTACATTCAGAAAACGAGAGCGCAAGGCATCGCTCATCAGACCCTTTTTTACCGGTGGAAGTTTAAGAAAGCCGCCCAGCACAGAACGCATAAACTCCTCGCTGCGGCTGTTGGGGTTATCGAAAATAAGGTTCTGTAAAGTGTCCCGTTCAAGGGATTGCAGGATTACCCGTTCAAAACTGTCTTCCGGATGGATTACCCTCTGAGCGCGCTTATCCATGCCCAGTGCCCCTGTTTTGCATTTTAAGGCACAAACACCGCAGCCAAGACATATTCTCTGATCTACGAGCGCATGACGGCGTTTCTTTTCTCCGGGTCTGATTTCGTCTTGACGGATGGAGATGGCATCTATGGGGCAGGCCTTGGCACAGAGCCCGCAACCGTTACATTTTTCACGGTCCACCGAGGCTATAAAGGTGGAAGAAACCAGCACTCCGGGATAGCCGGAATACTTGATGCCGTTCATGAGGTTACAGCAGCAGCCGCAGCAGTGGCAGAAAAATCCGGCGTCCTTTTTTACATTGTCGGTGGTGATGGTAAAGCCCATTTCCTTTGAACGAGCCATGATGTCATGCATCTCAGAGCGTGAAATTTCGCGGGCAAATTTATTGCGGATCAGGAATTTTGCTGCCTCACCCATGGAGGTACAGGTTTCAAGGTCAACATTGCAGTCCTGCTTTCCAAGGTGCATCTTTTCATGTCGGCAGGAGCACAGGCTTACGGCAAACAGGTCCTGTTCAGCCACCAGAAATTCCGCCCGCTCATAATCAAGAACCTCAACATGCTCGATGTCCCTGATGGTCTCTTCGTAAGGCAGGGTGCGCATGACAGAAATCTGCTGCCCGTCCCCGAAGTTTGCTTTCAGGAATTCCCTGTCTCCGAACATGTAATTATGGAACAGTTCAGCCCATTTTTTTGAATTCAGCTCGCCGTGGGTCCGCATCATGGTAAACTCAAAGAATCCGATGACAAAAGGGCTGATCATATATGTATAATGATCCTTTTCCCAAAGGTCGCAGACCAGGCCCTTCAAGCACATTGATTCCAGCATGGGCAGCAGATAATTTGTGTCCATGCCGGTCAGATCAGCAATGCGTTCAATAGATGAAGGGCGGTACGGCATCTTCACGATAAATTCGGCTTCCGCCGGAGTGTAAAGACTCCTGAGCATCTCGTGCAGAGCTGCCGACCACGGCATGCGTACGGTGGTGTTATCCACCTTTTTCCCCAGACTGCGGTATATGTCTTTTCCGATTATGTGTCCCATACCCCGGAAGTACATTCATTCATGATTCTTTGGCAAGCGGGTTTGTTTTAATGTAATCCTGAAGGTCTGCAGGAGGCATGAAAGCTCTTTACCGGCAACAGAAGTGGTCGGTTGATTCCGCCTGAAAAGCTCTACAGACAAGGCCCGTCAGTATTTCTGAAAATGCTGACGGGCCTTGTTTTGTATCAAAGGATATGTGCCTATTTGGATTTATTGAAGCTTTGCGGGCACAGCGGTTAAGCCTGTTCCCGGATCTTGCGTTCAAATTCCGTCCTGTCCTTTCCTGCGTAGAAAATAAAGGTGCAGAGCATAACGATCATGCAGCCGATCAGGGCGTCCTTGGCAGCACCGGACAGTGCTATGAGGCAGAATCCGCATGCCAGCAGGGCCGATGCGATCTGTAGCCATGCTTTTTTGGCATGGAAGCCGTAGCGGCGCAGCAGGTTCAGGGCGGAATAAAAATAGGGGGGCAGGGTCAGCAGCACGGCAATGGATGCGATGTTGCCGAACAGGGACTGGGTATTCCCCCCTTTGGACAGCAGCATCAGAACAACCAGCAGGATGCTCATCATGATCGAGGACAGGATAAGGCCCATGACCGGGGTTCCGTGGCTGTTTTTGCGCCCGAATATTTCCGGCAGTGTTCCGTCACTGGCAGCTCTGCTGCCTGCCTGAGATACCAGCATCATCCATGAGCCGAGGGAGGCGAGACATGCAAAGGCCGTTACCGCGGAAACCAGTTTGGGGATATATTCCGAAAACGGCAGTGCGGCACAGATATGGCCCATGGCCATGGAAAACGGAGCGCCGGACGCGGCCATTCTGTCTGCCGGGAACATGCCTGAAATGGCGGAACATGAAAGGATATACACCAGCCCGGCCAGCGCTGTTCCGATCATGGTTGAAAGCGGGATGGTCCGCTTGGGATTCTTGACCACCGCAGTGTTGACCGCGGCACTCTCCACGCCGATGAAGCTCCAGATACACAGGATGATCGCTGCCAGTACGGCAGAATCAGGTGTATGTCCTTTGACCAGCCAGTTTGCCTTGAACTGAGCGGCATCAAAGAACAGCCAGCCGGCAGTTCCGGTAACCGCCACCGGGATAAGCAGCAGGACGACGCCTACGGAGACCAGTCGTCCTATCCAGTCCGCACCCAGAATGTTTATTCCGGTAAATATCCAGATGATGACGATGGAAGTTATGCCTGAGGCCAGAGGGTCCTGCAGGGCCGGGAAAAATACCGACAGGTAATCAACACCGGTAATGGCAATGGCGAGGTTGCCGATCCAGTTGGCGTGGTAGTACAGCAGACCGGACTGATAGCCGAGAATCGGGGCGACCTCACCTGAGTATGCGATTGGTCCGCCCTCCTGCGGGTCTTCCATGCCCAGCCGCGAATACACGTAGGCCAGTGCCAATGCTCCAACCAGCGCCACGGCCCAGCCGAAAATGGATATACTGCCAATGGCAGCCAGGTTTGCCGGAAGCAGTGCAATACCCGATCCCATCATGTTACCGGCTACAACTGCCGTACAGGCAATCACGCCCATTTTTTTGTGCTCAGCAGACATTGTTTCTACTCTCCTTGTCCGGTTGCTGCTCCGTCGGCTCTCCGATAGCCTTGCGGGGCTGATTTTGATGCGCTGTTTATCGGGATTGAAGTTTTTTTGTTGATAGGAATTTATGACTAATTTTTTTAAACCGTTGTCGTGGATAGCTGCTGTTCATTGGTTCTCTTCTCCGCCCTTGCATAGAAGTAAAGGGGAACAGAAGTGAAGAGCACCACGCCGATCATCAGAAATCCAATATAACCGGCGGATGCCGCGATACCTTCATCAAGCACGGCCTGCGGCGGAATGAACCCGAAAATGAACACAAATACGCAGGTCATGATCGCCAACCCCGAAACCACCCATATTCCAGCCTTGCCTCCGGGGATTGTATACCCCCTCTTTACCTCCGGCCTTGTGTAGCGCAGCTTGATGGCTGCTGCGAACATGAGCAGGTACATAATCAGGTAAAGCTGCACCGCCAGCGCACTCATGAGCATGAACGCGCTTGAGACCGTAGGCATAAACAGAATGGCGCAGGAAACCAGAGCTGAAAGCCCGCTCTGGATGATCAGGATATTGGTGGGAATTCCGTATCTGTTTGTCTTCTGCCATAATTCCGGAAGATAGCCTTCGCGGGCAACCTCACGGATGCCTTTCGACGGACCGACCATCCAGGTTATGACCATGGTCAGGGCTCCGTAAGCCATGAGGAAGCAGATCACCGGGGTCATGTATTCCATCCGGTGAATCTGGAAAAGTTTGTCGAATGCCTGACATACTCCGGCGCTGAGGCTGACCCCGTCCGCGGGAACAACCATGGCAATGGCAAGTGACCCCAACGCGGAAAGTCCGATTATCAGCGCACTGGCCGCAAATATGGCTTTGGGATAGTTTACGGATGGATTGCGGACCTCATTTACATGCACGGCCGACATTTCCATTCCGGTAAACGAAATCAGCATGGCCGCCAGCAGCATGAGCTGTTGCAGGCTTTCAATGTCCGGCATAAGAGCCGCCGGGGTGAAAGGGATCTGCACTGTTCCCCCGGAAAGGACATGGTCGATACCCAGTACGATTATTAATATTCCGGGTACGATTGTGCCGGCGATGGCCCCGGAGGAACTGAAGAAGGCCGACAATTTCATGTCCCGGAAGTTCAGGAAGGTTGCCACCCACAGTGCCGCCTGAATGACTCCGACGATGAACCACTTGTTCGAGGCCAGTTCCGGGTCAAAGGTGTAAGCTATGGCCGAACCGGCAAAAGCCAGTACAGCAGGAAACCACGGAAGGTTTTCCACCCATTGCATAAAGATTGCGACGAAACCCCACTTAGGTCCGAATGCCTCTTTGACCCACAGGTAAACACCGCCCTCATCATCCCAGCCGGAAGCAAGTTCCGCAGCAACAAGTGCCGAAGGGATGAAAAAGCAGACCGAGCCGAGTGCCAGATAAAAGATCAACCCCCAGCCGTATTCAGCCAGGCCCGGAAATGCCCGCAACGACAATATCGCCGCGACATTGATCATCATCAGCGTGAAAACAGAAAGTTTGTTTTTGGAACCGGATTCCGTCATTCAGTTTGTCTCCGGTGCATCAGCAGCACCAGGGTTTAATGCTTTGATATAATAATGCCTTCGGCGACTCTCCGAGGGCCAAAGAAACTTTTTGAAAAAAGTTTCTCTGGACTCTTCAAAAACTTTTATCGGGGCTTCGCCGCTTTGGCTTTTTCGCCGTGCTGTTGAAATTTTCCTCTGGATGATTTGCCGGGGTGGCAAAGCAGCCAACCCCGACAAACCTTTTATATCTAATTAGAATATTATCTCACGACAAACTATGATCATCGTTTTGATACATCAAATTGAGCAAGTAACGTGTGTTTAAGTTTTTCTGCTCAATGACAAATTGTCGAGTCCAACGGCGAAGCCTTAATAAAAGGTTTTGGGAATCTTAAACCCTTTTGCAAAAGGGTTTAAGCCGCCGGAGGCAACTCAGATCATCAAAAACGCGCAGCGCATCAAAACAAGCTACATGCCTACTTTTTCAAGCACATGGTCTTGAAGTACTTCTTGCCGTCACGTTCGATACGTTCCACTCCGTGAATATCGCTTTCATATCCGGGGAAGACGTTTTCGAAGTCCTGACGGGCCTTGAGATAGTCGAAGACAGGGCTGGCCTTGTCGTTGAGGATTTCGCCGCCCATGATGACAGGAATGCCCGGAGGATAGGGCACGATCATTACTGCCGGGATACGGTCCTTCATATCCTTGAGTTCAACGTACTCAACATTTTTGCGCACGACTGCGTGGTAGGCTTCCGCAGGCTTCATGGCCTGATCAGGGATAATCTGGAAGGCGGCCTGCATCTTGTCGAGAAGCTTGTGTTCTCTATAATAGTTGTGGATGGCGTTGCAGTGGTCCTTGATGCCCACTCCGTCGTAGGCTTGCGGGAAGGCCTTGACCAGATCGGGCTGGACTATGTTCAGCGGTGCATTCGCATCGTAAAGTTCCTTGAACTTGAGCAGCCCGGCCAGCAGGGAGCCCTGCTTTGCGGAAGTTGTGCCCATGGAATTGAGCATTAGGAAAGAGTAATAGTCGGTCTTTTCGCAGACGATGCCGTGATTGATCAGGTAGTTTGTGACAATGGATGCGGGGATTCCTTCCTTTTCCATTGTCCCGTCTTCCTTCAGGCCGGGGGTGGTGAAGGTCAGCTTGATGGGGTCGAGCATGGCGTAGTTGTCTTCGATGTCGTCAAAGCCATGCCAGTTGTCCTTGGAACTGAATACCCACGGCCGCTGGTTGTTGCAGAGGTATTCGGTAGGAACATGTTCGAAGTCCATGATTTCACCGTCCATGTTCACCTGTCTCGGCTGCCACATTTCAAAGAACCACGATCCCGAATCATGCATCTCGCGGGCAATGAGGGAAACTTTCTTGCGCAGATTGATTGCCTCGGTAATGGTTTCGTTCATGAGCGTTTCACCGCTGTCATCCATCATTTTGGTGGCAACATCCAGTGAAGCGATCATGCTGTACTGCGGAGAAGTGGAACCGTGCATCATGTAGGATTCGTTGAGTTCATCCCGGTCGATTTCAACATGGCTTCCATTGCGGACATGCAGCATCGAGGCCTGTGAAAATGCTGTCAGCAGCTTGTGGGTGGAGTGGGAGCAGAAGATCGGGGGATGGTTCTCGTTAAGGTCATCGTCGGCCATGCCGAAGTGATCCTTGTACATGGAGTGGAAGCGTGCATAGGCGTACCATGCCTCGTCGAAATGGAGGTTGTCCACGCTCTTCTGAAGCTGCTTCTTGATGTTTACCACGTTGTAGCAGACTCCGTCATAGGTGGAGTTGGTCAGCGCGGACATGCGCACACTCTGTTTTTTGAGCTCCTCGGGAATCAGCTTGTTGTCATTGACCTTGGATTTTATGGATTCCTCGGAAAATTCGGAAAGGCGGCACGGGCCGATGATGCCGCGTTTGTTGCGCCGTGGGACCATGTAAATGGGATAGGCATCGGTGATGACCATGGCGTAGTTGAGCGATTTGTGGCAGTTGCGGTCAACAAAGGCGATGTCGTCACGCACAAGCTGGCTGCGCCAGATGATCTGGTTCACGTTGGATGTTCCGTTCAGCACGTAGAAGGTGTGGTCGGCACCGAACACGCGGGCGGAGTTCTTTTCAGCATCCCCGACGACTCCGCTGTGGTCGAGCAGCGAACCAAGCTCCGGAACAGAAATGGACAGGTCGGAACGGAAGACGTTTTCACCGTAGAACTTGTACATGGCGACCCCGGCCGGACTTTTAAGGAACCCTTCCCCGCCCATGTGTCCCGGAGTATGCCAGGCATACTTGTATGCCTCGGAATATTTGACCATTTCGCCGAAAAATACCGGATAGACCGAACGGACATATTCCAGCAGCCTTGTCTCGATCCGTCCGGCAACAAATTCGGATGTGTCGGCTGTTTTCCACAGAAATTCATTGATTTTGCTGAGTACCGATGTGGGGATGTTTTCCATGGCAAGCCGGTCAGTGAACAGGAAAACCGGAATGTTTCTGTTGCGCTTGCGGATTGCGTCCAGGAGTACTTCCGGTTCCATCTCCTCCCCGACCTTTTCCCCTTTGATGTCCCAGTCAATGACCACTGCGCCGAAGTCAGCACGGGACATGAATATTTCAATGGCATCTTCGTAACTGTAAGAGGGGTGGACTGAACATTCCTGCTCGGAGACAAGTTCTTCCTCCAGTTCACGGAGCCTCAGGCCCTCGTCTGTCGGTGCATCAAACTGGCCTGAAACAATCAGAATCGGCCACAAATGTTTGGTTATTTTCATCCCGTGTACTCCTAGGATAATTAGGGTGTTTTGGCGGTAAGTTACTTTCAGCGATATTCTTTTAAGCTTCATACATGCCTACACGATTTCAGCTATTAAAGCTATCTTGTCTTTGTTAAGAAGGATGACTTTATAACTGGGCGGTACCGAATAAAAAAGCAGCCTTCACCGGATAGGCTGGGGCTGCTTTTATCGGGAACAGTTATGCAGGGAGATTAAAACTTTTCAAAGTCATTGTCGTCGGCCCCCATGTCGAGGGATAGTCCGCCGAAGTCAGAAGCTTCAGGCCTTGGCTTATGGGGCTTGGGTGCCGGGGCAGGCGCAGGTGCAGAGGACGCTGCTGCCCGTCTTGGAGCCTGGGGCAGCGCTTTAGGACGTGAATGCCTCATTCCGCCGTAACCGCTGACCTTGAAAAATGAAATGGTGTTTTCAAGCTGTAGGCTCTGGGCGGAGAGTTCTTCGCTGGTGGAGGCCATTTCTTCGGAAGCCGAAGCATTCTGCTGGATTACCGCGTCAAGCTGGGCAATCGCCTTGCTGATCTGGGTCGCTCCTGCGTTTTGTTCCGAACTGGCAGAGGATATTTCCTGAACCAGTTCGGCTGTTTTTTCGATGTTGGGCACCAGTTTTTCAAGCATGTCCCCGGCTTTTTCCGCTACGGTCACCGTGGTGGCGGAAAGTTCGCTGATCTCACCGGCGGCATTGCCGCTACGTTCTGCCAGCTTGCGAACTTCGGCGGCAACAACCGCGAATCCCTTGCCGTGCTCACCTGCCCGGGCGGCCTCAATAGCTGCGTTAAGTGCCAGCAGGTTGGTCTGGCGGGCAATCTCCTCAATGATGGAGATTTTTTCGGCAATGTTTTTCATTGCTGAGACGGCCGTATTAACGGCTGCTCCGCTTTCGCGGGCATCGTCGGCTGCCTGAATGGCGATGTCCTCGGTGGTTTTGGCGTTGAGGGTGTTCTGCTGAATGTTGCTGGCCATTTCTTCAATTGAAGCTGAAACCTCTTCAATTGATGCGGCCTGTTCAGTCGCTCCCTGGGAAAGCCCTTCAGCAGAGGCAGACAGCTCAGTACTTCCTGAGGCAACGTTGGTTGACCCCTCACGTACATCGGCAACAACCTGAGTGAGTTGAAGGGCCATTTCTTTCATATTGCCGTATACCCCGATAGCCGGTTCAATAAACTGGAGGTCAAGGTCACCAGCTGCAATGCGACGTGCTACAATTGCGATTTCAGCAGGATCGCTGCCAAGCTGCCTGTTCACTGTTCTGATAAGGAACCCGGCTGTGAGAACTCCGACTGCAAGGGCAACGGCACTAAGGATGACAGCCATCATGATGGCCTGATTGTTGGCTGCCTGCAGTTTGGGGCCGAGAATTTCCTGATCAGCCATGACGGACAGTTTTACGTCTTCCACGTCATTGGCTATTTCAGGACCCAGCTTCTCCAGTTTGCCGGTAATGACTTCGTTCCTGGCAAAAATTACTTTGGTCAGGCTGTTGAAAGCGGAGACATATTGCTCTTTGAGGGTAATTATCTCGGCCAGAAGTTTGCGTCTTTCCGGATCATGGATATTTTGTTCAAGAATATTAAGGCTCTTGTCCAGAGACTCCATTTCGCTTCTGGCTCTGTTTACGGAAGACTGCGTATTATCTTCTAGAAATTTTGCTACATAAAGCCTTGCCAGCAGCAGGTTGCGCATCGCGTATCCGCTTTTTACAGCTGCGTCCATGTCGTTGTCACGTTCAGCTGTTTCCAGAATACGGGTCAGCTTGCTTTCCAACTGCATTCCGTTAGCAGTCAGTATATCGTTAACATAATGATTACGTTCATCGCGGAATTTTTTTATTTCTGCAAAAGCTTCCCCGTACGAACCTACTCGCTCGTTTGCTTCAGCCACCAATCTTGCCCGTTCCGGTTTCTGAATCTCTTTAATGGCTTCGTCCATGAAACCGCGCATCTTTTTGTAATAATCCTCATATTCCTTAAGGGACTTGTCACTGCCTGAGAGGATGAAATCCTTAACGTTCATACGCACCATGAGCATGTTAGCCTGCAGTCGTCCGGTGAGGTTCGTGTTGCGGGCCAGTTCCCGGTACTGTGTGAAGCCGTCACTGGAGTTATCAAGAGCCCAAAACGATATCGCCGCCAGAATCAGCAGCAGGCCGAGAACCGAACCAAAACCAAGCATTAGCTTTGCAGATAGCTTCATCTTATCCCCCAGAGAAAAGTTTTTTACTCAGCTGTGACATGCCCAATGGAGCCTAGTCGGTTCATCCAATGTACATAATTTTGCGAATCATTAAAAAAGAAAAGTTGCCTTTTTTACAATTCGTAATCGAAAATTGGCGTGGCAATGAGATATTGGGAATAATTTCGGCGGGTAAAAAAGAAAACCCTCATGATTTCTCATGAGGGTTGAATTCTCAAGTGGTGCCGAGGGAGAGAATTGAACTCCCGACACGGGGATTTTCAGTCCCCTGCTCTACCGACTGAGCTACCTCGGCGCCGGAGATGCATTCCTAAACATAACGCCGGAACAAGTCAACATATTTCATCAATTAATAAAAATATAATCTTCAGTTCTTGCATTTGAAGTAGAAACCATTAATTTTTAAGTCATGGGAAAAAACATTGAAAATAAACAGCAGTTGAACGGAATTCTTGCTTTTAAACAGGTTCCGTTCATGGGAAGCCGGATTCAAGTGCTCCGGGCCAGCTATGTTTCCCAGAATTTTTCCAGACATATGCATGAAGATTATGCCGTAGGAGTAATAGAACGGGGAGCCATGGCTTTCCGGTATCGCGGTTGCGATCTTGTGGCTTCAAGCGGACAGGTCAATCTGGTGGTGCCCGGAGAAGTGCATGACGGACATGCTGCAGAGGATGAGGGCTGGACCTACAGCATGTTCTACCTGCCGCCTGAAGTTCTGCTCGGCGCTGCTGCGGAACTTTCAAAGCGCCCGGAACAGCCCCACTTCAGACAGGGAATTCTCGACGACAGGTGGCTGTCCGCCAGATTGCTGGAAGTGCACAGAGCGGTGTCCTGCCCCTCTACCTCCTCTTTGGAAAAGGAAACCCTGCTTCTTGGCCTTTTGACCGGCTGGATCACCCGCCATGCAGATGCCGGAGGGGGCCTGACAGACCCCGGACATGAGCACAGGGCTGTCAATCTGGCCCGTGAGTTCATTGAAGACTGCTATGAAAGGGATCTGAGCCTTGAACAGCTGGCTTCACTTGGAGGCCTGAGTCACTATCACTTTGTACGCGTTTTTGAGAAGGAGACCGGCATAACTCCACATGCCTACCTGATGCAGACCCGGGTGAATCGGGCAAGAGGGATGCTCGACTCTTCAATGCGGCTGGCCGACATTGCTGCTGCATGCGGTTTCTTTGATCAGAGCCATTTTACCCGTCATTTCAGCAGACAGTTCGGGTTAACTCCCGGCAGATACCGCAATTTTATCCAAAACAGGGAATCCTCTTCCGGCTAGGTTCGATCTCCAAAAAAGGAGTATCGAATGTTCAAAGCATCCTTGAATCTGGCCTTGGCCATGGTAATTGTCGGCAGTTCGGTTGTCGCCGGAAAAATCATGGTGGACAGCCTGCCTGTTTTCTTATCCTCGGGTCTTCGTTTTCTTCTGGCATCTGCCCTGATCCTGCCTGTCCTGTTTCTTAAAGAGGGGGGCTTTCCGAAGCTCTCAAGGCGAAGCTGGGCTATCCTTGCCTTGCAGGCTTTGTGCGGATCATTTCTGTTTACAGTCTGCCTGCTCTTCGGACTCAGACATGTCAGCCCGGCCTCTGCCGGCATAATAACCAGTACCACCCCGGCCTTCATGGGGCTGATCGGACTGTTTTTTTTCAGGGAAAAAATCTCTGTCCCGGTCATGGCCGGAATAACTCTGTCACTTGCCGGAATTCTGGTGCTCAACACCGGGGCGGAGGGGGGAGGAGGCGGCAGTTCGGCACTTGGTTTTCTTCTGGTGCTCGGCGCTGTTGCAGCGGAATCGATGTTCCTTGTCTTCCGCAAATGGATAAATGATCCGCTGTCCCCCCTTGCTGCCACTGCCCTGATTTCCCTGCTGGGCCTGTTCTGGTTTCTTCCTGCTTCCATATATGAATATATCGTAACCGACATTTCAGCAGTTCCGGTGTTGGGATGGTGCGCAGTGATTTATTACGGGGTTGTGGTTACGGTTCTGGCCTACCTTTTCTGGTTTGCAGGGGTGGTCCATGTTCCAGCTTCGGTTGCCGGAATATTTACCGGGATCATGCCGGTTTCCGCTGTCTGCCTGTCTGCACTTCTGCTGGGCGAGGAGCTGCGCTGGTTTCATTATTCCGGGTGTTTTCTGGTGCTTGCGGGCATCATGCTGATCTCAGGGGTGTTTTCGAGATATAAGATTTTAAGGGGAGCTTCCGTTCAGGACATTTGATGCCAATGCACACTCCCTGTTTTTCTTTACCGGGAAATCCTGTTATACCTTGTGGGGTGAAACATCCCGAAGTTGAGGAAAACCGATTTTAATTGAAAACAGGTTCAGTTTTATCCAGAATGAACTTTTTTTCAGGAAATAGTGACAGGGAGTAGCATAGAAATGATTAAGGCAAGAGTTTTGACCAGGACTGAACCGCGCACAATAGACCTTATGCTGCAGCCGTTCTACGAGTTCGTCAGGGTTGAATCCTCAGGTGGTCTTGTACTGATAGCAGCTACGGCAATAGCCCTGATCTGGGCTAATTCCCCTTTGGGAGATTTATACGAGACGTTCAAGAATATTCCCCTGACCGTAGGGGCCGGAAAATTTATTCTTTCAAAACCGGCAATCCTGTGGATCAATGACGGCCTTATGGCAGTGTTCTTTTTTCTGGTCGGCCTTGAAATCAAGCGGGAGATATTGGTCGGCGAACTTAACTCGCTGCGTCAGGCTTCCCTGCCTATCTTTGCGGCTGTGGGTGGGATGGCTGTTCCGGCTGTCATCTATGCACTGTTCAATTCGGGAGCCTCTTCCGCCGACGGCTGGGGGATTCCCATGGCTACCGACATTGCTTTTTCACTAGGCGTTCTGTCCATGCTCGGCGACAGGGTTCCCCTTAGTCTTAAGGTCTTCCTTACGGCTGTTGCTATTGTCGATGACATCGGTGCAATTCTGGTCATTGCTGTTTTTTATTCTTCGGGAATATCCTTGCTGGCAATCGGCATCGGTATCGTGGTCTTTTTCGGCATGCTGCTGCTGAACCGCATAGGAGTCAGGGCTCCGCTGCCGTATCTGCTGCTCGGCATAATAATGTGGCTGGCTTTTCTGAAGAGCGGAGTGCACGCTACTGTTGCCGGTGTTCTTGCTGCCATGACCATCCCGGCTTCAACGCGGATCTGCTGCAAGGATTTCGTCGGCTCAATGAGCGGACACCTTGAAGATTACGATAACGCGGCCGGAGACGGAGCTGTAACAATCTCCAACAAGCAGATGCTTTCCGCCCTTGGTCTTATGAGCAAGGATGTGCTCAAGGCCTCTCCACCGCTTAAGAGAATCGAACACAATCTGCATTACTGGGTGGCCTTTGCGATCATGCCCATTTTTGCCCTGGCAAATGCCGGAATCAATATCAGTGGCGAAGGAGCAGGAATTGATCTGTTCCATCCTGTCAGTCTGGGCATCTTTTTCGGTCTCATCGGCGGAAAGGTCATAGGAATCTGCCTTGCCAGCTGGGCTTCCATAAGGCTCGGACTTGCGGATATGCCGCGCGGTATGTCTCCAGGCCATTTTTTCGGGGCATCACTGCTGGCCGGAATCGGATTTACCATGTCCATATTTATTGCCACCCTTGCGTGGGATGACAGCTCTCCATTTATAGTGAATGCCAAGTTCAGCATTCTGGCAGCTTCAGTTGTGGCAGGACTGCTGGGCTTTCTGGTCCTGTGGAGCTGTCCGCTGGCCACTGACTGCAGGGAAGGTGAATCCTCTTGAGGTTTGAACGTGAAAAGGTGCAGGCGGTCATAGCAAGATACAGCGAGGACATCTCCTGGCTGGCAGAGCTGGATTGTCCTTCCGTTGTCTACAATAAAGGAACCGGCCCTGTTGAAGGAGCTGTCGTTCTGCCAAATATCGGTCGGGAGTCCCATACCTACCTGACACATATTGTGCGCAACTATCCTGATTTTCCGGAATTCGTGGTTTTTCTGCAGGGCTCTCCATTCTTCCACATGGAAGAGGGAGCCGACTGCAGGACGCTTAATGCCCTTATTGCAGAACATGTGGAGCGTCGTGTTCCCTTCAAGGGGTTTGCATGGTTCCGTATGGTCTGCGACCGGCTGGGACGTCCTCACCAGATGGCTGATCCGTCCAAAAAGGGGCGTTGGCCCGGCTGGGGCAAGGATATTCCTGTAGGAAAGGTTTTTGAGAGGATGTTCGGACAGGCTGCCCCGGAAAGGTTTATCGCCAGTGCCGCGACCGGTCTGTTCATTGTCCGCAGGGATCGGATTCTGGTCCGGCCGTTGTCGTTTTATGAGAACGGTCTCTCCATTATTGAATCCGATCCGCTGGATGCAGAAAATACCGGCCATGCGTTCGAAAGACTGTGGCAGATTGTTTTTAACGGCAGCAGTAACCTTAACCCTTCCTGATTATAATTTGTTCTCATAGTTGATATATGTATATTTGTTGTTACGGAGAGCGTTTTTCTTGCGTAATCAGTTCGCCGGTGTTTTATAAGAAGAAACACCTTTTTTTGTTTTTTAATCCGGTTGTATTTTTAAAGGCAAAGCCTGTAAGAAAGCATCAAATGAAAAGATCCACCCTGACAGTTGCAAAATATATTGCTGTAATTCTGTTTGCCGCCGTGGTTCTGGATATTTTTATCCAGCATCAGCTTTTTCAGCGTTATAGGAATGATCAGATTTTGAGTGTCCATCTGCAGGCGGCGACAATCAGGGCCAGGCTGGAAAAGCAGATTTCCAGCAATCTTTATATTGTTCAGGGGCTGGCAAATTACATATCCCTGAATCCTGATCTTTCCGCCGGTAATTTTGACCAGTATTCAAGAGAGGTGCTCTACAGCTCCAAAATGATCCGCGCTATCGGAGCAGCTCCTGATTATGTTGTCCGGTATGTTTATCCTCTGCGGGGGAATGAGGGGGTTGTCGGGCTTGATTACCGGAAGGTCCCGGAACAGTGGGAGCAGTGCCGTCTGGCAGAAAAGACCGGCAGAATGATTGTGGCCGGACCGGTTAATCTTGTGCAGGGAGGACGGGCATTTATCGGAAGGGTCCCGGTCTTTGTAAGGAACGAGTTGAGGGAAGCTTTCTGGGGAGTTGTTTCCGCGGTTATTGATGAGGATCTGTTGCTGGGCAAGGCCGGAGTGAAATCCGAAAGAAACATTCGGCTGGCTATTCGCGGCGTTGACGGTAAAGGAGCCGATGGTGAGATTTTCTTCGGTGATCCGGAGATATTCAATCCTGAAATGAAAGCCATACTGATGCCGGTGTCCCTTTCCTCCGGCAGTTGGCAACTTGCTGCCATGCCGATGGCCGGTTGGGACAATATCCCGCCGAATTCGTACCTGATTCATTTTTTCATGTTCCTCTTGGTCCTCGGAATCTCTCTGGCGGCAGTCAAGATTATTTCCAAGAATGTTGAAGTCGAGCAGGTGAAAACCAAGCTGAGTGAGGCTCAGACCATAGCCCATCTCGGAAACTGGAGCCTTGAACTGCAGAGCGGCAAGATCTGGTGGTCCAACGAGACCTACAGGATCTTCGGGGTAAGCAAGGAGTCCTTCAGTCCTTCAGAAAAGGGCTTTCTCCGGCTTGTCCACCCTGAAGACCGCAGATTTATAGGCAATATTTACATGGAAGCGAGAAAGGATTGCAGTGCCTACAATATCGACCACAGGATTATCCGGCCGGATGGTAAGGTGAGGTATATCTCGGAGCAGGGACGATTCGATTGTGACGAGAACGGAATTGCCGTGCGCGCTTATGGAACCATCCTCGATATCACTGAACGAAAACTGATTGAAAAGGAACTGCTTGAAGCAAAGACCCGTTTTGACCACGTCACTAAAAAATTGAGCAGTAAATTCATATTCTTTGCGCATACAATTTGCGGAGAGTTCGTAAACCTCAGCGAGGGATTTGAGATGCTGGGCTACGGACCACTGGAAAAGGGACTGGGCCGTCGCTGGACAGACGTTATTGATATACAGCCGGATTCACTTGCAGTTGCACTGGAGAATAATGAGAAGGTAATTTCCGGAGAACTGGATACCGTGGAGTATGAAATCGCCTATCTGAGTCCGGAAGGAAGAGAGAGGTTCCTTGCCGTATTCGGTTATATGACATTTGATTACAACCGGGACGAATATCTATTTGAAGGTGTTGCCATTGACATTACTGAACGCAAGGAACGGGAAGAGAAGCTGAAGGTTCTGACCAGAGCAATTGAAAATGCTCCAGTATCCGTGGTTATCACTGATACAGCGGGAACAATCCGGTATGTGAATCCGCACTTTTCATATGAAACCGGGTATTCCAAAGAAGAGGCCATTGGTGCCAACCCCAGGATTCTCAAATCCGGAGAACATGACAATAGGTTTTACCGGGAGATGTGGGAGACAATTACCAGTGGTGAGACCTGGCGCGGAGAAATTGCCAACAGGAAAAAGGATGGTTCCCTGTACTGGGAATCCGCGTCCATTTCCGCAGTTTACAACGGCAAGGGCCAGATAGTCAGCTATGTTGCAGTTAAGGAGGATATTGACGCCAAGAAAGCGCTTGAGCAGCTCAAGAACGATGTGGATCTCATCATGCGACACGACCTCAAGACACCGCTTAATGGTATTATCGGTCTGCCCGGTCTGCTGAGTATGGATGACAACCTTACGGATAATCAGCTGCATCTGCTTAAGGTCATTGAGGATTCAGGAAAGAACATGCTGCACATGATCGACATGTCTTTGGATATGTTCAAGATGGAAACCGGGAAATACGTATATACCCCCCAGCAGATTGATGCCGTGTATGTTGCCAGACAGGTAGTAGTACAGTGCGGGTCGACAATTTCAGCCAGAAAGGTGAATGTAGATATTTCAGTGAACGGCGAGAAGGCAACGGAAGATTCCAGCTTTCTTGTCTGGGGCGAAGAGCGTCTTATGTACTCTCTTTTCTCGGGGCTGCTGACCAACGCCATAGAGGCGTCCCCGGTGAATGGGATTGTCTCTGTAAGTTTTGCGGATTCTGACCATGTTTCGGTTTCTTTCAGCAACAAGGGAGCCGTGCCAGCCCGGATCAGAGAGCGGTTTTTCCAGAAGTATGTGACCGAGGGCAAAAGCAACGGAACCGGTCTGGGGACCTATTCCGCTAAATTGATGGCAGATACGATGAACTATGGTATAATTATGGAAACATCGGATCAGTCGGATACAACCTGCATCACGATTTCCATTCCGCATAATCTGGAATAGGGCACAAGGTGTTTCAATGATCGCCAACGCAAAAATACTCGTAGTGGATGATGAGCCTCATAACATTATTCTGCTTGAAGGCTTTCTGGAAAAACTCGGCCACTCGGTTGTAGGGGCTGAGAATGCTGTTGTGGCCCTGGAGATACTTGACCGTACTTACGACCTGATTATGAGTGATGTGAAGATGCCGGTCATGGACGGTTTTGAGTTTGTGGAGCTGGTCAGAAATAATGAAGAAACCGCGGACATACCGATCATAATGGTCACCACTCTTTCCCAGAAGGAGGACCGGCTCAAAGCCGTTCAGGCCGGAGCCAACGATTTCATAACCAAGCCTCTGGATCTGGTGGAGCTTAAAATACGTACCGAATCAATGCTCAAGCTCAAAGCCCGGCAGGACGAGGTAAAGTTTTTTCAGGCAGATCTGCACGAAATGGTCGAAAGAAGGACTCTGGAACTTCAGATGGCCCTTTCGAGGCTGGACCGGGCGCATGTGGAAACCATTCATTATCTTTCCGCTGCCGCAGAATACAAGGACGAGGACACAGCTTCGCATATCATCAGAATGGCCGGCTACAGCGAGTTGATCGCCCGTAGAATGGGTCTGGATAAAAAGACCGTGGAACTAATCCTCACCAGCAGTCCCATGCATGACATCGGCAAGATCGGGATACCCGACTGCATCCTGCTCAAGCCCGGCAAGCTTGATGAAAAGGAGTGGGAAACCATGAAAACCCACGCCGCCATCGGCAGCAATCTTCTTTCCCTTGGTAATTCAGAATACATGAAGATGGGGGCCGTGATTGCGCACAATCACCATGAGAAATGGGATGGCTCCGGATACCCCTGCGGGTTGGCCGGAGAAGAGATCCCGCTTCCGGGACGGATCTGCGCGGTGGCAGACGTTTTTGATGCCCTGACCAGCAGGCGCCCCTACAAGGAACCTTTCACCATTGAAAAGTCAGTTTCCATAATGAAGGAAGGCCGCGGCACACACTTTGATCCCCAGATTCTGGATGTTTTTCTGGATAACCTTGATGAGGTAATCGCCATCAGGGAAGCAAACCGGGACTGATTCAGCCTTTACAACCCATCCTGCTCAGTGGCATGGTACAGCCCTGCATCATCCCTGTTTCAGGCGCTTACACATTCTGTCCACAGACATTTCTACGGTGGGTCCCCATGGATTTCCTTGTCAGTATTTTTCCGCTTTTTAAAATTATTCTTGTTTTCATACTCATGCTTGCGGGCATCAGGCTGCGGCTCGGAGTCGGCCCGTCAATTCTGGCCGGAGCAGCCATTCTTGCTTTGATGACCTCAATGGGAGCTGGAAAGTTTCTGCTGGTCTCCGCGGCGGCTTTGACTGAGCCTAAAACAGTTTACCTCGCCCTGATTGTGGCCCTCATAATGGTTCTGAGCGGCTTGCTTGAGCGGACCGGACAGGCCGGCAGGATTATGGAATCCCTTACCGGCTATCTGCGCAGCCCAAGGCTCAGGCTGGTATTTTTCCCGGCCCTGATCGGTCTTCTGCCCATGCCCGGCGGTGCAATTTTCTCCGCTCCAATGATTCAGGAAGCTGCCGGGGGACTTGATGTTTCCGGGAGCGAAAAGGCGGTTATCAACTACTGGTTCCGTCATTTATGGGAGCTGGCCTGGCCTCTTTATCCGGGCATGATTCTGGCTGCATCGCTCTGCTCAATGTCCATTTTCCAGTTCATAGGTTATACTTTCCCGGGCTCGCTGGCCTGCATTGCGCTTGGCTGCTTTTTCTTTCTGCGTCCTTCCGTTCTGCCCATGAAGAACAACGGGGCGGAATCGGTTAGGGAACTGCCCCGTCCGGGAATATGGAAGGTAATAGTCGAAGGGCTGCCGCTGATTACAGCCATTGTCGGCGCACTGTTCTTTGAGGCGGTTCTGGCATTCTTTTCCCCCGGCATCCCTTTTGAGATCGGAATCCTGCTGGCCCTGACGGCTGCTGTGCTGTGCGTGCTCCTTGCCAACTCCGGTTCATTGCCCATTGTCCGCGGCCTGTTGCTTGAGAAACGTTTCCTGAACATGGTCTTCATGATTGTCTGTGTATTTGTCTTCAAGGATGTCCTTGGGGCAAGCGGGCTGGTGGATGAACTTTCCAGGATGGCCGGAGGGGAAACAGCCCTCATTGCCGCAGCAGTGCTTATTCCCTTTCTGGTGGGATTCATTTCCGGAATAACACTGGCATTTGTGGGCTCGGCCATGCCGCTGGTGGTGGGGCTTGTTCACGCCTCCGGACTTTCCGAGCAGTTGCCCGCATGGATGGTGCTGTGCATGTTCTCCGGATTTGCCGGGATAATGTCCTCGCCGCTGCATATCTGCTTCCTGCTGACCTGCGAATATTTCAAGGTGGACATGTATTCTGCCTGGAAAAAGATTGCCTTGCCCAGCATTTTGCTTATGTTTGTCGGAGTAGCCTACTTTTTCTTTTTATTGTAAGTGAAGATTTCCCTTGAAGGGCAAGAAATAAATCGGAGGAATATAAATATGTCCAATCCCCTGGTACTGATGGAGACCCCTGCTGGCGAGGTTCTCATCGAACTTTACGAAAACGAAGCACCCAAGACCGTAGCCAACTTTCTGCGTTATGTAGATGAAGGCTTCTACGACGGAACTCTTTTTCACCGTGTTATCAATAACTTCATGATTCAAGGCGGCGGTTTCGATTTTTCCATGAAACAGAAGGAAACCCACGCTCCTGTTGAGAACGAAGCCGACAACGGCCTCAAGAACGAACTGGGAACCCTTGCCATGGCTCGTACCATGGATCCCCATTCCGCAACTGCGCAGTTCTTCATCAACGTGAAGGATAACGGCTTCCTCGACCACAGCGGAAAGAACCCTCAGGGCTGGGGCTACTGCGTGTTCGGAAAGGTTGTCGACGGCATGGAAGCCGTTGAAAAAATCAAGAAAGTAAAGACCCGTTCCTACGGACCCATGGATGACGTTCCGGCTGATCCCATCAGCATCATTTCCATGAAGAGGTTTGAGGACTAGTTCTGTGCTGTTCTCTTTTGTCGATTAAGATAGTGCCGGAAAGCGTTTTGCTTTCCGGCATTTTTTTTCACTGCTGACTTGATTTTTTGTCTTGTTTTAATAAGAATTTCAAATAAAAGATTTTTTTGTTACACTTCATAATGCCTGCAATGGATATGGTCCAAATACCACATAAAGTATCAGGGGTAAGTCTTGGATAATTCTGAATTAACCATACTTGTTATTGACGATGAAGCCTTCGTCCGCGAAACCATCAGTGACTATCTCAGCGATTCCGGGTTTGATATAATCGGAGCCGGTGACGGGGAAGAGGGGCTTGATGTGTTCAGGCAGGAAAAACCTGATGCTGTACTTGTGGACCTTAACATGCCAAAGGTTGACGGTTTTGAAGTGCTGAAAGCGGTATCAACCGAAAGTCCGGATACTCCGATAATTGTCGTTTCCGGTGCAGGGCTTATTCAGGACGCCATAAATGCCGTACGTCTTGGAGCTTGGGATTTCGTGACCAAACCGATTGTAGACCTCAAGATTCTTGAGCACGTGCTTGGGCAGGGGCTTGAAAGAGCCCGGCTGATCAAGGAAAACAGGCGCTACAAGGAGCATCTTGAATTCGAGGTTGAGAGAAGAACCGAGGATCTGCGGCGGGAGATCAAGGTGCGCCGGGAAGCGCAGGATGCACTGATGGCCCTGCAGGACGAGGTAATCGAAACCCAGAAGGAAATAATTCTGACCCTTGGCGAAGTTGTGGAAACACGTTCCAATGAGACGGCAAACCACGTTCGCCGCGTGGCTGAACTTTCATACATACTTGCCCGCCGTTACGGCATGAGCAGAGAGGAGGCAGAACTTCTGCGACTGGCCTCACCCATGCATGATGTCGGAAAGATAGGCATACCCGATACAATTCTCAATAAACCCGGCAAACTTACACCCGACGAAGTGGCCATAATCAAGACTCACACCACCATCGGCCACGAGATTCTCAAACATTCCGACCGCCCTATAATCAAGGCTGCGGCAATCGTCGCCTATGAGCACCATGAAAGGTGGGATGGCAAGGGATACCCGCGCGGAATCGCCGGAGAAGAAGTTCATATTTATGGGCGCATCACCGCCATAACCGATGTCTTCGACGCTCTCGGAAGCGAACGTGTGTACAAGAAAGCCTGGGAAATTGACCGGATCAAGGCATATTTCGAAGAAGGAAAGGGTAAGCAGTTTGACCCGCACCTTACCGATCTTTTTTTTGATAATCTGGAAGAAATACTTGAGCTGCGCCGAGAATTTCCCGATGGCTGATAAAATTAATGCCTAACGTACAGGCAAAGTTATTTCCGCCTGAAGGATGATTCCTGTGAATTCGACAGGCGAAAAATAAACCGCAATATCCCGAAGATATTGCGGTTTGTTTTTTTGTTTTCGCTGGCCGCAGTTCGCGGACAATATCTTTGTATAACCAAAAGAATGAAATCTGTTGTTCATCAGATGGTTATCAGTTTGTAATTCCGTGAGCCCAGCCCGATTTTTTCGGCATATTTGAGTCCGAATCCGTCCGGGGTTTCCGGGGCCAGGGCTTTGAACTTGTCATCTCCCTGGCTGAGTCCTTCGGGCAGACGGCTGGGATAAAGCGGCGGAGCAGCGTTGATCATATCAAGAGAAGCCTGATCCACCGCAACGGGATCAGAGGAGATCATGACTCCAAGATCCGGGCAGATCGGGGCATCGCTGTAGCCGTGACAATCGCAGTCCGGGGTGATGTTCATAAGGAAATTGATGTGCATTGCCGGACGTCTGAGCTTATCGAGGATGGCCTTGTTGTACTCGATGAGACGGTTGGTAAACTCGCTTACATCCTGCTCCCAGTCGATGGCAATTGCATTATACCGGCATGACAGGAAGCAGCGTCCGCAGCCGGTACATTTGCCGACCATTGCTATTCTTCCGTCTTCATCCAGGTCAAGGGCCCCGGCGGCACATTCAGTGATGCATACGCCGCAGCCGATACAGTTGTCGGGAACAAGCGAAGGACCTGTTGTTACGTGCATGTGCATTTTGCCCTTCTTGGAGGCACAGCCCATGCCGACGTTCTTTATGGCCCCGCCGTATCCGGCCAGCCCATGGCCTTTGACGTGGTTCAGGGTTATCAGCATATCGGCTTCCATGATCATTCCGCCGACATACGCTTCGGAAATGTAGTTGCCCTTGTACGGAACGGCAACTTCATACTCACTGCGCAGTCCATCGGCAAAAAGAACAGGTGCGCCGATCAGGTTGGGGTCATAACCGTGGCGTGCTGCGAGCAGGCCATGTGAAACAGATTCCCCCCGGTCCCCTACATAAAGAGTGCTTGTATCCGTGAAAAACGGTTTGGCTCCTGCCTGCCTGATAAAATCCACAATGGGGCGAAGATTGAGGGCATTCAGATACCCGGTATTTCCACTCTCCCCGAAATGAACTTTAAGAGCCACAAGGTTTCCAGGATCAATAATGGCACTCAGCCCGGACTGTGTGAGCAGTTTCTGCATGCGCGCTGAATGCGGAGACTTGCTGCTGGTCCGTAGATTCCAGAAATATACTTTTGACATTTTCTTCCCTCACTGGTCCCTGCCGAAAGAATTCCTGCTGGCGTGCTTGAAAGATTGCTCCGACAGGGCATGTATGAATCCTTCAGAATGAAGGATCCATGAATATCCTAAGCATCAAGCGAGGTTAAAATATAGTCTGCTTGGAGGATTGTCTATTTCAAATCCGGGGTATTATTAATTATGGAGAGTAAATCAGCAGAAAGTCGTATCGGTATCATGCAGCAAAGGGATCACTGCAGGGAAAACTGTTGGCTGGTCTGCGATACTTGGATTTGAATGCGGGGCAGGAGAAGTATCCGGAGTGGAAACCAAGGCATGATTTCCACTCCGGACAGGGAAAGGAACTATTTTTTGTAGACAGCTCCGGTTGAAGCAGAGGTTACATTCTGGCTGTAACGCTTGAGGAATGCGGAAGGCATTTCCTTTTCAATGGGCTTGAATTCCGCCCTGCGTCGATCCATCTCGGCTTCATCAAGTATGACGTTGATGGAGCGGCCGGGAATGTCTATCTCAATCACATCGCCGGTCTTTACGAGGCCGATTGCACCGCCGGAAGCGGCTTCCGGGGAAACGTGCCCGATCGCTGCTCCGCGGGTTCCACCGCTGAAACGACCGTCGGTGATCAGGGCAACGTCAGCACCCAGTCCCATGCCGGCAATGGCAGAGGTCGGGGTCAGCATTTCGCGCATGCCGGGACCGCCCTTGGGGCCTTCGTAAAGAATGACCACAGCATCGCCCTTGACGATCCTGTTGCCGAGAATAGCTTCAACGGCTTCTTCTTCGGAGTTGAAGACCTTGGCGTTGCAGGTACGTTTCATCATTTCCGGAGCAACGGCGGACTGCTTAACAACACATCCGTCTTCGGCAATGTTACCGAAGAGGACTGCAATTCCGCCTTCCTTGGAGTACGGATTATCTACCGGACGGACGATTTCATTGTTGGTGATACCGGCATTGAGGGCTTTGAGGTTCTCGCCCACGGTCATGCCGGTAACGGTCATGGCATCAAGCTCAATGCGACCGGACTTGGAAAGTTCGGCCATTACGCCTTGTATGCCGCCAGCTGCGTGAAGGTCTTCGATGTGGTTGGGACCGGCCGGAGAAAGTTTGCAGAGGTTGGGGGTAGTGCGGCTGATTTCGTCAAACACGGTCAGGTCGAGCTTGAGGCCTGCTTCGTTGAAGATGGCGGGCAGGTGCAGCACTGTGTTGGTGGAGCAGCCCAGAGCCATATCCATGGTCACTGCGTTTTTAAGGCTCTTTGCGGTGACGATGTCGCGGGGTTTGATGTCCTTTTCCAGCAGGGTCATGATTTGTGCGCCAGCGGCCTTGGCAAGTCTGGTGCGTTCGGCCATGACTGCGGGGATGGTACCGTTGCCGGGCAGGGCCAGACCGATGGTTTCAGACAGGCAGTTCATGGAGTTGGCGGTGAACATGCCAGAACAGGAACCACAGGTGGGGCAGGCACTCTGCTCCAGTACGGAAAGTTCGTCCTCGCTCATGTTGCCGGCCTTGACCTGTCCGACTCCTTCGAAAACAGTGATCAAATCCACTTTTTTGCCATCTTTGCGACCGGCCAGCATCGGACCGCCGCTGATGATGATGGTGGGAATGTTCAGGCGCAGGGCGGCCATGAGCATACCGGGAACAATCTTGTCACAGTTGGGGATCAGCACCAGTGCGTCAAAGGGATGCGCAGTGGCCATGATCTCGATGGAGTCCGCAATTATTTCGCGGCTGGGCAGGGAGTAGCGCATTCCGGCATGGTTCATGGCCAGTCCGTCACATACTCCGATCGCAGGAAATTCCATGGGCACGCCACCGGCCAGACGGACACCGTCCTTGACGGCACGGGTGATGGTGTTCAGGTGTACATGCCCGGGAATGATCTCGTTTGCTGCGTTGCAGATACCGATCAGGGGACGGCTTACCTCGTCCTTGGACATACCCAGTGCGTAAAGCAGGGAACGATGCGGGGCTTTCTCCAGCCCTCCAGTCATTTTTTTACTTCTCATTTTGATTCCTCATATTTGTATGCGTCCGGCAGCCCTGCCGGGTGGCTTGAAACCTTTTGGGAAAATGACTATTGCCTTAGTTCTGTAAAAGATGCCTCCGGCGGCTCTCCGGGGGCTTAAACCCTTTTGCAAAAGGGTTCGCTATGTGAACTGGCAAAACGTCATTGGGAAAAGAACAAAATTTTCATCACACACAGCTAACGGCTAGTGGACCTTTGGAATTCCTGTTTGTTTAGGTAATTGCATGTGATTCTGCCGCAGAAAACCACTGTTTTGCTGAGCGGCGATACGACCGTATCGGGAAAAGGAGTTGGAGCCTGAATATGTTTTCAGGCCATTACCGCTATGCATGTTAATTTTGCGTCTACTGACTTTCAAAGATAGTCCGCTTTTCCGGGCGGAAAGCTTTGTCTCGAGTCTCAGGCATACTGGAAGCGGCAACTGTCTGTTCCTTATGCTCCTGCCCAGCCTGATGGTTGCCGGCTAATGCTTAACAGCCACGAAGCTGCTCAGCATTCCTATGAGAGTGACGGTTCCCAGCAGGATAGCGCACTGTTCCGGTGGAAGGAAGTGTATCTTCATGAACAGCGGCGGAAAATTCAGGATCTCGGAAAAGAGCTGCTGGGCTCCGTAGAGGATGCCGAGAGCAATTGAGCTTCCAAAGAACCCCAGCAGGGCTCCTCCGGTAAGCAGTGGCAGCCTGATGAACCACTGTTTTGCTCCGACGAGATATAGAATTTCGATTTCGTCGTGACGGGTCATCAGGGAAAGGCGCATTGTATTGCCGACCACAAGGGCAACCACGAAACCGAGAAAACCGATTACGGGCCACACAATGGACTGGGTCAGGTTGATCCAGCCTCTGGCAAGGTCGATCTGCAGGGGATTGTAATGAACCTTGTCCACAAAGGGAAGCCCTTTTAATTCCCGCAGAAGATTTGCTGCCCAGCGATCATTTTTTACCCCGGGCTCTATGGAAAAAGAAAGCAGTGCGGTTGGCGGCAGGGGGTTGTTCTGTTCACCAAGCCATGAAAAATCATCGGAATCACTCAACGCATCGGAAAGCTGCTTGAGTGCGTTGTCCGGCGTAAAGGTGCGGATGTCCTTGAGGCCGTCTATTGTTTCAAGATCCGCCCATTGCTTTTCGACGTCGGCAAGCGGAGCTCCGGACTGCCAGAAAATCTGGATCTCGACCTGCCCTTTTGATTTGAGCAGCTCCTGATTCACATTGTGCAGGGTAATCATGAACAGTCCTGCCAGCAGGGAAACCATGGTTACGGCAATGAGGGTGAATATGTTCGCCAAGGGATGAAGCCCCAGATCCCGGATGCCGCGCCCGATCAGTCTGAAGAATAGAGCTAGCATGGGCAGCACTCCTCAAGCAGATGGGCCGGGGGATCGCAGAGCTGGCCGTCTTCAAGGTGGATTATCCTTGCATCAGGGACAGTGCGCAGTATCTCTCGGCTGTGTGTTGCCATCACCACAGTTGTTCCGTGGGTGTTGAACTGCTTGAAGACTTCCATAAGATGTAGGGATAGTTCAAAATCGAGGTTCCCGGTGGGTTCGTCGGCAAGGATGAGCTTGGGGTTTACCACCATGGCCCTTGCGATAGCCACCCGCTGCTGTTCGCCCCCTGAAAGCTGGCGGCACTTGGTGTAGCTTTTGTTCTCAAGCCCCAAAGCCCTGATGATGGCCCGGACCCTTTTGTCGACTGTGGATTTCGGCATGCTGCGTACGGTAAGGGCCAGCGCCACGTTTTCGTATACGGAACGGTTCGGCAGGATTTTGAAATCCTGAAAGACCACGCCGAGCTCGCGGCGCAGCATGGGAATCTGGCCTCGCTTCATATCGTGCAGATCAAAGCCCGCAACAGTGGCCTGACCGCGTTTAAGCGGAAGGGCTCCGTACAGGAGGCGCATCAGTGTTGTTTTTCCCGCTCCGGAGTGGCCGGTCAGGAAAATAAATTCGCCCTTGCCTATGTGCAGGGATACATCTTTCAGAGCCCAGTTGGGCCCGAAGCTGTGGGAAAGCCGGTTCAGCCGGATCATTCAAGCACCCGTGAGCGGAATTAGAATTTCACGTCGAGGGTCTGGCCGTCGGAGATGGAGCATTTTCCTGTGCCGCCGCCCTCGAAACCCTTGGCGGAATCATTGAGAGAGAAAGTGCATTGCATGCTGACGCCGTTGGCATCAAAAAGTGTAACGCTCTTTTGGCCGTATTTCATTTCTCCGCTGAATACGGTTTCATCAGGCATCTGCGCTCTGACAGTATATTTTCTGAGGCCGCGGATATCAGCCGCCACCATCTGGGCCGGTCCGAGAGTGTCACCTTCGCCGGAAACCAGTTCGCCGTTCATGGTGACCGGTGCGCAGGCGGCAAAGCCGAGCAGCATCACGGATATTATAAGGAATCTGTAGATCATTGTTGTTCTCCTTGCCTGAGTTTGTAGCAGGGCCGGGCTGCTTTTGCAAAAAACATTATCATTTCCCAGTCCGTCATATCCGCTTTTTGACAAGCGCTGTTAAAAGGATAGGGAAAATTTCTTACAGACCATAGAAATATTTACCTCTGGACTGTTTTCATTTAAGTTCCGCTGTAAAGCATGGACCGGATTCATTCCCTGAAAACATCCCGGCAGTTGAGTGCCGTCACAAGATTCAGGCTATAACTGACTGAAATCATATGTTTCGGTATATGCTTGTACATTGTAGGTGGCCCAGGGAGCAACATATAACTCAAGCAGCAGGAAAGAGATATGAAAATTTCTGAAAGACTTATGAGAGCCAAGCCGTCCGCAACTCTGGCAGTCAATGCCAAGGCACAGGAGTTGCGCGCACAGGGTAAGGAAATTGTCAGCCTTGCGGTTGGCGAGCCTGATTTCCCCACTCCGGCACATGTCTGTGAAGCTATGAAGAAAGCCGTCGATGACGGGTTTCACCGCTACACCGCAGTACCCGGCCTTCCGGAACTGCGCAAGGCTGTTGCCGATTATTACGGCAGGTTTTACGGAGCCAAAGCGGCTGCGGAGAACACCATCGTAAGTAATGGCGGCAAGCATTCTCTGTACAACCTGTTCATGGCCCTCATTGATCCGGGCGACGAAGTTCTTATTCCTGCCCCCTACTGGGTCAGCTATCCGGCAATGGTGGAACTGGCCGAAGGTAAGCCGGTAATTGTTCCCACAACAGCCGAGTCAGGATTTCTGGCTGAAATCAAGGATCTCGAAGCAGCCTGCACCAACAGGACCAAACTGCTCATCCTGAACACCCCCTCCAACCCTACCGGTGGGCATTACCCTCAGGCACAACTTGATGAAATAGCCAACTGGGCCAAGTCCAAAGGCATCTTCATTGTTTCCGATGAAGTTTACGACCGCCTCGTCTATGCTCCTGCAGATTACTCCACCCTGGCCAACTTCTGGGAAAAGAATCCTGAAGATGTCGCCATCGTAGGCGCACTTTCCAAGAGCTTTGCCATGACCGGCTGGCGCGTTGGAACAGCTCTTGCCCATCCTGATCTGGTCAAAGCCATGATCAAGATTCAGGGCCAGTCCACCTCCAACGTCAACACCATGGCCCAGAAGGCAGCACTGGCTGCTTTTGAAGGTCCATGGGATCTCATTGACGAAATGAAGGTGGCCTTCCAGAGACGTCGCGACCTGGCATATGACATTATTACTTCCTGGCCCGGAGCAATCTGCGCCAAACCGGACGGAGCTTTCTACCTCTTCCCGGTTCTGGACGCCTTCTACACCGAGGAAACCCCTGATTCCGCTTCCATGTGCACCAAAATACTGGAAGAAGCCGGCGTTGCCCTCGTACCAGGTTCCGCCTTCGGCGATGACCGCTGCATCCGCTTCTCCTATGCCGTTGACGATGAAGTTCTCAAAACTTCACTGAATAAAATCGGTAATGTGTTGATGAACAAATAAAAATTACGTAAAGATAGTCATATTTGAGAGACTGCAATTCCCCTTCCGGTTCTCTGCCGGAAGGGGATATAACACCATAAATATATGGAGATCGAATATGGCTGCCAATGTTCTTGACTGGACCGACAGTTGGTTTGAAAAGCTTGATTCAGAATCCAAGGCGGATTCCGCGGGCAGTATCGCCGCCCGTTTCAGCGGTGAAGTGGCCGCTGGTAAACTGCCCTTCTGCTCCATGCCGTTCATGGCCGAGCTGCTTCATGAGCTGGACGGTCTTGAGGATTACGTAAAAAGTTTCGATCATATGCTTCTGCTGGGTATCGGCGGGTCCGCACTTGGTGCCCGGGCCTTGCAGAAGGCTTTCTTCCCACAGCAGGATCAGCCCTGCCACAATGGGCCATGGCTCTGGATCGCGGACAATGTCTGCGCCAAGACCCTAGATGCCTACCTTGAAAAACTCCCTCTTGGTAAAACTCTGGTCGCTGTTGTTTCCAAATCCGGAGGCACCATTGAAACCATCAGCCAGTATTTTCTCGTCCGTGAGAAAATGCAGGAAGCCCTTGGCAACAGATGGAACCGGAACACAATTTTCATTACCGACAAGGAAAAAGGTTTTCTGCGGGAACAGGCGGATGAACTCAATATCCGCACTCTGGAAGTTCCCGACAACCTCGGCGGGCGATATTCTGTGCTGTCTGCTGTAGGTCTTCTTCCGGCCATGTTTCTCGGGATAGACTACCGCGCACTTGTGGAAGGTGCTGCGGCTGTCCTTTCCCCGCTCGCATCATCCAATCTGAATGCCGATTCCCTGCGCAACCATCCGTCATTCAAGCTGGCCTGTTGGGGATCAACCCTCATGGACAAAGGCTATAACGAGCTGATCTTCTTTTCCTATGTCCCGCAGTGGGCCTGTTTCGGGCAGTGGTTTGCTCAGCTCTGGGCCGAAAGCCTCGGTAAGGAAGGCAAGGGAAGCCAGCCTATTCCGGCTGTCGGTGCTACGGACCAACATTCGGTGAACCAGATGTTTCTGGATGGTCCGCGCAACAAGGGCTGCCTGTTCCTGACCTGCCCATCACTGCCGCAGGGAATGCCTTTCCCGGACGCGCTCCCGGAAAAATTCTCCTATCTCAAGGGGCAGAATTTCGGTGAGCTGATTCACGCGGAAGGACTGGGCACAAAAATGGCTCTTTCTGCCAACAAAGTACCGCTGGTCGAGATGAAGATGGTTTCTGATAACGAAGAAGCCGCAGGAAGACTCATGGGGCTGTTGATGGCGGCCACAATCTTCACCGGCTGGCTCATGGAGATTAACCCCATAGATCAGCCTGCAGTTGAAATGGGCAAGTTGCTTGCCAAGGCTAAGCTCGGTGCTTCAGGGCTTGAAAGGGAGAAGGAAAGCCTGAGCAGCTTCTTGAGCACCAAACGGGAAGTTCAGGATTTCTAGCAATTCTTTAAAATAGCGCTGATGCCTCCGTAAGGTCTCTTTGGAACTTTCGGGGGCTTCTTTTTTTCGGATCTGGGATGGCTTAATGCTGTTGAATGGATTCCGTTGTGGAATTGCCGGAGCGGGATAATACAGGAATTGCTTTTCCTGCCTGCCTTTACTACAGATTGTCCCTGGGCAGTTCAATCGGGACACTCTGATCTGACTGATCTGATCGTAACCGACAGGTGCGGCGTGCTTTGGATTTCAGGCCTGAAAAGCCTGCCCCCGGATGTCCATGCAAAGCTCAATGAAGGGCGCTGAAGTGCAACAACCTAAAGTCCAGACCGGTCTGCAAGGGAACTGATGTTTAAGCTACTAGTTTTCATTTCCATCCTGATTATGATTTTCGGTTACCGTAAGAGGCAGAAAGCCAGAGGCGGTATAGATATTAACACCATTCTGCTGGCGGCACTGGTTGTCCTTTTTCTGATTTCGCTCCTTACCAGATTTCAAAATTGATATTTACCAATGCTTTTATGGTTATCGATAGTTGTTCGATAATCAAAAGGGAGGCCTCAAATTAATGCCTTGAAATGGGCCCTCGGAGATCATGGTTGCCTCAAACGGCCTCCTCGCTGAAGAGCACAAAGATATAGGGGGACTATTCTGACAAGCAGCAATTACATAGCAGTCCGGTTGATTTTCCTGGAAATGGTTTCTGGCTGTTCCTCGCTCCTGAGCACATAGTGTTGTTTTATAAGGGGGCGTTTGCGTATGATCCATTTAGATGAGTTGATCTGGATGAGTTGTGTGGAAATTTGAAAGTGTCAGCCATGCCTCTCATGTTATGTTAGATGATAGGTAGGTTAGCAGCGCTTATTTCAGCTCTCTAAAAGACGTATTTGATTTACGATAAGCGGTATAATAGTGAGTGCTGTCGGGATGGATGGTTCCCACTCCGAATCCGTTTTTCAGCAGAATCGGGTTGATTTATGCTATAGCGCCGGGTAATGTTACATTTCGCTGGCTGGCACGACTCCACTCGTTGTCAGCTGTGGTCCGTATATGACCTCTGTTTTGAAGCGACAGCCGTCTTGAGACGGCTGTCGCTTCTGTCTTTTTTAGTTGGCTTTCCCCCTTAGCCGAACAAATGTTGTTTCCAGCGGACTGTTGAGCTGATTTGGATCTGGTCAGTTGATTTTGTCGTCGGGCAAGGGGGCCAAGGCATTTCTTTTTTTCATGTCCGTAAGACTCGAGGCAAAGCTCCTCGCCTATCGGCTAGTGGGGATTTGGAATTTCTTCAGGTTGTTGCTTTAATGAAACTCCTCATGAGGTTGTTATTTGCGCAGCTAAGACAATAATCATTTTTCATAGCCTTTCATGCAGCTGTAAGCATAGATATGTTCAAATTAAGCTTTGTATTGTTATATTATTATTGACTTACCTGTCTTAAAAAGTTATCGATAAGTCAGTTGAAATATACGTCTATTTTTTGCGCATTCTGTCGCTGACGATCTTAACTCCTTCAGGTCTCAGTTGTAAGAAGAATGCGGTCTTGGGCGGAGCCGGATAGGAGAGATAATTGCTTCCTGTTTTGAGGGTACCCGGTTTCAAAATCGAGAGCCTGTTTTTCTGGCTCCGGCCCGCCCAGCCCCTTTGCATCATCTTTTGTCTCTTGCCGATGATCGTTTTTGGGGGCTGAAGCTTCCCGTAACCATATCAAACCAGGAACTGGAATCTATATGAGCGCAGACACTTTCACTCACAAAGACCTTTCTGATATTACCGGCGTGTCTGTCACCACGGTCAAAAGTTACCGCAAAAAATTCCCCGAATTCTTTTTTATCTCCGGTCACGGCAAGCCCCTCCGGTTCCGCAAAGGTACAGACAAGCTTTGCCTCCGTATTCGCGATCTTTTTGAGAACAACTTCTCTGTTAAGCAGATTCGTGAAAAACTTTTGATTGAATTTGAGTCTGTTAAGGAAAATCGTCAGCTATCGGAAAGTAAAAGCGATGCCGGTATACCCTGCGATGAATTTGAAAAGCTGGCCCGCACCACCACTCAGATGATGAACGGCCTTGCCGCACTGGTCACAGCTCAGGCCCGGGCAGAGCAACGGCTTGCGCGGATGGAAAAATCCCTGAAGGAACTGCTGGAGAGTCAGAACAGCAGTGTGCCCGGCAGCGGGGAGCTGCTTGCCGAAATTCGTGCCGCTATTTCGGAGCTCGGCGGTCTTCCGCAGCCCGAAAGGGTTACGGCCAAGAAAGTGGTTACCATCAAGAGAGAAAATGGCGATTCCGATTCCTATGCTTTTGAATCAGACCGAACCCAAGTGGACCCGGAAAAGGAATTCATGGATCTTCCGGTGGTTATCCGCTCAGAGAACGACGAATTTCTGGGTATGCCCGGCAAGCCCGGACATCCTTTCACCCTTGATGAGCTGATTTATCTGGTCACGGTAAGAAAAGAGAATAATGCGTCCAAGGTATGGCGCAGGGAAGGCCGTGACTGGGTTCTCTCCTTCAAATCGCCCGAAGGCCCCCTGCACGAACTGTATTTTCAGCGAACAAGAACACCAAAAGGAAATATAGTTTCCTTTTTTAGGCGGTTGGATATTAATTCCGAACCGCAGAGTCCCGCATTTATCCTCACTTATTTTCGCGAGGTCCGCGATCTTATAGAGCACCAATAGAGATTACTTCCCGGAATTTTAGCTGATATGGTTTGCATACAATGAGCGTATTCAGCTATGATCGGGTAGTTTTCGGCTTGAATTCATATTTTTCCAAGTAATCACCTACTGTTGTAATTGCCATTAAGGCCGGGCTACTTTCTGGTTTAGTTTGCTCGGCATAACAAACTTAAATTATCTACATAGTTTAAGGAGGGAAAACCCGTGACTGCGCCAATTTTTAACTGCAAGAATGCCGACGATGTTCTGAAAGCTGTCCGCGACTACAATATCAGTTTCGTTCAGTTCTGGTTTGTAGACATTCTGGGGACATTAAAAAGCTTCCAGATTACCCCCAAGGAACTTGAAGCCTCTTTTGAGGAAGGTATGGGGTTTGACGGTTCTTCCATTCTGGGATTCACCAGAATTGAAGAGTCCGACATGATCGCCATCCCTGATCCTACCACCTTTCAGCTCTGCTCATGGCGTCCTACCGAACGTCCTGTAGCCCGCATGTTCTGTGACATTCAGAACCCCGACGGAACCCCTTACGAGGGCGACAGCCGCTGGGTGCTCAAAAGGACTCTCGATAAGGCCGCAGAACGCGGTTATACCTACTACGTAGGGCCCGAGCTTGAATTTTTCCTCTTTCAGGATGCCAAGGGGACCAAGATCATTGACCGCGGCGGCTATTTTGATGCTCCTCCCCTTGATCTTGGTAACGATGTGCGCCGTGACATCATCTTCTCGCTTGAGCAGATGGGCTATGATGTCGAATACAGCCACCACGAAGTGGCACCCAGTCAGCACGAAATCGACCTGCGTTATGCCGAAGGCATGAAAATGGCCGATACCGCCATGACCTACCGGGTCATCGTTAAGGAAGTTGCCCGCAAACACGGCATTTATGCCACCTTCATGCCCAAGCCCATTTTCGGTGAGAACGGCTCCGGCATGCATGTGCATCAGTCCCTGTTCAAAAACGGACGCAATGTCTTCTTTGATGCCAACGACGAATACCATCTCAGCGCGGAGGGAAAGAGCTACATTGCCGGCATACTCAAGCACGCACCGGAAATGACCTGCGTCACCAACCAGTGGGTCAACTCCTACAAGCGTCTGGTGCCCGGTTACGAGGCTCCGGTTTATGTATCATGGGCCCGCAAGAACCGCTCCACCCTCGTTCGTGTGCCCATGTACAAGCCCGGAAAGGAAAATGCCACCAGAATGGAACTGCGTTGCCCAGACCCGGCCGCCAACCCTTACCTCTGCTTTGCGGTAATGCTTGCAGCAGGTCTCAAGGGAATTGACGAAAACTACAAGCTTCCTGCTCCCATTGAGGAAAACGTATTCGCAATGGATGCACCGACACTTTCGGAACACGGTATTACCGCTCTCCCCGGCAACCTCTATGAAGCCGCCGTGGAAATGAAGAACAGTGAATTGATCCGTGAATGCCTCGGTGATCATATTCATTCCAATCTTTACATGAACAAGATCAAGGAATGGGATCATTACAGAACTCAGGTAACCGAGTACGAAATCTCCACTTACCTGCCTGTTCTTTAGCCAATGTATACCTTCGGCGATCCTGCCGGAGGATGTACTTTTGTTAAGGCGTCGCTGCGGCACACGACAATTGTCATTGCACAGAGCAGCAACAGGAATGCTTATTCTGAGTTGAATTGATCCGAAAAAAAAAGGTGTAGGTTCCAGCGGAACTTACACCTTTTGTTTTATTTAAATCTGAAAGATTTTTACAGGCCCGGAAGCATAAACTGGCTTTTCTCCGCCTGTCTCTTTCTGCGATTCTTCATGGTTCTGGGGTGAATACCGAATCTGTAGCGGCGCAGCACACATTCTTTTTCCTTGCAGTCTCTGATTGCCTGTCTGTCTCCGACAGTGCAGGCCAGGCAGTGTTTGCGGATGGCTCTTATACATGCCCGGGGCGTTTCATCGGTCTTAGGTCCGCGCAGGCTGTACAGGGAGCAGTGCTCATCCTTGCATTCCCGGACAAGCTGCGGGCTGCCGCCCATACACCACAGGCAGTACGCCCTGATCGACTGGTGAGGGTTTCTTTTGCGTTCGTTCAAAATAGTCTCCGTATATCCGCAACCGGTATGATTAGCTGTTTCCGGAACACAGTCGGAAGCAGCAGACGTCGCGAAGGCACATCCTTACGTAAAACACCCGCAAAAAGAAAGAACCTATTTTGCTTTTGAAAGCATGTTCGTTAAAAGAACCGTCAATTCTCAGCAATATCAAAGGTTATGGTTACTTCGCGCTTGCCCCAATCCTGTGCCGCCTGAGTATCAAGGCCCATGTAGATGTCGATCTTGTCGGTCCAGCGTTTGTTCATTTTGTCTTTTACGACATACTCTCCATCAAGCCCCTCTATTTTGACTCTGGTGTTGTGGGTGAGGCCTTTGGCAATGAGATCCCGCGAGACTGCAATGGCTTTCATGCCTGGTTTGAGCTCATCGCCCCATGCCCCTAAGAACGGATGATTGGAAGTCTGGTCCTTCTGGGAGGTGTAGGCTGTGGCATGAACCTGCATGCTTACCTGTTTTTCATTGCCGTCACATGCGGTTATAAGCAGTGCGGTTGCCATGATCAGTAAAAAATAACGGAATCCAGTCATGGAAATCTCCCTGGTACGAGGTTTACAATTTGCAGTGGGTGAAATCCTGCCGGGACTTGAAAGCAGAAGCACCCTCGTGAAGGGTTCGGTCGTGGCACGAATATTCTCTGACAGTAACCCTTTTGAGAAACTCAAGGTCATGAGACACCACCAGCATGGCAACGTCAAGTGAACCGAGAATTTCAACCAAGCGCTCTCTCATGGACGGATCAAGGTCATTGGTCGGTTCATCCAGCACCAGTGCTTCCGGTTGCATGGCCATTACTGTTGCCAGCGAGACCAGTTTTTTCTCTCCCCCGGAAAGGCGGTAGGAGACTCTCTCTTCATACCCGGAAAGGCCGAGTGTGCAAAGGGTGTATTCGGCAATTCGTCTGGCCTCATCCGGGGATTTGCCCAGATTCAGCGGGCCGAAAGCCACATCCTCGATCACCGTGGGACAGAAGAGCTGGTCATCGGCCTGCTGGAACAGCAGCCCCACTCCCCTGCGGAGTTGCCGGAAATCCTTTTCCGTGCGCATTTCAGCACCCTTGTACAGAACCTGTCCGGATGAAGGGCGCAGCAACCCCATGATGATGTGCAGCAGGGTGGTCTTTCCCGATCCGTTGTGCCCGGTCAGGGCGATTTTATCGCCTTTGTTCAGTTCAAAGTTAACTCCGGTCAGAACTTCGGTGCCGCCCGGATAGGAGAAACTTATATCGTGAAGGGAAAAAATGGCTGAACTCAACGGAAAACCTCTACTCTGTTTAACTCAAGAAAAATAAAACCGGCAGCGCTGAGAGTACTCATTGCCAGCAGAAACAGGTCTTGCTTGCAGAAGCTGTAGGTATTCAGGGAATGAAAAATGCCGGTGAATCCGCGGCAGAGCATGGCCTGCCAGACCCGCTGTGCCCGGTCCATGCTGCGAACCAGCAGCATGCCCAGAAGCCATGCGTATGTTTTGTATGTCCGCAGACTGGTGCCGGGCGCAAATCCGCGCATGACGGCTGCCCGGTGCATCTTGGAGAATTCAATGCGCATCACATGCACATACCGCCAGGTGAAAAGAAAAAGACGGCAGAACTTTTCCGGCAGTTTGAGGGTCTGCATTCCAGCTCCTATCAGCTGGACCGGCATGGTTGAAAGAAGAGCCGTTGCCGCCAGTACGACCCCGTTGGATTTAAGGGTGATAATGGCGGTGTAGATGATGCCTTCAAGGGTAGCGGTAAAAGGGCCTATTGATAGGACCGGGGCTCCGGAACGGGAAAATGGCAGGAATATCCAGAGAAAAAAAATGAACGCATTGACCACCAGAAGACGGCGCATTAACGGGAAGAAGGGAAGTCTGGCCGCAGCGGCGAAAAAGATTCCGCCGAACAGGACTGAGGTTGCGGCAGTCAGGTCCGTTGCCAGTGCACCGCACAGGGAATAAATAAAGGCACAGCCGATCCTCACGCCGGGATGGGCTGCATGGATAAAAGAGTTTCCTGTGGCAAAAGGCTCGGTTATCTGCTGCAAAAGCTTCTCCTGATTCGCACAAGGGAGTAGCACGCATACTAAAACCATGCAATCCGAATCCCTTTCTTGAGTTGGACGGGCAATGCAGTTATATCCAGTTGCGGTAATCGGAATCGGTCCTGCCATGAAATGATTTCTCTTCAGGAGTCTTCCATGGTGCAGCGGGAAGGCCTGTTTAATGGCTTGCACAGCCCGAAGGACGAGTGTTTACGGACAGGCTGACTGAATCCCTGTGCTAATTTTCAACCCGAGCGGAGCTGATTAGGATGAGCAGAAATGCTGAGCTTAAAATGATTGTTGAGGAAGTCGGCACGGAGCTGATCTGGCGCCCTCTCTACGACTTTGAAAACCATTCCCTTGCAGGGGGCGTTGGGCACGATATAGACGGTATTGATCCAGAATTCACGGACCTTGATTTCAGGGGTAAAAGTGTTTGCGATCTGGGATGCAATCTCGGTCATTTCACCTTTCACGCCCGCCGCAACGGAGCCCGGGAAGTCGTGGGTTACGACATGGAACCGAAGGTCATTGCCGGAGCACGGAAACTGGCGGATCTTTATGGGATAGACGGGGTCGACTTCAAGGTCTGCAACTTTGCATATGAAGAGCCGGAGCGGACCTACGATATGGGAATGCTCATTGATATACTGGGCAAAATCAACATTGCTCAGGGACATCTTGTAACTATCCTCAGGGGGCTTGAAAAGCGTTCTGACTCTGAAATGCTGCTCACCTTCAGGCCGGTATATTTTGTTGAAAGACACCTGAAAATGGATGAATCCCGCTTCCTTGAACTGTACCCTCAGGCCCGAATCGAAAACGGGCTGTTCAGCCTGCTTGATTTCGTGCAGGACCTGTTCGCAGAAAACTGGGACATGACCTATCTTTCAAAAGAGCTGCCCGATGATGAGCAATACAAACGGACGGTCTTTTTTGTCCGCAAATGATCTTGCGGCCGCCGGGGCAAGTGATTAAATCCATTGCCACCAGAACAGACAAGGAGTTTCCATGCAGAAGAAGCAGGTTGATTTCGTTGATATAGAATACCGGGTGGCGGAGCAGGACAAGACCAGTGCCTACGTACACGGTATGGCCAAGGATATGCTCATCGGCGGGCGCGATTCCGGGAACGTGTTCATTTTCTGCCTTAATGATGAGTTGCGTAAATCCATCGCAGCCAGGGTAGCGGAAAAGCTTGGTCGCGAGTTTGTGGTTGTGAGCCGCAGTGACGGCAACCCCATGATTGAAAAGGTCTCTGCCGGTGAAAACCAGATAGTCAGCCTTCCCCGCGGTGCAGCCAAATCTGAAAAAAATCGCAGAATGCTTAAGGAAAACGGCAAAGTCATCTGCATCATGTCAGATTTTATGACCCTGCTGAGTGCAACTGACGGTTCCGAAGACGCGCGTGAACAGATCTCCATCATGCTCAACCGATTTGAGCCAAGCTTCATGGAGGCTGCCCACCACATCGTCCGTTCGGACCAGAGTGAAGAGGAAATTCTTCTGGATACCCTCGAAAAAATTTCAATTTAGTCCAGTTGAAAGTTTTCGACTGCCCGGCAGGTTCCTGTTGAATCTGCCGGGCTTTTTGGTTCACACCCCGCAAGCAGCGCATAAGCTGCATTTTAGCCATCCTGTTTTTGGCATCCTTGCATTTTTAATCAAAATCCCTGCCGCCCCTTTACATCTTTTTGATACGCCGCTAACAGTGAACGCTGTTCACGGACTGTGCTTTGTCGCATCCGAATAATTAACATTCTTTTCACGTTTATTTCATTACCCGGAAACAGTTGAAGGCATAAATCCTTCCAGCACTCTGCAAAGAATATTCAGCCAGTGCCGAAGTTTCCACAATCAAGAACTCACTTGGCCGTCGGAGGCAATCAATGAAAGGACTGCTGCGTTTTACATTGAAGCAGACGGTTTTCATCAACATAATTTTCATTCTGCTGATGGTTGTCGGCGTATTCAGCATGGCCGACCTTCCGGTGGAGCGTTATCCCAACGTGCACATGGGTAAGGTTATGGTCAGTGGCTTTCTGCCCGGGGCATCTCCTTCCGATGTGGAGGCACTGGTAACCAAGAAGATTGAAGACGCACTGGATGACCTTGAGAACGTCGAGTATATACGTTCAAGGTCGTTCAGAGAGCGGTCCAGCATCATGGTCAAGTTCCTTGATGATACCGACTACGCCAAGGGGTACGACGAACTGCGCTTCCGGGTGCTGTCCATCCAGAACGATCTGCCCCGAACCATGGACCCGCCGACTTTTACGGAAATTAATGTCAGTGAATGGCTTCCGGTAATACGGCTCTGCCTTGTTGGAGACCGCACGAACCGGGCCCTTTCCATGATGGCGGATGAAATAAAGGTGCCGCTGAGAAAGATTCCGGGGGTCAACGAGGTTGAGATCGAAGGTGAGTATACTCGCGAATTTCATGTGAACCTCGACCCGCATAAACTGGTGCGTTTCAAACTGACTTTTGACGACGTGGCCCGGGCCCTTGATAACGCAAACATTTCCATTCCTGCCGGGGACTTTGTTTCCGCTGATGGCGAGTACGTCATTGTTGTTGATGAGCGTTTCCGCACCCGCGAGGAGATCGCCGATACCGTCGTGCGCATGGACGGGGACGGCTCATTCGTCACTGTAGGCGATGTTATGAGTGATGCCCGGGTAGCCTACAGGGACCCGCAGGTCATCACCTCCATAAACGGGCACTCCGCAGTGACCCTCAAGATCGTTAAATCCGTTGACGGAAACGCGGTGACGATTGCCGAGGAAGTGGAGAAAATCGCCGATGCATTCCGTGAGCCGCTTGAAAAGGAAGGAGTGGGGCTGGTCCTGACCAATGACCAGCGGCTGCACATTGACGATGCCATCAATACGCTCGGCATGAACCTGATGGTCGGTATTGTGCTTGTCTTCAGCGTGATCTATCTGGTCATGGGTTTCCGTAACGCCATGCTGACCACCGTCGGCATTCCATTCGCGTTTCTGGTGACCATGATCATAATGAAACTTACCGGTAACTCTCTTAACCAAATAACATTGTTCTCTTTTGTTCTGGTAAGCGGTATCATAGTTGACGATGCGATTGTGGTTGTGGAAAACATTTTCCGTCATGTACAGGAAGGCAAGTCGCTCAAGGAAGCTGTGGTCGACGGAACTGCGGAGGTATTCCTGCCGGTTATTTCGGCAACTGCTACAACGGTTGCAGCCTTCCTGCCCATGCTGATCATGACCGGTTCCACAGGTGAATTTTTTGCGCAGGTGCCCAAAGCTGTCACCTTTGCCCTGGTTGCCTCGCTTATCGAATGTCTGCTGATTCTGCCTCCGCACTTTCTGGACTGGCCCGGAGCCAAAGGCCTTGCCGAGAACAGCGAAAAACACACTCGCGAGCCTGTTTTCATGCGTCCCCTGCGCGACCGGACCGACAGGTTGCTTGCTTTTGTTATGCGTTTCCGGTTCACATCACTGACAGTTGTCTTCGGTGCATTTGTGGTTGCCCTGATGATTCTGGGGGTGTCGCTTTCCGGAACACTGCCGCTCATCAAGATCAAATTTTTCCCGGATGACTATTCCATTTACTACATCGAGCTGGAAGGGCCGGTGGCTACACCTATTGAAGTCACCTCCGACAAGCTTAAAAGACTCTCGGTCTTTGTGGAAAAAATGGGCCCGGGCATGGCCAAGTCAGCCACCGCTTTTGCCGGTTTCTACCTGAACGAGGACTATGAAATGGTCCATGGCAGCAACCTCGGCAACATAGTGGTTGAACTGCCTGCAAAGGAGAAGCAGGTTTTTGCCGATGCGCCGGAAAATGATCCCGGCAGGCATCTTGAATATATGCACAAGGCTCTGGAGCAGTTTGCTGAGGATGGATGGACCTTACGCATCCGCCCTGAAAAGGACGGTCCGCCGACCGGCAAGGACATCAATATACGGATTCTCGGTTCCGATCACGTATCCGTGCAGCGTCTTAGCGCGGCAATTATGAAGTTCATCAAGGAGAACAACGAGCTGGGTCCTCATCTGGTCAACCTCTCTACAGATGACGGAACCCCGAACCGTATTTTCCGCTTTGACCCGATCAAGGAGAGGGTTGCCGAGTACGGGTTGACTCCCAAGCAGGTGGCACTTCTTTCGGGGTCTGTGCTTGACGGTCGTTTTGTCGGTGAATTCCGTCTTTCGGATGAGGATGTGGACCTGCGCCTCAAACTTGATCCGCAATCGCTTAACACCCCTGAAGACGCCCTTTCCGTGCCGGTTCTGGAGCATAATGAAAGTCCGGTGCGTCTGGGAGACATCTGCAGGGTGTCCATTTACATGGAGCCGGGGCAGTTCAACCGGTACATGAGTCAGCGGGCGGTAACCATCACCGCCAACATCAAGCCGGGGTCGCGCCTGTCTTCCCCTGCTGCGGTGAATCGGGTGAAAAAATTCTACGAAAGCGTGCGCAGTTCCTATCCCGGTGCAACAATCAACTTCTCCGGGGAATACGAATCCACCCGCAAGTCCTATACATCCCTTGTATACGCTTTTCTGACCGCTGTTCTGATCATCTACATGATTCTGGCCACCCAGTTTCAGTCCTATGTGCAGCCGGTGATAATTCTTTCAGCGGTGATATTTTCTCTGACCGGGGTAATCCTGGGGACATTTGTTTCCCAGACCATTTTTACGGTCAACAGTTTTATCGCCACGGTTGGTGTGACCGGTGTGGTGGTAAACGATTCCCTTGTGCTGCTCGATTTTATGAACAAGCTCTACAAAGGCGGGATGGACCGCAAGAGGGCCATTCGCGAAGGAGTCCGTATCCGCTTGCGTCCTATTCTGCTCACCACCCTGACCACCACTCTGGGACTGCTGCCCATGGCTGTTGGTTTCCCTTCATATTCGCTGGTCTGGGGGGCCATGGCCTCAACTTTTGTTACCGGGCTCTGCACTGCAACGTTCCTGACCCTGTTCATTATTCCAATTGAATGGGATCTGCTTATGGCTTTTATGGAATGGCGCGACAGGCGGAAGAAGGCTTCAGCCGTTTAAATGTTTTTGCGGTCTGATTCACAGACGGCGGTCAAAAGGTTCCTGCTTTTTGCGGATCAATATTTATTTCAGGAAATTGTCTGCAAAAAGGTTGATTGGAAAGACACCACGCGGAGTTAATGAAATAGTTGATTCTTATCATGTCGAGGGTGTTTGAAGTGCGGGTGAACAGCGTTTACAGGGTGAGGCTGGTCTGATAGAAAAACTCCATGATTACATCAGGTAAAAAAGAACAGGAACATCAGCGCATGCGGCGCCTGATTCTGGATGCGGCTAAGGAACTGTTTGCAAAGGACGGATTCGATAATGTTTCCGTGCGAAAGATTGCAGCCAGAATAGATTACAGCCCGGCAGCATTGTATCGCTACTTCAAGAGCAAGGAAGAACTGATCCTTTCTCTGAAGGAAGAAGGCATGGGCAGGTTCGGACAGATGCAGGCCCAATCCTGGAATGTTGAAGATCCGTTTGAAAGGCTCCTTGAGATCGGACGTATCTATCTGAACTATGCCCGTAGCGAACCTGAGTATTATGACCTGCTTTTTAACCGCAGCGCCCCGTCATTCTGTGACCCTGAAAAGTGGGTAGGCAAACCACACCCGAATTTTATGAGTTTCAAGGAAACAGTACGCCAGTGCATTGAAACGGGAGTTCTTGGCAATGTTTCGGTGGATACCGCCGTAGCCTCTCTGTGGGCCTCAGTCCATGGGCTGGCTTCACTGGTCGCTACCGGACGGTTGCAGGGTAATATGCCCGACATTGATATGGAAACCGTGTTTGAAGATGTGCTGGAGTTCATAACCATCCCGCAAATGGAGCGGGGAAGACGGGAGATGAACAATGAAGGCAAAGTGGACAATTCATAAATTTATCTGGTTGCTGCTTCTGGCTTTGCTTCTGGGCAGCAGTCATACTGGAGAAGCCTGTGCCGGGTCCGCCGGGGTTTTCAAGTGTACGCCAGCTTCGCGGACGGTTTCTCTGATCGGGTTCACCCGTCCAAGGGTGAGCATGACCCTCGTGAGTGAAGAGTCGGCCATGTGTACGAAGGTTTATGCCGATATCGGTGACACCCTCGACGAGAGCGGCCGGTTTGCCGAGCTTGACCCGACATTCATCAAGCTGGAGATTGCCCAGCTTGTTGCCGACAGGGACCGGCTGCAGTCCGATGTTACCTACTACAGCAGGGAAGCCGAGCGTTACAGGAATCTGGTCAAGAAAAGTACTGCCGCGCAGTCTGAACTCGATCTGCACATCCGCAACCTTGAGAATGCGGAATCCCGGCTGCATGCTACTGAACTCAAAATAACCGTGGACCGTGAACACCTGCGCCGCTACACCCTGCACGCCCCGGACGGCTGGCGGGTGATCAAGCGTTATATTGAACCCGGAGAATGGGTTACTAAAGGAGAGAAAGTCGCTGAACTCGGTAATTTCAAGACCCTGCTTGTTCCTTTCGCCCTGACAATCAATGAGCTGGAAAAAATCCGGTCCATGGACGGCAGGATTACTCTGAAACTTCCTGATCTCAATATTGAAACACCTGCCGTGCTGGAGCGGATTTCTCCGGATTTTGATCCGGAAACCCGCAAGGTGGAGGTCGATTTTGAAATAGGCCGCGGCAATTTTGAATTTAGAGGCGGACTCCGTACTGAAATGAACCTCGAGATGCCCGATCCCGGAGGATCAGTTCTGGTGCCGCAATCGGCCGTGGTTAAAGCCTACGACGACAATTTTATTGTGCGTCCCGATGGTGTCCGGGTCAAAGTGCTGGTGCTCGGTACAAACGGAGAAGGCAAAGTTCGGGTCTCTTCAAGAGCTGTGAAGGCCGGACAGGAATTTCTGCTCAAGCCGTAGCAATTACAGATCATTATAAGCCCCTTGCAGAATGCCGGGGGCTTTTTACTCTGCCGCCCGGTTGTTATTATTTTTTTTGAAGTGTATTCCTCCAAGGCACACACGACCTTAGGTGAAACCCTTTCGGACTTTGTTGTTTGCCTTGCCTGGGCCAAACCCAGCCGGTCGGAAGCATCTGGCATACAGCAGCTCACCCTGCAGGGACACTCAAGCCGCCCGGCAGTACTTTTAACCCGGATTAATCATGTCTGAATCCCCTAAAAAATATATTTATTATTCCATTGTCGCATCGGTTGTTACCATGGTCCTCAAGACCTGGGCCTGGAATATTACCGATTCAGTTGGTCTGCTTTCAGATGCCCTTGAAACGCTGGTCAATCTTTCCGCCGGGCTTTTCGCGCTTGCCTCGCTCAGTCTGGCTCTTAAACCGGCAGATGAATCCCATACCTACGGACACGGCAAGGCCGAATATTTTTCCAGCGGTGCGGAAGGAATGCTGATTCTTATTGCCGCCATCGGCATTGTCTACGCATCGGTCGAAAGATTCGTCAGCCCGGAGGTCCCCTCCAATCTGGGGTTCGGCCTGATCATTGCCTTGCTTTCGTCTGTGGTGAATTTCGTTACCGCAAGGATCATGCTTAAGGGTGCAAAAATACACGATTCAATCATCCTCGAAGCAGATGCAAAACACCTGCTTACCGATGTCTGGACTTCGCTGGGGCTGGTGGCCGGGCTGGGCGTGATGCTGTTTACTCCCCCGGCATGGGCGATTCTTGACCCGCTTATCGCTTTGGTCATGGCCGGTAATATCGTTTTCACCGGGTTTTCGCTGATCAAAAAGTCTTATTCCGGTCTTATGGACAACACCCTGCCACAGGAAGAGCTGCTCATGATTGACCAGTCCATCCGCAGATGTGGAGGACAGGATGCCATTTATCACGGGTTGCGTACCCGCAAAGCCGGTTCAAACCGTTTCGTGGATTTTCATCTTCTGCTCCCCGGAGAGTTGAGCATAGCCAGTTCCCATACCCTGTGCTCTGAAATAGAATCCTGCATCAAGGAGGATCTCAGCAATTGTCAGGTGACTATCCATGTGGAGCCCAAGGAAGATGCTTCATCGTATGATTGCGAAGAGACTGGCGGGCTCTGCGGCTCCAAGATCCGGCTCAACAGCCAGTTTGGAGACGGCGGTAAATGATTGTCGAATCGAGGGTTATACGACAGGGCCATCTGGGCGTTGAGCTGTGGCATGTGCTTATGTTGCCACACGGCCATGGACCTTGGCCCGCAGTACTGCTTATCCATGAATATACCGGACTGAACAGTGTAATCCTTGGGCATGCGCAACGGCTGGTCGAGGCCGGTTATGCTGTTCTTGCGGCGGATTTTTACGGGGTGGAAAACCGTCCGGAAAATATTGATCAGGCCCGGACGATCCATCGCCTTTACCGTAATGACCGGCTGTTGATGCGCAACCGTGCGCAGGCCTGCTTGCAGGCTCTGGTTGAACAGCCGGATATTGATCCACAGGCAGTTTTCGCCCTCGGTCTTTCGTTTGGTGGAGGGGCGGTACTGGAACTTGCCCGGACAGGCGCAGACCTGAAGGGGGCGGTCAGCATTTACGGCTATCTCGACACCACCCATCATTCTTTGACCGAAGATATAAAGGCTCCGTTGCTGGTGCTGTTTGTTGAAGACGATCCGGTAGTTCCGGCAGAGCATGCGCGGCAGTTTGAGGATGAGATGTCAGGCGCGGGTGTCCGTTACGAATTTATCCGGATTGAAAATGCAAGGCACGGATTTGCCAATCCCGAAGACGCAGGGTTTGACGAAGCGCTGGCCGAATGGATGTGGGAATCCGTTATGGAGTGGATGAGACCTGAAAAGGATTACGACGGCTTAAGCCCTTTGAAAAGGGTTTAAGAATCCCAAACTTTTTAGCGGGGCTTCGCCGCCCAGAGAATAGTTGAAACAAGAAAATGATCCAGCCCCTACAAAACGTATCCGCATCCCGGACAGATGTAAGCTCGACTTGAAACCCCGTGTCCGCATTCAGGACATTTGATTATCGCCATACGCCCTCCTGTGTCTGCAGGAAAACTGATTCCGGGATACAATGCGAGGGTATGTATTCCCTTATTTTCCCTGCACAAACAGTAAACCCCACGCGTGGTGGGGTTTTTCAGAAAAATCGGTTTTGGAAACAGTTCTACCAGCTGTTGCGGTGAACTCTTTCCTCGTTGTAGCGGTCTTTTTTCTTTGATTCCTGTGCAGGCCAGCCGAGTACGATGAATCCGAGGGGCATTACCGATTCCGGCAGGTTGAACAGCTTCTTGAAGCCGGCAACACGTTCCTCAATGGGATGAATGCCTGTCCATACTGCTCCGAGGCCTTTTGCGTGAATAGCGAGCAGCAGGTTCTGGATGGCTGCAGAGCAATCCTGCACCCAGTAGCCGGGGTATTTCTCAAGGCTAAGGTCTCCGCAGACCAGAATTCCTAGCGGAGCACTTTTGACCATGGCTGCGTACTGGTTGATGGCCGGAACCGCGTCGAGCTTTTCCCGGTCGTCAACTACGATGAACTGCCAGGGCTGGGCATTGCCTGCGCTGGGTGCCATCATTGCAGCGCCGAGCAGTTCTTTCACCAGCTCTTCACTTACGGGTTTATCTTCATATTTTCTGATGCTTCTGCGGCTGTAAATCGCTTCAAAGAGATCCATTTCCATCTCTCCTGTGGGGTTGGGTGTGTAAAGTGATTCAGACTTATACCATAATCAGGTCTACTTAATATCATATTTTTTGTTGAATTACATTCAATGTCTCATGCCCCGATACAGGTGGCGCAGGCAACTCTTTGAGTGACAGAAAAAAATGACATTTATGCTTGATTTTCGATCAATCTTTTGTATTCTACAAATAATCACACCCCTGATTTGGTCTGAAATAGCTTTTGGTTAATTTACAGTCCAACCCCTATGGCGGTGCCGAACTCCTCCCTCAACAAACCGCTCGGCACCGCCACCTTTTTTGCAACGAGCCTTCTATTTTTGTTTCGCATACAGGATTTTATGACATTTTTTAGCAATTAACACCCTGAAACCAATAGGGATTCCAAAGGAGCTTAGCTCCTTTGGCCGCCGGAGGCATCCAGTTATAATAATTCCGGTCAATTCCCGCCATTCCGCTGAAAAAGATTTTGCTCGTTGAGAAGCTCCATCAGCGCCGCGCAGTCTGCTGCAAGGAAGTCCGGCCCGGCTTCCGCCAGACCTTCAATTGGGATGCGTCCGGTGGCGACTCCTGCTGTCATTGCTCCGGCTCTTTTCCCGGTTTCAATGTCCATGGGATGGTCGCCTACCATCAGGGCATTTTCAGGGGCGACACCGATGATTTCAAGGGCTTTGAAAAGGTGCTCCGGGTGGGGCTTGACGTTATGCACGTCCTCGCGGGAAAGGAAGCAACCGGTAAGTCTGTCGATCTCCGGGACCATTTGGCGTACAGCGGAGGCCGTGTTGCGGGTGATGATGCCGGTCCTGATACCGGAACTTCGCAGGGATGAAAGCATTTCACAGGTGAAAGGAAACAGGGTTCCGTTCCGTGCCGCCTCGACTTCCATGGATATGATCAGGAAGCGACAGCGGGTGTGGAATTCCTTTCCGAGGTCAGGATCTTCGCGTGAAAGGCAGTCGGCCATGAAATCAACCCATTCCAGGGCGGGCAGGTCTTCCCTGCTCGGCATGGGGTCAAGGAACGCGCTTCCCAGTGCCCTGAGCCGTTTCTTCATCTCATCGAAATCAATGGTCAACTCTGCCAAAGTGCCGTCAAAATCAAAAACTATAGCTTCAATATTTTTCATTATCCGGTTTCTTTCTTATGGTCTTGCTTGCCCAAGCGTGTTTCTAGCGGTATTAAAACCTAACTTAAATCAACAACATATTGAGTTCTCAACATAGCAGGAGTCCACGTGTCAGGTAAATTCGACGTCATTGTTGCGGGAGGGGGGCCCACCGGTTCAACAGCCGCCTGTATCCTTGCCGGTAAGGGTTTTAAGGTCGCTTTGATAGACAAGGCTGAATTTCCAAGGAAAAAACTCTGCGGCGGCCTTATCACCTACAAGACCACCCAGGTGCTGGAGAAGGTCTTTGGCTGTGACGTCGACTGTCTCAGGAGCCGGGGTATAATCAACTTCGAATCTCCAGAGTACTCCATCAACTACCGGGACCACAATATCCGTGATGCCCAATCGTCCATCCCCTTCCGTTTTGTGGACAGGGTGGATTTTGATTACTTCCTTCTTCAGAAAGCTGCAAATGCCGGAGCGCATATTTTTACCGGCGAGGAAATTGTTCAGTGCAATTACATGGATGCGGAAGTAAAGACTAAATCCAACCGCATCTACAAGGGTGAATATCTGATCGGTGCGGATGGGGTGAATTCTACTATCCGCCGTTTCCTGCCCTATGACAAAAGGAAATGGCAGGCTGATATGGCCTCCACCATTGAAATTATCTTTGACGCCGCCGACTATCCGCGCGAAGTGCTCAAGCCTGAGCTTTACATCGGACACCTGCGGGCCGGTTACATCTGGGTTTTTCCTGCTGCCGGAAAGGTTGTGACCGGTATAGGGGCGCTTAACCGTGCAACTGTGAATTTCAAAAAAATATTCATGGATTTTCTGCGCTCACAGGGAATCGCAGATCCGGAATCCCTCCCCATGAAGGGTTACCCGCTACCCTACGGCAACTATATGGAAAATCCTTGTTTCGGGCGTACATTCCTTGCCGGGGATGCCGCCGGCATTGTGGAACCCCTTTTCGGTGAGGGAATCTTCTATGCCCTTCAGAGCGGCCGTTATGCTGCGGAGGCCATTGCAAAGGGACTTTCGGAAAACAGGAACCCGGAGAAGTTTTACCTTGAGCGGCTTGAAAAATATGTTTTTCCTGAACTCAGGTACTCCAACAGACTTCGCTGGACCCTGTTCTATTCCCAGCCGCTTTTGAAACATATGTCCTTTAAAATGGCTTTTAAATCCATGCCCCGCCTGCTGGCGGACATGGTTCATGGTGTCCGCTCGTATAAATTCCTGTTGAAAAAAGAGTGGGATTAGTCTGCCGGGACATTTCTTTTGCGTTCCGGTGTTATTGTTGATTTGTTGAATGCGATGTTTCGTTAAACTTAAAAGGGATTCCCGGAGCCGTTTTCGGGTGGGATATTGGTTTCCCATCTGGAGTAGATGGAGCCGAAGGCGTGCGATTTACCGGATGCATGCGGTTTTTAACCGTTCAGTCAGGAAGTTGTAAGAGTCGCTTTTAAGGAATCCCGGAGGCTGCAAGTGGATCAGCATCAGGATCTGCAGATAAAATCATTTCAGCTTGTGAAGCTGCTTTCATGGACATTGCTGGTTGTCATCATTGCCAGCAGTCTGGGCCTTTCCGTTTTTCTGGCCAAACATGCGGACGAAACCCTTCTTGAAAAGCAGAAGGAATTCGCCCTGCTTCAGGCGGAGAACCTCAACCACCAGATCTACCGCAGGTTCATCCTGCCGACCATCATCGGTTACGGCAAGATCGGGCTTAAGAACAAGGAGCAGATGGACCGGCTTGATCAGGTGATCCGCTCCACCGTGCACAGTTTCAAGGTTAACGAGGTGCGTATCTACGACCCGGACCTGATCATTTCATATTCCACGGATAAGGAACTGATCGGCGCGGACGACCTTGGCGGGGAGTTCGTGAAAAAGGTTCTGGATACCGGTACGCCCAAGTATGAGTTCATCAGCAAGAAATCGACTTTTGGGATGCTTTTTGACCTGAACATGCGTCCCGGAACCATGCTGCTCAAGATCGTCTATCCCCTGCGCTCGGAAAAGAGCCTGAATATCAACGAAAACGTGATCATGGGCGTCATGGTCATTACCCAGGATATTACCGAGGACTATCAGTCCGTCATCAATTTCGAGCGACTGATCCTGTTCACCTCCAGTTTTTCGGCCCTGATCCTTTTTGCGACCATCATGGCAATCATCCGCAGGGCGGACATCATAAACGCCCAGCGCATGGCTGAAAGACAGCAGTTTGAAAAGGAACTCAACCAGAGCGAAAAGCTCGCCAGTATAGGGCGTATGGTTTCCGGGGTTGCCCATGAAATCCGCAATCCGCTGGGGATCATCCGTTCCAGTTCCGAGCTGCTGCTGAAGAGGATGAATGACAGTGATCCGGTCAACGTGAAGATTCTCGGCGCAATTCACGAAGAAACGAAAAGGCTCAGCCGCACGGTCAGCGATTTTCTGGATTACGCAAGGCCGCGCAAAATTGCCCTGACCGCGCTTGATCCAGCCAACCTTCTCGACAAGATTCACATGTTTCTGGAATCCAAGTGCAAGGAATCAGGCATTGAACTGCAGATGGACTACATCCACGGGCATCAGGTCTGCGGAGATGAGGACCTGCTTTACCGGGCCTTCTATAACCTCGTCGGCAACGCCATGCAGGCAGTTGAAAAGGACGGCCGGATCGTTGTTACCTTCAGTCAGACTGCCAAGGGCCTCAATATTGTCTTTTCCGATACCGGACCGGGCTTTGCCCCTGAAATTATCGACAAGGTCAAGGACCCCTTCTTTACAACCAAAGACAGCGGAACAGGACTGGGGCTTGCCATTGTGACCAATATTGTGGAAAGCCATAACGGAAAGCTCAGCATCGGGAATAATCCTGAGGGCGGAGCACGGATTGAATTGTTTTTACCTGAAAGAAAAGACTGCTAGATAAACCGGAAATAAAAATGTCTGCAAATATACTCATACTGGATGATGAACAGAACTACCTGTTGATTCTGGAGGCTATGCTCTCCGATGAAGGCTATACCATAACCGCCCTTTCCGACCCGGAAACAGGGCTGGCCTATCTCGATGAATCCGAAGTCGACTTGGTGATTACGGATATGAAAATGCCCAAGCTTACCGGGCAGGATGTGCTGGAGCATGTGAAAAAAAACCATTCGCACATTCCGGTGATTATCATGACCGCCTTCGGGTCCATTGAATCCGCGGTTGAGGCCATGAAGATCGGGGCCTTCGACTACATCACCAAGCCGTTCGCCAACGAGGAACTGCTGCTTTCCGTAACCAAGGCAGCTCAGTTTGCCCGGGCCCAGCGGGAGAACAGGCAACTGCGCGAACAGATCAAGGACCGCTATTCGCCAAGCAATATTATCGGCCGCTCCAAGCCCATGCTGCAGGTCTTCGACATGATCAGCAAGGCCGCTCCGGGCAGCTCAACAGTGCTGATTACCGGTGAATCCGGCACCGGTAAGGAGCTGGTGGCTCAGGCGATCCATCAGGCTTCGCCCAGATGCAACAAGCCGTTTGTTTCGGTCAACTGCATGGCTTTCAACACCGGTGTACTTGAGAGTGAGTTGTTCGGGCACGAAAAAGGCTCTTTCACCGGCGCAGTGGCCCGTAAGCGGGGCCGTTTCGAAGCGGCTGATCAGGGCACGCTGTTCCTTGATGAAATCGGTGAAATATCCCACGATATGCAGGTAAAGCTGCTGCGGGTGCTGCAGGAAAAAACTATTGAGCGGGTCGGAGGTGTCGATCCCATCAAGGTGGATATCCGCATTGTGGCGGCAACCAACAAGAACCTCAAAGAAGCTGTGGAAAAGGGCGAATTCCGCGAAGACCTTTACTACCGCCTGAACGTGGTCAGTATTGAAATGCCTCCGCTGCGGGAACGTCGCGAGGATATTCCCTTTCTGGTCGACCATTTCCTTGCTGCCTATTCAGCGGACAACAACAAGGTGTTCGACGGATTTTCCCCGGCGGCCATGGACTATATGACTGCTTACGAATGGCCGGGTAACGTACGTCAGTTGCAGAATGTTGTGGAACGTTGCGTTGTGCTCAGTCCCGGCAGGGTAATTGAAACCGAAGACCTGCCTGCTGAAATCAAGGATGAGGAAACCCAGTTCAAGAGTGCTGTTGACCTTCTGCCCTCCAAGCTCAATCTGGCGGACACTCTTGACAAGATTGAGGCCACCCTCGTTCGCCGGGCTCTTGCCGCCAGTAATTTCGTGAAGGTGGATGCCGCAGACAGGCTCGGCATCTCAAAAAGCCTGCTGCAATATAAGCTGAAAAAGTATAACATCAGCGGAAAGTAAATTTGTATTCAATGTTTTTTCCATTTTAATAAGTCCCGCCGGACCCTCTGAGAGCTGCCGGAGGCATCATGAAAATAACGGATTGGCTTAAATCTGGATTCGGCAAGCTGGTAATCGCCACCGGGCTGCTTCTTTTGTTCAGCACTCTCGGCTATTACTGGCTTGAACTGGAGGAAGGCGGGGAAGTGGGTCTTTCCGGTGCGTTCTGGTGGGCTATAGTCACCCTAACCACTGTCGGTTATGGGGATATGGTCCCGGCAACGGTTCCGGGTCGGATTCTGGGTGCTCTGGTCATGATCTCAGGCATCGGCATGGTTTCATCGCTGACCGGTAACATGGCGTCCATGCTCGTTGAACGCAAAGCCAAAAAACGCAAGGGGCTCTTAACTGTGAAGATCAGCAGTCATGTCATCATACTGGGCTGGAATGATTACGCCTTCGGGCTGATTGAATCTCTTCGCGAACAGGCTGACCGTAAATCCTTCAATCTGGTCATCGTCAGCGACCTGGAGCAGCAACAGCGGGATGAGATCGCCTTCCGGATTAATCTTGGGGAAAATCTTCATTTTGTGCACGGCAATATCAGCCAGGCAAACGTCATAGCCCGCTCCAGCCCGGATATGGCCCGCACTGTCTATGTGCTCTGCCAGAACGGGCTTGACCCCAAGGAGTCGGACCAGCAGGCCATTTACGCTGTTCTGGCCCTGCGGACTCTGGCTCCGAAAGTCCCTGTATATGCCGAGATAGCCATGCAGGAGAACAAGGAACACCTGCTCAGGGCAGGAGCCAACGAAATTCTTGTCCGTGGGGAAATCTCCAGCCGCATGATGGGCATGATGGGAATCAGTCCCTCCATGTGGTCGTTCTTTCGAAGCCTGCTGGGGATAGGTGATTCCGGCAGGCTGCAGTTCAGAGCCTGTTCCACGGATGACCGGACCAAAAGCTGGGGGGAACTCAGTGCCCATATCCGTTCCATTGACGGCGGACTGCCGGTGGCAGCCTGCAAGCTTGGAAAAAGTCTTTCCCTGCAGGATGTCATGGATGAGGGTTCAGCACTGGACCAGTTCATAATGGAGCTGTTCAAGTCCTCCGGTCAGGACACATCCCTCGGAGTACAGGGGCCTGAAGTGCGGATGAACCCACCGGACAGCGAGTCTATGGAGAAATATGACGGGCTGCTGATAATCAGTCCCGGCGGAGGTTCGGAGCATGGCTGATTATTGGAAATCCATTCCGCTTTTTCAGGACCTTGATGATGATGAGCTGCGGCATGTGAAATCGATATTCGCCAACATCGCAGTTAAGTCCGGAACCAATATTATTGCCGAAGGGGAGGAAGGAGATGAGATGTTCATTCTCGTCAACGGCAAGGTCCGTATATCAAAACGAATGCTCATCAAGGGCATGAATATCCCCCTTACCGAGATGAAGAATCCGCGCAAGGTTCTGGCCAACCTTGATGCCAGCTATTATCCTGTTTTCGGGGAAATAGCCCTGATTGACCGGGATATCCGTTCAGCTACCGTGTCGGTGGTTGAGGATTCCGAGTTTCTGGTTACCGATCGCATTAAATTTTTCGAACTTGCCGAGACACATCCCACCATAGGCTGCAAGCTGTTTCTGACTATCGGCAGAAGGCTTGCTTCAACTGTGCGACGCAGCAATAATGAAATTGTGAAACTGACCACAGCCCTCGCCCTCGCCCTTTCCAGGTCCGGCCGCTGACGCCGTCTTTCCAGACAATTTGCATGTTATAACTCCGACAACTGGACTTTAGTGGACGTAACCACTATGGAGAGATTACTGCCGACTTTGAAGGAGGCGGAAGAATTTTATTATTTCCCCTCATGTGATGGAGGTTTACATGTCCAGATATTACGTATTGTTGGCCGCTCTGCTGCTTCTTTTCTCCGCAGGATGTGCCAAGCAGAAGATCTATTCAACACCGCCGGTGAAACAGTACAAGGCCCAGAAGGAAGAATCTCCGGAAGTGGTCAAGCCTGTACTAAAGACCGATCCCTATGTAGTGAACGGGCAGCGTCATGTTCCGCATCTGACATCAAAGGGCTACAAGGCTCAGGGACTTGCTTCGTGGTATGGGGACGACTTCCACGGTAAAACCACAGCCAACGGCGAAACCTATAATATGTACGCCATGACTGCCGCCCACCGCACACTGCCCATGGGAACCATGCTTGAAGTCACTGACCGTGATACCGGTCGAAAGGTCATCGTGCGGGTCAATGATCGTGGCCCCTTTGCTGATACCGACCGCAGGATCATCGATCTTTCCTACGCAGCAGCCGCCAAGCTGAATATCGTGAACAAGGGGCTGACCCCGGTTGAACTCAGGGCTATTGACGATGTTAATGCCGAACCGGTTCTCGCCAAGGAAATCGTTGCGGAGACCGCGGCTCCTGCCGAAGAGGTTGTAGTTGCCGAGACCCTGCAGGCTGCTCCTGAAGTTGAGGCTGTGCTGATTTCCGAGACCGCCACTATGCAGGCAGCTTATTTTATCCAGGTAGGTTCCTTTTCAGAGCATGACCGGGCCACCGCAGTTCTTGAAGACCTTCGCGGACGCGGTTTCAAGGAATCCCGTATGGTAGAGGTGGATGTGAACGGCAAGAAATATATGCGGGTTCAGGCCGGACAGTTTTATACACTAGCCGGTGCGGAAGAAGCCATGCAGACTCTTACACCCGATTTCGGTGAAATGTTCATTGTAACCCGCTAAAAGATAATAGCATGCGCAGGAGTTTTTTCCGAAGGACCGGGATGCCGGACATGGAAGATCGTTGAAGCAATCCTGACAAATTAAGCTGGAACACATTACGCTGTTTCAGCTTTTTTTGTTGTCTGGCGCGTTTTGAATATGCGGATTCAGACCGCCGTAAACCGGATTTTTAGTGTAAAAAGAGGTACAGGGACCAGCACCAACGCACTGGTCCCTTATCATTGGAAAAGTCGCCCAAAAAAACGGCAGGGCCTGTCGCAGGCCTAAGCTGTCCTAGCCGTTAAGTTCGGATCTGAATTTGCGGGAAAGTCTGAAGACAACAACCTTGCGAGCGGGCAGGGTGATTGCTTCGTTTGTCTGGGGATTGCGCCCCTTGCGAGCATTCTTGTCGTAAGCTTCGAATTTGCCGAAACCGCTGATGAGCATGGCGTGATCTTTCTTCACGGCATCTTTCATGATGTCCAGAATGGACTCAACAAGCTCTTTGATTTCAGCTCTGTTACGGTCGGTTTTTTCGTAGATGTAGTCAACAACGCTGGCTTTAGTGAGTGTGTTTCCGCTAGCCATTTCCTTTCCTCCGTTGTCCCCGGCCCTGGGGTCAGGGGCGGCGGGTTTAGTGTTTTTCCTGCAGTCAGCTACAGGCGGTGATTCAGGTAAGGCGTTATCGTCAGGAATAAGCTATTAATAATTTATCCCTTTATCATCTTTTCTATCTTTTGGGCAAGAGCCCTGGCTTCATCCATATTGTCATACTGGCTCTGGGCCCAGTGCTTGAATCCATCATCCCTGAAGCGGGGGATGAGGTGCAGGTGGGCATGAAAAACAAGCTGCCCTGCCGCTTCGTTATTATTCATGATGATATTCAGCCCGTCAGCCCCGGTCGCTTTTACAATGGCATCACCCGCCATCTGGGCTGCAGTGATTATTTCACCCCCCAGTTCGGCGGGAAGATCCCAGATGTTCTTATAGTGCTCTTTGGGAATGACAAGGGCATGCCCTTTATTGACCGGGCCTATATCCAGAAAACTCAGCAGGTGTTCTGTTTCGTATATTTTGAAGCAGGGGATATCCCCGGCGGCTATCTTGCAGAAAATACAATCCTGGTTACTCATGGCAGACTTCAATAGCTATTCTTTAGTTGCATGTTGCGATGAATCGCCTTAAACGGGCATCAGACGACCGTAAAAGACAGTTTTACATAATATTTATCCGAGCATTTTTTTTTAATCAAGCTAATTTATTAAATAAAGGTTCAATTTAAGCAATTTTCTCCCATGAGCGCTTCCATAAAGACATTCAGCCATCCCGAACCTGACCATTTGCGATCTCGTATCTGGCCGGTTTTTATGCCTTTTATGGGGTGTCCTGTCCGTTGCGTATATTGTTCGCAGGAGAGGCAGACCGGCACAGGTGCTAAGCCTTTAGGCGATATATATCAATCTCTTAGTCGTGATATTCCTGAATTTTTCAATAGTGGGAGACGTAATCCCATGGAACTGGCGTTCTTCGGGGGGACGTTTACTGCTTTGCCGTTTGAGTGGCAGCTGCGTTTCATGGGGCTTGCTGCTGAATTCAAGAAGTTCGGCTTTATTACAAAAGTGCGCTTTTCCACCAGGCCGGACTGTATCAATCCAGAAGAGCTTGAGCAGCTCAAGGCTACAGGTCTTGATATGGTTGAGCTGGGCATACAGAGTTTTGCCCCCCGGACTCTTAAGAGGTCGGCCCGAAATTATACTCCGGAGGCTGCTGCGCAGGCCTGCCGTACAGTCCGTGATTGCGGGCTTTCACTGGTAGTTCAGCTTCTGCCGGGACTTCCCGGTTCCAGCGAGGGTGATTTTCAGCGTGATATTGACCGTACTATCGAAATGCTGCCGGATGCTGTCCGGATTTATCCCTGCCTGACTGTCAGGGGGACTGCCCTTGAGAAATTGTATCTGGCAGGAAAGTATCGCCCATGGGACCTGCAGCAGACGGTGCAGGAACTGGCTCCAGCCCTGCTGCGGCTCTGGAAGTCCGGGATTCATGTCATTCGCATGGGCGTGGCCCATGAAGCAGGACTTGAAGATAACATTGTCGCGGGGCCGTACCACCCTGCCCTCGGACAGTCCGTAAGGTCCAGAGCCCTCTACCTTTATCTTCGTACCGAGCTGGCTGCACTGGATTTACACCGACGGCATCTTTATGTTCCCCAGCGCTATTCAGGTGAATTCTGGGGACACAAAGGATGCTTGAAAGTATCTTATGAAGCCATGGGAATTAGCCCACAGAATACCGTTTTCCATGAGTCTTCGCATTTTGTTCTTGAATAATTGATCCCTTCTTTTCTCGATTTTTGTTTATTTTAGTAACCATTCCTGATAAGACTTTGTTTTCAAGGCAATCTTTTTGGAAACATGCCCTTCCCCGAACCGGAAAAATACGTCATATTCAATAATACTGTAGTTACGATTGAAGCAAGCCGGCCCGCATCCGGTTATAATTTCAGCAGTGGATGGGCCGCTCAATCAAAGAAGGAGATAATCCATATGAGTTCACTGACCGCCGAAGAAAAATATCGCAATTTCATTCCTGACGAGAGCCGCAAGTATCTTGAAAAGATGTTTGCAGGATTCAAGGAAAAGGTCAGCATAGAGGTCTTCACAGAAGAAGGCCCGCACAATGAATATAATGAATTTACTCTGAATATCTGTCGAGCCCTCAACGTTCTTACAGACAGGATTGAATTGCGGGAATATGCGCTGGACAGCGAAAGAGGGCGCGAAAGAGAAGTCTTTGTAACCCCGACGGTACTGGTTGCCCCGGAAAGCTATGACATCAGGTTTCTCGGTGCTCCGGCCGGTGAAGAAGGCCGGGCTCTGGTTGAATCTCTGAATCTTGCCTCCAAGGGGATAGAGGGAATATCTGCAACCACCAGCGAAATTCTTGGAAAACTGAGTGACGAAAGGTTGATAAGGGTCTTTTCCAGTCCGACCTGCCCTTATTGCCCCGGACAGGCCATTAATGCCTTCAAGGCAGCCATAGCAAAGCCCGACAAGGTTTCGGCATGGTGCATATCCACTCTCGACAATGAAAATATGGCCCGCGAATACAAGGTCGGGTCAGTGCCCCATACTGACATCAATAATGCTGTCACATTCAAGGGACTTGAGCCGGAAGAGCAGTTCATGGCCCAGCTTGTATTCCTCAAGCCACTGGATGAAATTCTGGCGGAAATGCGTCAGCGACAGGTTCAGCCTGAGGAAACGGAATTTGAGGATATTGACCTGGTCATCATTGGTGGCGGCCCGGCCGGCATGAGTGCAGGTATTTATGCCAAAAGAAGCGGGCTCAGCTGTGTTATTCTTGAAAAGCAGGGCGTCGGCGGTCAGGTAGCCCTTACACCCAAGGTGGAAAACTATCCCGGCTTTACCAACATAAAAGGTTTTGAGCTGGTTGAAATACTCGGTTCCCATGCAAGGGAGTACACTGAAATCAACCAGTTTGCCGAAGTCAGGGAAATTCGCAAGAATTCGCGGTTTGAGGTCTTCACTGATGAGAAGAACTACCGGGCCAAGGGTGTACTGCTGGCTACCGGAGTAAACGTGCGTATGCTGGATGTTCCCGGAGAGGACAAGTTTTACGGGCACGGAGTCAGCTACTGCGCAACATGTGATGGAAATTTCTATCGTGGCGGCAAGGCGGTTGTGGTCGGCGGCGGTAATACTGCCCTTACAGATGCCCTGCACCTCAAGCATCTGGGAATTGAAACCACCATCGTGCACCGGCGAGATCAGTTCCGGGCTGAAAAGGTCCTGCAGGATTCGGTAGAGCGTGAAGGGATCAATGTCCTCTGGAATTCCGAAATTACTGAGATTGTCGGCGACGAGCAGGTTGAATCAGCAAAGATCAGAAACACCAAGGATGGCAGCGAATTAACTCTGGATACCGATGTTGTCTTTGTGGCGATCGGCCATACAGCAAACACCGCGCTGGCTGAAAAGCTTGGTGTTGAATTGCGGCCGGACGGGTTTATCAAGGTCGATCCAAGTCAGCGGACCAGTGTGGAGAGGGTCTATGCTGCCGGGGACGTAACCGGCGGTGTCCGGCAGATCATAACTGCAACCGGACAGGGCGCTGCTGCTGCCTTGACCGCTTTTGACGATTTTACCCGCATGTTTGAAGAGGTTAAGCCACTGCCCAAGAATATCTGGTAATTCTTAATGCTCCTGGCGACCTGAGGGGAACTTTTGATTTGTCACTCCGGTGACTTACCCCTTCTCTTTCACTCAGGTTCACCGGTGGAAACTTTAATACCTCAGCATCATTGCAGAATATGGTATGCACCCCATCAGGTGGACAAGGTTAATAAGCCGCTTTAGGCTGGTTAAACCTTTAACCTGATGGGGTATTTCTATGAGCAAAACAAGGAATTCATATTCTATTGAATTTAAGAAAGAAGCTGCCCAGCAATATATTAATGGTGATGAAAGTCTACGTAAGGTGTGTGCCCGTTTAGGCATAGCTGATGATAGAACTTTGCGGGATTGGGTTGGCAAAGTTCAACGTGGTGAATCGTTAGAAGATGGTCGTGGCAAGGGTGATCATCCACGGCGAGAACAGATAGAGCGTGTCCCTGATCTGTAGGAGGCAAATTTAGATCATCAAAAGCACATTACATATCAGCCCGCAAGCCTCTCGAAATCATACTACACCCGGACAAGGGACCAGGAGTAATGCTCTTTATCTCCGGCACGATACTTCAGGGATTTTTCAACCTTGAAGCCCAGAAGTTCCGTTTCTCCGCTTGCCGGTGCAGGATCATTGGACAGGATCACCACCCGCCCGGTAGGGGACAGCATCGGATCAACAAAAGGAAGCAGATCCTTCCAAGGCATGAAAGCCTTGCTCAATATAAGGTCTGCGGGAAGCAGCTTCGGGGGTATTTTTTCAGCCCGGCACTGGAACACTTCAGTACGGGGCAGCTTCATGGCCCGCAGGGCAGTCCGCATAAATATCGAACGTTTCTGGCGCGACTCTACAAGATTATATATTCCCTTCTGCCAGACACAGCGCAGGGGAATACCCGGAAGCCCGGCACCGGCACCAAGATCAAGGGTTACGGGTGATTCAGCAAGGTCAAGGGAGTTAAGGAAATCAGCCAGATGCAGGCTGTCCGCAACCAGAGAGCTGAAGACCTCCTCCCAACCGGCAGGACCGACCAGATTCATGGATTTATTCCATTTTTCAAGCAGGGTCAGATACTCGGCAAGAGCCTGTGCCTGACCTTCGGTTGAACGGAAATCATCATCAAGACAGTCATCCTGGACAAGCGGTCTTCCGGATTGATCTGCGGCCTCGATAATATCCTCAATACTCATTGCTGTTTCGGTCATTTATCCCTCCTCACTGTTCCCGGCAGATTGCACACAAAGGGTTTCCTTGGCAACAGAGGACTTGCGCAGCAGGGAACGGATCGAAAGCAGCACTGCAACAACGCAAAGCCCGGAAAGGGTTATCAGCGAAATGTGCATTACACTCAGGTATCCTGCGGCAGATTCAGGTGTTACCGGAGCATTGCCCATTATCGTGGAGATGCATACGGCAATTATCACCATACTGAAGACCATCCCCAGAGTCCTGAGTCCGCCGGCCACAGAGGAAGCAAAGCCGAAGCGGGACGGAGGAACACTGCACATCAGGATCATCATATTCGGGGAAGAGAAGAGTGAGAAACCGATACCCAGTACGACGAACATGACATAGAGATAGCTGATGTCAGTATCGGCCGTTACCAGAGCTCCCATGATTGTTCCAACTGTGCAGGCAAGCATTCCAAGCAGGGCAAGAAGACGCGGTGAAAACCTGTCTGCCAGCCTGCCGCAGGGCGGAGACAGCAGGGCCTGTACAATCGGCTGAACCACCAGCACAAGACCGGCATCATGAGGAGAAAAACCCTTTACCGACTGAAGATAAAGGCTGAACAAAAATACTATACCAAATGTTCCAGCGTAGTTGATGAACTGCACAAGTGCCGCGTCAGAAAAATCAAGCCGTTCCTTGAAAATTGTCAGCTCGATAAGCGGAGACGCAGACCTGTTCTGCATGTAGACAAACAGCCCGAACCCCAGAATCCCTGCAATCAGCAGCAACGGGCCGAACCATCCGGAACCCAGGCTTGTTCCGCCGAATACAATTGCCGCGACAGACAAGGCCACAACAACACTGCCGAAATAATCGAATTTTTCCGCAGAAGCACGGAATCTGGATTCCAGATTAAGATGGGCAACAATATAGGATATTCCCAGCGGAATCATTCCAAGCCAGAACAGCCAGCGCCAGCCTAAATGAGTGGTAACCAGCCCTCCGACATACGGACCGGCGGAAAGCCCTACGTATACGGCGGCAACAGCCAGCCCCATGGCCCGCCCGCGTTCCTCCTTTGGCACTGAATCTGTCAGCAGAGCCATGTTGGTTGCTATCCCCATGCCCCCGGAAATACCCTGGGCCATGCGCAGCAGGATTACTGTCTCAATATTATGGGCAAAACCCAGCAGGAAGGTGGTTATTGCGTAAAGCAGCACCCCCAGCCTGAACATGGGCTGCCGCCCGTGCATATCGGCCAGTCTGCCGAAAGGAAGCAGTAAGGCCGCCACACTGCCGATGTAAATTGATTCAACAAGACTTAAATCCAATCCGCTGGCACCGAACTCCATGCCCATGACCGGCAAAGTAATTCCCACTGCGGAAAACATGAACGGCATGGTAAACTGGGTTACTGCCACCGTGAATATTACTGCTTTTTTCTTTGATTCATTCATAGCCAGCCTCTCCGGCTCAGCCTTGTTTCCGAATGTCCTTCATGGATCATACAGGGAAATATTATTATACGAAAAGTTCTCCGAACTCTTGAAAAATTATATGCGGACAAAACAACATAACATTCCATAATCAGAGGATTTCCCAGACCCTGGGCATATCCAGACGTTCCCGGCAATTGTCGATAATTCTGGTTATAAGGTCTAACAGAACTTCTCTTTCTCCGAGGCTGAGACCTGTTAACATCAGTTCATTGCTCTCCCTAAGAACTAAATGCAACTCATCAAATACAGCCAATGATTTTTTCGAAGGATATACCAGTTTCTGGCGACGATTCTCAGGGTTTTCCTCTCTGTAAATAAACCCGTCTTTTTCAAGCCTTGCCACAGCCCTTGCCGTAGCTCCCTTGTCTACACTCAGGACAGTGGAAATCTCATCCTGCGTCCTTCCCGGATGGCGTACCGCCTGCATTATGAAACCTATCTGGCAGTAAGTGATACCGAATTTTTCCAATTTGTCAGAAAGAACCGACTTATGAAGCCTGACCATCTGGGAAACCATGTAGCCGAATGAAGCTTGTCTCGACACCACTACCTCCAATGTCGACGATTATGTTGACCTGTCAACTGTTGACTTATCAACTGTTGACGAGACAACTAAATATCATTCCTCCGCATGTCAATACACAGCCCGCTGGAAAAACTGTTCTGAGAGCGGTTTTATTGCTTATGCTCTGCAAAACCGGTAAATAAAAAGAAATCACATTAAGGACTGGAATTTGAACTATCCTCAACAGCACAAAAGCCGATTCTCGGCCCTGTTGGCAAATGCCGCACGGCTGGCGCTGGCCGCCGGATTGATCTGGTGGCTGATCGGATCAGGAAGCATAAAACTCGACTATCTGTACGTTCCACACGGCCGCATCCACATGCTCATTACCGGCGCAGCGGCACTGCTGGCTGCAATGATCCTCAGCGGGGTACGGTACAGGGAGCTTATCAACGGAAGCGGGGTATCCATGTCTCTTGCCGATAGCTTAAAGGCAAGTGCTATCATGTATTTTTTTACCCAGTGTGTTCTCGGACCGGCAAGCGGTGATGTGGCGCGGTACTTCTACACAATTAAATCAACCGGAAACCGCACCGGGGCCGGTGCCGCCATCATTGTAGACCGGTTCATAGGTATCATGGGCCTGTTCATGCTGGCCGGAATCGGAATGATCCTGAACTGGTCGCTTGTGGAATCATCAGCGCCCCTGCGACTGATAGCCATCCCTCTGCTGACCCTGCTGAGCGGTCTCTGGCTGGGCTTTTTTCTTGGACTTCTTTCCCTGATCAAAAGCAGAAAGACCGCCCTCATAACAGGGGCCATCTTTCCGGTACTGGCATCTATAATGTGTACGGGAGGATTCTCAAATTTTCTGGGAAACGAAGTCGGTCCAGTTCTGCTGATTGTTTCAATTTCCGCATTGGCTGCACCCTTGGTGGCCCCGGAACTGCTGGAAGGAGGCTATATCCGTGAGAAAATTCTGCGCGGCTCCGTACTCGGAACCAAAGCAGGGGAATTTATTTCAGCGCTGCTGGTTTTCCGGAAATGCCCGAAAGTAGTTGCCGCTACAATAGCCATAACCGCACTACAGCACATGCTCTTTATTGTTGCGCTGTACCTTTTCGCCATGGCCCAGAACCTTCCGGCTGTACCTGATTTTTCGCAAATATTCTTTTCTGCCCCGCTTGCATTCCTTGCCGGAATAATTCCAGCACCAGCGGCCGGTCTTGGAGTCAACGAAGCAGCATTTGAAACTCTATTGCTTCTTGCTTCAGCCAATACAGTAAAAGCAGGAGCCTCCATCTACCTGATGCACCGCATCTGGACGACTTTGTTCAGTCTTTCCGCAATACCGTTTTTGATAAATCCGGGAACAAAAAAGGTTGCCTCCCAATAAAACGTATGCTCAACTGCTTACATAATCAACCAACGATTATATAATATATATCATCAAATTACACAGGATATAGAATGGCAAACGTTCTTGTTATTGATGACGATCCTTTCATAGGAGAGCTGCTGGTAGACATAGCAAAAGAGCTCAATCACAACGGTGAAAATGCCCTTACCCTCAAGGAGGGAATGGCATTGGCCCGTGAGGAGCGCTTTGATGTTGTGTTTCTTGATGTTGTTCTTCCCGACGGAAACGGCCTGAACGCACTCCCGGAACTTCAACAGCTGGGCAACTGCCCCGAAGTTGTCATCATCACCGGAAAAGGAGATTCCAAAGGAGCGGAACTGGCCATCAACTCCGGAGCCTGGGACTATATTGCCAAACCGGCAAGTGTTGAGGACTACCTGCTGCACATGCAACGTGTGCTGCAGTACAGAACTGAAAAACAGGCATCCAGACCGAAACTCGGACATCATAACATAGTAGGGCGGTCGACCTCAATAATACGCTGTCTGGATCAGGCAGCCAAGGCAGCGGAAAGCCATGTCGGGGTACTCCTGCTTGGAGAAACCGGTACAGGCAAGGAACTGTTTGCACGGGCCGTACATGATAACAGCTCAAGACGCACTGGCCAGTTCGTCATAGTCGACTGTGCTTCAATCCCGGAAAATCTCGTAGAATCCATTCTTTTCGGGCATGAACGCGGGGCATTTACCAGTGCCGACAAATCCCAGAAGGGACTGATCTCAAAAGCTGACGGCGGAACACTTTTCCTTGATGAAGTAGGAGAGCTGCCGTTGCAGCTTCAAAAATCATTCCTGCGCGTGCTTCAGGAACGGACCTATCGTCCGGTAGGAAGTCAGGAAGAACTTGAAAGCGATTTCCGGCTTGTAGCTGCCACCAACCGCGACCTGGAGGCCCTGGTGCAGGCCGGGAGATTCCGCCAGGATCTGCTCTACCGTTTGCAGGCATTCACCATAGAACTACCTCCTCTGAGGCAGAGAGGCGATGACATCTCCAGTCTGGCCCGCTACTACCTGAACAAACTGGCAGTTGATTTCGGAGCATCACCGATTGCAATTTCAGAAGAATTCCTGAACACACTAAAATTCTATTCCTGGCCCGGAAACGTGCGGGAATTGTTTAATGTTCTTGAACAGGTGTTTACTGCAAATACCGCGGCAGGCGAATTTCTGCCCATTCACCTTCCTGTAAAAGTACGTGTTGCCGCTGCGCAGGCTACCGTTCTGCCAAGTACTGAAAGCAGAAATACCCTGACAGTGATACAGGGTAACAAGTTCAAAAAAAACAAGAACATAAATCATGGTCAGGAAATTTATGTTCCTACCAGAAGCAATACAACTCCTTTCCCGCAATTAAAGGACTACAGAGATCAGGCACTGGAACAGGCTGAAAAACTTTATCTTGAAAGTCTGATAATGCACTGCAGGGCGAATATGAATGAAGCTGCAAAAACTGCAGGAATCTCCGTGTCGCGGCTATACGCACTGCTCAAGAAATACGACATAAGGAAAAAATTCATCCTCGACTGACCGCCCTGAAAAGAGTTTACTATATAATTATCAGGAACCGTTCACTTCGAAAGTTGCTTTTATAGTGTTTATCCAGTTATGTTCTTTCGTAAATCAAATCCTCAGCACCTGTGAGCACTCAAGGAAACTTATGGAGAACCTGCCAAGCCTTAAAAGATTCGGTGAAAAACTGGACCTGTTGAAACAGCTTGTGACGGATGGAAATTCGGAACAGGCCGACAGCCTTGCCCAGACCATATTTGAGGATTACGCCCTCTCCCGCGATAACTGCCTGCATCAGGAAGATACCCTGATCGATACCCGCAATTCTCTCTGCGATATAACGGAACGGGCTGAACAACTTGAACACAGGCTGAAGGAAACTCTTTCCGCCTATAATTCGAACATTCGTACCTTCAGGAAATTCTGCACCACACAGCAGTACATGAACAGCTTGAAATCAATCGCCGAACTCCCGGAATTATTGCAGAATATCGCCGTGGAACTGGATGTTTTCAAGGTTTCAGTTGTTCTTGACAGAGAACTGTGTTCCGGAATTCCGGTTGGAGAAACACCAACACTCCATATGAAAGGCTGCATGCGTTATATTGATGCAACACTCAGCAGCAGCAAAAACAGAATTTTCATCGGCCCGATTTCCAAGATGATGCGCCCGGACATATTCTTCGGCGATCAGGACATGTCTCCTGCAATTGACGGATCATGCTTTGCCTTCGGATTAATGGACAAGTACAGCCCAGATACACTGATCGGACTTTTTTCCATCTACGACCCTTCTACAGACCGTTATCACCCGGAAATGGGAACAGACTTTCTGGAGCACTTCAGCAGTTCCCTTGCATCAACAATAATTAATGTCATCAGTCACCAGCGAGCCGCTCTTCTCAGGCAGGACGTGGATAGAATAACAAGACACGACCTGAAAACACCGCTTAACGCCGTCATCAACCTTCCCCAGATTCTTCTTTCATCTGAAAATGATCCTGGCAGGGCTGAGCTGATAAAAACAATTCAGGATGCCGGCTACAGGATGCTTGGGCTCATAAACAGATCTTATGACATCTACCGCATGGAATCTGGTAACTACATATTGAAACCGGATCAGGTTGATCTGCTGCGGTTGACAGGAAAAATCAGGCTTGACCTGCTTGGAATGATTGAATCAAAGAAGATTCAATTTAAAGTCACAGTAAACGGGCAACCTCCATCAGGGGGCCACACTTTTCTGGTAAAAGGGGAGGAGCTGCTGCTTTTTTCAATGCTTGCAAACCTGGTAAAGAACAGTATTGAAGCAGCTCCGCAGAACAGTGAGGTCTGCATTGATTTCGCTGACGGAAACGGAATCAGGATCAAGATTCATAATCCCGGAGAAGTCCATCAGGCAATCAGGGACAGGTTTTTCGATAAATATGTCACTTATGGAAAGAAAGGTGGAACCGGCCTCGGTACATACTCAGCCATGCTCATAGCAAAGGCCCATGGTGGGGATATACACATGGAAAGCACGGCTGAAGAAGGAACTTCTATACTTATTTTTATCTAGATAATCATAGAGCTCCGGAATTTGACGGAAGCCTGAATATGAATTTGGCTCCCTGACCCGGATTAGACTCAATACTGAAGCTGCCCTGATGGTTTTCGGTTATTATGAAGTATGAAACAGACATACCGAGCCCTGTTCCCATCCCCTTGGGCTTGGTGGTAAAAAACGGCTCAAAAACCCTTCTGCGTACAGAATCTTCCATTCCCGGACCGTTGTCTTCTACTTCAGTTACAACGTATTCTCTGTCCTGGCTGATCCTGATCACAATTCTTGGATTCCGATTTTCTGCGGTCATGTTGTGCATCGCCTGAGCGGCGTTGCCGAGCAGATTCAGCAGCACCTGCTCAATCTCGGTAGGCGAGCAGATAACGTATGGAAGATCTTCATCATATTCACGGATGATTTCAATCTGCCTGAAATCATACTTCTTCTTCAGGTCATAGTCCTGCGCGGCAAGGGCAACAGCTTTATCGGCCAGTTCGTTCAGTTTGCATGAAGTTCTGTGCACTTCCGGCTTACGACTGAAATTAAGCATATTGGCAATAATATCAGCAGCTCTGGATGCTGCTTCCCTTATTCCATCCAGCATCTTGAGTATTCCGCGAACCTCCACGTATTCATGAATGGTTTCAATGGAAACACCGAGCCTCTCAGCCTCCTGCGCATTCTTTTTCAATTTCAATGAAAGCCTGCGTTCAATGTTCTGTGCACCCTGAAGGATTGCCCCGAGCGGATTATTTATTTCATGGGCCATTCCCGCAGCCAGACCGCCTACAGACATCATTTTTTCAGTCTGAACCATCACCTCCTCAATGCGAACCCTGGCAGTAACATCATCAAGCCTTACAACAGCCCCTTCCAGACCATCAGTTATAAGAGGGTAGATGGTTATATCCTCGTAATGCATTTCCCCATCTATCATACGCGGTACACGAATGCGCTCCTCGGTATTGCCTTCGATTATTACGGGACGGGCACGTTCAAGCTCTGCCGCAAGCTCAGGGAAAACATCCTCTAGCTTCATTCCACGCACTTCTTCATAACTGCGGCCGGTTGCCCTGACAGCTCCGGCATTCCACTGATTAATCGCCCCTCCTGCATCGACACCGACAAGTATTGAAGGCATGGAATCAAGTATGTTCTTCTGGTGGTTGCGAAGACGTAAGAGTTCCAGACGGGCCTTGTCGTGCTCGGTAATCTCAGTCTCAAGCTGGTCATTGGCAGCAGAAAGTTCACGATTGCCCATTTCAAGAGCCTTCAGGAGCTTCTCCTTTTCATCCATCCCGGCCTTTATGGAATTGATCATTTCATTGATAACAATTCCAAGCTCCCGTGTTTCCGTAGGCCCTTCAACAGGTATATCTGCCGCTGTAACACCGCCTTCACGGACATCACGGGCCCCGGCAGTAAGCTTAAGGAGCGGATGGACAATCCTGCTGGACAGAATGGTGGCGAATGTAAGCGCCAGAGCCAGCACTCCCACTGAGAGCATTATTATCTGACTGCGCAGTTCCTGTCCGGGCTGCTTAAGCTCATCCTTGTAGACGGATGCACATATGTACCAGTCAAGAGGCTCGAAATATTTGACATACGCTCTTTTCCTAAACGAAAAATTACCAATCCCTGTATTGGGCTTATCCCATATATACTCATGAATTCCGGTCTCGTGCGCAGCTTTTCTCAATTCATCAAACAAAGGCTTCCCGGTTTCAGGGTTAACCAGTGTACTCACATCCTTCCCACGATATGACGGATGAATAAGAAGCTCTTTCTTTCCCGAAAAAATAAATACATATCCGCTTTTACCGATTCTTATACTGGAGAGACTGTTGCGGAGTTCATCAAGGATGGCCTCCAACCTTTTATCAACATCCTTGTCGATATCATCCATGTAAACCCCGGAACCGATAATCCAGTCCCATTGCTTGAAAAGAGAGACATAAGATAGTTTGGGCTGCTCTTCGCTTAAACCATCCGGAAGCGGTTTTGGCCATAGATAGTCAACATATCCGCTACCATAAGCTGCGCAGACTTCTCGGAAGGCTACAGCGAGGTTTTTACCTGTTCCCTGCGCACTGTTATAAATAGGGTCGTCAAGTACAGCTCCTTCAAGATTTGGCATTGTGGGGTGCATAACCATTTTAGGTATAGGAATTGTTGTATCAGTAACCCAAATATACCCTACACCTTTATCGTAACGTATGCCTTTAAGCTGCTGAAGGCTTATCTTCTTTGCTTCTTCCTCAGTAATAATTCCATTTTCATAATTCTGATAATTAAGTTCTACAATGCTTAAGGCTATCTCTACTATGTCCTTCAATTCATTTTTACGAAGCTCAATTGCAGCTTCCCTGAAATATACAAGACTTTGATATTCTGTTGAAACGTTAAGCAATGTTGAATCAATCAACTCCTGAGCATGATTGAATTCTGTCACGTATACCGCATTGGTAACCTCATGCTGGGCAAAGAAAGTCAACGAGGCTGTGGTCATTATCACCAGCCCGGCTGCAAACAGCAAAATGATTGCCCGCATTGATTTAAACATGAATTCTCCAGAATTATTGTGCTTTTTTTCAGCTATCAAGGATTACATTTTGCTTAACTTTAGCACACTAACAACCGATGGTAAAAGAAAAATGCTTCAGCTTGCAGTCATAAAAACCTGTTAAAACATAATATTATAATTCATTGGCTCCACAAATGAGTCCTCCGGATGCTCTGTGCGGCTAGTCCAGATGCGCTTTATGTTTGTGATATCTGATTCCGCCGCCGTAGTCCCAAGGAAGCTTAGTAAACAGCCGTATATTCTTAAACCTGCCAACAGTTCTAAGAAACAGGGAACAACGCTGAAAGTGAAACTTACGATGTCCGGATTATGCCGGAATAAAATGCACTATCAGGGCCATCAAGCAAAAGAAAAGACAAAACCTTAATCCGAATTACGGAACATTCAGGACCAGAAAACAACGAAGCAACCGAAGGAACAGCTTCAGCAAGGCATTTAACCATTTCCTCTTCGTCTTCGCGTTCAGATACTTCAGCAAACACACCGGTTACAGTCAGTGCCTTTATGTTCTCACGATCATTTTCAAGCTTTACATCACGGTCATCAACAAGCAGGCTTACCTGCGGATTATTAATAAGATTCGCCCACTTCGTGCTGTCCCTGCGGGTAATCATATAGACTTCCATGCCGTCATCACTGCAGCAATAGGCCATCAGCGAGGTATACGGACCATCAGCTCCCTGAGTTGCCATGACCAGCATGTTGCTGCTGCGCAAAAATTCCATACACTCATTGATTCTGCTCTCACGATCAACCATACATCCTCCTGAACAGTGGCTGGATTGATAATCAACAGGCCTGTGTTTTATTTATAACAAAAAAGCCAGAGAAACCATTGGATAAAGTTTCTCTGGCCCTAAGCAAATCCATTCCAGGGGATCTACAGCATATCAGCGCTCATCAGTCGAAAAGCTCCCTCTGACCTTCAATCAGGTCATTGATGACAGAAGCATCTGAAAGCGTTGAGGTATCCCCGAAATCCCCTTCACCCGTGGCAATACGCCGCAAAATTCGGCGCATTATCTTCCCGGACCTTGTCTTGGGCAGACCTTCTGAAAACTGAATCGCCTCCGGTACAGCAAGAGGACCGATTTCCCTGCCTACCCATTCACGCAAGGATTCGCGGGTCTCGTCATCCTCATCCATACCCGGACGCAAAGTGACATAGGCGTAAATGGACTGACCCTTTACCTCGTGCGGTATGCCGACAACAGCAGCTTCAGTCACATCAGGATGCGCCACAAGGGCAGACTCTATTTCCGCTGTTCCCAGCCTATGACCGGAAACATTGATAACATCATCCAGTCTTCCCATAATCCAGAAAAAACCATCGCTGTCTACACGAGCGCCGTCACCAGTCTCGTACATGCCGGGGAAACGTTCGAAATAGGTACGGCGGTAACGGTCCGGATCATTATGGATGGACTGTACAATTCCCGGCCACGGATCCTTTATGACCAGATGCCCGCCCTCATTCACGTCCGCAGGCGATCCGTCGCTGCGAACAACTGCGGCATTTATGCCGGGAAGCGGCCTTGAAGTGGAGCCGGGTTTGAGCCTGCCGGCATAAGGCAGGGGGGAAATAAGGATTCCACCTGTCTCAGTCTGCCACCAGGTATCCAGCAGCGGCAGCCTGCCCTTGCCAACATGCTCATGAAACCACATCCATACTTCCGGGTTGATGGGCTCACCAACTGTTCCAAGAATGCGCAGTGACGGCATACCGAACTTGGAAGTCCACTGCGTGCCTTCACGCATAAGCGCCCTTATTGCTGTAGGAGCCGTATAGAAAACACTCACTCCGTAGCGGGTGATTATTTCCCAATAGCGATCGGGTCTCGGATAGGTCGGGACTCCTTCATAAAGAAGAGTTGTCGCCCCAAGAGCAAGCGGCCCGTAGACAGTATAACTGTGTCCGGTAATCCAGCCCAGATCGGCGGTGCACCAGTGAACATCGTCGTCCTTTAGATCGAACACCCACTTTGAAGTGTGGGCGGTAATGGTCATGTACCCGCCGACCGTGTGGACAACACCCTTGGGCTTGCCGGTACTCCCGGAAGTATAGAGTATGAAAAGAGGATCTTCTGATTTCAATTGTGCGGGCTTGCAATAGTCCTCTATGTCGGAAGCTGTAACGGCTTCATGCCACCAGGTATCGCGTCCTTCAAAAAATTCTATCTCTGTTCCGGTACGCCGGACCACTATGACCTGTTCAACCGAAGGACACTCAAAAAGGGCCTCGTCAGCATTGCGCTTCAAAGGGATAACCTTGCCTCCGCGCAGGACACCGTCTGCGGTTACAAGGACCTTTGCATCGCAATCAAGAATTCTGTTCTGCAGGCTTACAGCTGAAAAACCGGCAAAAACTACAGAATGTACAGCACCGATGCGGGCACAAGCCAGCATGGATATTACCAGTTCAGGAACCATCGGCAGATACAGGGCGACGCGGTCTCCTTTGCCTATGCCCATTTTTTTCAGGACATTGGCAAACCTGCACACTTCCCTGTGCAGCATGTGGTAGGTATAGACAGCAACTTCGTTTTCGGGTTCGCCCTGCCAGATCAGCGCGGCCTTGTTCCGCCTTCCTGCTTCAAGATGGCGGTCAAGGCAGTTGTAGGAGGCATTGATACGCCCGCCGGTAAACCATTTATATTCTTTTTTTTCTGAATCGCTCTCAAGAACGGTGTTGAAATCCCGTTGCCAGGACAGCAGCTCTCTGGCCCTCTCAGCCCAGAATCCTTCAGGATCTTCAGAGGCTTTTCTGCTTTCCTGCTCATATTTATCCTGATCAACAAAAGCCTGTCCCTGCATCCCTGCAGGCGGATCAAAAGTCCGCTGTTCATTCATCAGGCTTTCAATAGCTTTATCACTCATTTTTACTGGCTCCGGGTCACCGTTTCTTTGAATATATTGTGCACTTCTGTTAATCATATACTCTGTTTCCGTCACCTTGAACAGGGTTGCTGCATCGATTGTTCTCTTAATTTTTCAAAGGAAAAACAAATACCATCCCGGTTTTGCTTGATATGGCTGCCGATCAGCAGGTATGAGGGTAACTGTCAGTGGATACAGTCTGAACGATCAAAACGAGGACTTCATGAGCGTTACCAATCTGGAATATCTTTTTCAGCCGAGATCTATAGCCGTTGTCGGTGCAACCAATGATCCGTCCGATCCGGGACACATTCTGATGCGCAATCTCATGGGCGGAGGTTTTCTCGGCCCGGTGATGCCTGTAAGTACGGATGCCGAAGCCATCTCCGGTGTTCTTACCTACAAGGACGTTGGAGATCTGCCAAAAGTACCTGACCTTGCCGTAATATGCCGTCCGCTTCAGGAATGCCCTGAACTGCTCGCAAGACTTAGAGAAATCGGGGTTAAAGCTTCCGCACTGGTAGGCCCCGGCTTCAGCTCAATGCCTGACGATGAACGCAAGAAGCTCCGCAGTGAACTTCTGCGCGCGGCCAAGTCTCCGAACATGCGAATACTGGGGCCCAAAAGCCTCGGATTCATTGTTCCGTTCATGAACCTCAATGCCAGCCTTGCTCCACTGCCCGCAAAACCTGGTAAGATAGCCTTTGTTTCACAATCGGACAGCTTCATACCCACTGTTCTGGACTGGGCGGCCACCAATGACATCGGCTTTTCACATGTTATTTCACTCGGCAGCCGCATTGACCTTACTTTTGCGGATGTGCTCGACTATCTCGGTTCCGATGCCCAGACCCGCTCCATCCTGCTTTATATCGAAGCCATCAACGATGCCCGTGAATTCATGTCCGCAGCACGTGCTGCCTCACGCAACAAACCTGTTCTGGCCATACGTCCGGGGCAGTCACTGCAGCATGTAACCCGTGAGCTTTCAAAGCTCGGCAACCCCATGACTGCGCGCACAGACGAAGTGTACGACGTAGCTTTCCGCAGGGCCGGAATGCTGCGCGTGCAGACCATAGACGGACTTTTCGACGCAGCACAGACCCTTGCCAGCCTGCGCCAGCCGGTACGCGGCAACAGACTTGCCATTATAGTCAACGGAGCAAGCGCCGGGCTTACCGCTGCAGACGGGCTTATTCGGCGCGGCGGAACACTTTCAAACCTTTCGGATGAAACCATCGCCGGGCTGGATGAAATATTTGACGGGCACTGGAGCAAATCCAACCCTGTAACCATACGATACAACACGCAAGGTCAGAAGTATCTCGACGCACTCAAGGTACTCATCAAGGACAAGGATGTGGATGCGGTGCTGGTGGTACATGTTCCTTTTGCCGGAATTTCCAGCCTTGAGGTTGCCGATGTTCTTGCAAAAGGGATTAAACGGATCAGGCGAATGGTGCTGACATCATGGCTAGGTTCAGACATGTCCCGCAAGTCCCGCAGGGTCTTTTCCCATGCCGGAATTCCTACATATGTAAGTGCGGACCAGGCGGTACGGGCCTTTATGTACATGGCCGAATACCAGCGCAACCAGGAACTGCTCACAGAAACCCCGGACTCTCTGCCAACCGACTTCTTCCCGGATACCACAACTGCCCGCGAAACCATCTACAAAGCCATTTCACAGGGGCGCGAACTGCTCACCGAGCCTGAAGCCAGAAAGGTGCTGGCCGCCTATGGTTTGCCGGTTGTGGACACTCGTGTCGCCCTCTCGGCCCGCGAAGCTGTAATTGCAGCGGACGAAATCGGATGTCCTGTAGCCCTGAAAATCCGCTCTCCGCAGATCAGCCAGCCTTATGATGTCGGCGGGGTTGTGCTCGACCTTGAAAGTCCTGAAAAAGTCTGGGAAGCAGCGGCAACCATGCTCACCAGAGTCAACCGGCAGCGCCCGGACGCCTATATCGAAGGCTTCACGGTCCAGAAAATGGGGCGCAGGCTCGGAGCTCATGAGCTTTTCATTTCCGCATCCGCTGACACAACCTTCGGGCCCATCATCCATTTCGGACACGGCGGCATGACCCGCGAGGTGGTCCGCGATCAGGCCATCGCCATGGTCCCACTCAACATGAGCCTTGCCCGCGAACTGATCAGCAGAACCAGAATATCGAGACTTCTTTCCGGAACTCCAACCCAGCCCCCGGCCGATATTGATGACCTCTGCCTGACCCTTATTCAGGTTTCGCAGCTCTTTATCGATATTCCGCAAATAGTTCACCTGGACATCAACCCGCTCTACGTCGACGACACCGGCGTTCTGGCCCTTGGTGCCAAGATAACGGTAGCGGAGTGCAACACCAACTGTCCTCAGCTCGCTATAAGGCCGTATCCGCGAGAACTTGAAGAATGCGTTGTCCTCAAGGATGGGCGTCATATCACCCTGCGCCCCATACGCCCAGAAGACGAACCAGCACATTACGAATTCCTCAGCAAAGTTTCTGACGAAGACATGCGCATGCGCTTCTTCGGCGTGGTGCGCAGGGACTTTGATCACAAAGACATGTCCCGCTTCACCCAGATAAACTACGACCGGGAAATGGCCTTCATCGCCACAGCCACAGGTGAGCACGGCAAGCCTGAAACTCTCGGCGTTGTGCGCACATCCACCAAGCCGGACAATTCAGAAGCTGAGTTCGCCATTGTTATCCGCTCTGACCTCAAAGGAACAGGACTTGGGTCCATGCTTTTCCATAAGATTATCCGCTACACCAAAGAGCGTGGAACACACTGGCTGGTTGGCCAGACCCTGTTCGAAAACAAGGCCATGCAGGGACTTTCAAAGAAATTCGGATTTGAAATAAGCGAAAATTACGAAGAAGACCTTGTTGAAATGCGCCTGGATTGCTCTAAAAAATAAGTACGCAATTAAAGATCAGAAAAGTAGAAACTCCCGCAATACTCAAGTGGTATTGCGGGAGTTTTTTCATAGCCTATATAGAATGCAGCAGCCTGAAACGGAAACCATCCCTTGGTTCTATTTCCGGCTTAACCGGATTAACTATTTTAATTACGACTTAACTTGTGAAATAAGCATTCCACAAAGCATGAGTCCGCAACCGATTACTCCCTGCATTGAAAGCATTTCGCCAAGCAGCAGCCAGCCTGCAATGGCGGCAAAAACAGACTCAAGGCTAAGAATAATGGCCGCATGGGCCGGCTTGGCATCCTGCTGCGCTACAACCTGCAGGGTGTAGGCAACACCTACCGACATAAGTCCGCCGTAAAGGATGGGAATTATCCCGCCTGCAATACCGGAAACAGTCACATCTTCGAAAATAAATGCCCCGATGAAACTGAACACGGAGCAGGCCGCAAACTGTCCGCTGGCGAATTTTACAGGGTCAACCTTGGTGGCCAGAAGGGAAATTACTATTACATGTCCTGCCCAGAAAAACGCACTGCAGAGAACAAGCAGGTCACCTTTTTCAATATGGAAGCTCTCGTTTACGGACAGAAGATACATGCCGATTACGGCCAGAACCGCTCCTATCCATGTCGGTAATCCTGTTTTCTGCCGGAAGAAAAGCCCGAATATGGGCACGAAAACAACATACAGTCCGGTAATGAAGCCGGCATTTCCGGCTGTAGTATAAACAAGTCCCCACTGCTGAAGAGTGGCACCCATGAACAATGCACCGCCGGCAAGCAGGCTCCCCTTGATGAAACTTGGGAAGTCCACCTCCTGATAGGTGCCGTCACGTTTCTTATCCCGGTCAATACGCATGATCAGGGGAAGAAGCGCAATAGTACCAAGCGCGAAACGGACCGCGTTGAAAGTCAGCGGTCCCATATAATCCATACCAACCCGCTGGGCGACAAAGGCAGCTCCCCAGATAATGGCGGTAATCATCAGCAGAATATCGGCTTTGAAACTTCTGGTGTTCATATCTTTGCCTCCTGCGGGCCTGTTGTAGCCATGTGTCACTTTCAAGCTGTTTAGTTTCAACACCCTTGATGACCGCAAATGGCATCCGACAACCAATGGAACAAGCCGTTGGTATTCCCGGTTAGTATTCAGGTATATTTTTGAAAAAAAAGACGTTTTTGCAGCAGATGCAAGTAAAGGAGAATGACTGCAAGCCATTGCCGCAGTCAAGCGAAAAAAATCCGGCAGAAGGATTATACTTCTGCCGGATTAACTTTATTATCTTCGTTCTTTTGCCCTATAACAATTTGTCAATACCCGTAGCGAAACCCGTTAAAAGTTTTTGGGATTCTTAAACCCTTTTGCAAAAGGTTTTAAGCCGCCGGAGGCATCCTTTCGGGCTAAAATCCAGACAAATTATTCGGACTCGATTTCCTCAACAGGTTCGGTAAGCAGGAATTCTCCATTCTCTATCCATGACTTGAGCTTGTCGGCGATTTCAAGAGAAATCACATGGCTTGTCAGGGGAACGGTCGGAATTTCCTTTCCGTTAAGGTTGATGGACCCGGACTTGAGCTCCTCCATCGTCACATGGGCCAGAATCTGGCCTACACCGTTGGGATAGTCGTACCCGTAATCCTTGACCGGCATCTGGATGTCCGCATCGCTTACACCGGTAAACCAGGCCATTTCCTCGTTGAGGATAGGAATGGGGATACCGACACCGACTGCGGCGGTACAACCGTATCCGGGGAAGCTCAGGCCGCGGAAGTAACGCGGATCCATATCTGCAACCTTGCTGCTCTTGAGCATGAGGGTTCCGGATGGGGTCAGAGGTATGCCGCGCTCATTGCGTTGCGGGGCCTTGTTATGCTGTGTTCCTGCACCGATCACGTATCCTTTCGCTCCGCCGAGGAATATGCGTGTGCCCAGACCGATGGTCTTCAGATACGGATCGTTGAAAAGTGGTGAAAGCTGTCCGGCAGTTGCAAAGTTGGCGTTGCGCTGGTTGGGTTTGAGCGGCCCCATGTAGGTATAAATGGTCCTGCTGGTCATGTTTACCGCGCAGTTGTAGTTCTGGTAGCAGTTGCGCGGGTTAATCATGGTTACGTCTTTGAGATCCTTCAGGGAGACATCCTTTTCGATCTCGCGGCGCGGATAGCAGTCGGTTCCATAGGCCTTGGCTTTCAGGCGTACGGTCTTTCCGGCGATGAGGTCCTCGATTACATGGCCTCCTCCGTATGCGAAACGACCGGGATGAACCTTATTCAAAGGATCATCCTCTGAAGGCTCGGTAACACCGATATAGGAGTCCACAGCAGCCAGACCGGCATAGCAGGGAACATTGTTCAGCCAGACCTGTGAAGTCTTCATCAGGGGCGGAACCTGCCCGATATTGAACAGCATGCCGGAAGAGCACATGGGAGAGAAGGTCCCGGTGGTGACAACATCTATCTCTTTGGCTGCTTCAACCTTGCCTTTGGAACGGACGATTTCGACCATTTCCTCAGCGTTGACGACAACAGCCTTACCTTTTTTGATTCGTTCGTTGATTTCTTTAATTGTCTTGTTGACTTCAAAGGTAGTGGCCATTCTTAGGACTCCGTTTGGAATTTGGTTAACTCACATGTTTGCAGGCGACTTGAAAATCATGATGCAGAATGCATAAAGGCAGCAGGGTGCAACGGCCTGCAGGACGAACAAGGATTGTGGCTCAAATGGGTCCATATTGCAATTTTATTTTTCCGGAAGGGTAGGAATTGTTTTTAAGGGTAAAAACGTTTTAGAGGGCTAATCCGGCTTGGCTTGAACTATATTTTAATGTATAAGAACCTGTGGTCGCGGGGGCAAAACTTAATCTCATTTTATTGTGATTTTTTATCTATTATTTCAGACACTTAAAACACCCGCAAAAAAATAATTATTCACGTGAAAGAAGCACTCAGAAATCACCTGTTGAATTCCTGCTCAGAGGCGGAACTTGTCCGCTGGTTCGACCCTATCAGCATCGATGTTTCAAATGAAACCGGAGACGTTGTCGTAACATTTCCGCATGCCTTTTTCGGTCAATGGTTCAGATCCAGTATCCAGGACCGCTTCGAGGAGCAGCTAGGCCTGTTTCTCGGTAGCGGATTCACTGTTTCCTATTCCAACAACGGCACAGCGGTACCTGCCGCCGGCGGTCAGGTCAGCAGTGCCAAGAAGATCGACTTTCCCTTCGGGCACAACTTCACCTTTGAAAACTTCCTGATCAGCAAAAAGAACTATTTTCCTCTTGCCTCGGCCAAGGAAGTAACCAGAGTTGATAATGTCTCATTCAACCCGTTCGTGATCTGTGGAAAAAGCGGCTCCGGCAAATCCCATCTGCTCAAGGCCATTGCCAACGAGATAAGCAAGAAGGTGGACCGGGAAAAGATTTTCCTGGGCAATGTCGACGATGTGCAGAACATCTATTCCGTACGCTTCGGAAATGATGCCATGCGCGCCAGAAGCCACTTCTTCGATTACGAGTACTTCTTTCTCGACGACCTCAAGCAGATTGGAAAATACGAACACCTGCAGCAGGAGCTTATCTCCATCTTCAACAACTTCTACGAGAACGGTAAGCAGATGGTCTTCAGCTGCACCGACAAGCTGGCCTCGTACGACTTTCTGGACAAGAACCTGAAATCGCGCCTTGAATGGGGACTGATCGTCACCCTCAAACGTCCGGATCTGGAAATCAGGGCCAGCTATGTTCAAAGACAGTGCAAGCTGAAAAAACTCCCGCTGAGCAAGGATCAGATCCTGACCCTTTCCCAGCGTTTTCAGGACTTCCGATACCTTCAGGGTATCATCATCAAACTTTCGGCATTCCGCGAACTTGTACGCAAAAACATGGATGACCGGGATTTTGAACATATTTTAAGCAACACAGAAGAGAAAGCGGATGAGACACTGACCACCGAATACGTCATCGAGTCTGTGGCAACCCATTTCAACCTTAAACCGTCCGACCTTACGGGTAGCAAAAGGCACAAGATGATCGCCCACGCAAGGCAGATCGCCATGTACCTGTGCCGGGAACTTCTTGGCATTTCATACCCGGCACTTGGAAGGACATTCGGAGGAAAAGACCACTCTACAGTTCTTTATTCAGTCAAAAAAATACAAGAATTACAGAGAGATGATAAAGTTTTGAAAAGGGTGTTGATAGACTTGAAGAATAAGTGTCTCCTGCGTGTATCAAACTGAAAATGTTCATGAACCGTGTAGGAATGTCACTTAATAAACACACGAATTGTGCATAAAAAGTTTTTTTATTTCATATAGTTATCTAACTAAGAAACATAGGAACCGGACTTAATAAAATAACAAGGAGAATATATATGTATTTAAAGGTGAACAGGGACGAAATCATTGAAGGGCTGCAGAAGTCTGCCAGCATCATTCCCGCCAAAACAGGAGCTGCCTACCTGCGCACCATCTGGCTGAAGAGTGAGTCTGGCAGCCTGCGCATAATGTCCACTGATTCCAATCTGGAATTCTGCGGAACATACCCGGCCGTGATTATGGAAGAGGGCCTTGCAGGAGTACAGGGTCGCGCCTTTTATGATCTTGTGCGCAAGCTTCCTTCCGGTGAGCTGACCATCAAGAGTGAAAGTGACGGTTCTTCCGTTCTGGTGGAGCAGGGCTCAAGAAAGTACAAGCTGCCGGTGAACGATCCCACCTGGTTCCAGAAGTTTTCCGATTTCCCTTCCGAGGGAGCAGTGTTCTGGTCCGGTGATTTTCTCCTTGAGCTCATTGAAAGAATCGCCTTCTGCATCAGTGACGAGGACAGCATGGAGGCGATTGCCTGCATGAACATCGTACCTGCTTCCGATGAAAGCGGCAGTTATGTTGAAGCCTGCGGTTTAAACGGACACCAGTTCGCACGCCTCAAGTTCATCAACGACGACATTCACGCCATTCTTCCCGAGGAAGGTATTCTCATCCAGAAGAAGTACCTTGCAGAACTCAAGAAGTGGCTGACTGCAGATGAAATCGAAATGAGCCTCAGTGAAAAAAGGCTGTTCTTCAAGACTGCCGACGGAAAGGAAAACTTCAGCCTGCCGCTGAGTTACTACCAGTACCCCAACTACAAGAACTTTCTGTCCAAACTCAATGATGACGATGTTTCGCGTATGAAGGTCAACAAGTCCGAGCTTTCCAATGCTCTGGACCGTATCTCCATATTCAACACAGACTCCAACCGCTGTGCTTCTTTCCTTTTCAACCCCGGTGAACTGGTTCTGTTCTCCCAGGGGCAGGAAGTGGGTACCGCTACCGAGTCCATGGAAATCCAGTTTTCCGGTGAAATGGAGCGCATAGCTTTCCCGACCAGAAACCTCATCGAGATCCTCGGACATTTCCAGTCCGGCAACATCAGCTTTACCCTGACCGGAACAGAAGCCCCCTGCGGCGTTACCGGTGACGACGACAACGAATATCTCGTAATCGTCATGCCCATGAAGGTTCAGGAAGAGACCTACTACAGCGAGGAAGACGTTTAATGGCCCAGAATCAAGAATATACCGCGGATTCAATTACTGTCCTTGAGGGTCTGGCCGCGGTCAGAAAAAGACCCGCCATGTACATCGGCTCCACCGATATCAGGGGGCTTCACCACCTTGTCTACGAGGTTGTGGATAACTCCATCGACGAAGCCATGGGCGGGTACTGCTCCAAGATCAAGATTACACTGCACATGGACAACTCCATTACCGTGTCCGACAACGGCCGCGGTATTCCGGTAGACATCCACCCCAAGGAAAAGAAACCGGCCCTTGAAATCGTCATGACCGTGCTCCATGCCGGAGGTAAGTTCGACAACGACGCCTATAAGGTTTCCGGCGGTCTGCACGGTGTTGGCGTTTCATGCGTAAACGCCCTCTCTGAGCATCTTGAGGCCACTGTCCGCAGGCAGGGTAAGATTTATCGTCAAACTTACGAGAGAGGGGTGCCTCAGGGCCCTGTGGAGTGTATTGGTGATGCAGTTACCACAGGTACAACCATCCGTTTCCGTCCTGACGAGGAGATTTTCGAGACCAACCAGTTCGAATTCGACATCCTCAAGAAGCGTTTTCGTGAACTTGCCTACCTGAACAAGGGACTTGAGCTGGAATTCATTGACGAGCGTACCAACGAGAAAGTCAATTTTGTTGCCCATGGCGGCATTGTTTCGTTTGTCGAAGACCTGAGCAAGGGCCAGACCACGGTCAGCGAGATCATCTATGCCGAGTCCGAGACCGACAACGTCATTACCGAACTGGCTGTGCAGTACAACACCGGTTACAAGGAAAACACCCATACCTTTGCCAACAACATCCGTACTGTCGAGGGTGGAACACACCTGGCCGGTTTCAAGGGTGCCCTTACCCGTGCCATCAACACCTACATCCAGAACTCGGATCTTCCCAAGAAGCTCAAGCAGAAGCTTACCGGTGATGATGTGCGTGAAGGTCTTACCGCGGTCATCAGCGTCAAGCTGCCTGATCCGCAGTTCGAGGGACAGACCAAGACCAAGCTCGGGAACTCCGAAATGGTCGGCATTGTTTCCGGTATGGTTTACGACAAGCTTTCATCATATTTTCAGGAGAACCCCAAGGACGCAAAAGCCATTGTGGAAAAGGTTGTCGATGCCGCAAGGGCAAGGGACGCTGCCCGCAGGGCGCGCGATCTCGTCCGCCGCAAGGGTGCGCTTTCCGACCATTCACTGCCCGGCAAGCTTGCAGACTGCCAGTCCAAGGACCCGGCTGAAAGCGAACTGTTCATTGTTGAGGGTGACTCTGCGGGCGGTTCCGCAAAACAGGGCCGTAACCCCAAGCATCAGGCCATTCTGCCCCTGCGCGGTAAGATTCTCAACGTCGAGAAGACCCGCTTTGACAAGATGCTGGCCAATAAGGAAATCCGTGCGCTGATTACCGCCATGGGTATAGGCATCGGTCAGGAGGAAGGCGAGAAAGATTTCGACAAGCTGCGCTACCACAAGGTCGTCATCATGACTGACGCAGACGTCGATGGTTCTCACATCCGTACCCTGCTGCTGACCTTCTTCTTCAGGCAGTACGAGGAACTGATCCAGCGCGGTCACCTGTACATCGCCCAGCCGCCTCTTTACCGCATCGCCAAGGGCAAGTACGAAAAGTTCATCAAGGACGATTCCGAGCTTTATTCTCTGCTGATCGAGAAGGTTTCCGGGGATATTACCATCAAGGGAGCAGGTGGCAACGAGTACCACCAGCAGTATCTGATCGAGCTGCTCGACGATATCCGCTTCATCAAGGGCAAGATCGGCGAAGCAGTCAACATGGGTATTTCCGATGTCCTGTTCGCTTCACTGGTTGGCCTTGATCAGAAGATGACTCCCGAGCATTTTGCCGACACTGATCCGCAGTTTTTCGTTGAAGCCATGCAGAACAAAGGCTTCAAGGTCATTATTGAACGTGAGGACGATGAAGGCGAAGAGCGCGTATACGTTATATTTGAGAACGAGAACGGGCACCGCACCAGACTCGGTGTTGAGTTCTTCAACTCCAAGCTGTTCAGGTACACCTTCGACCGTAACCGCAAGATCGTGGACCAGTGCTCCGGCACCGAATTCACCATCGTACGCGGCGAGCAGTCCACCACCGTCAGCGGAATATTCCATCTGCTGGAAGGCGTAATGGAAGAGGCCTACAAGGGCATCAACCTGCAGCGCTATAAGGGTCTCGGTGAAATGAACCCCGAACAGCTCTGGGAAACGACCATGGATCCGGAAAAGAGGACTATGCTGCAGGTGACCATTGAAGACGCCACCGCAGCAAACGACATTTTCGAAGATCTCATGGGTGATAATGTTGAACCGCGTCGCGAGTTCATTGAAAAGAACGCCCTGGCTGTTCAGGAACTTGATATTTAATGGGGCCTCCGGCGGCCGGGGAAGGGAAACTTTTACAAAAGTTTCCCTTCCCCGGACCCCATCCCTTCAAAATCTTTTAACGGGCTTCGCTCTGTGTATCATTGAATTTATGATCATCGCGTAAGTGCAGTTTTTTTGCTGGTTTTTCGAGGGATGTTTAAAAAAGCCCGTAACCAGTAAAAACTATTAAAAGGTTTTGGGATTCTTAAACCCTTTTGCAAAAGGGTTTAAGGCCCCCGGCAGGGTCGCCGAAGGCAAAGCCTCCGAAGGCATATAAAACGGAGAAAAAATAGTGTCTCAGATTACTATTGAAGAAGAACTTAAGAAATCATACTTGGAGTATTCTCTGAGTGTTATCATAGGCCGAGCCATTCCTGATGTAAGGGATGGCCTGAAGCCTGTACACAGGCGTATTCTGTACGCCATGCACGAGCTGGGCAACAGCTACAACCGTGCGTACAAGAAATCAGCCCGTGTTGTCGGTGACGTAATCGGTAAATATCACCCTCACGGTGACTCTGCTGTTTACGATGCCTTGGTACGTATGGCGCAGGAATTTTCCATGCGCGATCCGCTCGTTGACGGTCAGGGTAACTTCGGTTCCATTGACGGCGACGCCGCAGCGGCCATGCGTTACACCGAAGCAAGAATGTCCAAGCTGAGTTCCGAGTTTCTGGCCGACCTTGAAAAGAAGACCGTCGACTTCAGGGACAACTACGACAACTCTCTGCAGGAACCGTCTGTTCTGCCCACCAAGGTTCCGAACCTGCTGCTGAACGGTACTTCCGGTATTGCGGTCGGTATGGCCACCAACATTCCGCCTCACAACCTCGGCGAACTCATCGATGGTACAGCCCACCTGCTGGATAACCCCGATTGCGAGATTGCGGACCTGACGGACTTCATTAAGGGACCTGACTTCCCCACCGGGGCACTCTGCTTCGGCGGACAGGGACTGAGGGAGGCATACGAAACAGGCCGTGGCTCCATCAAGATCCGCGGTGTGCTGCATGTGGAGGAGTCCAAGACCGGGCGCCAGTCCATCGTCATCACCGAAATTCCGTACGCCCTGAACAAGTCCAACCTTGTTGAAAAGATTGCCCAGCTTGTAGGCGAAGGAAAGATTGAGGGTGTCTCCGATCTGCGCGACGAATCCGACCGTAAGGGTATCCGCATCGTCATCGACCTCAAGAAAGGGGCCATTGCGGACATCATCATTAACTCCCTGTACAAGTTCACCCAGCTTGAGAGCAGCTTCGGCATCAACATGATGGCCGTTTCCGGCAACCGTCCCATGCTGATGAACCTGAAGCAGGTTTTGAGTGCATTCCTTGAGCATCGCCGTGAGGTCATTATCAGGCGTACCCGTTTCGATCTTGATAAGTGTGAAAAGCGGGCTCATATTCTCGAAGGTCTGCGCATCGCGCTGGACAACATCGACGAAGTGGTCAGGATCATCCGCGCTTCAAGAAGCGGTGATGATGCCAGAATCGCGCTGATGGAACGATTCGAACTCTCAAAGGTTCAGGCTCAGGCCATTCTCGATATGAGACTGCAGCGGCTGACCAACCTTGAGCACGAAAAACTGCTTGAAGAGTACGCAGAGATTCTGAAGAAGATCGAATACTTCAATTCAATTCTGGCTAATGAGGAAGTGCTGAAAGGCGTCATCCGTGACGAACTGGCCGAAATCAAGGAGAACTATTCCACCCCGCGCAAAACCGTGCTTATGGACCAGAACCCCGATGATATCGATATCGAGGACCTGATTCCTGATGAAGATGCGGTAATCACCCTGTCCAGACGCGGCTATATCAAGCGTACCCCGCTTTCAAACTATCAGAAGCAGAAGCGCGGTGGTAAGGGTATTGCGGGTGTTCAGACCAAGGACGGAGACTTTATCCGGACCTTCCTGACCACCACGAACCACCAGTTCCTGCTGCTGTTCACCTCCAAGGGCAAGATGTTCAAGATCAAGGTGCATCAGGTTCCGGAGGCAAGCCGCATAGCCCGCGGCGCGCATATCGCCAACCTGCTGCCGCTTGAAAAGGACGAGACAATCGCCACGGCAATGACTATGCGCGAGTTCGAAGAGGAACGCTTCTTCCTGTTCGTAACCAAGAACGGCATGATCAAACGGTCCAGCATCGCCCTTTACCGCAACTGCCGCCAGTCCGGCATACGTGCGGTCGCCATGAGGGATGACGACCAGCTGATTACCGTTCAGGAAGTTCAGGCCGATTCAGAAGCGGTTCTGGTCACCAAGGACGGAACATCAATCCGCTTCAGCTGCCATGATGCAAGACCCATGGGTCGTGTTGCCAGCGGCGTAAAGGGCATTGCCCTGCGTCCCGGTGACGAGGTTGTATCCGGTGTTGTCACCGGCGATCCTGAAAGGGTTCAGCTCTTCACCGTTTCCCAGGGCGGTTACGGTAAGCGTACCGAAATTGACCAGCACCGTCTGCAGACCAGAGGTGGAAAGGGTATCATCAGCATGCGCGTTACCGCCAAGACCGGAAAGGTTCTTGGAGCGATCATGGTTTCCCCTGAGGATGAAGTGGTACTTCTCACCTCCGGTAACAAGATCATTCGCATGGGCGTCAAGGACGTTTCCCTTGTGGGTCGCGCAACACAGGGCGTAAGGCTTGTGCGTATGGACGACGGTGATTTCGCCGTAGGCTTTGACCTTGTCCAGGATGCCGGAGACGAAGGCGGTTCGGAATTCGAAGGCGAAGAAATCGAATAATGAAAAGATGTTTAGTAATAATTCTCACATCCCTGCTCCTGCTGGTGCAGGGGTGTGAGAAACCCGCTGAAGGGATTCCCGAGGTCATAGAAAAGGCCCGTACGAATTTTATCAACGGATATTACGGTGATTCCGAGAAGGGATTTGAACGATACCTGCAGGATAACCCGCAGGGAAAATACCGTTTTGAGGCCTGGAATTATCTGGTCAAGATTGCGTCCGAGGTTCGTCATGACAGTGAAAGGGGAGCCTCCATACTTGAGGCTATGTATCTGGAGTTCGGGCATCGCAAGGATCTGGCTTCCGGTCTGAAACGACAGCTTGCCGAGATGTATATCCGCAGCAATGAGTACAAGACTGCGGTGGAAGCTCTTGAAAAGAGTCTTGAATTTCCAGATCAGCCGCAGGAACAGCTGGATTCGACACGCTTCGTGCTGGCCGAAACATTCCGCAAGCTGCGCAATTATGATCTGGCTATTTATACATACGGAGACATAGCGTCCAGCACGGCTGATCCAAAAACAAAGGCCCGTGCCCTGTATGAAATGTCCCATACCCTGACCCTTATACAGGCTTATGAACGCGCTGAATCAGAGCTTGAAAAGCTTATAAGTATGGAAGGTGTGCCTGAAGATATACACGCCGAAGCCGCCTTCATGCTTGCTGATATATATGAAAACCGTCACGAATATCAGCGTGCCGCAGAACTGCTTGAAACGGTTGTGGATACCTATCCGAATCCTTACGCAGTAAGGTTCAAGTTGGATTATCTGAAAGAGAAGTATTAGGGATTATTCCTCGAAATCATAGACAGTATAAGAACTCATAAGCTCCAGCATGATGTAGCCGCTGACCTTGTTCCTGATGCATGTGACCGCATCAAGGACCATTTTCAGTTTGATAACGGTTTCATCAAGCTGGGCTTTTTTTCGTTCATTGATAATGCGTCTGGAGTAATTCAAATCCATTCCTGAAAGGACAACCGCAAGTCCACGGCGGAAAAAGTGGTCTTCAGTCCTGCCTGTGAACTTGAGCATTTCCTCTGCCCCCTGCTCATCATATATGTGCTTGAGTTTATACAGACTCATGGCAACATCCTCTAACGGCAGGGTTTCTTTCAGTGACGGGATAAGCAGCAGCGGGCCGAGTCTGGTCATGGTATCTTTTATATCAGCGTTTTTAGGGAAATGGATGGCGAGGTCTTCTGCCAGCTGCCTGATACTGCGTTTGGTGGCAACGGCCAGCAGAAATGACTCTATCATATCAAGTCTGGCACTGTATTGGCTGGAGAATGAGGCTATCAGCTCATTTCCGGACTGTAGCAATTTGTTATCACTTATATCGTCAATGGATTGTGCAAATATTTCCAGGCTGTAGTCATCTGAAAGCCTTTCCATAATGATATTTTCCACCTGCGCCTTTTTTCCGAAAACAGATCTCATCTTCTTTGCCGCAAGATCCCACCATGAAATAAGGTCGTGAAGGTCCATGTGGTGCAGATTGAAGTTAGGCAGCGAGTCCGAACAGGCCTGCAGGTCAGTATCAAGGCTCAGGAAAGAGTCCTCTATGCCGGTCTCCGGTATCCTGATTGTCCCGTTGTCCTTGAGCTCCTGCACTCGGTCCATAAGGTGTTCACAGGTATTTTCGAAACTCTCGTAATTTAGTTCAAGAGCGCCGGATTCAAATTTATCGATCATGGCCGCAATTTTTTCCGAGCGGACCATGTTCAGATTGGCAAACAGTTTTTCACGTGCAGGTTCAGAGAGGAGAATGGCAATCTTTGCGGTATCGGCATTGCTGAATTCGCGGCTGAATATTTCCTGCAGGCAGTAGTCCGGCAGAATTCCAAGCGACTCAAGTTTGTAACGGTCATTCAGTAGAGAAATATTGTCCACTTTGGTCTCCAGCATTTTTGCCCGGGTTGTTGAAATTCCATAAAGCAACTGACAGATAGGAGCGAGTCTTGCGGATACAAATAAGCCCTGGTCTTTATTTACTCCGGTGATCCACAGCAGATCCTTTGTCTACCAGTCCACAGGAAGGCGCACTCTTTTCTTTTCCTTGTTGGTGAACAACACATACCCGTTTTCACGCCCGAAGAGATACACATCACGGGTCACGGCAACATCCTGCATGCAATATTCGGTGATGAGGTCCAGCCGTCCCTCTTTCCACCATTCCAGTGCCTGAAGTCCGTCTGCGCTTTTGGCCGCGTCCACGGTGGCCTGAGCGATGTTATCCAGCTTGATGCGGTAGCCAAGGCGTTCGTAAACCTTCTTCAGCAGGTCGAGGGTAGGCAGGGATTTGTAGTTGAAAGCGTGAATGCCTGAAAGGACCTTGTAGTCGAATCCCTCGATGTTGAAGCCGATGATCAGGTCGAGCTTCTGTGCCCGTTCCATCATTTCCGGGATCTGTTCTTCCTCATATTCAAAAAATTTATCTTCCGTGGAATCGTAGAGCACGGCAATGGATATGCCCATGCGCTCGGCCTTGTTCCAGCCGCCGACTTCCTGTGCGGAACGTCTGGTTTCAACATCAAGGACACCGAATGATTCCGGGGCCTTTTTTCTTTCCTCTTTCACATCTTCGCCGAAGGGTACAAGTACCATGGACAGATCCTCTATTTTTTCAGGTGCTTTTCCATTTACCATATGTTCAAGGACGAAAATGGCCGCAGCCTTGTCTATGGGCCGGTTTCCGGATCCGCATTTGGGGGAATGCACACAGGTCGGGCAGCCCAGTTCGCATTCACAGTCTAAGATGATCTGCAGGGTCCGTTCAAGAAGTTCTTCAGCCTGTTTGAAAGCCTGCATGGTCAGCCCGGCCCCTCCGGGAATGCCGTCGTAGATGAAGACTGCCGGACCGTCGACCTGCTCATGCATGGGAGTTGAAATACCGCCAAGATCATTACGATCTGTGAGCACAAGCAGCGGCAGGATACCGATTGCAGCATGTTCCACGGCATGGATTCCGCCCATGAAATGGATGAAATCCTCTTCGGCCTTGCGTTTGATGTCTGGGGATATTTCCATCCACAGTCCCTGTGTTTCGAAAACAACAGGAGGCATGTCCAGCGGAACAATGCCCAGCAGCTTTCCGCCTTTGACCGCTCTTTTTTCGTATCCGGTGACCTGCTCGGTTACTTTGAGCCTGCCGAAACGCATGACTGTTCCGAACACCTTTTTCTGGGAATATACTTCAAGTATTTCAGTAGATTTGTTTTTTCTGGCGCGGGTGTAGTAACCGACCCTTTCCTTTGCCGCACGGACCTTTTTGGTGGCAAGGTCCAGCTCCTTGATGCAGTAGGTAGCACCCCTGTGGATGTAGACAGCTCCTTCATGGGCCTCGGAATAGGCCCGCACTTCATCAATGGTACCTATGGCCGATCCGTCGGCAGTGTCTTCAATGTGCATGGTTGCCCCGGCACCGCGCAGGGATACTTCCCGGTGGGGGCGTTTTCTTGTGGAGTATATTTCATCTCCACGCCGGTTGCGCAGCAGAGTGCCCTCTTTTTCAAGCTGCTCGACCCTTTTTTTGATTTCCGTTTCTTTGAGCAGATAATCGTCATCGCGCAGGGTCAGTTCTGCGGCAGCGCAGACCAGATGCCTTTCCATTATCACCGGATTGTAAGGGTTAAGAACGGCGTTTTCCGGCGGGCGGGAGAAGAAATCGTCCGGGTGGCGCATGAAATACTGGTCAAGAGCATCCTCCTGACCCACAAGAATTACGGCGGATTCACGCTGGCTGCGTCCTACCCTTCCTCCGCGTTGCAAGGTGGCCATGACCGATCCGGGGTAGCCGACCAGAATGCACAGGTCGAGCCCTCCGATGTCTATGCCCAGCTCAAGCGCACTGGTCGAAATAACCGCCAGCAGTTCCCCGGAAGACATCTTCTGTTCTATCTCACGACGTTCTTCAGGCAGGAATCCGGCCCGGTATGCACTTATACGGTCCTTGTACTGTCCGGCCTTCTCGTTAACCCACATGGCAATCAGTTCGGTCATCTTGCGCGACTGGGTGTAGACTATTGTCCGCAGACCTCTGGCCAGCCCGGCCTTAAGCAGCTGGATTGCCGCGCTGTAGGGCGATGTAACCGGGTTGAAAAAAATGTAGTTGCGCTTTCCTGAAGCCGCGCCGCTCTCGGTGATTTCACTTACATCAAGGCCGGTCAGGTCCCGGCAAAGGTCGGAGGGGTTGCCGACTGTTGCCGACGAAAAAACAAAGGAAGGGTTTGCCCCGTAGAATCGGCAGATGCGCAGCAGCCGGCGGAATACCATGGCCATGTGCGAGCCCATTACCCCTCGGTAGGTATGGACCTCATCAACTACGATGTGGGTCAGTCCGGCAAGGAAAGGCGCCCATTTCTCATGGTATGGAAGTATGGACAGGTGGAGCATTTCCGGGTTGGTCAGGATTACGGCAGGCGGGGTATCACGGATTTTCTTGCGTCTGTAGGGGCTGGTATCCCCGTCATAGATGGCGGCCTCCGGGCGCACGTTTTCCGGCATGAGTGCGGCCATTTCGTTGAAGGTCTTTAGCTGGTCCTGGGCAAGGGCCTTGAGCGGGAAAAGGTACAGGGCATGCGCATCAGGATCGCGCAGGCACTGTTCAAGTACCGGCAGGTTGTAGGTGAGTGTCTTGCCGCTGGCAGTAGGAGTTGCAACCACCACATTGCGACCGGCACGGGCATAATCTGTTGCCTCGGCCTGATGCGAATAAAGCTGCTCAATATTCCTGAATCCGAGCACGGCATTGATGGAAGGCGAAAATTTTCGGCGAGGTTCACCGAATGAAGCGTCATGCCCGTCAATTACACGGTGGTGTACAACCTGATCACCCATGACCGGTGAAGAAAGAAGGGAATCAATGTATTCCTGAACGTTATCTGTATATTTCAATGTCGGCCCTGTTTATGCTGTTTGTTTCAGGTAAACAGAGTCATACCGGAATGCTGATTCGTCAAGTTTTTTCGGGGATGCCTCCCCCTATGGACTCCCCCTCAAAACCTTTTAATAAGCTGTCGCTACTGATTCTTACGCGAGCGGTTTTTCCACGAGTCTTAGAGATGGCGGCCATCCGGTAGCATACCTTGATACCAACACAGACTACTTTCCATTCCTGATTATGCTTGTCAGAATTTCCATTCCCTTCCGCAGTTCTGCAATATCTTTTGGTCCACTTAAGGACAGGCGGATCATGGGGGGGACAGGTCTGTCACCCACGGCGAATTTTTCTGCGGCAAAAATATTGAGGCCAGCCTCTCGCGCCCTGCTTTCCAGCATGAATCCGCGCCACGGGTCTGGCAGCTTGAGCCATAGAAAGAAACCGGAAGGATTGCCGACCAGCTCCATTTCATCGGTGTAGTCGCGCACAGCTTCAAAGCGTTCATGCGCAGCCTGTCGTTTCATGCGCATGGTTTTTTCAGCAGTGCCATCCTTTATCCACTGGCAGATAAGTTCAGCGTTCAGAGGCGGGGTCATCCATACGGAGTTGAGAATGGCATGGGCCAGTTTTTCGTGCATATCCCCGCGTGCGGACATGAATGCCACCCGCAGCCCGACTGCGATTATCTTGGAAACTCCGGCGATCAGCACGCTTTGATCCGGTGCAAAGGATGAAACAGGTGGAAGGCTGCTTTCAACTGTCAGGGCATAGGCGTCATCCTCAATTATGGTCAGGTTGTGGAGGCGTGCCGTTTCAGCTATCTGCTGTCTCCGCTGCAGATCCATGCAGGCTGTGGTCGGGTTCTGGACTTCAGGCATCAGGTATATGCCGCTGATTTTTTCCCTGCGGCAGACAGTATCCAGAACCTGCGGAATCATGCCTTTATCGTCCATCTGCACGGGGACAAGCCTTATCCCAAGCATGGAGGCGAGCGTTTTCATGCCCGGATAGGTAAGGGCGTCGGTGGCAATGCGATCACCTGCCCGGAAAAGTGAACTCAGGCAGCAGGTAATGGCATGCTGCGCTCCGGAACAGATCAGCACATCATCCGGGGATACTTCCATATTGTAGCATCTGAACCACTCCGCGCCAGTTTCACGGTGTTCCGGCAGTCCTTGAGGGTCTGTGTAACGGAGAAAGGCATTCAGATTGCGCCGTCTTGTGAGGCGTTTCATCGCATCCTGCATATCAGGATCAAGATCATAGAAGGTATTGACCAGCCCCAGCTCAATCATTCCCGGTACATGCGGTTCGAACGAAAACATGGAAGAGCTTGTTACAGCATCGGGGGCAATGAATGTTCCACGTCCTACTGTTCCGCAGACCAGTCCTCTTTTTTCCGCTTCAGCATATCCGCGGGTCACGGTGCTGACATTCATCTGCAGATCATCTGCCAGTTCCCGGTGAGTGGGAAGTTTCTCTCCGGGTTTGAGCCTTCCGGAATAGACATCGCACTCTATGGCATCAGCCAGCCGCTTGAACTTAGGCCTGCTGCTTTCTTTTAATTCAGGTATCCATTTTGTCATGCACACAATAATTACATTGACTGCATACAATGTCAAGAATATCAGTACAAATTAACAACTGTATACATACAATGTGTTTGGCCGCTGGCGGCTAAAACAGATTGTCAAAAGCGCGTAGCGCATCAAAAACAGCCTCGCAGAGCAGGCGGAGGCATCATACAACCCCGTGATGTATATAAGGAGGATCATATAATGCAGGAAAATTTTTGGCCATTTCTGGTGTTTGTAATTGTCATGTGCGGGACACCCGGACCGGGAAACCTTGCTTCGATGGCTCTGGGACAGGCCGTAGGGTTCAAGCGTTCCATTCCTTTCGTCTCCGGCATTGTTGTCGGGGGCTCGATAATGGACATACTGGTTGTTCTGGGGCTGGCGGAGCTGTTTCTGGCTTCACCGCAGGCTGCATCGGTGCTGAAGGTTCTGGGTATGCTTTATATCCTGTACCTTGCATGGAAGGTCATGGGCATGAGCGGAGACGTCAAGAGTTCTCGTAAATCATTCAGGTTTTACGAAGGACTGATACTGCATCCGCTGAATCCCAAGCACTATGCCATGACTGTATCTGCCTTTGCCCAGTTTGCTGACCCGCAGGCTCCGCGTTTCATGGAGATTTTCATTTTCGTGGCTACGTTTACCTGCTGCGCTGCATTCTTCCATTCCATGTGGTGTTACGCCGGTGAGTCAATGCTGAAGCTGCTGCGCACTCCGAAGTTGCGCTACGCCGTCAATACATCCATGGTAGTGCTGATGGTCGGAGCTACAGTATATGCTCTCTATAAGTAGCTGATGCAGGATGTTTCGTTTACCTTTCATGGTCCGCCATGTTAAGAAACAGCTTCTGCCGATAATCAGGAAAAAAGTTAAATGAGGATATAAAAGATGAGCAGGAAAATAGGCTGGATAGGAACAGGTGTAATGGGTGGATCAATGTGCATGCACCTGATGAAGGCCGGAAACGAGGCATTTGTATATAACCGCACCAAATCCAAGGCTGATGCTCTGGTATCAGAGGGAGCAATCTGGTGTGATTCCCCGGCTGAAGTTGCCAAAAATGCCGATGTTATCTTTACCATTGTCGGCTATCCCAAAGATGTAGAAGAGACAATACTCGGTGAGAACGGTGTGCTTGCCAATGCCGCTCCCGGCAAGATCATCGTGGATATGACCACTTCCGAGCCTGCCCTTGCCAAGCGTATTGCCGAAGCCGCGGCCGCTAAGGGAGTTGGTGCGCTTGATGCCCCGGTTTCCGGTGGAGACCTCGGTGCCCGCAATGCTACTCTGGCGATCATGGTCGGTGGCGAGCAGAAAGAATTTGATACGGTCAAGGATCTCTTCGAAGTCATGGGCAGCAACATCCGCCTTATGGGCAAGGCAGGTTCCGGTCAGCACACCAAGATGTGCAACCAGATCCTGATTGCCGGAACCATGATCGGCGTGGTTGAGTCTCTGCTTTATTCCTACAAGGCCGGCATGGATCTCAATGAAGTTATTGACGTGATCGGGTCCGGTGCTGCCGGTTCGTGGTCCATCAACAACCTAGGTCGTCGTATTGCCGATGGAGATTTCAATCCGGGCTTTTTCATCAAGCATTTTGTGAAGGATATGGGCATAGCCCTTGATGAAGCAAAACGTATGAATCTGTCCCTGCCCGGACTGGCCCTTGCAAACCAGTTCTATGTGTCTGCAATGGCACTCGGCTATGAAGAGCTTGGAACTCAGGCTCTGTACAAGGTTTTAGAGAAGATGAACGGAAAATAAGTCCGAGTTTATTTGTCTGTAAAAAAAGCCGCTGACCTGATTTGATTCGGTCAGCGGCTTTTTGTTTGAGCTTCAGTCAGGAAATTAGTTTTCCACAGGGCAAGACCGTGGGGTGAATTTTGAGTCATCGTCTTAACGGTCTGTGAAGCCAATGCGTCTGCGCAATACGGCACAAATGATAATCCAGATGAATGCGACAACGCCGAGTATAAATTCAAGTCCCGGTTTTGAATCAGGTGACATCACACATCCGCTGGAACCGGACGCAGAACCGGATGTTCCGGAAAAGAGCACCAGCGGGTCTGTGATCACTCCTGAAGTACTGCTCTGGTCGTATCGTCCGTTGTCCGTCAGGCAGAAGTGCACCGAATATACATTGGATTCGGTCAGGGGCTGTGATTCGGCAACATAATTACCGTCCTGATCCTCAAGCCACCACGAGCCGTCAATCCATTCGTTTTTTGCTGCGGCATAGGAGTATGAAAGGTAGCTTTCGTCACTGTTTTTGAGCTTGTAAAGGGTCATGTCCGCCGGAATGTCAGCTCCTGAAGGCGCTGTGAATTCATACTGAAGATGAATAATTGCACCGGGCTTACTTACTGTGGCTGTAAATTCGCGGACATCGGTCATCCGGTCCCCGGAATCGGGCAGTTTGTATTTTACCTTGAGTTCTCCTGCAGATTCCTGACTCGTCTCGCTCTGGGTCACATTTATTGTTACCGTGGAGTCAGGTTGGCTGGCTGGAGCCTTGATTCTGGAGGGAATAGTCAGGAACATCAGTTTTTTCTCCTCTCCCTCTCCGGTAATTCCAGCTACGGAGTAAAGTCCGCGTCCTTCTATGTACTCCACAAGCGAACCTATGCGCCCAACATCAGGTTGCTGGATGGTGTTATTCCCATAGTCCCATGTTTTGGCGGATGGATCGAAGGTAAATAAAAACGGGGTTGCTCCTATGCTGCTGGTCATGGCTCCACCGGTCAGAAACAGGTATGTGCCGTCAGTTGTCACCCCGGCATTGCTTATGTTCGGACCCAAACTGAGAGATGAATCTGTGGCGTTGAAAATCAGGACATTTGAAACACCCTGACTTGTTTCGTTGATTCCGCCGAATATGTATATCAATCCGTTATGGCTGAATGACGAGTGCATCAGACGCGGACAGTCCATGTCGCCGAAGACAGTGAAAGATCCTGCATCAGGGTTATATAAATATATATTGTCCGTTGTTTCAGTTCCGGATGTAGCATTGCCGCCGCTGACGTATAATTTGCCGTCAAGGACTTCTGCTGAGCATTCAAACGGGTAAGGTACAGTTCCCGGGAGAGTTGACCAGGAGTTCGTATTAAATGAATACTTGATTATGTCTGAGTAAATGCTGTTTGAGGTTACGTTCTTTCCGCCGAAGAAATACATTTCGTTGTTGTAAAAAACTGTTCCTGCCCCCGATCGAGCTGCCGGCATGGTCGTGAAAGTTGTCCAGCTGTTTGTTGCCGGATCATATTTTTCGCAGGCTGTGCTCCCGGCTGTGTAACCGCCACCGAATGTATAAATTATGCCGTTGCGCACCACGGAAGTTCCGATTGTGTGGAGTTGTGTGGGGCTCTGTTTTTCCGCCCATGCAGTGAACTGTAGAGCGTTTGATTTCAGCCCGTTGCTATCGGTTACCTGTACGAAAACGCCGGCGTCCTGTGGAACTACACCTGTAATCTTTGAATCAGACCAGGTGTTTATGCTGGCCTTGGCTCTGCCCTGAGCATTGCAGAAATGGACCGAGCCTTCAGTTGTTCCGAAGCCTGCTCCGTTCAGGGTGAACGCCTGACCTTCCCGTTTTCCTTCCCTTGAGTCTGATCCGGTAATGAAAGGAATCAGCTCAAGATCATCTCCAAGTGCGGCTGTTGCATTCAGCTTTCCTTCCGTAAGGCATTTGTTCTCGAATTTTCCGGAAACATATGTGCTGGACAGAATTTTTCTGATGCGGGTGTAAATATCATCGTTCGGAAAGGCAGCGGCGGCAAGGGCTATTGTTCCAGCCACATGCGGGGCGGCAAAAGAGGTCCCGTCATTTGCATCCGTGCTATATCCTCCACCACGGCTTGCAGCGGTAATATCCACGCCGGGGGCGAACAGATCTACAGTGTACTGTCCGAAATGGGAAAAAGAGGCCTTGTCTCCATTCCGATCGCTTGCTCCAACGCTAATAATGTTTGGAATATCGTAGCTTGCAGGATACTCCCGAATCGCTGAGCTGTCGTTGTCGTAGCTGTCATTTCCAGCTGAAGTTACGAAGATAATGCCGTTGTCGGCCAGTTCCTGTATTTTGTCCCGTACAATGGGGTTGCCGCTCGATCCGCCGATGGACATGTTGACTACAGGAATGTTTATTCCTTTTTGTTTCTTATCAATGATGTAGTTGATGGCGATTATGATTTCAGAGTCAGAATTGTTGTCAGGGCGTAAAACCATAATGCGGCTGTTCCAAGATATACCGGATACTCCTATGCCGTTATTTCCTGTAGCGGCAATGACACTTGAAACAACTGTACCGTGACCGTCTTCAGTGTCTCTGTCTTCTGTGCTGTTGCTGCTGACGCCACTGTTTATGGATATGCCGTAGACATCATCCACTACCCCGTTGCCGTCATCGTCAATTCCATTAAAGGTGTCGTACGGGTTAACCCACAAACTATCTTTCATATCTTCATGTCTGAGATCCAGACCGGAATCAATGACTGCTATTACAACGTTCGAACTCCCGGTGCTGATGTCCCATGCCGCAGGCATATTGATGCCTGCTGAAGTATTCTGGAGACTCCACTGGTTTCCGAATTGGGGATCATCCGGGACAGCTCTTTTTTTGCGGATATAGTTGGGAGAAAATGATTCCACTTCCGGCAGACCTGATATTTCATTTATCATTTCTTGCGTTGTGAGGTGTGATTTTAAAAGCAGTATGCATTGTCCAGAGTATTCTGTTGCAGAGTTGAGTACTGCAAGTACGTCCATGTAGTGACTGGAAGCTACAGACCGGGCATTACTTTCGCTTACACCGTTTGAGAACTTTACAATCAGCTGATTTTCTACTGCATTTTGAGCGTGTGCGGATATTGAAAATAAATTTAAACATAAAGCATGAATGATTAAAAGAAAGAATAATAATTTATTTTTCACAATGTGCATTCCTGAAAACTAGAATATGTAAACCTTACGTAAATTTATCAAAAGAGATATTGCAATACGTTTTTAATATCAATCAACTTTATTGTTTTATGAACAGATAGAGGACATTTTTGCATAATTTTTAAGTAATTCCTGCCTGAAGTGTTCCTGAAACATTTCTTCAGTGATTGTTGTCTGCTTATCATTGAATTGAACGCAGGCCACTGTGTTCTGTAATTTCCGTTCTGTCGGCAGCAGTGAAATAATATCGCCCTTTGCCACTTGACGGTTGATCAGGTGGTTTACGGTGATGCCGAGTCCCATACCTTCCTCAATAGCCCTGATAATTGCCCCGGAACTGTCCGCCGTAAAAACAAGGTTCAGCGAGGGCGGTTCCTGATCAAAGTGCAGCCTGAACCAGCTCCTGAACAAGGAAATGTCCTGCTTGTAGCCTATGTAATCAAGTCCGCAGAGCTGTTCATATTTTGCTCCTATCACCCGCGATTCGTAATACCTGCGCGAACAGGCCAGCACGAATTCTTCCCTGAACACCGGAGTTACGGAATAGGCTGAAATTCCGCCCGGCGTGTCCATGATGAACGGAAGGATGTCTGCATACGCAAAATCAAGCTCACCTGTTGATAGTTTGGAAAAAAGGACCGTCGGATCTGCGAGTTCCAGATGCATGGACACCTGCGGAAACTTTCGACGAAATGATGCGAAGATAGCCGGCATGTACGTCCTGCCGAATTCGGACGGTGTGCCGATGCGCAGTTCCCCGCAGGGAATCTCATGGCTGTCGGCAAGATGGCGCAGACTGTTTTCCAGCTCTGAAATGAACTCCTTTACTATTAAATAAAGGCTGTGTCCTGCGGCAGTCGGGACCAGTCTGCGGTTTACGCGGGTGAACAGTTTTACGTTCAGCTCTTCTTCAAGCTTCTTGAGCTGCTGGCTGACCCCTGACTGGGTGATATGCAGTTTTATTGCGGCCCCGGTACTGCTCTGTTCATTGTAAATGTGGAAAAAGACTTTCAATCGGTTCAGGTCCGGCAGCATGTTTATTCCTTAAAGTAGTTTTGCTAACTTAAAAAATTAAAACTATTAATTTTACTAATTAGTAGTTCCTGCCATATCTTTCAAGCATCACAGCGGAAATAATCCGCACGGAATAGAGGAATATACATTGAAGATAGGAATCATAGCCGCAATGGAAGAGGAATTGTCTCTGCTGGTAGACAGGCTTGAAGGGACTGCCCGGACCTGCTTCGGAGATCTGGTTTATTATACCGGCACAATCAACGGTGTCGAAGTGGCTCTTTTTCTTTGCGGAATCGGCAAGGTCAACGCTGCCGTCGGAACAACGCTGCTGCTGGACAAATTCAAACCGGATTACCTGATCAATACCGGGGTGGCAGGGGCCTTTCCGGAGAACGTGAAAATAGGTGACATCGTAATTTCATCGGAAGTGCGCCACTACGATGCCGATGCCACGGCATTTGATTATGAAATGGGACAGATTCCACGCATGCCCGCATCCTTCAAGGCCGACAGCCTGCTTCTCGGGCTGGCACGGAAGGCGTGGATAAATGAAGACAGCATCACCGTTCATCAGGGACCGGTCTTGTCCGGTGATTCCTTTGTACATACCCCGCAGCAGGTCGAGCGCATTGCCGAATTCTTCCCCGATGTCATGGCTGTGGAAATGGAAGGAGCTGCCATTGCCCAGACCGGCTTCCTGTTCAAGGTACCCTTCATATTGATCCGCTCAATATCGGACAAGGTCCGGGAACAGGGCAATACCGCCGTTTACGAAAGCTGCATGGAACAAGCCGCCGCCAATTCAGTACGCATGGTTCTCGCCATGCTTGATGGATTGAGGAGATAAGTTAGATGCGCTTTGCGCATTTGACGAGCTGATTTCGCCTCCGGCGGCTTAAACCCTTTTGCAAAAGGGTTTAAGAATCCCAAAACCTTTCAATATCGCTTCGCGGGCAGTAGCGGCAAAATTTTAATTCTGACCTCAGCTCACTAAGCAAGGTCATCAACCGGAGTAACACAATGAACAGGATAGGAAGCTTTAAAATAGACCACACCAGACTGAAACGCGGTATTTATCTTTCCCGCAGGGATGCTGTTGGAGCGGAAACAGTGACAACATTTGATCTGCGCATGAAAGAGCCGAACAATGAACCGGCCCTGTCTTCAGCCGTGGCGCACACCATTGAGCATATCGGGGCAACATTTCTGCGCAATCACGAAGGGTATGGGGATAAAATAATATATTTCGGTCCCATGGGCTGCCTTACCGGATTTTATCTGTTGCTGAATGGCGACCTGAAATCCGTGGAAATAGTACCGCTGATTGAGGATTTGTTCGGGTTTGCGGCTGAATTTGATGGTGAAATCCCCGGAGCTTCTGCGGTTGAGTGTGGAAACTACACTCTTATGGACCCTGCTGGAGCAAGGGAAGAAGCGCGCAGGTTCTTTGTTGAAGTGCTGAATAAAATTACTCCGGAAAACCTCGTTTACCCCGGCTGATCAGTTTACTGCGGCAAAGGCCAGCAGTGCCGACAGTTCGGTCAGAACAAGTGCCGCGCCGAGAAAATCACCGTTGGCTCCGTTCACTTTCCGGGCAAGCCTGTAGAGAAATATAATTGCTCCGCCGGAAATGGCTAATCCCAGCAACTGAGTTGCTGCGGAGACGGTAAAAAAGCCTGCTCCTGCAGTCATCATCAGGCCAGCGAACAGAGAAAGATTATCCGCCCCCTTCATGGTCAGGATGCCCTGTCCCGGCTTTGCCAGTGGCAGGGCTATCCGTCCGAAAAACGCGTTGCCGAACCTCCCAAGCATGAAAATCCAGAGTACCGCGCCGAAGGCTCCGGCAGCATAGACATAGTAGAATCCGAGAACCTGTCCCAGCACTGCCAGCACAGCCGCAAGGACGCCGAACACCCCGGTTCTGCTGTCCTTGAGTATTTTCCAGAACCGTTCTGCATCAGGGTATGGCCCGGCCCCGTCGGCTATGTCGGCAACACCGTCAAAGTGCAGCCCGCGGGTAAGATAGATGGACCCGGCAACGGTCAGCCATGATTGAAGCCAGTATTTTCCGGCAAAAAGCCCCATATAGAATGGGAACACTATCACCGCACCCATAACCAGACCGGTGAGCGGCATCCATTTCACTGTCCGGGCAAGATCTTCGGCCTCGATGTTCATAACCGGTCCAAGCCGGGTCATGAAACCGAGGGTTATCAGGAAGTCGCGTATTATATTCATGAGTTGTTTCCGAAGGTCGAAAAATGATTCAGTCGACAGGGCATTGTGCATTCCATGAAAGGGTCAGGGTGTCGCCGGGTTCGAGGCCGAGCATCTCCGACGCCGCGCCCCGGTTAAGGGCCAGTTCGTAGTAACCCTGGCTTCCGGCGATGAGTCCGGTGGCCCCGCTTTCCAGTTCGGCATAACAGGAAACACGTCTTACGCAACTGGCGTCATTGCCTGACAGGAGCTGTTCTTCTGGGATGGACATGCGCTCCGGCATATGCTGGTGATCCGGGATGTTGAGTACAAGGTTGCCGAACCGGTCCCTGTGCAGAATGGTGGCATCCACTCCGTCTGGCTTCCAGACCGGCTTGTTGATCCCGGTCCGTACTATGTCGCGTAGCGGCATTTTGGGGCCGAGGGATTCAAGTGATGTGCCGCAGGCAATATCCGCTGCAATGGGTGCGAAAATGTCCCGGCCGTGAAAGGTTGCGGAACTGTGTATCTTTGCGGCAGCCTCGCTCAGGTCGGTAACGATCATGGTCCCGCCGAATTTATCCTCGGCCAGCTCAATTATTCCGTTGTCCGGGGCAATTACAGTGCGTGAGCCGAATTCCGCCCCGATAATGCGCCTCGCGCTGCCTACACCGGGATCTACCACGGTTATGAAAACCGTATCTTCGGGGAAATGCTCCATGGCTGCAGCCAGAAAAAAAGCTCCCTGCGAAATGCAGAACGGTTCAACCCCGTGGCTGACGTCGATGATTCTGGAATCCTGAGCATGGGTTGCCAACACCCCTTTCATCTGCCCTACATAAGGGTCATCCAGTCCGAAATCGGTCAAAAGCGCGATGGTTCTGCTCATAACAACTACCTCGGCACGGAAAAACCTTTCCCGAGTACGCTGAATGTTGATTCGATAATGACAAATGCCTGCGGATCAATAGTGAAGATCGTAGCTTCAAGGCGTTTGATCCTGAAAGAGTCGACCACGGTCATGATAACCGTCTTCTCCTGTCTCGTATAGCCACCAATGGCGTTGATCAGGGTGGTCCCCCGACCGAGCTTGGTCATGATTGCCTCGGAGACTTCTTCCGGGGAAGTGGTGATGATCAGGACCATTTTGCGCTGGTTGAACAAGCGCTGCACGGAATCTATGGCTGCGGCCGAAATATATATCATTGCCAGCGAATAGAGAACATCGGTCAGGTTGAGCCAGATTGTTCCTGTTCCAAGCACTGCGGCGTTGAACCCCATGGAGAACTGGCCCACTTTTATACCCAGCTTGTCTCTGGCCAGAATCTGGAGAATTCCGAGCCCGCCGGTGGAACCCAATGACCGCAATGCAGTTCCGGAGCCTACACCAAGGATAATGCCTCCTGCAATCACGGCCAGCCATTTGTCATTGAACTGTATGGTCCACGGAACCAGTTCGATAAAAATACTGAGGGTGATCATGCCGTAAAGGCTGTACCAGAAGAACCGTTTGCTGATGAAGAACCATCCGATCAGGAAAATGGGGATGTTGAGCAGAAAGACCCACAGACCTGATGAGATCTGGGGGAAGACGTAATATCCGAGCAGGGCCAGCCCTGAAATTCCGCTGGGCAGGAAGGCGTTGGGAATCATCACCGCCTTTATGGCAAGGCCGGTAAGAAACGATCCGACAGTCAACAGTCCTATATTCCAGGGAATTGTATAGCTCAGCTTCTGAAAACGGCTGACAAATGAATCCATTTTATTTTCTCCTTTGTGTGCGGCTATTTTTTGCTGTATTAGAGTAAAATGGCAATGATGATTTGACCTTTGATGACAAATTGACTCTTTTCTCCCTCCATGACGGTATTTTCAGCCCCGTAATGAATGCTTGGAAGCCGCAACGAAAGATGATAAGCGAAGCTTGCACAAAGCTACGAGCAGCCCTTGAAAGGTATGGAAATCAAAAGCACGGGGCTGTCTATCATAATTCCTTAAGGAGATTTCATCCGTAATGAAAGCTAAACAACACCTTGAAAAAGTTCTCGGGTCCATCCTTGAATCCAAGGGCTGGGAATGGCCTGAAAAGGCTGTGATCGAGCCTCCCAAAGATAAAAAATTCGGCGACATGTCCGCAAACATTGCCATGATGCTTTCCAAGCAGGCAAAAATGAATCCGCGAGCCATTGCCGAAGAGATCAAGAATGCACTCGAAGGCGACAAATATATTGAACAGGTTGATATTGCCGGTCCCGGCTTCCTGAACTTCACTTTTTCCGGCTCCTTCTGGCAGAATATGATTCCTCAGGTGCTTGAAAAGGGTGCTGACTACGGTCGCAGCGAAATCGGCAAGGGAACCCGTGTTCAGGTGGAATATGTTTCCGCCAACCCCACCGGGCCACTGCATATCGGCCACGGACGCGGGGCCGCTATCGGTGACTGTCTGGTCCGCATCCTCGATTTCACCGGCTTTGATGTTGAAGCCGAATACTATGTCAACGATGCCGGCCGCCAGATGCTCATCCTCGGCAACTCCATATGGGTGCGCCTGCAGCAGACCCAGGGCCGTGACATCGCCGATCCCGAAGATTTCTACAAAGGCGACTACATCAGGGATCTTGCAGCGGAAGTTCTGGAACGCAACCCCAATATTCTGGAAATCCCCGAGGAAGAAGCCGTCTCCATCTGCCGCGAATACGGAATGAACGAGATTCTGGAAGGTATCAAGAAAGACCTTGCCGAATTCGACGTGCGCCACGATGTATGGTTCTCCGAAAGAAGTCTTGTCAGCGCAGGCAAGGTCGAAGAGACCTTCGCAGACCTCAAGGCTCGCGGCATGGCTTATGAGCAGGACGGAGCTCTCTGGTTCAAGTCCACCGACCTCGGTGACGACAAGGACCGTGTTCTGCGCAAGTCCAACGGAGACCTGACCTATTTTGCATCCGACATTGCCTACCATGATGACAAGTACAAGCGTGGTTTCGACCTCGTTGTCGACATCTGGGGAGCCGACCACCACGGTTATGTTCCGCGTATGCAGGCAGCAGTTGAAGCACTCGGCAGGAAGGGCCAGCTTGAAGTAATTCTCGTGCAGCTGGTAAACCTGCTGCGCGGTGGCGAACAGGTGGCCATGTCCACCCGTGCAGGCGAATTCGAAACTCTCGAAGACGTGGTGAAAGAAGTTGGCCGCGACGCCTCCCGTTTCATGTTCCTGTCCCGCAAGAGCGACAGCCATCTCGACTTCGACCTCGATCTGGTCAAGCAGAAGAGCATGGATAACCCGGTTTACTACGTGCAGTACGCCCACGCGCGTATCTGCTCAGTAATCCGCAAGGCGGAAGAGCAGGGCATCAAACTTCTTGCTGTAGATGCCGCACAGCTTGAAAGCCTGACCAATGACGAAGAACTTGATCTCATGAAGCTCATGGATCAGTTCGCCGACGTGGCCGAGAATGCCGGCAAAAACATGAGCCCGCACATCATCAGCTACTATCTGCGTGATCTGGCCAGCGCACTGCACAGGTTCTACTCCATGCACCACATCCTTTCCGCAGAAGGTGAAGTTGTCGGTGCAAGGCTGCTGCTGCTCAAGTCCGTGGCCCTGACTCTGGCCAACGGTCTCAACCTGCTTGGAGTTTCCGCTCCCGATCGCATGTAATCTCTAACCGGAGAAGATAATGGCTGCTCCCAAAGGCAAGAAGACGAAGGCAGACAATCAGGAAAAGACCTACACTTTCACTTTCACTGTTCCGGAAATGATCGGGATATGTGCGGGGAGTGTCGCTGCCCTGTGCGCTTTTTTTGTACTGGGAATCCTGCTGGGCCGTGGTTATCAGCCTGAAAAGGATGTGCCGGAACTTGCCATGATGATGCCCAGTCAGTCCGGAAGCGGTTCCGGTGAAATAAAGGGCGGAGTGCTCAAGCCGGAAGAGCTGGACTACATTGATCAGCTCAAGAAAAAGCCTGAATCCGCTGTAAGGCAGGAAGAAAACAAGGAACAGCCCTCCAAACAGCCGGAGAAAACAGAAACGGCAAAGGTTGAAAGCAAGCCCGTAGTAACCACGGAGAGCAAGCCTGAAGCAGCTGTCGCCGCAAAGATTACTCAGGCCGAGCCGGAACCTCCGGTAGAAATCGACAAGCCGCAGCCGAATGTGGGACCGATATACAACTACGTGTATCAGGCTGCTTCGTTCGGTGATACTACCAGAGCGCAGGAATTCAGCGACAAGCTCTCCTCCAGCGGTCTGAACGCCTATGTGGAGGCCGGGAAAAGCGGAAGCCGGACATGGTACAGGGTTTTTGTACGCCATACCGGAACCCCCGATTCTACCGAAGGCATGAAGAAGACCTTGAGGCAGTTCGGAATCAAAAAACCGCTTCTCAAGAGCAAGGTGCCGGTTTCTTAATATCGGTGGGATTGCCAGCTGAGCAGATTACAGCCTGTTGCGCATTTCAAACGCAGAGATTCTTTAAAAACATTAACCCCTCAATATCTTAGAAGATATTGAGGGGTTTTTTATGCCTGTCCAACAAGCTGTGAGCGAAGCCTGTTAAAAGGTTTTGAAGGGAGAGTCCAGCGAGGGGAACTTTTGCAAAAGTTCCCCTCGCTGGACGTCGAAGGCATTCTTATTTCATGTATTTCAGGAACGGGTTGTCCTGAGAAAGGATAATTCTGGTATCGCCTTTGAAGCCTTTTTCGTAAGCTTCGAGGGATTTCATGAATTCAAAGAAACGCGGATCCTTGCCGAAGCTGTCGGCGTAGATCTTGGTTGCCATTGCATCTCCTTCACCGTGCATGATTTCGGCCTTGAGGCTTGCGTCTGCGAGGGTGATGGTCTTTTCCTTGTCTGCTGCAGCGGTAATGCGGGCGGCAGCTTCGTTACCTTCTGAGCGGTACTGACGTGCCATGCGCTCGCGTTCGGCTCTCATGCGTCCGTAGATCGCACGGGCGTTTTCAGGAGGCAGGTCTGTACGTTTGATACGTACATCCGTTACCTCAATGCCGTACGGCTTGAGCAGGTTGTTGGACGTCTGGGTGACTTCTTCCATGATGGCGGTTCTGTCACTGGAGATGATTTCAATCAGGGTATAGCGACCAAGGGCCACGCGCAGTTCCGCATAGATGATGTCATCAAGGCGGGCCTGCGCACGGGGAATGGAGCGCACGGTGCGGTAGAACTGCAAGGGGTCGGCAATGCGCCACTTGGAGTAGTTGTCCACAACCATGTTTTTCTTGTCCTTGGTCAGGATTTCTGCCGGTCGGGCATCATATTCCAGAAGGCGGGAATCAAAATAGATCACGTTCTGGATGAAAGGCAGCTTGAAGTGAAGCCCAGGCCCCAAGGGGCCGGATTTGGGCTTACCGAGCTGCAGCACGATGGCCTTTTCGGTCTGTTTTACTATATAGGCACTCTGGGCAATCCCCAGCACGGCAACAATGATCAGTATTGCCAGGGGAGCGGAACCTTTTTTGAGCAGACTCATAATTCTTGTCCCCTATTTTTTATCGGTTGTGATTGGAAACGCCCCGCCGTCCAGAGACAGGAAGGGGAGTGCCTTTTGAGCAGCGTCATCAGAAAGGATGATCTTCTTGACATCAGGATTCGCAAGAATGTTCTGCATTGTCTCAAGGTACAGGCGTTTGATGGTGATGTCTTTTGCCTTCAGGTACTCGTTGTAGACAGCGAGAAAACGCTTGGCCTGACCTTCGGCCATACGGATCTTGGATTCCTTGTACGCTTCAGCCTTGTTCACAATAACCGCCGCCTGACCTCTGGCCTTGGGCAGTATGTCGTTGCGGTAAGCTTCAGCCTCGTTTATGTAGCGGCTCTTGTCCTCGCGGGCACTGGCCACGTCCTTGAAGGCATCCACAACCTCGTTCGGTGGATGCACGTTCTGCAGCTGCACCGCCAGCACGTTCACTCCGAGCTTGTAGCGGTCTACTATTTCCTGCAGCAGGTTTCTGGTTTCAGTCTGGATCTGGAGCTTGCCGGTGGTCAGAGCCAGTTCGATTTTGGTTTTTCCAATGATCTCACGCATGGCCGCTTCAGCAGCATCCTGAATTGTCTTAGGCTGGTTGCTCACCTCAAAGAGGTAGTTTACCGGATCCTTGATCTGGTACTGTACGATGAACTGAACATCAACGATGTTTTCGTCACCGGTGAGCATGAGCGATTCCTCGGGTACGTTCCGGGACTGTCCCTGAGTGAACGAGCTGGAAGAACCATAGGAACGGAAGCCTACTTCCACACGTCTGATCTGTGTGACTTTAGGCTTCATGACCGATTCAATGGGAACCGGAAGGTGGTAGTGCGGTCCAGGTCCGGTGGTGTCGACAAACTTGCCGAATCTTGTAACCACGCCCACTTCATCAGGCTCTACAATGTAGATTCCGGAAAGGAACCAGAGCACGATGATGCCGATGACGATAAATTTACCGCCAGGCACGCCGGTACCGCGAATTTTTTTGATAGTGGAGTTGAAATCGTCCATATTGGGCGGCTTAGGTCCGCCGCCGCTTTGCCTCTGCCGTTGTTCGGATAATTTGTCCCAATCCCAGTTCATGATAATTTGATAGGCGAGACGGACCGACATATCAAGGAAAATCGGATAAGCGGGCCGCGCAGTTAATAAGATAATCACAGCAATTTACTGCGTGCTGTGTGTTTCTGACGCCAATTTGTTAAGTATAAGTGTGAAGATCAATAACTGCAACTGATTCTGAAAAGTTGACATGTTGGCGGATAATGTTTTTAGCATCGACATATCCTCCGCGACAGTACAAAGGAGCAGCTCAGGTGAAAGAAATTAACAGTGAAATATTCCGGGCCTACGACATCAGAGGCATTGTGGATCATGATTTTGACGAGGAATGGGTGGAATGCCTCGGACGGGCCTGCGGGACCTGGTTCCGCAAACGCGGCTGGGACCGGGCTGTTGTGGGGCATGACTGCCGTCACAGCTCGCCGGCCTATCAGGCTGCCATGGCAAGGGGGCTTAATGCCTGCGGCGTTGATGTCCTTCTTTTGAACCTTGTGCCCAGCCCGGTGTTCTATTTCGCAGCCAGAAAACTCGGATACAAGGCCGGGGTCATGATCACCGCCAGCCATAATCCACCGGAGTTCAACGGATTCAAGGTCTGGGGGGAGGATACCACCGTCCACAGCGGTGATATCCGTGAAATATACGGAATTATGAAGTCCGGGGAGTTTGTCGAAGGCTCAGGCATGATCTCTGTACATGACATTGTGCCTTATTATATTGAAGACCTCCTTTCAGGGATTGAAATCAAAAGGCCGGTCAGGGTTGTTCTGGACGGTGGTAACGGTGCCGGGGGACACATCGGTCTGGATATGCTGAAGCGGGCAGGGGTTGATGTTATCCCGCTTTATTGCGAACCTGATGGCGATTTTCCCAACCATCACCCGGACCCGGTGGTGGAGAAGTATATGGGGGACCTTTTCAGAGCAGTTGTCGAGCACGGAGCCGAGGCAGGGATCGGACTGGACGGGGATGCCGACCGCATCGGCGCAGTGGATGAAAAGGGCAGGCTTATTCCGGGCGACCGGCTGGTGGCAATCTATGCCCGCGAGATGCTCGGGCGCAGACCCGGAGAAATGGTCATCGGGGATGTAAAATGCAGCCATCTGCTTTTTAATGATATTGAAAAACATGGCGGCAGGCCGCTCATGGCTCGTACCGGCCACTCCATCATGAAGGCCAAAATGGCCGAGACAGGGGCGGGGCTTGGGGGTGAGATGAGCGGGCACGTCTTTTTTGCCGACCGTTTCTATGGATTTGATGACGGAATCTACTCCGCCCTGAGGTTGATTGAGATTCTTTCAAAGACAGATCTTCCGCTTTCAAGAATGTTTGATGACTGGCCCCAAACATATTTTACACCTGAACTTCGTGTCGATTTTCCTGAAAAGATCAAGTTCCGTATAGTGGAAAGGGCCGTTGAGGAATTATCCAAAGATTACGAAGTAGTTGATATTGACGGTGTCAGGGTTGTTTTCGAAGACGGTTGGGCACTTGTGCGGGCCTCAAACACACAGGCGGCCCTGACCATGCGTTTTGAGGCCGATACGCCGGAACGGCTTGATGAGATAAGGTCGTTGGTGGAAACATTACTTGAGAAGCTTCGAATCGAGCTTGAAAGTTGAGCTCCGTGCCATGTTTTTACATGAAAGCAAATAGTTGGTAGTGTAATTAGCGGATGTGGATTGCGGAGGCCTGTAAGCAGTGCAGCTGTACAGAACTGATCAGTAACCAGGTCGATGCAATCCCGACGCCATAGGAAGTCCGGGATTAAAAATAACAAAGGTAGACAGCATGGCTCTAATTTTGAATCCGCACGGAAAGACCGCCAGTGAAAAGTTTTTACGCATGGTGGGGATGCTCGTAATTTTCGGTATTGTGGGTTGGGCGTTCTGGATGAACAACCAGACCACACTTGAAAAACTGCAGGCCAGAAATGCCCTGTGGGATCAGACCAGAGTCCTTTCCAAAGCGGAACGTGATTTCGTGCAGGGATTCATCAGAAGTATGCGCAACGAATTCGGGGTGAAGGTCAGGGTCCAGATAATGACTGATCCGCTTGCCCCTCAGGAGTTAGAAACAAACGAACTTTATATCGGCATTTCACCGCCAAATGAACAGGTGGAGATGGTTTTCCCCGGTCTGGTACGCCATGCCCTTGGTGACCAGTTCATCAAGGAGATCGGGCAGAATCAGTTCTCTGGAAATTTCAGTGAAGACAGGTGGCCGACATTGCTTATGACGACCCTGTCGATGATCTGGGAACGGCTTATCAAGGTTGATTCCAACCAGACAGTCGCTCCGGTCTACAGTGAAAATGGCGCTGGAAATATGACTGATCCTGAATCAGGTGGAAAAAAGGAATAAACAGGGAACAGATGTCCAGAAAAAAACTTACCATATATACCGATGGCTCCTGTCTGGGTAATCCCGGTAGAGGCGGCTACGGAGCAGTTCTGCTTTTTAATGAACACCGCAAGGAGCTTTCGCAGGGCTACAAGCGGACTACCAACAACCGCATGGAAATGAGGGCCGTGATTGCAGCTCTTAGCGAACTCAAGGAACCCTGCGACGTGACCCTGTATACGGATTCCCAGTACGTGAAGAACGCCTTCACCAAGAAGTGGATCGACAACTGGCAGAAAAACGGATGGAAAACAGCGGCCAAGCAACCGGTCAAGAACAAGGATCTCTGGCTGCAGTTCATTCCTCTGCTTGAAATGCATAATGTCTCCTTCCGCTGGGTAAAGGGACATTCCGGCGATCCTGAAAACGAACGCTGCGACGAACTGGCCCGCACAGCCGCATCATCCGGCGGGCTTATTGAAGATGAAGAGAATTAAATAACGGCAGTTAAGACAAAAAAATCCCGGCAGCCCTGATGGACCGCCGGGATTTTTTATTTGCGATTTACGTGTATTTCTACAGGTAACCGAGAGCAGCTTTCATTTCGCCGGGAACAACAGCGTTTTCCTTGGGCTCAAGAGCCTTCCAGGAAGCGCCTGCCTGCTTGCGGGCTGCTTTTACTTCTTCCAGGCTGTAGCCTGCGCGGGGAACTTCAAGGGTCTGACCGGGGTAGATGAGATCAGGATTCTTGATCATGTCCCTGTTGGCCTTGTAAATGAGGGGCCACATGAAGGGATCATTGTAAATCTGCTGGTATTCAGCAATCCACCACAGACATTCGCCTTTGGTTACCACGTGCGAAGTGGGCAGGTTTCTGTACTCGCTTTCGTAGATTTCCATGGGAGTCGGGGGAACGACTTCCTCTACTTTTTCAGCGGGTTCTTCTTTCACTACAACAACTTCAGTTTCTTCAACTACCACAACCTCTTCCTGAGGAACTTGCTTTTTGGCACATCCCCAAGCGAACATCAGGCTGAAGGCAATGGCGAGCCAGATCAGTTTTTTCATTTTTCGAGGCCTCCTCACATTAGAAAATTTACTGGGTACCCATTTTCAACAAGTTATACTTTAACTGTTTTTGTCCAGTTATCAACTATTTCTTTTTCTTGCAACACCTTGTGGTTTTTGGGGTTCAATTTATGGGCCTGGTTTGTTGCGTCCACTGCTCTGTCCATCCATCCTCCGAGTCTGAGGCTGCGTGAAGCAAGAACATAAAGCATTTCAGGTTCTTCGCCATAAATTGTATCAACAAGGTTTTCATATTCCTCACGAAAAACTTCCCTGATGAGCATGTTCTGGGAAAAGAGCAGTCTGCCGAGAAGATTATTATCCTTGTGATTTTTCAGGTAGATGGGGAACAGCTGCCGGCAGCGGGCAATGATGAACCTGATACGGCTTATCTCGCGCTCCATACTTTCTTCGGTCTGCTCGACAACCTGAACGAAGTCCTGACCGATCTCGGATTCCGGGAGAGTGGTGTCCCGGCCCCGGAGATTGGAAAAAAGCGGAGCGTAGTTCAGGTTCTGGTAGGCGTCTTCCCTGAGTTTGAAGGCTTCGTGGAAGATGTAGCCCATGCCCCAGTCCAGAAAGCGACCGGAAAGATGGTTCGCATCCTCGTTCTGGAAAAGCAGGTGGGCAGTATCCTTGAGCCTCCAGAGCAACCCTTTATGCATGTTGCTGCCGATGAGGTCGTTCAAAACCTCGAAGCTTACACTGCGCTCCCGGTCAAAGGTTTCGAACTGCTCCTCCAGAGTACTTCCTGCAAGGCAGAAATCCCTGAAGGTGTCCCGGACGAATTCGGGCATCTTTTCCTTTATCCATGAGTTGGACATTGTCCTGATCCTGTTTTGCTGTGTTACTTTCCGGCCTGTTGACTGTCAGTCAGGAAGCCCGGCAAATTGTTATCAGAGGGTTTTGCATTCCGCTTTCAAGGCAAGTCTGGCCAGTTCCGCCAGCCGGTCGTCTACCTTGCGGAAGACGGTTCCGGCAGGGAATGTACCGTTTTTGCCGCGTGCTCCGGCCTTAACTCCGGTGAGAATATGGATTGCCTCTTCAATTGTGCTGATCGGATAGAGGTGGAACATGCCTTTTTCAACTGCTTCGGCAACTTCATTTCTCAGCATAAGGTTTATCACATTGTCTGCCGGAATGAGAACACCTTGTTTGCCGTTAAGTCCACGTCTGCGGCAGACTTCAAAGAATCCTTCGATTTTGCGGCTTACTCCGCCGACAGCCATGATAGTGCCGGACTGACTTACCGCACCGGTGAAAGCATAGTCGAACTTGATCGGAACCCCGGAAATGGAAGAGAGCAGGGCTGCCAGTTCAGCACCGGATGCGGAATCACCTTCAATTCCGGCATAACTCTGTTCGAAGCAGAGGCTTCCGGTCAGTACGATGGGCTTATCCTGCGCGAAAAGACCAACAAGGTAGCTCTTGATGATCATCATGCCTTTTGTGTGGATGGGGCCGCCCATGCGTGCTTCGCGCTCAAGGTCGAGGATTCCGCCGTGCCCGACGCCGACCGTACAGGAAATGCGGTGCGGCAGGCCGAATTCATAATCGCCGAACAGGGTTACGGAAAGGCCGTTGGCCCGGCCGACGCCCTCACCGGTAGTCTCGACCTTGATGACCTCGCGGTCATACTCGGCCATGAATTCGTCCTCGTAGAGATTCGAGCGGAAGTCCTTCATGGAAATGGCTTCTTCGATGGCGGGCAGGTCTACCATGGACTTACCGTCAAGTTTTGCCAGTGCAGCGGCTTCAACCATCATCTCCTTGATCAGCGGGATGCGCAGGGAGAGTTTTTTCTGGTCTTCAGCGAGCCTGCTGGAGTGGTCCACTATGCGGGCCAGAGATTCACGATCGAAAGGCAGCAATTCGGCATCGTTGATGATCTTTCCGAGTACACGCACAAATCTCTTGATGTTCTCAGCATTGCGCTCGGCAGTGAGCTGCATGTGGGCCTTGAGTTTGAAATATTTTCCGAAACGTTCGTCATTGTAGAGCAGCAGCTCGTATGTTTCCTCAGAACCGATGAGAATTACTGTCAGGTCGAGCGGGATCGGTTCAGGCTCAAGGGTCTTGGTGCGGATCTGGTCACCGTCACCCGGATCTTCGATCTTGGCCTGCCCGGTGCGCAGCGCTCTGAGCAGAGCTTCCCATGAAGAAGGAATGGTCAGGATGTCATCGGCGTAAACTATCAGATAGCCGTGGTTTGCCTTGTGGATGGCTCCGGCACGGATCAGGGTGAAGTCGGTAAACAGGGCACCCATTTCGGATTCACGCTCAATTGAGCCGAGCAGGTTGAAGGCCGTGGGGTGGTCGGCCATGACAACCGGAGCTCCCTTGGTTTCGCTGTTGTCCACCAGCAGGTTCACTTCGAACTGTGCAAAAAGGTCGTCCGTAGGAGAAGATTCCGGGATTGGCAGACCGGGCAGAAGGGGCGGGCCCTGCTGCTCTCTGGCCATGAACAGATCAATGTTGTCCACCAGCTCTTCTTCAAGGTCGCCAAGATAAGTCTCGATTACCTCAAACTGTCCGAAATCGTTGTGCAGCGGGGAGAGCAGTTCCTTAAGCAGTTCTTTGGCTGTTTCCTGATGCAGCTTGCGTTCATCCTTGCGGAAACCTTCTTCTGTCTTGCTGATGCGGCGCAGGATGGCGGTGACTTCGGCCAGCAGGTCATCTGCGGATGTGCGCAGGCTTTTGCGAAGTTCCGGGTCAAGGCGTTCAAATTCCTCGTCATTGAGGATGCGGCCTTCAATAAGGGGAATCAGTGTAAGTCCGCCCTGTTCGTCTATTTCGAGGCTGAAGCCGCGCTCTTTGGCAAGGGCTTCCATATCGGAAAAGAGGTCTTCGCGCTCATCCTGAAATGTGCGTGAAATTTCCTCGTGAGCCTTTATGTGCGGTTCTCGTTCAAACCACGCAGGCAGCTGTTCCTTTATCTGGGAAACCGCCTCACCCATTGCATCCTTGAAGTCCTTGCCTCTGCCTGCGGGAAGGGAGACGGCAATCGGGCGGTCCGGATGGGAAAAATTGTGCAGGTACAGCTGGTCCGGCGGAGTGGGCTGGGTTGCTGCCCTAAGCTCGAAATATTCACGGGAAAAATAGCTCCTGCCAAGGTTGGCATCACCTGAAAGGTACAGGTTGTGGCAGGTGCCCTTGATCGCCAGAGCCATGCGGAAGGCCTGGAGTGCGCGCGGCTGGAAAAGATCATAATCTCCGACCGATTCTGGGATTTCAAGGCTTGAATCATACTGAATCTTGGAAGGATCAAGGTGGGCTCTGAGCTTACCCGCAACTAATTCTTTTGCTGACATATATTTAAAAATCCCCTGTGGTTGAATAGTACGCTGAAATAATCATCCCCTGCACTTACTTGGATAATGTCAAATTGTCACTTATCAGTAGTGGTATGAGTAAGATTTTATCATCTGATTGACTGTTGAGAACGTGAAATTTTTAGCGGACAAGGGCAGGATTGAACAAACACTGATTGTGAAATTTTATACAAATAAAAATAATTATTAAAATAAGTTGGTTAATGGAATAGCATCTGTGAATAATGGCTGAATGATCGTTCAAAAACAAAATAGCTGTTGCGCTGATAGATGTTCGGAGATATGAATTTCAGGTGATTTTTGTCGGCAGGCACTTCCATCGACTGCTCATTGCATATTTTCTAGTGAAATAGAGGATCTGGATTAAAGAATCCGTTGACTCTGGTTTGATGATTGTGCTAGACGGAACTCACTTGTGAAGGTTTGCGCAAAGTCCTCTTTGTGCAGGAAGTCCACCCCGAATTTAATTAAGGATCAGTGGCAATGCTCTTTTTCAAAGGGAATAAAGAGGTTCTCGATCTTCTCGGCAATGCCGCTACGATCGGGACTCATATGGTTGCCGCTACCTTTGTCGGGCTGGGTATCGGGTGGTATCTCGATAAATGGTTGGGTACGAAGCCTTGGCTTCTGCTTGTTTTCTTGTGCTTCGGAATCGCTGCCGGTTTCAAGAATGTCTATGGAGAAGTGCAGCGGATTCAGAAAAAGGATCAGGGGAAAGGTCCTGGCGACAATGAAAATAAATCAGAAGATTGAATCATTCCTCCACAGGCGGGGCTTTACTCATCCGGACGTACGCAGTTTGGTTCGAAACCAATTGTACCTTACTGCCGGAACATGTTTGATTGCTGCCGCAGTCTCAATCGGGTTTGCCAACTGGGCACTGGGGCTGGCAGCAGGATCGGTTCTGATTACGTTCAACTTCTGGTCGCTGGCTAAATTCGGTCAGCATCTGGCTTACATGCGCAGGGGCGCAGTGGTGTCCTTGCTGGTTCGCTTCTACGGCCGGCTTCTTATATCAGGGCTGGCTATTTACGGTCTGATAGTCTGGGGGCAGTGTTCGATTTACGCTCTTCTGGCAGGTCTTAGTACTGTAGTTGTGAATGCGATATTTTGGGGCGTAGCCGGGTTTCGGCAAAAAGTGAAGGAGGCATAAGGATCATGGCTGGAGGTTTACCACATCCATTATTGATCATGACAGAGCTTAACAATGCTCTGGGAACTCACATTCCCAACCACGTGTGGTACACTTGGTTCGGCATGTGTGTTCTGTTCATTCTGGGTTTCATCGTTTCCAGAAAACTCAGTCTGGTTCCGGGAGGAGTTCAGAACCTGGCCGAGATAATAATCGGCGGGCTGGAAGATTTTGTCGTCACCAACGTCGGTGAAGGCGGACGCAAAGTTTTCCCCTTCATGTGTACACTCTTTGTATACATCCTGGTTCTTAACCTGATGGGTCTTGTCCCCGGATTTGACGCTCCCACCGCGAACGTCAACACCAACGCGGCAATGGCCGTAGCAACTTTTCTTTACTACAACTATATCGGCATCAAACTTCATGGTGCCCACTACATCAAGCACTTCATGGGTCCGATTCCGGCCCTGGCTCCCTTGATGTTTATCATTGAAGTGGTTTCCCACATCTCTCGTCCGCTTTCGCTTACTCTGCGTCTGTTCGGTAACATCCGTGGTGAGGAAATCGTTCTGGTTCTTCTGTTCCTGCTCGCACCTGTAGTTTCCACTCTGCCCATGTACTTCCTGTTCATGCTGGCAAAAGTGATCCAGGCCTTCATCTTCTTCATGCTTACCATGATTTACCTGAAAGGCTCTCTGGAAGAAGCTCACTAGGATCTGTTCTTCGGAACTGCGAAAAGGCAAACTTAATTTGGGGAAATGGTCATACGACCGCTTAAATAAACTTATCTTTTGGAGGATTTTACAATGCGTAAAGCTCTGCTTATCGTTCTGAACACCATGGCTCTGGTTCTCGCTGCTGGCGCAGCATTCGCTTCCGGCGTAGCTCCTGAAGTTGCTTCCGCTACCGCTACTGCTACCGCTATCGGTATGGCTATTGCTGCTGCTGGTTGTGGTATCGGTCAGGGCCTCGGTCTGAAAGCTGCTTGTGAAGGTACTGCTCGCAACCCCGAAGCTGGTGGTAAAATCACCGTTACCCTCATTCTTGGTCTGGCATTCGTTGAATCTCTGGCCATTTACGCTCTCGTTGTTAACCTGATCCTGCTCTTCGCCAACCCCCTGCTTGGCTAATTTCCGGGATCTGGAGATATTTAAAGGAGGTCTTCGGACCTCCTTTTTTTTCAGGAATTATTGTTAATTTTTTCACATACTTTCGACATCTGTCCGGGGTTTAGCAGATGTCAGGGCATAATACCCTGCATAAATTAATTATTTGATGGTGACGGGGTAGCCGAAAGTAAGGGTTTTAGTGTATATAATTTTCAGATGGAAGATGGCGGAGAAGAAGGCATTCGGTGATCGGTTTTATAAGCACCGTTGACCGGAAGGGCAGGGAGTTAAATGCATTAGTTCCTGTCCTGCATCCTGAATCTACCAACCCATACTTTTTTGCGCTAAAAGGCAATGAAAACAGGAACTTAATGTGAAAACCCAAAATATCCCCAAGGCGACTATCAAAAGGCTCGCCGTTTACATACAGGTACTTACCGGACTTAAACGGGATGGTGTGGAAGTTATTTCTTCGGAAAAACTGGCCAAGGCCTGCTCGGTCAATCCCTCGCAGATCCGTAAGGACCTCGCATATTTCGGCGAATTCGGAGTGCGCGGAGTTGGTTACTACGTGCATGAACTCATTTCGTCCATCAAGCAGTCCCTCGGTGTGGACCGGGTCTGGGGCTGCGCCCTTGTAGGGGTCGGCAACCTTGGACGCGCTCTGCTGCGCCATAAGGAATTTGCTCTGCGCGGTTTCTCCATCAGAGCTGCATTTGACTGCGATCCCTATAAAATAGGTGAAATTGTTTCCGGTCTTGAGGTTGTCTGTACCCGCCAGCTCAAGGGCAGGGTCGATGAACTCGGTCTTGAAATCGGAATTATCACTACTCCGCCGGAACGCGCTCAGCGCGCTGCCAACTATCTTGTGGATGGCGGAATCAAGGGTATTGTCAACTTTGCTCAGGCAAGAATTGACGTGCCTAAGGAAGTCCCGGTTGAATATGTGGACTTCACCCATCATTTTTATTCCGTGGCTTTCAACATCAGCTCCATGGATTAAGAGCAGATTAAATCTGTCAGCAAAAAGAGCCGCGATCATCCTATCGCGGCTCTTTTTTATTTTATAAATGAATAGTTACAGACGTTGCATGCTACCTGCGCGTAACGGATAGTATGCCTCGGACAGTAACACCAGAGATGACGACAAGACCGCCAATTATAGCCCATTTACCGGGGATTTCTCCGTAGCCTAGGGCTACCAAGATCGGGTTGAATATGGGTTCCAGGGTCATGATCAGGATTGCTTCCAGTGCACCGAGGCGCTTGATTGCCCAGGTGTACAAGGCCAATGAGATTCCTTGCTGAATGATACCGAGGTAGAGCAGTCCGGCCCAGCCCTGGGCAGAAGGAAGATCGGTAAGGATAAAGGGAAGCCCGCATAGTGCGGTCAGTACATGGCCCATGATTACTGATTCAACCGGTGAAGCTGATTTCTGGGCTCGCATGCACATGGTGAAAACTGCATAAGAAAGGCCGGTAACAATAGCTATAATATTGCCCCACAGGCCGCTTGGTGAAAGTCTGTCCATAAAGAACAGGACCATGCCGCCAACGGTCACGGCAATGAAGTACCAGTCACTGCGGCTGGTTTTTTCTTTTAAAAACCATGGGGCAAGCAGGGCTACATACACAGGAGCTGTGTAGGCCAGAAGTATGGCATTGGCTGATGTAGTGAGTTTGGTGGCAGCTACGTTGGTGATAAGCAGTCCCGCATATCCAACTGCTGCACCTAGTTGAACGGGAGAAAAGCCGAACTGCAGCCTGCCCCTGAATATAAAGACCAAAGTCCATGCGGCAAGGCCGCTGCGCACCCCGGTTATGGCCATGGGATTCCAGTCCACGAGCTTTATGGCCAGTCCGCCGGAACTCCAGATCAGGGCTGTGGCAGCCATCAGTATGATGGCTTTTGATTTCTCGGTCATGCACTCTCCTTCACTGATATAAGGACAAATATCTCGTGCTGATAACATTTGTCATCAGCAAAGTTGTGCCAATGAAGGGGAGGTTGAAGATATTCTCCGGGGATTTACGTTTTACTGGAAGCCTGTCCGGACAAGATATAACGGGTTATGTTTACGTAGCATTGTTCGCTTGTCCGTGAAAAATAGCGCCATATGTATGTACGGCAGATTCAAAACCAGCCTTAGTCCACCTGAATCTCGTAGGCCTTGAGTTTGCGGTACAGGGAACTGCGTTCAAGGCCGACAGCCTCGGCAAGCTTGGCAACGTTGCCCTTGTATTCACGGAGCTTGGTTTCAAGAAATTGTGCTTCAAAGTCAGCGCGGGCTTTTTTGAAATCCACCTCGCCTTCAGGCAGCGGCAGGGGAAGCTGCTCCTGCTCTCTGGTTTCAGCACGGGGGCCGTCAACTATTTCAGGGGGCAGCTTGTCGGGGCCGACTTCCTTGCCCCCGAACATGATCAGCATGCGTTCAACGAAATTTTTCAGTTCGCGCACATTGCCGGGCCATGAATAACTGGTCAGGACCTTCATTGACGCTTCTGTGAAAGTGAGTGGTTTAAACCCGTGTTTACGGTTGAGCCGTGAAATGAATTCATCGATGAGCAGAGGGATGTCTTCAGAGCGTTCGCGCAGTGGAGGCACTTCAAGGGGGAAAACCTTGAGCCGGTAGTAAAGGTCCTCGCGGAAATTGCCTTCCTTTATTTCCTGATAGAGGTCCTTGTTTGTTGCAGCAATGACCCGGACATCAACGTTGATGGTTTTGCGCCCGCCAACGCGTTCAAAGCGTTGCTCCTGCAGTATCCGCAGGATTTTAGCCTGCGTCTTGAGGCTCATGTCGCCAATCTCGTCCAGGAACAGGGTGCCGGTGTCGGCAAGCTCAAATTTGCCTTCCTGAGCCTTTTCCGCTCCGGTGAATGCGCCTTTTTCGTGCCCGAAAAGTTCCGATTCAATGAGCTCTTCAGGAATGGCTGCACAGTTGACAGCAACCAGCGGTTTGTCGGCTCTCAAGCTTAGCGAGTGGATGGAGCGGGCGACGATTTCCTTTCCGGTTCCGTTCTCGCCGGTGATGAGCACCCATGCGTCTGTCGGGGCTACCTGCCCGATGACTTCGCGCATGGTTTCAACTGTGGAGGATTTACCTGTAATCCGCGCCGGCTGTTCGGTTTCAATGCGGGTTTTGAGTGCTTTGTTTTCGGATTGCAGCCGAGAGAACTCCACAGCTTTTTCAGCGGTGATAACGACTTTCTCAAGTGAAAGGGGCTTCTCGATAAAATCGAAGGCACCTTTTTTTATGGCAGACACAGCGGTTTCAATGTTTCCATGCCCTGAAATCATCACCACCGGCATCCAGTCCCATTCCTTCTTGATGCGGTCAAGCACCTCAAGCCCGTCCATGCCAGGCAGCCAGATATCGAGAAATACCAGGTCGGGCTGATCTTCCGCGAGTATCTGAAGGGCCTTTTCACCGCTTTCGGCTTCAAAAATATGGAAACCTTCATCTTCAAGAATTCCCCGCAGGGAGTACCTGATGCCGTCTTCGTCGTCTACAATCAGAATTCGTTTACTCATTTAAAACTCAAATGAAAATTTATCGTTTTCAATAACCTGAGTGCAGGCATCAACCACCTGTGCATCATACGAAGTGCCGCGTCCACGGATGATTTCGTCCATGGCCTTGGGAAGTCCAAGGGCGGCGCGGTAGGGGCGGTGTGAGCTCATGGCCTCAACCACGTCTGCTACTGCTATAATCCGTGCCTCCTTGAGAATCTGGTCGCCGGACAATCCTTTCGGGTATCCGAATCCGTCCATGCGTTCGTGGTGCTGGAGGACTATCTGGGCCACGGGCCATGGAAATGAAATACTTTTGATGATCTCATAGCCGGCTTCCGAGTGGGTCTTCATCAGTCCCATCTCAAGGTCGGTCAGCCGGGTGGGTTTGGACAGAATTTCAGCAGGAATGGATATTTTCCCGATGTCGTGGAGAATTCCCGCAATTCTTATGCAGTTTATCTCTTCGGCGCTCATGTTGAGTTTAACCGCTATTCTGCAGGCCAGTTCAGCGACCCGCTGCTGGTGTCCGGATGTATAGGGGTCACGCTTCTCGGACATGGCTGTCAGCGAAACCACTGTTTCTTCAAAAGTGCGTCTCAATTGCTTGAGGCTGTTCTTCAGGGCGGCCTCACTGTTCTTGAGCTGTGAAATGTCTCTCAGAACAATGACTATGCCGATAATATTGTTTGTCTCTTCAATGTTGGAAATGTTGACGGAAACGGGGATGACCCGGTCACGAGTCTGAAGAACAGCGTCGTCTATAATGGCTCCTGAACCGTAGTTTTCGAACAGCTTTACCGGCTTCAGCGTGCTTGGGTTCACGATATGGATTTTATCGGCGAAATCCTTTCCGTAAAGGAAATCAACGTTGTTGCCGAGCATTACACTGGCGGCTTTGTTGACGGATTTGATGAATCCGTGGCGATCGGTGGTGATCACTGCATCGCCGATGCTGTTGAAGGTTGTGGTCAGCCAGCGGCGGTTTTCGTTGAGGGTGCGTTCGGCCTTGTGCTTGTACAGGGCCATCTCAATGGTCAGGTTCAGTTCCCGGTCTTCAAACGGTTTTATTATATACCCGAAAGGCTCGGTGACTTTGGCGCGCGTCAGGGTTTCATTGTCTGCATAGGCGGTCAGGTATATGACCGGGATGGATTGGTGTTCCTTGATGACTGCGGCAGTGTCGATGCCGTCCATTATGCCTTCCAGCATTATGTCCATGAGGATCAGATCGGGAACATGCTCAGCTGCCAGCTGTATGGCTTTTTCTCCTGAAGGGGCTACTCCGACAACCGTGTATCCAAGGGCTGTGAGTCTGCCTCTAATGTCCAGGGCAACGATGGCCTCATCTTCTACTATAAGTATCCGAGCTGATTTTCTAGGCAATGCGTTGTCGGAATTATCTGGAATCATTTTGAATTCCTGTGCTCTCTGTTGCTGTCTTTATGCGGTTTTGTTGTGAGTGAGAATAATGTGCTTTTAATATGATAGTACAGTTAAAACATGATTACGGGGAGCAGGCAAGTGGCTGCCGTAAATTATCCGGTCGGCAGTTCGATGACGAAAATGGTTCCGTGCGGTTCGGCAGGCTTGACTCTGATAAATCCCCGGTGGTCTGTCACGATGGATTTGACAATGGTCAGTCCCAGCCCGGTCCCGCTCTTCTTGCTTGAAAAATAGGGCTCAAACATTCTTGAGCGCTCATCTGCAGATAATCCGGGGCCGTTATCCCGGACTTCTATTCGCAACCAGTTCAGGGTTGTGTCGTGCATGGCGGTGATGGTTACTGTCGGACCCTCTCGTCCGTCAAGGGCTTCTGCCGCATTGGTAAGCAGATTGATCAGCACCCTGCGCATGGCTTCCCGGTCAAGCTCAAGGCGGGGAATCTCCGAGAGTAGTTCCAGTTTCCAGCCGATATTGCTGTGGCTGTTCCGGTACATGCTGATGACTTCTTCAAGCAGGGAAGCGATGTCGTCAGGCTTGAGGCGGACTTCCGGAAGCTTGGCGTATGCAGAAAATTCCTGCACCATCTGCTGCAGGTGCTCCACCTGTGAAATGATCAGGTCTGTAGATTCCCTGAAAACCGAATCCTCTATCTGGGGGCCGAATTTACGCTGCATGCGCTGGGCCGAAAGTTTGATCGGGGTCAGCGGGTTCTTGATTTCATGGGCAATACGTCTTGCCACCTCACGCCAGGCCGCGATGCGCTGCATCTTTTCAAGTTCGGTAATGTCTTCGAACACGGCAACAATACCGGCGCTGGAAGCTCCTGACTTGAGGGCCACTACGTTTACCAGAAATTTTCTGTGTCTGCCGTCGACCGTAAGGGAAAGCTGTCTCTGCCACTGCGAAAACGGGCTGCTGGCCATGTGCGAACGGGCATCGGAAATAAGGGAGGCCAGCTCTCCTTCTGGGAGCAGGGTCAGGGGGTCCTTGCCGTGCACGAAGCGCGCGTTGATGCCGAGCATTTCTTCGATTGCGGAGTTGACCGTGCTGATCTTTCCGCTCTCGTCCAGCGAGATTACTCCGGCAGTAATGTTGTTCAGAACGGCTTCCATGTACCGTCCGCGCCGCTCAAGTTCCTGATTCTGCTGGGCCAGACGGTCGTTGGCGGTCTTGAGGCTTCTCTGGCTCTCCTCAAGGTCTTCGGCCATGCGGTTGAAGGACTGGACCATGAAGCCCAGCTCGTCGTCGGAGCGGTCTTCAAGGCGCACCGAGAGATCCCCGCGGGCAATACGCTGGGAACCGGCTGCAAGAGCCTGAATGGGGGCAGAAAGCTCTTTTGATAGACGAAATCCGAACCAGATGGAGCCGAGGATGATGAGCAGGGTAGTGACCCCCAGAGTCAGGTACAGACTCATCTTAAGGGGATATTTGAGCGTTTTCAGCTGCTTGTATTCATCAAGGCCCTGTACAACCCTGTCCAGCTTGAAAAGCAACCCCTGCCCGATATTTTCCCCCAGAATCATGAAACCGGTTTTGCCTTCATCTACCGGCATGATACCGATGACCATGTCGTTTCCGGGCATGGGATGGATGGTGGACCAGAATCTGGGGTTTTTCTTCAGGTCTCCCCAGTCAACCTTGGCATTTATCTCGGACCAGGCCTTGTCCCATGACCCCTGTGAATACCAGTTGAGCTTGGTTCCGTCCGGCCTGATAACCCCAAGAAGTCCGAGGTCGTATTCTCCGAGCTTGTTGCCGAGAAATTTTTTCATGGTCTTGCCGCCCCAGGCATAGCGGCTCTCCTTGATTGCACCGATGATATTCATTCCGCGCCGTTCAAGACCGTCCTGCGCCGAGGCGTAAAATGCCCGTCCGAGTTCAAGGGACTGGACCATTGATTCCTCAACCTGATTTTTGAACCAGTAGTCCACTGAAACCTGCACGAACTGCATGGCCATGAAGAACATGAGAAGCGTAGGAACCAGAGAAAGGGACATGAAGGAAAGGACCATGCGGGTTCGGAGCTTGGAACCGAGAACCTTGCGACGACGTTCGAGCAGAAGCTTCACGCCGTTTCGAACCACGATGAAGAGGACGATGAGCAGCAGGATAAAATTCAGGTTGAACAGCCCGACAAACAGGTAGGAGTTGACCCCTATATACTTGAGCTGGACAAATCCGAGGGCTACGAAAATTATCAGGCACAGAAAGGCGATGTAGTACTCGCGTTGCCTGCGTTTGCGCTCCTTGGTGTCGGGAACACTGATCTTGATGGGTTTTTCCGTCATATTGGTCCCTTGCAAGATCAATAAGTGAAATCAAGCTGGTATGTTGCCGATGGTATCACGTCCCATGACCAGAAAAACAATGTGCTTTTCAGCCATTCAGGGATGTCGGTCTGGTCAAGATGGACCTTGATGCGGAGCTTGTACCGTTCGCCGCGCTGGAGAGTGGACCATGGCCCCAGATCAAGGATGAGATTCCTCCATTCCTCCCGCAGGAGGATGCTGAGGCTCTCGTTCTTGAAAATTTTATCTGGTCCTTGTTTTTCCAGCACGAACTGTTTGGATAGGGAATCGTAGTAAAGTTTGTTGGTGTAGGTCTTGCCGGCTACTTCCGAGTCTGCCCACACGCTGCGGTGTTCAAAGAGGCGGGCCTGGCATTCAAGTTTAAGGCGAACGCCGTTGAGCAGGGCCTCTTCAACCTGTGTGTCCGTCTGCAGTTCTATACCGAAGCGGGCCATGATTGCTCCGGCCTGGTTGTCCAGAACAAGGTTTTTCAACTGGATGGTGGAAGCCTGTGCAGGAGATGTGCAGATCGTGAACAGACAAAACAGCAAGACGAACACAGCCCGCAGGGTTGTGCTGCCTGATGGAAATTGTCTGCCGGTAGATTCAGCCATACTTCTCTCTCGTTTATCAGAAAAAATGATTTCGCTGCAGAGTATCAGCCGTTCTCCAATTATTCAACATCAGTATTGCTTACAACCCGATTGAAGCTGTCCTTTCAGGTGATAATAATGTACTGAAATGGTATTGTGCTTATAGTGGAGAAGTTATTCATCAGTCCTGAACGGGGAAGCTCATGTTTAAGATAATAAGCAGTAACTGGAATAGGTTGAACAGGTGGGGCAAGGCCGGGGTCATTGCCGGTGCTGTAATAGTTTTTTACACGCTGGTAGGGTTCCTGCTGGTTCCCTTTGTGGCAAAGAAGGTCGCACTGGCCAAACTGCCTGAACTTCTGAACAGGCCGGTCTCGATCTCCCGCATTACCTTCAATCCCTACACCCTGCGGCTGGAGGTCGAGGGGTTTGCTATCGGCAAGAAGGACGGCGAGGGTAACCTCTTTTCATTCCGGCTGTTCGACATTGACGTGGATGGTTTTTCTCTTTTCCGTTTTTCCGCAGCCTTGGATCGCATAGAGATTTTCGACCCTCAGGTGGATCTGTCCATCTACCGTGGCGGCAGTTCGATTTCCGACCTCATACCCGCCGGATCAGCTGAAGCCGATCCGGCAGAGCAGGACAAGGGGACAGCAGAGATCTTTCCGTTTATCCTGCGCAATTTCGCCGTCCATAACGGAACCTTCCGGCTTTACGACAAAGTGCGGGACATGCACCACCTTGTAGCCGACCTGAATCTGTCCATCCCGTTCACCTCTTCATTGGTAAAGGATAATGAAAAAGAGGTGCAGCCCACCCTCAGCATGGTAATCAACGGAACACCGTTTTCGCTTGAGGGAAATTCCCTGCCGTTCAACACCACCCTGCGTACGGAATTCAATTTTTCCTTCAAGGATGCCAGATTGGGGGATTACTGGGCTTATCTGCCCATATACGAAACCACCGCGCTTAAAAGCGGGCTTTTGAACAGCAACCTGACCCTTTCCTTTGACAGGAGCGAGAGCATGCTTCCGCGTGTTCAGATCACGGGAAGTGCTGCGATCAGTGATTTTGATCTTACCGCCAGAAAAGGTCCGTCGCTTCTTAAATTCAAGGAGCTGGCAGTAAAGATTGATGAGCTCAGTATTCTGCGCCGGATCATAAAAATAGGTTCTATCCGGCTGACCGATCCTTATCTCAAGGTCGGCCTTAAGAAGGACGGCACGCCGGATCTGCTTGATTATCTGACTCCATCACTGGAGGCCGGTGAAAAATCAAAGGAAGGAGAGGCCGAGGAAGGCCCGCCTCTGGCCGCGCTGGTCAGCGAGTTCGTGCTTGAAAACGGGTTGGTGGATTTTACCGACAACGCCTTCAGCAACGGTTTCAACAAGCAGATCGGTCCCATTCTGGTGCGGGCCAATCAGCTCAGCACGGCGGAAAATGCTGCCGGAAGTTACGATTTCTACATCGGCTCCAATGCTACAGAGGTGATAAGCGGGAAGGGTGCTGTTGTTCTTATGCCCTTTGCCGTCAATGGTTCCGTGGCTGTCTCCGACCTTGATATACCGGACTACCATGCCTACCTTGACGCTCCGCTGCCCCTAGATGTCGCTTCCGGAAAAGTAGGGCTGGGCAGTGATTTCACTTTTGTCCCCCAGAGCGAAACTGTCCGTCTGAGCAAAATCCGTGTTGATGTCAACCGGTTGGAGTTGACCCCCAAGGGCGGAGGCGGCACGCTGATCGGTCTCGGCGGTTTTGCCATGTCCAACGGTACTGTGGATGTTAAGGAAAAGTCCGTCTACATTGATTCGATCAACCTCAATAAGGCCATCATCCGTCTTCAGCGCGACAAGAAAGGGAATATCGACCTGATCGGTTATCTGAACAGACACAGCAAGACCTCCGGGAGCGAGGCTGTTGAAGTTGAGAGGGCCGAAACTTCGAATGAATCCGGAAAGGAAGTTCCTGACGCAGAGCAGAAAGAGTGGCAGGTGGCTCTCAACAGGTTTCAGTTAGACGATTCGGCAGTTGAATTTACCGACCGGGCCGCCACAACGAAAACCACCACCAGAATCAGCGGCATAAAGATCGGAGTTGATGACCTTACCTTTCCAGAGAAGAATATGCTCAAGCTTGCCGTTGCCGCGGTCATCAACGGGCGCGGCTATCTGGATATTGCCGGTCAGGCCGGGCCGCAGTCCCTGAAGGCAAAGGGCAGTGTGCGGTTGCGCAAGTTCCGGCTGCGTGATTTCAACGGCTATCTGCCCCGTGAAATGCAGATGAACATTGCCCGCGGACATATCGACGTGAACGGCAACTGGGAATTTGCAGCAGAAAAGAATCCCGTAGCGGCCTACCGGGGCAAGGTGCAGCTCAAGGACCTGCTCATTCGTGACAATCAGGGTAACCGGCAGTTCTTTCACATGAATGAGCTTGAGATGCGCGGAATTAATGTTGTTTCCGAGCCTCTGGCTGTAAAGGTCGATCATATCGGAGTTCTCGATCCGCAGGTGAATCTGGTCCGCGAAGCTGACGGCACCATCAACATATCCAGAATGCTTACCGGCAAGCGTGCTGCTCCCGTAAACGCCACCCTTGAAGAGGAACAGGTCGAGCAGGTACGGCTTGATCAGGCTGAAGAATTTACGCAGCCGGAAGCGGATATTGTTGAGCCGACTGCGGAACAGAAAGAGAACAATATTATTTATGTCGGCAAGATGTTTATGAATAACGGAACGGTCATCTTCACCGATGAATCCGTTGCTCCTGCCTTCAAGCTGGATATCACCAAGATGGTTTCAGCCGTGCGCAATCTGGAACTCCCTTATGGCGAGCGTATGGATCTGTCGTTCAACGCCACCCTGGATCAGCAGGCCCCCCTTGTTGCCGAAGGATTCATTCAGCCTGCGGAAGACGGAGCGAACACGGACATAAAGGTCTCACTTGCCAACCTCGACATGACCCAGCTTTCGCCCTACACGGTCAAGTATATCGCCTATCCGGTCAGCACCGGGATGCTCAGTTCAGATGTGGGGGTCAGGCTGCGTGGTAAGCTCATAGCCGTAGACAACGTATTTGACATCTACCAGTTTGATGTCGGCGAGAAGGTCAAAAATCCGGATGCCCCGAATATTCCCATCGGCCTCGGTCTCGCCCTGCTAAGGGACAGCAGCGGTAATATCCGGCTCGATATTCCGGTTGAGGGAGACCTCGGTGATCCCCAGTTCCGTTTGGGTCGTGTTATCGGGCGGGCCATCGTCAACCTGATAGTAAAGGCCGTAACCTCGCCCTTCGCCCTTATCGGTGCGCTTGTCGGCGGCGGTGAGAATATGGACGTCATAGCTTTTGAGCCCGGCAGGACCGGATTCAAGGGTGATGAGCTCTCCAAGGTGGAGTCTGTTGCCAAGGCCATGACGGACCGTCCGGGCCTCAAGCTCGAAATCAGCGGTTTCAGTGCTCCTGATGATATTCCGGCCATGAAGGAGGCCGAGTTCCGGAGGCAGGTCGCCATGCCCAAGTTCCTTGAGCTGGAAGCTGACGGAAAGGCCCCGGCCAGTGTGGCAGAGGTGGTTGTTTCCGCGGAAGAGTATCCAGATTATCTTGAAACAGCTTACAAGGAAGCTCCTTTTGAGAAGCCCAAAAATTTCCTTGGTTTCGTTGAGACTCTTCCCATTCCGGATATGGAAAAGGCTTTGCGCGGCAACATAAAGGTAACAGACACTCAATTGGCCGACCTTGCAAGGCGCAGGGCTGAGATTGTTCGCAAGATTCTTACTGAAAAGTCCGGCGTTGCTCCGGAGCGGGTTTTCCTCAAAGGAATGTCCGCCACCGGAAAGGGAACCGGACCGCGTGTGGAGCTCGGGTTGCAGTAATGGCGGGGTCTGGTTCTGGGCAGCAATATCCAAGTATATTGTGTAATATTTAATAATTAAGTTTGAGAGGTTTATTATGACTTGGTTGAAAAGGTTCGTTTACGTACTTTGTCTGGTTGCCGTGATGGCGGTTGTCTCCGGTTGTGATGATGCCGAAGGGCCTGCTGAAAAGCTCGGTAAGCAGATTGATCAGGCCATGGATTCTGCCAAGGATAAGATGGATGAGATGGGCGACAAGGCTAAGGACGCCTATGAGGATGCGAAAGACAAGGCTAAAGAGGCCATGGATAAGTAGCCTTTTCAGCAATCTTGAATGAGAAACTGAACCGCCGGGCTTTGTCCGGCGGTTTTTTGTTGTACGTGCGGGTATGGAAATTGACTTGGCTTCCGTTCAGTGGTTCATTGCCATTTTGAATAAACGCACTGTTTGGAGGAAATAAAATGGCTGAATATACATATGAAAGTCTGCAGGCACTGCTGCTGGAAAAACTGGGTGATGAAATGCCAGAGCGGGCCATGGATGACATTCATGATGCCTTGAAAATTACCGTGAAAATGGAAGAAGAGGGCTGGAAGTTCAAGCTTGAGGACTTGAGCCGGGGAAGCCTTACCGAGAATGACTGGCGCGCAACACTAAGCCGTGACGGCAGGGAGTTTGTCGGGCAAAGCGACCATTCTGCACTGGCGGTTTGCGTTGCTGTGGCGGATGCGCTTGTGGGGTAGGCTGGAAGGTCGTGCTATTTTTAGGAGAATAAAATCCCCACGGAACAACCGTTCCGGGGGGATTTTTGATTTTTAGTCCTTTTCTTTGAAATAGCAGGCTTCTTGTATTTTACATGCCTTCATGAATTCTTCGGTGGCAGTGCGGATCTTGCGTTCATTGTTGCTCTGTTTGTGCCCCTTATCATAATAGGTGAACGTTTCCTCTCCTTCATTAAGATGAACTTCTCGAAATCGGATATTTGCAGCAGGTATGAAGCATTCACTTAAGACGCAGTACACGCTTTTTTGCGTGATATCATAAACAAATGGCAGGTCACCGGGGATTACATTAATTCGCTCGCATCCATTTGATTCACAGTGTTCTTTTGTCACTTCCGACAACAGTTCCATGAGTTTTGGCCTGAAGTCCTTAAGTTCTTCCCCGAATTCAGAAACAACTGCCAGCTCAGGCTGCAGGGAAGTTATCACCCTCAAAGTACCCATGACTCCTAAGTGATTTGGGTAAAAGAGTTCGTCAAACTTTTTATCAATATCAACATCAAATTCATTAGGCTTGATAGATCCGATATGTGGCACCAGCAAGTCGGTTTTGTTTCTCTTCATTTCATATAGCTGCCAAATTTCTTTTGCTGTGGGATCGACACAGGCAACAGTCTGTTCATCTACTCTTTTTTTAATCGGAGGCAGCAGTCCTGTGTCCGCAGTGAGCACAATATTGCGTTCTCCTGCTTCGGTTGTGACCTTGAAATGGATTCCGACAGCATATCGTTCAGCAATGGTGTCGTTGTGGTAAGCTGGCAGTATCCGCATTTCCAGCCCGTCAGTCAGCGTAAATATCTGGTTAGCTGAGATCGGGTGTACTTTTTGGTGTTTACTTCTGAAGTCCAGCAAACTGTTCAGCTTGTTCATGGAACTGACGTTCAGATAGAAATTTATATCATGTTTATCATTTTCAGGTCTTTTCTGATTGAACTTGAAGAAAAGAGAAAGCAGGGACTCAAAATCAACTGTGTGATCGTTGTGTGCATGGGTAATAACGATGTGTTTTATGTCAGCAATGCGCAGACCTGCACGGTGGAAATTGTCGATGAAGTTGTATCCGGGGTCAATGACAACCCCTTCTCCTTTGTGAAACAGGAAATACCCGCCCCCTACTGAATCGTCGCCGTTGATCCCCGAAAGAATGGGAGTGTATGAGTTCCATTTGCGTAGCACGAAGAATAGGCTTTTATCCTTTCGAATTGGAGGGAGTGCTTCAATGTGTTGGTTGATCAGGGTTTCGGTTTTACCCATGTCATTTTTGAATTCGTCAATATCGTCTTTGAATTTTTTTCTGGCATCATCAACGAATGCGGCTAGTTGTCCCGCGTTTTTGTTTGGGGTCTGGCATGTGGTGGATGACTGTTCAGATTTTTTATTCTTTGTCTTGTTGGGTGATCTTGATTTTGTTTTTATATATTCAAGTTCGGATGCGTATTGGAAGTTATTTGGAGCGAGTTCGCATGCCTCTTTGAGGCATTCTATGGATTCAGGGTATTTTTTTAAGCTATAGAGACTTAAGCCTTTCTCTCTCCATGCATAGTGGTCTTTCGGGTTTATCTCAATAGCTTTGTCATATAGCTCGAGGGCTTTATTCTTGTCGCCCATTTTTGCATAGTTGACGCCTTTGTCTCTCCATGCATCAAAGTCTTTCGGGTTTATTTCGAGAGCTTTGTCGTATAGCTCAATGGCTTTTTCCCGGTCGCCCATTATTGCATAGCAGACGCCTTTTTGCCTCCATGCCTTGTGGTCTTTCGGGTTTATCTCGATAGCTTTGTCGTATAGCTCAATGGCTTTTTTCTCGTCGCCCATTTTTGCATAGCTGACGCCTTTTTGTCTCCATGCATTGAAG